>NZ_JAKKOR010000015.1:0-5561 GCF_021738805.1 Gordonia liuliyuniae | reverse complement strand
TAGAGCCCCCAACACGTGGTGTTGGGGGCTCTAACTCGGGTTTAGTTCGGCGGTGTCCTACTCTCCCACACTGGTTAGGGTGCAGTACCATCGGCGCTGGAGGGCTTAGCTTCCGGGTTCGGAATGGGGCCGGGCGTTTCCCCTCCGCTATAGCCACCGAAACAATATGAGGTTATCGCGTGTGCGGCCTCAGAAGTAGATAGTGGATGCGACATACATTCTTACAATACGTAAATGTGTGTGAGTGTTGTTAGTAAGTCCTCGGCCTATTAGTACCAGTCACCTGAACATATTGCTATGCGTACAGTTCTGGCCTATCAACCCCATGGTCTGTAGGGGGCCTTACCCTGCCCGAGGGCAGGTGAGAAACCTCATCTTGGAACAGGCTTCCCGCTTAGATGCTTTCAGCGGTTATCCCTTCCGAACGTAGCTAACCAGCAGTGCTCTTGGTAGAACAACTGGCACACCAGAGGTTCGTCCGTCCCGGTCCTCTCGTACTAGGGACAGGTTTCCTCAAGTTTCTAATCGCGCGCGGCGGATAGAGACCGAACTGTCTCACGACGTTCTAAACCCAGCTCGCGTGCCGCTTTAATGGGCGAACAGCCCAACCCTTGGGACCTACTCCAGCCCCAGGATGCGACGAGCCGACATCGAGGTGCCAAACCATCCCGTCGATATGGACTCTTGGGGAAGATCAGCCTGTTATCCCCGGGGTACCTTTTATCCGTTGAGCGACACCGCTTCCACTTGCCGGTGCCGGATCACTAGTCCCGACTTTCGTCCCTGCTCGACATGTACGTCTCACAGTCAAGCTCCCTTGTGCACTTACACTCAACACCTGATTGCCATCCAGGCTGAGGGAACCTTTGGGCGCCTCCGTTACATTTTAGGAGGCAACCGCCCCAGTTAAACTACCCACCAGGCACTGTCCCTGAACCCGATCAGGGTCCGAGGTTAGAAGCCCAATACGATCAGAGTGGTATTTCAACAACGACTCCACCACCACTAGCGTGGCCGCTTCACAGTCTCCCACCTATCCTACACAAACCGTACCGAACACCAATACCAAGCTATAGTGAAGGTCCCGGGGTCTTTTCGTCCTGCCGCGCGAAACGAGCATCTTTACTCGTACTGCAATTTCGCCGAGTCTGTGGTTGAGACAGCAGAGAAGTCGTTACGCCATTCGTGCAGGTCGGAACTTACCCGACAAGGAATTTCGCTACCTTAGGATGGTTATAGTTACCACCGCCGTTTACTGGGGCTTAAATTCTCAGCTTCACCACACAAGGTGGTTAACCGGTCCTCTTAACCTTCCAGCACCGGGCAGGCGTCAGTCCGTATACATCGTCTTACGACTTCGCACGGACCTGTGTTTTTAGTAAACAGTCGCTTCTCTCTGGTCTCTGCGACCACCACCAGCTCAGAGTGCACGACTCATCACCAGCAGTGGTCCCCCTTCTCCCGAAGTTACGGGGGCAATTTGCCGAGTTCCTTAACCACAGTTATCTCGATCGCCTTAGTATTCTCTACCTGACCACCTGTGTCGGTTTGGGGTACGGGCCATGCACCAACTCACTAGAGGCTTTTCTCGGCAGCATAGGATCACTGAATTCGCCACAACGGCTACGCATCACCTCTCAAGCTATATGAGACACGGATTTACCTATGCCTCGCTCTACAGGCTTACACCAGTACAACCACTGACTGGCCCAGCTACCTTCCTGCGTCACCCCATCGCTTGACTACTACACCCAAGGTCCCACGCAGCCACACCGCACACAATCCGAAGAAAGTACACGATGCTTTTGGGTGGTTAGTACAGATGATTCGCCATTGGTCGCGGATGCACGGGTACGGGAATATCAACCCGTTGTCCATCGACTACGCCTGTCGGCCTCGCCTTAGGTCCCGACTCACCCTGGGCGGATTAACCTGGCCCAGGAACCCTTGGTCATTCGGCGGACAAGTTTCTCACTTGTCTTTCGCTACTCATGCCTGCATTCTCACTCCCACACCCTCCACACCTGGATCACTCCGGCGCTTCCACGGATGCAGGACGCTCCCCTACCCACCCACACCACTAGACAACATTCCCGAAGAAACATCACCGATGATTGTGTGAGTGCCGCGGCTTCGGCGGTGTACTTGAGCCCCGCTACATTGTCGGCGCAGGATCACTTGACCAGTGAGCTATTACGCACTCTTTCAAGGATGGCTGCTTCTAAGCCAACCTCCTGGTTGTCTTCGCGACCCCACATCCTTTTCCACTTAGTACACGCTTAGGGGCCTTAGCCGGCGATCTGGGCTGTTTCCCTCTCGACTACGAAGCTTATCCCCCGCAGTCTCACTGCCACGCTCTCACTTACCGGCATTCGGAGTTTGGCTGACGTCAGTAACCTAGTAGGGCCCATCGGCCATCCAGTAGCTCTACCTCCAGTAAGAAACACGTGACGCTGCACCTAAATGCATTTCGGGGAGAACCAGCTATCACGGAGTTTGATTGGCCTTTCACCCCTACCCACAACTCATCCCCTCCATTTTCAACTGAAGTGGGTTCGCGCCTCCACGACGTCTTACCGTCGCTTCACACTGGCCATGGGTAGATCACTCCGCTTCGGGTCTAGACCCAGCGACTCATATCGCCCTATTCAGACTCGCTTTCGCTACGGCTACCCCACACGGGTTAACCTCGCCACTGAGCACTAACTCGCAGGCTCATTCTTCAAAAGGCACGCCATCACCCCACCACACAAAATGTGGAAGGCTCTGACGGATTGTAAGCGTCCGGTTTCAGGTACTATTTCACTCCCCTCCCGGGGTACTTTTCACCTTTCCCTCACGGTACTAGTCCGCTATCGGTCACCAGAGAGTATTTAGGCTTACCGGGTGGTCCCGGCAGATTCACAGCAGATTCCACGAGCCCGCTGCTACTTGGGACACATCGACACCAGACCAATCGCTTACAGTTACGGGACTCTCACCCACTACGGCAGACCATTCCAGGCCACTTCACCTAACGAAAGATTTTCTTACTGGCGCTCCGCACGGCAGCACGAAGAACGACACTCCCACAACCCCACACGCACAACCCCTGCCGAGTATCACATACGCATGGTTTAGCCTCATCCGCTTTCGCTCGCCACTACTCACGGAATCACAATTGTTTTCTCTTCCTGTGGGTACTGAGATGTTTCACTTCCCCACGTTCCCTCCAACCCGGCTATACATTCACCGGGCGGTAACACGACATAACTCGTGCTGGGTTTCCCCATTCGGACACCCTCGGATCACAGCTCGTTTGACAACTCCCCGAGGACTATCGCGGCCTACCACGTCCTTCATCGGCTCCTGGTACCAAGGCATCCACCGAACGCCCTAAAACACTTACAACAACACCCACAAACACACCACAACCACCCCACCAACAATCACCAACCAACCACACCCCCCAAAAAAACAGAGAGAGTGGATATCAGCAACCCCAGCACAAAACAGTTGTGACACGAATGTGGACAACACAAACAAATCTTTGAAATTGCAATACACATCTACAAATATAAGATGCTCGCATCCACTATCCACTTCTCAAACAACACACACCCACCCGACCCCACACACCCCAAACAGGGCGCGGAAATCCAGCGAGCACCAAAGGACAACACCCGTCAAAGAAACGACATGTGTTCCCTCAGAACCCCGATAGTGTGCAATATCCGACCATCCAGTCACCCAGAATGATCCCCAAACTCACCGCAACCACCACCCACATACACACGTATACAGATGCCGGCCACACGCCTGGACTTCTTGTGTTTCACCCATGAACAAACACCCACCCACACTACATTCGAGCATGGCATGAGAATTGTTGTCTGCTCCTTAGAAAGGAGGTGATCCAGCCGCACCTTCCGGTACGGCTACCTTGTTACGACTTCGTCCCAATCGCCGATCCCACCTTCGACAGCTCCCTCCCACAAGGGGTTAGGCCACCGGCTTCGGGTGTTACCGACTTTCATGACGTGACGGGCGGTGTGTACAAGGCCCGGGAACGTATTCACCGCAGCGTTGCTGATCTGCGATTACTAGCGACTCCGACTTCATGGGGTCGAGTTGCAGACCCCAATCCGAACTGAGACGCGCTTTAAGGGATTCGCTCCACCTCACGGTCTCGCAGCCCTCTGTACGCGCCATTGTAGCATGTGTGAAGCCCTGGACATAAGGGGCATGATGACTTGACGTCATCCCCACCTTCCTCCGAGTTGACCCCGGCAGTCTCCTGCAAGTCCCCGGCATAACCCGCTGGCAATACAGGACAAGGGTTGCGCTCGTTGCGGGACTTAACCCAACATCTCACGACACGAGCTGACGACAGCCATGCACCACCTGTACACCAACCACAAGGGGGGCTATATCTCTATAGCTTTCTGGTGTATGTCAAACCCAGGTAAGGTTCTTCGCGTTGCATCGAATTAATCCACATGCTCCGCCGCTTGTGCGGGCCCCCGTCAATTCCTTTGAGTTTTAGCCTTGCGGCCGTACTCCCCAGGCGGGGTACTTAATGCGTTAGCTACGGCACGGAACTCGTGAAATGAGCCCCACACCTAGTACCCACCGTTTACGGCGTGGACTACCAGGGTATCTAATCCTGTTCGCTCCCCACGCTTTCGCTCCTCAGCGTCAGTTACTACCCAGAGACCCGCCTTCGCCACCGGTGTTCCTCCTGATATCTGCGCATTTCACCGCTACACCAGGAATTCCAGTCTCCCCTGTAGTACTCAAGTCTGCCCGTATCGCCTGCACGCCTGCAGTTAAGCTGCAGAATTTCACAGACGACGCGACAAACCGCCTACGAGCTCTTTACGCCCAGTAATTCCGGACAACGCTCGCACCCTACGTATTACCGCGGCTGCTGGCACGTAGTTGGCCGGTGCTTCTTCTCCAGGTACCGTCACTTGCGCTTCGTCCCTAGCGAAAGAGGTTTACAACCCGAAGGCCGTCATCCCTCACGCGGCGTCGCTGCATCAGGCTTGCGCCCATTGTGCAATATTCCCCACTGCTGCCTCCCGTAGGAGTCTGGGCCGTGTCTCAGTCCCAGTGTGGCCGATCACCCTCTCAGGTCGGCTACCCGTCGTCGCCTTGGTAGGCCATTACCCCACCAACAAGCTGATAGGCCGCGGGCCCATCCCACACCGCAAAAGCTTTCCACCCCACGCCATGCAGCGCAGAGTCATATCCGGTATTAGACCCAGTTTCCCAGGCTTATCCCAGAGTGCAGGGCAGATCACCCACGTGTTACTCACCCGTTCGCCACTCGAGTACCCAGCAAGCTGGGCCTTTCCGTTCGACTTGCATGTGTTAAGCACGCCGCCAGCGTTCGTCCTGAGCCAGGATCAAACTCTCCAACAAAAAACATCAAAACAACCAACCCCCAAAAGGGCCAGCAATTTCAACACAAGCCAGAAAGCAAAACCTGACCAATCCAAAAAACTGACAAAAACAAAAAACTAACAAACAAAAATGTCCGTCAAAAATTCATCCCTGCCACAAAAAAATACAAAAAA
>NZ_JAKKOR010000014.1:0-165273 GCF_021738805.1 Gordonia liuliyuniae | reverse complement strand
GGCCATTCGAATACTGCGACGACCTCACGCCGGTCCAAGCAGAGCAAGCGCACTACGCTCACCACCAGGCCCCAGCCACCGCTGGAGCCTCAAACTAAAAAGTCTCCGGACTTGCCGGGGCGATTCACAGCTTTACAGCGGCTTATGTGCCGAATCAGGTCGGGCGTACCGCGAGATGGTGTTCTGGATGTTCTACCGACGCCGCAACCAACACTCACGAGTCGACTACGACAAGATTTCCGGCCCAGTCCTGGTGGTCGCTGGGTCAGAGGACAAATGCTGCGTGCCCAGGATGGTTAAAGCAACCGCAAAGCGATACGGAAACCGCAGTGACTATGTAGAGGTCGCAGGCGCGGACCACATGATGATCACCGGACCATTCATGCAGAAAACCCTGGACATACTCGACGAATGGACCCAAGCAAAGGGAATCCACAACTCAGCTGGTCCCGCTGCGCAGTTAGGCGACATCTAACCAGAGTTATCAGAATACTGATAGTGACTGTTCACGGTTGCAGTTCCCAGCTCTTACCGCATCGAGTAGCGCTAGTGCCGATGAGCTTGTAGTAGGACTCCGCCAAGGCGCACGCCCGTGATGCTTGGGTGGGACTCTCGTTCCTAGGCACAAGGGGGCCTGATATCCCGATCTTCTCGGGTACCACAGGGGGCAAGGTTGAAGTGTCACTCACGAAAGGAACCTCATGCCTTACCCTACTGACCGGCCCGCCGTCTGGTTTGTCACCGGTGCCTCCCGCGGTCTCGGCCTGGCCCTAGTAGCCCATCTGCTGAGCACCGGCGCTCAGGTCGCAGCTACGACACGCTCCACCGAGCGGTTGCAGGCAGCTCTTGCGGAGGTCGATACCACGAATCTGCTAGCCCTTGAGGTCTCACTCACCGACGAGGCCGAGGTCAACACGGCATTCAAGCAGGCAAACGACAGATTCGGCCGAGTCGACGTCGTGGTGAACAACGCCGGATACGGATACCTCGGAGCCGTCGAGGAAACCAGCAGCACCGCTGTCACCGACATGTTAAACGTGCAAATCGGCGGCACCTGGAACGTGATTCGCGCCGCCTTGCCACCGATGCGTGCTGCTCACAGCGGACACATTATCAACGTGTCCTCGATCTTAGGCATACTCTCCTTCCCCGGGTGGGGGCTGTACTGTGCCGCAAAGTTTGCGCTGGAGGGACTCTCCGAGTCTCTCGCCGCCGAGGTTGCTGACTATGGAATTGAAGTCTCAATCGTCGAGCCCGGATACTTCAGAACCGACTTCCTCACTGACGACTCGCTCGCTGTGGCAGCTGACATTTCTGACGCATATCCAGGGATTCGTCAGATCGTTACCGAACATCAGGAAATGTCCGGTTCCCAGCTCGGAGACCCTGCCCAAGCAGCGGCGGCGTTGGTGTCCATCGCATGCCGGACCGGCGGACCGCTCCGCCAGCAACTCGGCTCGGATTTATCGAACATGGCAGAAGAGAAGGTCGATTCCCTCAAGGCTGAAATTCTCGCGGGCCGCGACCTCGCACACAGCACCGACTACGTGCGCTGAACGTAGCTGGTGGGGCGGAAACGAGCCTCTATGTCGTCTCCGCCCCACCGCCTGATCCACCCCGTCGGCAGTCGCGCAATCATTAAGGGAGGATGTTCGCATGAGCGATCCGCATCGTGAGCTCGGCGAGTTCCTGCGCCGTGCCCGCGCTCACCGCGACCCACACTAGTCAGGGCTGATACCCGATGGGCGAGTTCGACGTGTCCCGGGGCTTCGTCGGGAAGAAGTCGCTTTGCTCGCCGGTGTCTCCACCGACTACTACACTCGACTGGAACAAGGACGGCACATTACGCCGTCCAACCAAGTTGTGGACGCGTTGATCCGCGCTCTGGGTCTCGACTCAGCAGGCCAGGCCTACCTGCGTGCTCTCGTCAGCACGGTAGGGACAGGCCCAGTTCGTTCCCGTACCGCCGTGCAACGCGTACGACCAGCCTTGCGGCAGACGCTGGACTCTCTCGACAACCCCGCGATAGTCCTCGGTCGCCGCACAGACGTACTTGCATCGAACACGCTAGCCAAGGCACTGTTCGCTGACTTTGACGCAATGCCCCCGAGGCACCGCAACTATGCCCGCTGGATACTCCTCGACGCGCAGGCTCACACCTTGTTCCTCGACTGGGAACAGCAAGCACGAAACGCAGTCGAATCGCTCCGCCTAGATGCGGCCGCCACGACCGGAGAGCCCGGAGTGCAGCAGCTTATCGGGGAGTTGTCCCTCGCAAGCCCCGAATTCCGACTGTGGTGGTCCGAGCACCGCGTCCACCAACGCACCCACGGAACCAAACGTTTGCAGCACCCCATCGTAGGCCCCCTAGATGTCCACTTTGAGACACTGAACCTACCTGGCGACAACCAACAGTCGCTCTACCTCTACAGCGCAGAACCTGGATCCCCCTCCGAGAACGCACTCAAGCTACTCGGCAGTTGGACGCAACCAATTCCCCACGGCGGGAATACTTCGTAGGTATCGAATCACACTTACCTGATCCGGTCGCGCCGACACACAGCCCGTGGGGCCCCATCCCGCCGTGGGCGCTCTCTTTGAGGTCGAGGTCGATGGGCGTCCCGTCGACCGTGTAGCCGATCGGGACGCGTAGACGTTGCGCACCGTGTCGGCCACGCCAGGCCAGGGACGGGTCGAAACCGCCCGCATCGGGGACGCCGAGGAGCCCGGGCAGACCGGGGTCGGCGGCGGTGATCGGGGTGTCGAGGTCGGCGAGCGCACCGAACGACGCGGGCCGATACCGTGCCAGCCGCCGCGCGATGGCCTCGGCGTTCGCGAGCCCGCACGCGTCGGCGGTCGCGAACTCCTCAACTCCTGCAGCAGTTCTCGCCGACAGTCGATCCCCGTCGACGCTCAACGACAGTCCGCGGCGGGCAGCCAGCGAGTCGGCGATCTCGCCGAGTTCGAGGACGGTGACGCCGTCGAGGCCCGAACCGAGCATCAACTCCTCCTCGCCGGTCAACGCCTCGTCGCCGACGATCACCAGAAGATGCCGTAACCCCGGCGACGGGTCGGTCCGCGAGAAGCGGCCACGGTCGGCGAGGTGGTCGGCCAGATCGTCTTCGAGTGCGGCGAGCGATCGGTAGATCATCCGTGTCGGACCGAGCCCGTCCACCCGCTCGGGGTGCCCGACGTGCGGCAACCACTTGATCCAGTCCCAGTGCGGGGCGATCGGGTCGGCGACGGCGGCGGCGACGCCGAGATGGTCGGGACCGTGTTGAACGGCGAGCCGGCAGACCACCGACCGCATGAGAGCGTGGACGTCGTCGTGCGGTCCGGACAGGCTGACCGCGGGGAACCCACGCAGGGCAAGCGCCGTCGCCAGGCCGGGCACCGCCGACCTGGCCTGCACGAATCTGCGCAGCGCCACCGCCGACACGGGTTCGACGTTCTCCACGGGCGCGGTCTCCGGCGGCGTCAGGTCGCCTGCGAGCCGATGCGCGCCGAGCCCGATCCGGACGTCGCCGAAGTCATCGTCGGACGGCCGCCGCTCCCACATGCGGGCCGTCCCGATCAGTGACGCGAGCGACCGCGGGTCGGGATGATCGCGTTCGGTGTCCGCACGTTGGACGGCGGCCGCCTCGTCCGCAGTGTCGCGCAATGTCGCCAGATGCCGGAGATAGTCCTTGCGGTCCTCGTTGACTTCGGCGGCCCGGGCGGGGCCGCCGCGCCCGCCGGAGGCCACCATCCCGACCATCGACATCACCATCATCAGCGGAAACATGAGGAACAGCGGGTTCGCGAACGCCGACCGACCGCCGGTCACGGCCATCATGGCGATCATTCCAACCAACGCTGTACAAGGGCCATTGTTTAGGTCCGCGTCGTCGTAATCGGTCGGCCAACCGCAATGCTCCTCGGGAAACGTCGGAGGCAATGCCCCACCGAGGCGGTGCGGAAGTCGCTCCACGATCCAACACCCAGGGCGAGACAGGTTCCGAGAACGGACTTGGCTCACCGGCAGGCGGCCCGGGTTCGGACGCATCAATCGAGCCGAAGCACGGGTAGGATTGGTGCATGGCAGCAGATACAAATCACACACCCGACCCGGGAGAACCTGGCGACTCAATTTTCAGGTCCGCAGTGGGCTATGTCGGTGCGGGATTGACGTGGTGCCTTGTCGGAATAATAAACGCGATAAACTTTGTCTATAGCATTCCGTTTAAGATTGTTGGGTTTCTACTCGGATCGGGTTACGACCTGTACAGGAAGACATCCGGAAAGGGGCCTACGGAGCAAGACGAAGGAGAGAACCCTAGTCGCCACGATCGCGACGACTAGGGTTCACGCTAGGCCCGCTCTATCGTGCAGAGCTTGAACGATCCATCTTCTTGACGCTCGCCTGATGCCCGAACCACTGGCCATGGCATCGTCGGATCCAGGCGGGTGGCGTATACCAGTCGACCATACGAAGTAGACACACCTCCATACTCAGACACGAGACTGACGTCGCTAATTTCTACGACTCCTCCAGCCCAGGCCCCGGGAACTTCCGGCCCCACGGAAGCACCCTCAATCGACAACGGGTCGAATTTCCCGGCCTCCACCATCAACAGAAGCTGTCCACACGTCCTCTGTTTCAGGTATCCAGTGTCTTTTCGACCTATGGCGGCAACAATATCTGCAGTCTGGGATGCGACCGTCCCACTGGAGTCGTCCCGCTCGGAGTTGGACTCGCTCGTTGAGGTCCGCGCCCCAATGAGATACCCGACCAGAACGAGAACCAACGCCACTACGATAGCGGCCAGTGCGGCAGAAACCGCCCGGGCACGCCATCGAAATCGTCGACTTCCCGCGTCAACTTCCGGCTGATCATCAGTCATCACGACACCCCATTTTCTGCAAAGCCTACGTCAGGTTGACTACGAATCACAGTTGTCGAACCTCCACTCTCCGTCGGATCTAGACCATCGCCTACCAGCCTCCAGGCTCTTCCACGCTCCTTTGGCTTGCGCGAATGATATTGAAACGTAGCCGGTCTCTGACCCATCCAGACGGACGCTGATTCGCGGCGCCGACTTCGGAGCAGAGGAATCTCCGACCAGAGACTCTAGCTGAGACTTGTAGTCCGAGTAACCAATTGCCTTCTTGCATTTCGTCGAACGAAGACGATACAGAGTGTCAACATCGTCACTGGTTAGCGCCTCAGCCCACTTCTGTGCAACCTGTTCAAGCGTCGGAGTAGACCTATCCTCTACGTCCTCCGCGGCTCCGGAACAACCACTTATCAGGATCGTTACAGCTACAACGATCGACGGGAGTCCGTATTTCCCAAGATCCTTCGATTTCATATGATTGTCCATTCTATCGATGTCTACCGTCACATGATGCAGTCCGGATAGGGAGTACACGAGGAGGGAGGATTCGGCCCCTGCGGCGGCGTCGTTGTAGGCGGCGGTGGCGGAGGCGGCGGCGTCGTTGTCTCCGGAGGGGGCTGCGGCGTGGTAGTGGGTGGCGGAGGCGGCGGCGTCGTTGTCTCCGGAGCGGGCGGCGGCGTCGTTGTCTCCGGAGCGGGCGGCGGCGTCGTGGTGGCAGGCGGCGAAGTAGGGGGAGACGTCGCGCCCCCACCGTCGTTACCGCCACCACCTGAGCCCGACCCTGAGCCTGACCCATTGCCCGATCCCGACCCAGATCCCGGTCCAGCCCCTGTTCCGGGGCCGTCACCGTTCCCGCTGAAAGAGATCTTGCTTATCTGTTCAACCAACTTGCCGCAATTCACCATCACCGATTTGATGCCAAGCAGTTCCGCGACAAAGTCGGCGGCATTCGGAAAATCTTTCAACCATTGGACAAACGGCTTGACCGTCAGCCTTTCGGTCTTCGGCTGCGTGATCATCTTCTCGACGATGCCAATCAGCTTTTGAAGCGCCGGCTTCAACTTTGGAAACTGCTCTGCAGCCCTACCCAACTTAATGATGAAACTAGGAGCTTTAGCCGCTGGCAGGATTAACATTGTGATACTCCAGGCACACATGATGGTGTATCTCGGTATCTGAATTAGCGGCTCCTGCCATTTATTCCACAGGCAGGACGGAGTCCAGCAGCTAACCATTGTCACTCCGGGGCCCGATGCCATACGAGCTACAAACGGGTCTATCTCCGGCGTTGATTGAGCAGGAGAATCTGTTTCGTCGTCCTCGTTTGGCTTCGACACGGGGCTTCGACCAGGAACAACTGGGGTACGATTCTGTGATCGGTCGCTATTCCCGACCGTCGGTCCCCCGGTCGGATGTTCGATTTCACGTCGATCCGTAGGCGCATTCATGTTTGGCCCCGAACCGTCACCACTGTCGGAGTCTGGTGCCGACGTCGTTGGCGCCACCGTTTCTTCTGGCGCCTCCTCCGACATCGTTGGCGGCAACGTCGGGGGAGCCTGGTTGCTTCCTCCACAGCGATAGGGCGCAGGGGGCTTTTTCCCGATCGCCGCCCAGGCACTGTTATACGCGGCCGTCTCGCGTTTACATCGTTCGGCCGGTGTCTCCGCCGAAGCTGGCGAAGGCGCAAACGAGACGGCGAGAACGAGAACGACGATCATTGCGGTTATGCCCACCAAAGCACCCGCAAAAGCGTCACGCCGTTCTAGCCATTTGAAATGAAAGATTGTTCTCATCAGGTGACCCCACTCAGATGCGGCTGGTGGGGCCGTGGTCGTAGTACACGTACACACCAGTGTCAGTCGTGACGCTGATCTTGGCGAACGGCCGGACGCTGATCGGTCCGAGAGCGTTCGAGACGTTCAGTTCGACGCCGGACAGGACGATGTCGGCGACGGGCTGGGTCAGTGCGATGTCGGCGAGTGTGACGGTGGTGATCTTGCCTGCTCCGACCTCGAACTCGAGGTCCGCTGCCGGGATCACGGTTGCTTCGGCACCGAGCTCAGCGCCGATCTCGCCGATCTTGCCGCCTCCGCCGCTACCGGAGATGGTCACCTCCGGAGCGATCTTCGCGTTGACTCCGCCGGTCAGTTTGAGTTCGGGCGTGTGCGCAGTGACCTTCACCCCGTTCGGTGCGACCGAGACCGGGTAGCCGATCTTGTAACCGACTTCGACAGTCGCGCGAACCGTCTTGCCATCGATCCCCTTAAGCCCTGCGTGCACATCCGAGGACAACAACGCTTCGCCGGAGAACGGCGAGGAGTCCAGTGCCGGGATCTTCTTGGCTTTGAGTTTCGATGCGGTCAGCGTGATGTCCACACCCTCGCGCGTGTGGTGAGTGCGGGCCTCGGCTGGCCCGGCAAGCAAACTTGCTGCCAATGTGAAGGCAGCAACGCCTACGAGTAGCAGCGATATGGTCATGCGTCGAAACATCGACGATCCCCCTCGATGAGTGCAGAACCCTTGCAGCCCTGCGTAACAACCCCCTCCGGCTCGACGACAAACGTCTACACCCGGCGTGGCAGGAGCGTGTGTGCTCCTACGCGTCATTTCATCCTGGGAACACCCGCCCAACAAACGTCCAGCAAACATTTGTAGCGAAGTGCCTGGTCAGAGGTATAAAGATTTTGTCCGGTCCGGACAAAATCTTGTCCGGACCGGACAAGATCGGAGCGACAGACAGCACTCGAGACGACGAAACCGCCCCGCCACCAACCTCGTAAGCCAGCGCGTAGGACGCGATCTTCCCTACTTCAGGAATCCTCAATGATTCTTCGGGCGATGCTCCAGAGCTCATCCTGGCTGACCGAACCCTGCGTGTAGCCGACCTGAATGAAGGCCCGGTCCGCGACGAGCGACCAAACTTGCGGTTCGTCATCCTTCTGGGAGGTATACGCGAATTCGCCAAACTCATCCCGGTCACCCGCCGGCACGCGGACGACCGTGAACATCGGCGGACGATAGATCTCGTCCTCATTGTCGAAATCATCGGCGGTGACCGGACTCGTCTTGCGGACGGCCTTCAACCAAGCCGCCTGGCCTGCCAGTTCGCCGCTCCCGAACATAGTGGCGCACACGAGCGTCCCGCGATCCATATCCGCGGGGTCACACTGGCGTAGTTGTGAAGAAAGGTGCGCAAGTCCGGCCGGGATGATCGCCCGCACCTGATCGAGGGTCCAGGGAGTGCGCGAACTCGGTGAAGTCGAGGCCATGGATGTTCGGTCCTTAGATCCGTGCGATTCGTTCGGCGCTTTCGAGCAGAGACGACGAAAGCGCACCGCTACTCTATTCGGGTGGCGGTGCGAGTTCGTAGACGGGCACGCCGTCATGCAGTCGCCCGGCATGCCTGTAGACGACCATCTCGAGGCCGGGCACTTCGGCACCACGGCGGTGGATGACGGGCATGAGGATGTCGTCGGCGACTGACGCGACCTCCCACGGTTTGCCGTCGTGGAAGCCGCCCGCGAGTTCGACGTCGATCATGCGGTGAACGGTTACGTAGTCGCTCTGGCTGTACGCGTTCTACCCGCGGCGGTCGATGGCGAGTATGGGAATGCCGCGATCAGTCTGTTCTGGATCTCTTCGAGGTCAGGGATGCCTCGATACGTGCGCTCGAGTCTCCGGATCTCCGCGACGTCCGTGACGCTGTCTGGCGAGATCATGGTCGCGGCGCCGTCGAATGCCGAGTAGTAGTCATCGAACTTGTAACTGCCGCCACCGAGCTTCCGCTTGAACGTGACCCACGCGTTCGGAATGCCGTAGGAGTCGGCGACGATCAGCCCGTGGAGGCTGCTCGAGAACACGAACTCACATGACGTGATGTCTGCGGTCACCGCGTCCGGGTCACGTAGCGGATCGATGAGGGTAACGGCGTGCCGCCCGGCGTCCCGCACTGCCGAATCGTTCTTGTTGACGTAGTGGTAGACGAGTCCGATCTTGCCGGGGATCGTGGTCGAGCGCGGGTAGGCCCGGCTGGCGAGTAAGCCGGGATCACCGAGCGCTACGTCCCGGTCTGCTCGGATCCTGTCTCGGGTCAGTTTCCCTCGGACTGCGTAGCAGTCGAAGTCCGGGAAGCTGAGGTCTTTCCGCGCCTGGCGGTCTGCCATGAACCCTGATCCCCACACTTTGAGTCCGGGTTTGGCGCGCCCTATCTGCGCCATTTCCACGATGGAGCCTGAACCTATAAGGTCAGCGCGCCGTGCTGGCGTGCGAATGCATGTGCGGTTGAACAGGCGCTGCGCGAGTTGCGTGGTGAGTTCGTCGCCAAAGTTCGGGAGGGTAGCGGTCAGTCCTGGTTTTCTCCACCAGAACGTTTTGATGCCGTCGACACCAGAAGTCATTCAGTGATCATACGGTCAAACTCCGCAGATTTCGTCCAATTGTTCGGACGAGCTCCTGGTCGGGAGGCTGTGAAGGAGGGTTATCCATCACAGCCTCCCTCTCATACCGGTACCACGTCGATGTAGGTGCCTGCCGCCGCGACGGACGTGAAGACGCCGGTGACCATCACGTAGATTTCGTCGCCTGCCGACACTTCGCGGGTTGTGGTGCGGGTGCCGCCACCTGTCCCCGTGCCGAACTCTGCGCCGACCGCCACACCGTTGTAATAGGCGCGAGCCGACTGCGTGCCCGAGCCAGATTGGGTGACCGACCAGGTGATCGTCGCCGCGCCGCTGCCCTGAACGACCAGCTTCTCCCCCACGATCGTCGCGGGATATGTACTGTCCGACGACCAACCGGTGAGGAGATTCCAGCCCGACGCGCCGATCGTGAAGTTGCTGTTCTTACTCACCCGTTGGCGGTTGAAGGACGCACCAACCGCGACGGCCGGTGTCCTCGCGTCGCCGCTGCCCGACACGGTCGGCACGGGCATGACGTGGCTGGCTCGTAGCGTCGGCACGACGGCCGATACGTTCGACACGGCAGGCCCGGTCACGCTGATGCGATGCCATGCCGACAGTGCGGGCGTCTCGGCGACGGTCGGCGGGTAGACGATCGCCACCGGCACGTCGAGGATCGCTGACACGAAGTACCTCGCGCCCTTCGCTTCGCCGCCGCTCGATACGACAGGCGCTTCGAGCTTCGACGACACGACAAGGTCGGGGTCGGGTGCGGCCGCTGTCGCTGTCGCTCGAGGCACGAACATCAACGCCATGGTTAGGACCGTAACCAGGATCTTCGCGGCTTCGGTGACGACCGATCCGCCGCCGATCGAAAACTCGGCGATTGCGCCGCCTCGGCGATTCTCGGCGATGAGTTGACCTGCGAACACCGCCGGGTGACGTGCTATTGCGCCACCCCGCGAACTCGCGACGGTGTTCAAATCAGCGCGCTCTCAACTTCTGCGTCGAAGCCGCGAGCGCCTCACGAGACCTCTGGCGCAGGCGCACAGAGGTCTCGATGGGCCCGTCAGGTGGCGGTTCGTGCGGGCCGCAACTCCCGCGGGAGCGCGAACGTCAACGTCTCCTCTGCGGTGGTGACGGTCTCGACGTCGTTGAAGCCGTGCTCGGCGAGCAGGTCGACCACACCGCGCACGAGCACCTCGGGCACCGATGCGCCCGAGGTCAGGCCGACTGTCGTCACACCGTCGAGCCACGTCGGATCGATCTCTCGCGCGTAGTCGACGAGGTACGAGGACTTCGCACCGTTCTGCAGCGCCACTTCGACGAGGCGGACCGAGTTGGACGAGTTCTTCGACCCGACGACGATCACCAGATCGCATTTCGGAGCCATCGCCTTCACGGCCACCTGGCGGTTCTGGGTGGCGTAGCAGATGTCGTCCGACGGCGGATCGTTGAGCAGCGGAAACTTCTCCCGCAGCCGCTTGACCGTCTGCATCGTCTCGTCCACCGACAGCGTGGTCTGCGACAGCCAGACGACGCGCTCGGGGTCGCGGACCTGCACCTCATCGACGGCGTCGGGGCCGTCCACCAGCTGGATGTGTTCGGGCGCCTCGCCTGACGTGCCTTCGACCTCCTCGTGGCCCTCGTGGCCGATGAGGACGATGTCGTAGTCGTCGCGGGCGAAACGCTTCGCCTCCTGGTGCACCTTGGTGACCAGCGGGCAGGTGGCGTCGATGGTCTGCAGGCTTCGTTCAGCCGCGGTGCGGTGCACTTCCGGGGACACGCCGTGCGCGGAGAAGACGACGATCGCGCTCTCCGGCACCTCGTCGGTCTCGTTGACGAAGATCACGCCCCGATCGGAGAGGGTTTCGACCACGTGCCGGTTGTGGACGATCTCCTTTCGGACGTATACCGGCGCACCGTGCTTGTCGAGCGCCCGTTCCACGGCCTCGACGGCACGGTCGACTCCCGCGCAGTAGCCGCGCGGGGAGGCAAGAAGGACACGCTTGGATTCAGCCATAACACCAATCGTACGGCTGTGAGAAGCTAAGTACATGAATCGTCCTCCGTACCCCGCTCGTGTGGTCGCCGGTCTGCTGGCCACGACCGTCGAGGAGACCCGGAAACTGCCCACGCGCGTCGTCACGCTGCCGATGTCGGCGGTCAGCTCTGCACTGCAGGCCGGGATGCGTCTGCAGCAGAACATCGCCGAACTCGCCATCAAGGGCGACGACGTGCTCGCGCCGATCTTCGACAAGGCCGAAGAGCAGCCTGCGTGGGCGACATTCGACGAAGACGACGATGACACGCTGCCGCCCGCGCCTGCGAAACCGGCGGCGGCGAAGGCCATTGCGGTCACGCCGGAGGCAGCCGAGCCCGTCGCAGTGAAGCCGGCCGCTGAACCAGTCCGGACGGAACCCGTCCAGACGGAACCAGTCCAGACCGAACCCGCGGCCGAGCCTGGTGCGGGTCGGTTCGCGCTCTACAGTTCGTCGACCGCCGACGTCGCGCCCGGTGCGACCGAGGCCGCGCCCGCTGCGTCGTCGTCGCCCACGGGGCCGCAGATCGTCGTCGACCTCGACTACGACACGTTGACGCTCGCCCAGGTGCGCGCCAAGGTCCGTTCGCTGTCGCTCGCCGATCTGCAGGCGCTCGCCGAGTACGAGCGCGCCAACCGCAACCGGTCGCCGTTCGTGACGATGATCGACAACCGCGTCGCCGCCGAACAGAAGAAGGCCGACAGCGCCCAGTGATGTCGGGATCAGGCCAGTGATGTCGGGATCAGGCCAGTGACGTCCGGATCAGGAGGTCAGACGCCGGCGAGTTCGGCCGACGCGCCGTGGCCGGTGCGCACGCTCAGCTTCAAACTCGGTGAATGGATTCACCGACTGGGGCAGGTGTGGGTGGAGGGTCAGATCACTCAGATCAATGCTCGCCCGGGCACCCGCACCGCGTTCCTCACGCTGCGTGACCCGGCAGCCGACATGTCGATCTCGGTGACCTGTGACCCGAGCATCCTGCGGCGCAGTCCCGTTCCGTTGACCGACGGGACACGCGTCGTCGTCTGCGGACGGCCGAACTTCTATTCCGGGCGTGGCACGGTGTCGTTGCGGATCACCGAGATCCGGCCGGTCGGCATCGGTGAACTGCTGGCTCGGATCGAACGGCTCCGCGGGCTGCTCGCTGCCGAAGGGCTGTTCGACGCGCGCCGCAAACGACCGCTCCCCTTCCTCCCGCACACCGTCGGACTGATCTCGGGGCGCGCCAGCGCCGCCCAGCGCGACGTCGTCGCCGTCGCCGAACAACGGTGGGCTGCGGTCCGTTTCGACATCCGAGACACACCGGTCCAGGGTCCGACGGCGGTCCCCGCAATTCTCACCGAGCTCGCGGCGTTGGACGCCGATCCGCGTGTCCAAGTGATCATCATCGCGCGCGGCGGCGGCAGCGTCGAAGACCTGCTGCCGTTCTCGGACGAGACGCTGCTGCGCGCGGTGTCGGAGTGTTCGACGCCGGTGGTCAGCGCGATCGGGCATGAGCCGGACAGTCCGCTGCTCGATCTGGTGGCCGACGTGCGCGCCGCCACCCCGACCGACGCCGCGAAACGCGCCGTCCCGGACGTCACCGCGGAGCTGGCTTCCATCGCGTCGCTGCGGGAGCGCAGCGCGCACGCTCTGCGCAACTGGGTGCACCGTGAGCAACGTGTCCTCGACGGACTGCTCGCCCGGCCGGTGCTGGCGCGGCCGCTGTCCATGATCGACAGTCGACAGGAGCGGGTGGACGCGGCTCTCGTCGACGTGCGACGCAGCGTCCGACATCTGGTGACGGTGGAAGAGCACCGGAACTCGCAGCTCGCCGCTCGGCTGGCGACGCTCGGCCCCGCCCAGACGTTGGCGCGCGGCTACGCTGTGGTGCAGCGCACCGACATCGACCATCCGCACGCTGTGGCGAGCGTCGACGACCTGCCCGCGGGCGCGCACGTGCGCATCCGGGTGGCCGACGGCTCGGCGTTCGCGAGCATCCGTGAAGGAGACGACGCATGACCGAACCCGCCCCCGTCGACGAACTCGCTTACGAGGACGCGCGAAACGAACTGTCGGAGGTCGTCACCGCGCTCGAGCGCGGCGGCCTCGGTCTCGACGAGTCACTCGCCCTGTGGGAGCGCGGCGAAGCGCTCGCCGCCCGCTGCACCGCCCATCTGGAAGGCGCCCGCAGCCGTATCGAAGCCGCGCTCAACCCCTCCGACGAGGACGACTGACCGGGCCAGCTAGCCCGTCGGCATCGGCCGGTCGGCTGCGAGGGGTTTCGCCGCGAGGACCGCTTCGGCGAGAGTCTGCATGGAGTCGTCCTTGCCGCGGCTCTTGACACCGATCCGGACGTTGCCGAGATCGACGATCCACGCCTTCTGGTGTTCGAGGTTCTCGTAGGTGACCCACATCTGGCCACCGATGTCGCGGGTTCCGTTGCCGGAGGTGTCGTCGCCGAGGAGTTTGCGCATCAAGGATTCTTCGGTGGCGTCGGTCTGTGTGAGTTGGACGTAGGCGCCGCCGTCGGTGATCCAGCCGACGTTGCTGGAGATCGTCTCGGCGATCTCCTGGGTTGAACCGGAATTGGCCTGCCAGTCGTTCGGCACCTTCGGGTCCCGGATCGGGAAGCCCATGGTGTTGGCGTCTGCGCGGAGCCCTTCGGAGACGTCGAAGTGCGGGATGTTCTGCTCGGTGGCGTCCGACCCGAAACCCCAACTGCAGCTGCCTGCGACCCCGGCGACGACGAGGACGATCACGCCCAGGGCGATGAGCGACCAGATGAGGTCCTTGCCGTCTTGCAGGATCCTGGGTTTGTCGGCCATGCCTGCCATTATCCATCAGCACCGGCGGCACCCTGAGGCGCGGGTCGTCGACTGTGCGTGAAAGAATGTCCAGGTCTGAGTTGTGCCTAACGAGCGGAGACCCATGTCGACGAAGCAAGCCCCCGACCGCAATCTCGCGATGGAACTCGTCCGCGTCACTGAGGCCGCAGCTCTCGCGGCCGGACGCTGGGTGGGTCGCGGCGACAAGAACGGCGGCGACGGTGCCGCGGTCGACGCGATGCGCGAACTCCTCTCCACTGTCTCGATGCGCGGCACCGTCGTCATCGGTGAGGGCGAGAAGGACGAGGCGCCGATGCTGTACAACGGCGAGGTCGTCGGTAACGGTGAGGGCCCCGAGGTCGACGTCGCAGTCGACCCGATCGACGGGACCACGTTGATGGCGGAGGGCCGGCCGAACTCGATCGCGGTCATCGCGGTCTCCGAGCGCGGCACGATGTTCGACCCGTCCGCGGTGTTCTACATGGACAAGATCGCAGTCGGGCCGGCGGCCAAGGGCGCCATCGACATCAACCAGTCGGTCGAGTGGAACATCAACTCGGTGGCTGCCGCGAAGGGCATCGACGTCGCCGACATGACCGTCGTCGTCTTGGACCGTCCGCGTCACGCCGATCTGCTCTCGCAGATCCGCGAGGCGGGCGCGAAAATCCGGCTGATCTCCGACGGCGACGTCGCGGGCGCGGTCGCCGCCGCAGGCGATTACAGCACCGTCGACATGCTGATGGGCATCGGCGGAACCCCCGAGGGAATCATCAGCGCGGTCGCCATGAAGTGCATGGGCGGCGAGATCCAGGGCAAGCTGTGGCCGACGGACGACGCCGAACGCCAGAAGGCGATCGACGCCGGACACGACCTGGACCGCGTGCTGACCAACGACATCCTGGTCGGCGGCGAAAACTCCTTCTTCTGCGCGACCGGCGTCACCAACGGCGACATGCTCCGCGGCGTCACCTACCGCCCGAACGGCGCGACGACGCGTTCGCTCGTCATGCGCTCCCGGTCGGGCACCATCCGCACCGTCGAGGCCGTCCACCAGACGTCCAAGCTCCGCGAGTACGCGCGACTGGACATCTAGTCCTCCTCCTCACCGCACGTTGACACAGCCGTGGGCCCCGGTCGAGTGACCGAGGCCCACGGCTGTCCTCTCGAGTCGCCTACCGTGCGTGCGTGAGTTCGGCGACCTGGCCGTCGAGCATGCGGACCACCTCGTCGGCGTCGTCGAGCGCCCGCATGTCGTGGGTGACGAACAGCGCGGCCACGTCGTGCTCGGACACCAGGCGCACGAGAAGGTCGATCATCTCGGCGGCACGGTGCGAGTCGAGAGCCGACGTCGGCTCGTCCGCGAGCAGCACGGCGGGCTCCCCCATCAGGGCGCGGGCGATGTTCACGCGCTGCCGCATACCGCCAGACAACTGACCGGGACGACGGTCCACCGCATCGGCGAGCCCGACCTCGGCGAGTAGATCCCGGGCACGAGCCCGGTGGCGGCTCGGCCGACCCCCGGCCAGGTGGACGGGCAGGAGGACCTGTTCGAGCGCGGTCAGATCGGGCAGCAGGTTGTCGTGCTGGAACACGAAACCAACCTGTTCACGGCGCAGTCGCGCACGGTCCTCTGCGTCGAGGTCCTCCACCGTCGCGCCTGCGACCTCCACATGACCGGAGTCGGGGGTGATGAGCGTTCCCGCCACCGAGAGGACGCTGGACTTGCCGCAGCCGGACGGGCCGGTGAGGCCGACGAGGCGACCGCGGGGCACGGAGAGGCTGACGCCGTCGACGGCCAGCACGCGGTCACGGTCGCCGTCCGGGTAGGTGAGTGTGACGTTGTCGAGTACGAGAGACATCGGTAACTCCTTGCTGAGAAGTGGATCGAGGGAGAAGTCAGCGGTTGAGTGCGGTGAGCGGGTCGACCTTGACCAGCGGTCGTAGGGCGACCGCCGCACCCGCCAGTCCGAGTACTGCCATGCCCGCGAGCAGCGCGATCATCGACCACGCATCGAACGCGATGGGCACGGTGCCCGAGGCGATCGCGGCGCCGATCGCGCCGACTCCCCCGCCCGCCAGCAGGCCTGCGAAGAGGACGACGGCGGCTTGGCCGAGCCCGTCGCGAATCAGGTAGTTGCGGCCGGCGCCCATGGCGCGGACCACCGCGAGCGAACGCACCCGTTGGCCCGTCCACACGGCGAAGAAGCCGCAAACGACGATCGCCGAGATCGCCAGCAGGAGTCCCTGAATGAGCAGCAGCGACGAATGCTCGGACTTGTAGCCCGGGACGAGCGACACCGCGTCGCCGTGCGAGGTGGCGACCATCCCTCCCGGCGCGGAGGCGGCCGCTGTCAGCACCGCGGACGCCGCGTCCCGGCCCGTCGCCGACACCCACGTCGAATACGGCATGCGGATCACCGGGGTGTGTGCGTACTTGCCGGTGTCGGCGACGTCGTCGACGCGGACCTTCTCGGTACCGACGACCACGGTCGATCCGGCCGAGAGTCCGAGCGACGCCGCGGTCTCGGAGTCGACGGTCACCTCGTCGGTGTCGCTGAATCCGAACGCCGCTGCGGCGGCCGCACGGCCGTCTGCGGTGACGCGTGTGGTGGCGACGCCGAGGACCGTCGCCTGCGGGTCGTCGTCGCGGACGTGCCCGACCGCTGCGTCGTCGACGCGGCTGTCGGTCAGGCTCGACGCCTCTCCGCCGGCAGCCGCCTGCGTGATCACCGTGTCGCCGGGCAGTGCACGTACCGCCGACGTCGATTCCGCATCGAGTCCCGAAGTCAACGCCGACAGCATGACCACCATCAGAGACAGCAGTGCGATCACACCGCTGATCAGTGCGAATCTTCCTTTGGCGTCACGTATCTCGCGCCAGCCGATATACACGTCGAATCCTCCTGAGAGCTGCTCGCCCAGCAGTTCGCCGGGACTACTCAAGCTTGTCGTGCAGCCCCCTCCCCCGGCATCGCCCCGGATTCCCACTTTCGGCTCCACCTATCGGCGACGCGGCATCCATCGAAAGGTGTAGACGTCGCAGCCCGCACCGGATCACAGCGATACTGGGAGGCATGGCCGACGATCGCAGCACCGACCGCTACGCCGAATGGGCGGGGCACATCCTGTTCACGACGCTGATGATCGTCGGCGTCGCCAGGACGGTCGCCGACGACGGAACGCATGCCCTCACCCTCGTGTGCGCAGGCCTGTTCGCCGCCTGGTATGCGATCGGCGCGGTCTGGTCCGCCCGCGGCCGAAGCGATCTGGTGATCCCGTGGGTCCTGATCTTGACGGCCGGCTGGATCGGGCTCTCCGTCGTGTCGTCGGACTTCGTGTGGATCGCGTTCGTGGTGGCCATGCTGTGCTGGCATTTCCTGCCGCGCGGTGTGGCCGTCGCCGTCGCGGTGGTGATCGCGGCGACCGCGGTGACCACGGTGCGTGTCGACACCGGCGGGTTCACCGTCGGCGGCGTGATCGGCCCACTCATCGGCATCGCGACCGCGGTCGCGGTGACCGAGGCGTTCGGCCGGATCACGACGATGGTGGTCGAGCGCGACCGACTCGTCGACGAACTGATCGCGACACGGGAACAACTCGCCGAGCGTGAACGCGACGCCGGTGTACTGGCCGAACGTGAACGTCTCGGCGGCGAGATCCACGACGGCACCGGGCAGTCGCTCGCCAGCATCATCATGTTGCTTCGGGCGGCGACGTCGCCGTCGACGTCGCCCGAGCAGCGCGCGTCGCAGACTGCGACGGCACTCGAGACGGCACAGACCGCACTCGCCGAGTCCCGGCGTTTCCTCCGCGGTCTCGACGGACCGCAGTCGCCCGCCGAAGGGCTGTCCGGAGCGCTCGCCGAGCAGGTCGCGGCGCTGTCGCACGACGGAGTCCCCACCGTCTTCGCCGAGCACGGTGTCCCGGGGTTACTGCCCGAACCGGTGCAGGTCGCGCTGCAGCGGACAGTGCAGGAGGCGCTGCTGAACGTGCGACGCCATGCAGGCGCCCGGTCGGCCGCCGTCACCCTCACGCACCTGCCGGGCGAGGTGCACCTGGACATCGTCGACGACGGAGTGGGCATGGACCCGGACAATCCGTCGCCAGCCGGTGACCACACTGCGGGCAGCGGGTTCGGCCTTCGCGCGATGCGCGCCCGAATCCGCTCGTGCAGTGGGGAGCTCACCGTCGAGTCGACGCCCGGCGACGGCACGACGATCCACGTCAACGTCCCGATCGAAAGGCACTGATGATCCGCATCATGATCGTCGACGATCACCCCGTGGTCCGCGCGGGTCTGCGCGCCGTATTGGGGGCCGTCCCCGACTTCACCGTCGTCGCCGAGGCCGCAGCCGCAGCCGAATCCGTCGAGATCGCGTCGACGATCGGTCTCGACGTGGTCTTGATGGACCTGCGGCTGCACGGTGCGGATCCGGCCGCGGACGGGGTGTACGCGACTCAGGCGATCCGTGCGCTCGCCGATCCGCCGCAGGTGCTGATCGTGACCACGTACCAGTCGGACGCCGACATCGTGCGCGCCGTCGAAGCCGGTGCCGTCGGCTATCTCCTCAAGGACGCGTCGCCCGACACGTTGATCGGCGCCATCCGGTCCGCTGCCGCCGGTGAGACTGTGCTAGGCCCGGCCATCGCTGCCAAGCTGCTGACCCGCGTCACCTCACGCGAAGCGCCCCTCACCGCGCGGGAACTCGAGATCGTCCAGAGTCTCGCCGACGGCGGCTCCAATCGAGAGATCGCTCGCAAGATGTTCATCTCGGAGGCGACGGTCAAGTCGCATCTGGTCCACAT
This sequence comes from Gordonia liuliyuniae, assembly GCF_021738805.1. NCBI lineage: Bacteria > Bacillati > Actinomycetota > Actinomycetes > Mycobacteriales > Gordoniaceae > Gordonia > Gordonia liuliyuniae. The sequence goes on along the minus strand of NZ_JAKKOR010000014.1, from coordinate 146,344 downwards.
CTTCGACAAGCTCGGCGTCAACAGCCGCACGAAAGTCCTTGCCGCGGCGCGGGAGCGCGGTCTCATCCCGTAAGTGGTGCCGGGCCCGGCCGGCCCAGCGTACCCTCGGCCCATGACTGAGATTTTCCCGGAGAACTGGTCGACCGCTCTCGTCCTCGTCGCCCACCCCGACGACCCGGAGTACGGGATGGCGGCTGCCGTCGCCCGGTGGACGTCGCAGGGCAAGCGAGTCGTGTACGCGCTCGCCACCAGCGGAGAAGCGGGAATCCAGGGCATGCCGCCCGCGGAGTGCGGCCCGCTGCGCGAAGGCGAGCAGATCGCGTCGGCGGCAGTGGTCGGTGTCGACGAGGTCGAGTTCTGGGGCTTCCCCGACAGCGAGATCTTCAATACCCCCGAGCTCCGCGCAAAAGTCGCCGAGACCATCGAGCGCGTCCGGCCCGACATCGTCCTCAGCTTGTTCGGCGGCCCAGAATGGGTGCCCGGAGTGCCCAACCAGCGCGATCACATGCAGTTCTCCGATGCGGTCGTCGAAGCGTTCGATGCGCTGGAGACCGCGCCTCGCGCACTGTTCTGCAACGGACCGAACATCACGCACGCCGCCGACGTCGAAGGATTCACCGACACCGCGATCCGCGCACTCGAATGCCACCGCGTCTACCTGGAGGTCCTCGACCCACAGACGCCCGTCGTCGAGCAGGCGACGTTCCAGGTCGACCGCGGCACCGGCCCGATCGACGATTTCGACGCCGCTCGCGCCTCCGGATTCGAGCTCCTGCGCGGCACCGCATAGCGACAGAAAGCCCCGAGGCCGCACGCGTGATCGCGTGCGGCCTCGGGTCGCTGAAGGGTCGGTGCGGCGTCAGCTGCCGCTGGGGATGAGCGAGCGCAGAGTGTCCGGGAGCAGCGCGGCGAGGTTGCCGAGCAGGCCGCCGAGGACGTCACCGTTCGGGCTGGTCTCGGCCTTCGGAGCCTGATCGGGCGCGTCGACGTTCACGCCGATCGTAACCTTCGGGTTCTTCGCCGGGTCGAGCCACTTGAGGATGTTGACCATCGTCTGGCGCTCGGTCGCGACGCAGCCCCACGTCGGCTCGCCGTTGTCGACGTGCAGGAAGATCGCGGACGCGTCGCCCGGGGTGCGCGTCGGATTGTGGTTGATGTTGACGGCGTAGTCGTACACGGGCCCCATGTCGTACAGGTTCTCGCTGTCGCCGCCGGGGCTCTTCGCCTGCTGGACGTGCTGGTTGTAGGTCGGCGACTTCGGGTTCGCATCCCACCAGTCCTGCTGGTTCGCCTGGAAGTACGGCATCTTGGTGCCCGGATTCGCCTGGCGGCCGAAAGCCTGGTCGAGCGGGAACGTGCCCTGCGGCGTGCGGTACACGTTGTCCTGCGCCTTACCCATGCCCTTCTCGCCGAGGTACGCCTTCACCGGACCGATTCCCTCGGCCGGCTTCCACACGCCCTCCGCGTCTTTCTCGAATCCGGTGAGCGTAGCGGTCTGCGACGACGCGACCGGCGCGGTCACGACGATCATTTGGCCGGTGTTGTCGACGGCCTTACCGGGCGCCGACGGCACGCCGGGGATCTGGAAGTTCTTCAGAATGCCATCGATCAGCGACGTCACGTCGGTGTTCGGTGTGGAATCGGGCGTCGTCGGCGCGGCGGACGCCTGCCCGGTTCCGACTACCAGAGCGACGATACTCGCCACCACCAGCAGCCCCACTTGCCACATTCGCCTCATCAGTAACTTCAGCACCACCCTAGTGTGCCAGCGGTTATGGACACTCCGCCACCCTGCGAGAGCATCGTCACCTTTCCGCAACGCGATGACCGGCGGCTATGGTCGGAGTCATGACCACCCCTCCCCCTCCCCGCTGGATCACCGACACGGACCCAGGACACAGCGAGTGGTACATCGAGCGTTTCCGCTCGATGGCCGCCGACGGCGCGGACCTGTTCGGCGAAGCCCGACTCATCGATGCGATGGTGGCCAGGTCGTCGCGGATTCTCGATGCCGGATGCGGGCCCGGCCGCGTCGGCGGATACCTACACTCGGTGGGACACGACGTCGTCGGCGTAGACGTCGATCCCGTCCTCATCGAGGCCGCGATGACCGACTACCCGGGACCGGACTGGCAGGTCCACGACCTGGCGACTCTCGACCTCCCCGCGAACGATCGGTCCCGCCGCGAGTTCGACGCGATCATCTGCGCGGGAAACGTACTCGCGTTCGTCGCACCCGACACCGAGGCGCTCGTGCTGAACCGACTCGCCGACCACCTCGCCGACGGCGGCTTCATCGCCGTCGGTTTCCACACGGAGAAGCTGCCGATTGACGCGTTCGACGCCGCACTCGCCGAAACCAGCCTCCGACTGGACCTCCGACTGTCCACGTGGGACGTCCGGCCGTGGCACGACGACGCCGACTTCGCGGTGTCGATCCTGCGGCGCGCGTGAACCTACACCGGACAGCACGGACATTCACCTATCGGGCACTGCACGTCCTGTGCGGTGTAGGTCGCCACCGCACGTCGACTTGTGGATAGTCATCAGAGATTCCCCAGATGCCGACCAATGTCCGATTAGTACCTATCTGATCGGCGTCGTCATGCCACGGTGCTGGCATGGAACCGATTCCGGCAGGTGTGTACCCGACCAAGAGCCTGCGCCAGACGCTTGGCCCGGCAGCAGTCGCACGACTGATCAGAGAGGAGAAGGCCGAACCGATCCGGAAAGGCTGGATCAGGGTCGGCAATGCTCCGGCGGACCAGGTCCTCGCGGTGAAGCGTGGCGGTGTCCTGAGTTGCGTGTCCGCACTGAAGAGACACGGAGTGTGGGTCCCGGAGGACATCGATCTGCACGTTCGCGGAAATCAGTGGGCGACCCGCAACCGGAAGGGTCCGTTCTGTCGACGCTTCGGACGCCCCGAACCCGAGTACGGCGCGATAGACGACGTTCCGACCGCGCTCACCTATGCGGCCCGCTGCCTCGACGCCGAGGGTTTCGTCGTGGTGTGCGACTCGATTCTCCATCTGCGCCTGATGACGTTCGATGAGATCGAGTACCTGTTTCGGGCTGCGCCCGGATGCCTCCAACGGCTGCTGTCGATGCTCGACGCCCGGGCCGAGTCCGGCCCCGAGTCGATGATCCGCTTCCGACTCCGCAACAAGCACGTGAAGCTCGACATCCAAGTGCAGATCGACGGAGTCGGACGAGTCGACATCCTCGTCGGAGAATGGCTGATCATCGAGATCGACGGCTACGAGTACCACGGCGGCAAGCCGATGTTCACGCGCGACCGCATCCGATTCGCGGACGCGCACCTCCGTGGATATACGCCGCTCGCGTTCAGTTACGAACAAGTGGTGTTCGACCGAGCCGCAACCAACCGTCGGATCATGACCGCGATCCGCAACGGCGCGCACCTGCGACCCTCCCAGCTCGCACGACCTACACCGCTCAGCCCGGACATCGATCGATAGACCAATGTCCGGGCCGAGCGGTGTAGGTTACGGCGACCCGGGTGCGAACTCCTCCAGCATGTCGGTGACGAGGGCCGCGATCGGCGACCGTTCGCTGCGGGTGAGCGTGACGTGCGCGAACAACGGGTGTCCCTTCAGCTTCTCGATCACGGCGGCGACACCGTCGTGCCTGCCGACGCGCAGATTGTCGCGCTGGGCGACGTCGTGTGTGAGCGCCACCCTCGACCCCGACCCCAACCGGGACAGGACGGTGAGCAGCACGTTCCGCTCGAGCGACTGTGCCTCGTCGACGATGACGTACGAATCGTGCAGGGAGCGGCCGCGGATGTGCGTGAGTGGGAGCACTTCGAGCATGCCGCGGGAGAGCACCTCGTCGATGACCTCGGTGGAGACGAGCCCCTCGAGTGTGTCGAAGACGGCCTGCGCCCACGGCCCCATCTTGTCCTGCTCGCTGCCGGGCAGATACCCGAGGTTCTGTCCGCCGACCGCGTACAGCGGCCGGAACACCACGACTTTCCGCTGCGTGCGACGTTCCAGGACTGCTTCGAGTCCGGCGCACAGGGCGAGCGCCGACTTTCCGGTTCCTGCCTTGCCGCCGAGGGAGACGATGCCGACCGACTCGTCGAGCAGCAGATCGAGAGCGACGCGCTGTTCGGCGGACCGGCCTCGCAGACCGAACACTTCCCGGTCGCCGCGGACCAGCTGGACCTGTTTGGTGTCGGTGACCCGGCCGAGCGCGCTGTTGCCGGCGCCGACGAGGCGGACGCCGGTGTTGCACGGCAGGTCACGTGCGTCGTCGACGTCGACGACGCCGTCGGCGAACAGGGTGTCGACGTCGGAGTCGACGACATCGAGCTCGGCCATCCCGCTCCACCCGGAGACGACGACGTCCTGGGCGTGATACTCGTCGGCGGCGAGTCCGACGGCTCCCGCCTTGACTCGCAGCGGCGTGTCTTTGGAGACGAGGGTGACGTCACGGCCTTCGGCTCGCAGGTTGAGCGCGCAGGCGAGGATCCGCGAGTCGTTGGTGTCGTTGCGGAACCCGGCGGGCAGCACCGCAGGATCGGTGTGGTTGAGCTCCACCTGGACGGTCCCGCCGTCGTCACCGACCGGCAGCGGTGCGTCGAGCCGACCGTGTTCGACGCGCATGTCGTCGAGCAGACGGAGGGCTTGGCGTGCAAACCAGCCGAGTTCGCTGTGGTGGCGTTTGCCCTCGAGTTCGCTGATCACGACCAGTGGCAGAACCACATGGTGCTCTGCGAAGCGAGTCACTGCCCACGGATCGGAGAGCAGGACAGAGGTGTCGAGGACGTAGGTGCGTGCGGTCACGTCTGGCTCCTTGGCGCCGTGCGGCTCCCGCACGGACCGAGTGTCTCCGGCCGGCCGGTTCGTGCCGTGCAGCCTGTAGTTCAGGCCGCGTAGGCGAGGACCGGGGCCGGTCCTCTCGTGACGTGATCGTCCACGAATCGAACCTCCCGAACGAACCGCTTCCCCACGGCCCGTCACGACCCAACGTACGCCGCGTCACACCACGAACCTGTCAACGCAGCTCTGCGTGTCAGTGAACGTCCGGTTACTGAGTCGTGTCCGGGCTTCGTGTCAGAACCGGACGCGAAGAGCCCACAGGTCGACGTCCCGTGGGACATCGACCTGTGGGCTCGGTACGTTGTTCAGCCGGCTCAGTGGCCTGCGGCGCGCTCCAGGATCCGGGCACGTGCGGCCTGCGCTTCGTCGCTCAGGCTCTGCAGACTCTCGAGTTTGAGTTCCTGTGCGAGCTTGGCGGCGATGGCGGCGTCGGACGCGACGTCTTCGAAGTCGCTGATGTATTCGCGTTGCGCATCGAAGTCGGCGATGTCCGAACCGATGTGCTCGATGCCCGCTAGGGCCCGGTCGACGGCGAGGACTGTCGCCTCCTGGTCGGCGACGGCACCGGCCATCAGGTACGCCTGGAACATGGCGGCCTGCGCGGCGTCGTCGGTCCGGATCTTCTCCAGGATGGTGACGAGGTCAGGATCTTCGGCGTACTCGATCAGGTTGGTGATGAAGTGCGCGCACTGGTTCTCGTGGACGGCGAGGATCGCGAGAACGTCGAGCGGGCCGAGCCCCTCGATGCCTTCGGGAGTCTGCTTCCATCCGGCGACGACATGGATGCGACGCCGGTTCTCCGCGTCGACCGGATCCATCGCGCGGGTCACGACGAGGTAGTCGCGCAGCACGATCGAATGCCGGTTGTCCTCGGCCGTCCACACGCCGATCAACTGCCGCCAATCCGAGAACGGCGGGAAGTGGATCGAGAGGACCCGGTGGATCGACGGCAGGTTGTCTTTCGTCAGCAGCAGCGCGAGCAGGCCTGCGGCCGCGGTCGGCGACAGCGTCTCCTGACCGGGCTCGAAGTCCTCGCCGCCGAGGAACGCGAAGTTGCGGCCCTTGTCCCACGGAACCCAGTCGCCCGGGTTCCAGTGCAGGGCTGCTTCCGCATGTTCTTCGGCGATCTCGGGGAGCGCCTTCTCCAGTGCGGTGATCAACTCGTCTTCACTAAGTACTGGCACGTGAACCACCCTAATCGACGTTCGACGGAAACCGGTTATCGGCGATCGGGTTACCGACCGCTCATCAGACCCCAGTCCTCGAGTCCATCGTAGAGCGGGAAGTCGAGGGCCAGCGCGCTGACGCGGGCGCGGAGGGCGGTGACGTCTGCCGACTTGCCTGCCGCGAGCGCGGTCCCGATGATGTCGGCGACCTCGGCGAACTCGGTGTCGCCGAAGCCGCGAGTGGCCAGCGCCGGGGTGCCGATGCGCAGACCGGACGTGACCATCGGCGGGCGCGGGTCGAACGGCACCGCGTTGCGGTTGACGGTGATGCCGACCTCGTGGAGGAGGTCCTCGGCCTGCTGCCCGTCGAGGTCGGAGTCGCGCAGATCGACGAGCACCAGGTGGACGTCGGTGCCGCCGGTGAGGACGGTGACGCCAGCCTTCGCGGTGTCGTCGGCAAGGAGGCGATCGGCGAGGATCTTGGCGCCCGACAGGGTGCGACGCTGACGCTCGGCGAACTCCTCGGTGCCCGCGACCTTGAGTGCGACGGCCTTAGCGGCGACGGCGTGCATGAGCGGACCGCCCTGCTGGCCCGGGAAGACCGCCGAGTTGAGCTTCTTGGCCCACTCCTTCTTAGCGAGGATCATGCCCGAGCGCGGGCCGCCGAGAGTCTTGTGGACGGTGGTCGAGACGACGTCGGCGTGCTCGACCGGGTTCGGATGCAGTCCGGCGGCGACCAGGCCCGCGAAGTGCGCCATGTCGACCCACAGGTAGGCGCCGACCTCGTCGGCGATCGCCCGGAACGCCGCAAAGTCCAGGGTCCGCGGGTAGGCCGACCAGCCGGCGACGATGACCTTCGGCTTGGCGTCGAGGGCGATCTTGCGCACCTCGTCCATGTCGATGCGGAAGTCTTCCTTGCTGACCCCGTAGAAGGCGTTCTCGTAGAGTTTGCCCGAGAAGTTCAGGCGCATACCGTGGGTGAGGTGCCCGCCGTGCGCGAGGTCGAGCCCGAGCAGCGTCTCGCCCGGCTCCATGAGTGCCTGCAGGACAGCGGCATTGGCCTGCGCACCCGCGTGCGGCTGGACGTTTGCGAACTCGGCGCCGAACAGTTCTTTGGCCCTGTTGCGCGCGATGTCTTCGACGACGTCGACGTATTCGCAGCCGCCGTAGTAGCGGCGTCCCGGGTAGCCCTCGGCGTACTTGTTGGTGAGCACGCTGCCCTGCGCCTGCAGGACGGCGCGCGGCACGAAGTTCTCCGAAGCGATCATTTCGAGGGTGTCGCGCTGGCGGGACAACTCGCCGTTCATGGCGGCAGCCACATCGGGGTCGAGATCGGCCAGGGACTGCGTGAACAGGCTCATGATCTTAGTCTAAATCGACAGTTCGGTACGAAGAACCGCAGGGGTGAGAGGTTCGTCGAGCAGTCGACCGAATCGTGCGAGCCGAGCGCCCGGCGCGTCGTCGAGCCACAGCCCGAGCAGTTGGTATCCCTCGACATATGTGGAGATGTAGGCGCGCCACAGCGGCGAGGTGAGGAACCGCAGTTGTTGCCGTGCGCGGTCGGGGTTAACCAGCAGCCACTGCTGCAGGAAGGCGGCGACGGTGTCTGCGTCGGCGTGCGTGTCGTGCAGGAGGAGCGCGGCGTCCTGCCGGACGGTGAGCAGCCCCGCAGTCGCGGCCGACACTGCACGAGCCTTCTCGGCGTCGAACCGCAGACCGAAGTCGGCGTAGATCTCGGCGGCCCACTCCTGCCAGGTGCTGCTCATCGCGGCGGCGAGCGCGTGGTCGGCGAGGCCTTCGGCCATCAGACACTGCGGTGTGTTGACGAGGAAGATCTGGTGTTCGAGCTGTCCGGTGCCGACGAGTCTCTGTTCTTTTCGGCAGTGTTCGGTGTGGTGGCCGGGGTACGCCTCGTGCGCGATCAGGCCGGGCAGCCCCGACAGATGCTGCGGCAGGTCGGTGTTGACGGCGACGGTCGACCGGTAGTCGCCCAGGTAGTAGTTGAAGCCCGACCACGGCTTGTCGGAGACGACGTCGAAGTCCACGACTTCGCTGGCCGGGATCGGGAACTCGGCGCGAACGACGTCGCGCAGGCTGCTGGCGAACGCGGCGATCAGCGGTTCGGTGAGCTGCGCCGGGATCTCCTCTGCTCGGCGGTATCGCTGGTACTCGTCGCGGAGGGCGTCGCCAGTCGCTCCCGGCACCCCGAGTGCTTCGGCGAGGTCGGCGTGCGCCTGCCGGTAGGTCGCGGGGTCGGCGGGCGCGATGTCGACGTCGAAGTAGGCGCGCACCTCGTCGACGAAGCCGACGTCCTCCCCCGCGAACTTGCGAGCCGAGCATTCGAGCGCCCGGACGTGGGAGCCGACGAACTCGGCGCGGTCGGCGGGCAGCCCGTCCGGCAGTCGACTCAGCAGTCCGCGCGCTCGGGCAGCGAGATCGGCGGGGTCGGGCCGCGTCGCGTTCTGCACGTCGGCGCGCAACGCCGGGTCGCCGGTGTACGCGTCGACGAAACCTTCTTCGAGCCGGTCGAATGCCAGCCCGATACGGAGGTATTCGACGACCGGGTCATCGGACGAGCGCGCGGGGACAGTCATGCGACACAGGGTAGTTGCCTACACAGTGCCGGGCATGTCGCACTCATCGCCCGCGCTGTAGCGTTACTCCAATGGCGCGCCATTCCAGTGACCGCGACCCCGGCCTGTACCTCGAACTCGACCGCAAGCAGTGGCGTGAACTGCGGCAGTCGATGCCGATGGTGCTCACCGAGGCGGAACTCGAAGAGCTCGTCGGCCTGGGTGAACAGATAGACCTCACCGAGGTCGCCGAGGTCTATCTGCCGATCTCGCGTCTCATCCACATGCAGGTGGAGGCACGCCGTCGCCTGTTCGCGGCGACCAGCACGTTCCTCGGCGAGCATCAACGCAACCGTCAGGTGCCGTTCGTCATCGGCATTGCGGGCAGTGTCGCGGTCGGCAAGTCGACGACGGCGCGCGTCATGGCCAAACTGTTGTCGCGCTGGGAGACTCACCCGAAGGTCGACCTGGTGACGACCGACGGTTTCCTCTACCCGACCGCGGAGTTGGAGCGGCGCGGCATCATGCACCGCAAGGGCTTCCCCGAGTCGTACGACCGGCGCGCGCTGTTGCGATTCGTCACCGAGGTCAAGTCGGGCGCATCGCTGGTGACGGCTCCGGTGTACTCGCACGTCAGCTACGACATCGTGCCGGACGCGTTCATCGAGATCCGGCAACCCGACATTCTGATCGTCGAAGGCTTGAACGTCTTGCAGACCGGTCCGACGCTGACCGTCTCGGACCTCTTCGACTTCTCGATCTATGTGGACGCGAAGACCTCAGACATCGAACGCTGGTACATTTCGCGTTTCCTGCAGATGCGCAGTACCGCTTTCCAAAACCCGAACTCGCACTTCCATCACTACGCGTCGTTGACCGACCAGCAGGCCAAGATCGCGGCCCGCGACATCTGGACGTCGATCAACCGCCCGAACCTCATCGAGAACGTCCTGCCGACGCGGCCCCGCGCGACGCTGGTCCTCCGCAAGGACCGCGACCACTCGATCAACAAGGTCCGTCTACGCAAGCTGTAGCGGGCGGCCTCTGTCGCGACTGGTCGAGCTTCTATCCGGCCGTGATCGCCGCGACCGCAGCTCCGGTCGCGGCCACCAAGTCGGCGGGCGACAGTTCGACCTCCAGCCCGCGCCGCCCGGCACTGCACAGGATCGAGTCCCACAGGACGACGGTCTCGTCGACGACGGTCGGCAGTGCTGTCTTCTGCCCGACGGGCGAGACGCCGCCCAGGACGTACCCGGTGGCGCGGGAGGCTTTCGCAGCGTCGGCCATGACCGCCTTCGACGCACCGAGCACGCGGGCGACGGCCTTCAACGACAGTTTCCCCGGCACGGGCGCCACCGCGACACCGAACCCGTCGCCGAGATCGACCACGAGTGTCTTGAAGATCTGGTCGGCGGCGAATCCCCGCGCGGCCATCGCCTCGACGGCTTCGGCGCCGTAATCGGTGCTGCGGCGATCGTGGGTGTAGCTGTGGACCGTAAAGTCGATGCCCGCCTTCTCCAGCGCGGCGATCGCAGGGGTGGACGCGCTCACTTGCCGAATCGGCGGTTGCGGGCGGCGTAGTCGCGCAGTGCGCGCAGGAAGTCGACACGACGGAACTCGGGCCAGTACGCGTCGGTGAACCAAATCTCCGAGTACGCGCTCTGCCACAGCAGGAACCCGCTCAAACGCTGCTCGCCGGACGTGCGGATCACCAGGTCCGGGTCGGGCTGCCCGGACGTGTACAGGTTGGCGTCGATTCCGGCGACCGACACGGCTTCGATCATCTCGGCGGGGGTCGCACCTTTGGCTGCGGCTTCGGCCAGCAGTTTCTGCACGGCGTCGACGATCTCTTGACGCCCGCCGTAGCCGACGGCGACGTTGACGTTCATCCCGGAGAGTCCGTCGGTGCGCGCCGACGCGTCACGCAGACGGTCGGCGACCGGCGCGGGCAGACTGTCGAGGTTGCCGACGATCCGCACCCGCCAGTCGCCGTGCGAGATCTCGTCGACGATGTCGGGGACGATCTGCATCAGCGCGTCGAGCTCTTCGGACTCGCGCGACAGGTTTTCCGTCGACAGGAGGTAGATGGTGACCCCGCCGATCCCGAGTTCGCTGCACCAGCTGAGCATGTCCGCGATCCGCTTGGCTCCCACGCGGTGCCCGTGGCTGACATCGTCGAAACCCGCTTCGCGCGCCCACCGGCGATTGCCGTCGCAGATGATGGCGACGTGCCGTGGCATCCGGTCCGGATCCATCAGCTGTACGAGTCGACCCTCGTAGACTCGGTACATGCCACTTCGGAGAGCGTCGGGAAGCAGTTTCACGTTGGCGATGTTACGCGTGGAGCAAGTTACCGACGCGAAACTTACGGTATCGTAGGTGTCATGATGGACCTGTCCGACGCCGAGCAGCCCGCCCCGGCCGCCGCCCCTGAGCTGGACGTCGCCGGCAGGCCACGACTACGCGGAGTGATCCACAAGTACTCGTCGGTGATCGCCGCCGCCATCGGCGTGATGCTGATCGTCGGCACCGCGATGCTGCGCACCGTCGGACCGCTCGTCTCGGTGATCGTCTACGTAATCACGATCTGCGCCCTGTTCACGGTGAGCAGCGTCTACCACCGCGTCAACTGGACGTCGCCCGCCCACCGGGTCGCGATGAAGCGGGCCGATCACTCGATGATCTTCGTGTTCATCGCGGGCACGTACACACCGTTCTGCATGATGGGGCTGGACAGCCCCGCCCGCTGGTGGGTGCTCGGCATCGTCTGGTGCGGCGCACTCGCTGGGGTCACGCTGAAGCTGCTGTGGCCGGGCTCGCCGCGCTGGCTGGGCGTGATCCTCTACATCCTGCTCGGCTGGGTGATCGTCGCCGTCCTGCCCACCCTCGTGCACAACGTCGGGGTGCCCGTCCTGGTCCTGCTGGCCGTCGGCGGCGTCTTCTACAGCATCGGCGGCGTACTGTTCGCGCTGCGCTGGCCCGAACCGTGGCCGGGGACCTTCGGCCACCACGAGGTGTTCCACGCCTGCACCGCGGTAGCCGCACTGCTGCACTACATCGCCGTCTGGCTGGTCGTGCTCGGCTGAGCCACACTGCCGTCTCCGGCCGAGGTTCCCGTATGCTCAGCGCGTGCCCGTACCCGCCAACCAGGTCCCCGCGCGGATGCGCGGCGGAATCGTCGGCGGGGCTTGCGCACTGACCGGGATCGCGGCGCACGCCGCCGCCCAGGGAATGCTCCCGTCGACGTCGACACTGCTCGTCGTGATCGGGGCGGCAGCCGCGATCGGCACCACCGTCGCCGCGACGCCCCGGCTCCCGAATCTCGCCGCGCTCATCGTCGGGCAGGGCGCCGTTCACCTTCTGCTCGTCCTCTTGTCGGGCCACCACCATGATCTGATTCAGCCGTCGATGGCGGCGACCCACGCTCTCGGCACCCTGGCGGCACTCGCTGCGATCGCCGCGCTCGAAGCACTCGCGTCGACACTGCGTGACGTGATCGTCGTGGTCGTCTCGCTGCTCACGTACCGCGGCATGCGCCGCTCGACGACTCGACCCACCGTGGTCCCCGAGGTCGCCGCCCCCGTCGTCCACCTCCATCTGGGCGCCGTCGGGCTCCGAGGGCCACCCGTTCGCTGAAGCTCTTCGACTCACCGGATCGACATCGTCGATCCGGCAGGCTGCTATGGCTCTCGACTGCACTCGATCGATCCAGCAGCCTGACGACACTTCACGCGAAAGGCTCTCCTCACCATGTCTGCATACCGGCGTGCGGGTACCCGCATGCTGCATCGACTCCACTTCTACGCGGGTGTCCTCGTGGCCCCGTTCCTCCTCGTCGCGGCGGTGACGGGCGCGTTGTACGCGCTGTCGCCGTCGATCGAGAACGTCGTCTACCGCAGTCAGCTGCACACGTCCGAGACCGGGCAGCCGACGCCACTGGCCACCCAGGTGCACTCCGCGCAGACGACCCTGCCCGACCTCACCGTGACCGCCGTCCGACCGCCCGCCGAGCCGGGCGACACGACTGCGGTGATCTTCGACGATCCGACGCTCGGCGAATCGGTGCGCCGCGCCGTCTTCGTCGACCCGATCACGGGCCAGACGCTCGGCGACCTCCCGGTGTACGGCAGCGGTTTCGCCCTACCCGTGCGGCAGTGGCTCGACCGTCTGCACCGCGACCTGCATCTGGGCGACGTCGGCCGGCTGTACAGCGAGCTCGCCGCGTCGTGGCTGTGGGTGATCGCACTCGCGGGCCTCGTCCTCTGGTTCACCCGCACTCGGACCAAGCGACGGAAGACGGGCCGAGCCCGAACGGTCAGCAGGCACCAGACGATCGGCGTGTGGATCGCCGCCGGACTACTGTTCCTGTCGGCGACAGGACTCACCTGGTCGACCTACGCGGGAGAGAACGTCACCGCGTTGCGCAGCGCGCTGAGCTGGACTAATCCCGCCACGAACACCGCGCTGCCGGGCAGTGCGGCCCCCGCGCCGTCCGGTGGAGAGCACGCGGGCCACGGCGGTGGCGTGACCCCGGCGGGCGACACGGCAGCGGCCGTCCCGAAGATCGACGCGGCCCTCGCCCTGGCCAGATCCGCAGGATTGGGGGACGGCGTCGAGATCACTCTCCCGGCCGACGCCTCCACCGCGTTCACCGTGGCCGAAGTGCGCCGTGCCTGGCAGGTCTCCCCCGATGAGGTGGCCGTCGACCCGTCCACCGACTCGGTGGTCTCCGAGAACCGCTTCGCCGACTGGCCGCTGGCCGCCAAACTCGCCACCTGGGGCATCGCGCTGCACATGGGCCTCCTGTTCGGCGTCGCCAATCAGGTCGTGCTGTTCGTGCTGATGATCGCGCTGATCACGATCATCGTGCTCGGATACCGCGCCTGGTTCCAGCGGCACGGCAAGAACTCGAGAGTCGGGAAGGCCCCGACGTCTGGCGCGCTGCGCGACGCCCCGCTCGGCATGAGCGTTGCGGTAGCCGCGGTCGCCGTCGCGGTCGGCTGGTTCATCCCGCTGCTCGGCTGGCCGCTGCTGGCGTTCGTGGTCATTGACGTGGCAGTGGGCGCGTACCGGTCCCGACGCGCCCCGCAGCCGCCGCCCGCCCGCACGGAGTTGGAGACGTCCACTCACTGATCGAGGCCGCAAACCTACACCGCTCAGCGCCTACGACACCGTCACGGCGACGTGTCCCCTCAGCGGTGTAGGTTTGCGCACCCACCTTGACCAGCATTGTGACCTGAGTCTCATAGTGAGACGTGAACACTGCGGTTCAGCCACTTGAATTGCTCCTACCACGTCAACCGAAGTCGACATCCCGGTCGGCTTCGCACAATGAGGAGGCGCACTTTGAGCAGGCAAAGCCTTACCAAGGCTCATGCAAAGATCACCGAATTGTCGTGGGAACCGACCTTCGCCACCCCGGCGACACGATTCGGCACCGACTACACATTCGAGAAGGCCCCCAAGAAGGACCCTCTCAAGCAGATCATGCGCTCGTACTTCCCGATGGAGGAGGAGAAGGACAACCGCGTCTACGGCGCAATGGACGGCGCCATCCGCGGCAACATGTTCCGCCAGGTCCAGGAGCGGTGGCTCGAATGGCAGAAGCTGTTCCTGTCGATCATTCCGTTCCCCGAGATCTCGGCAGCCCGCGCGATGCCAATGGCCATCGACGCCGTCCCGAACCCCGAGATCCACAACGGGCTCGCCGTCCAGATGATCGACGAGGTGCGGCATTCGACGATTCAGATGAATCTGAAGAAGCTGTACATGAACAACTACATCGATCCCGCCGGGTTCGACATCACCGAGAAAGCGTTCGCGAACAATTACGCTGGCACGATCGGCCGGCAGTTCGGTGAAGGATTCATCACCGGTGACGCGATCACCGCGGCGAACATCTACCTGACGGTCGTCGCCGAGACCGCGTTCACCAACACCCTGTTCGTCGCGATGCCGGACGAGGCTGCCGCCAACGGCGACTACCTCTTGCCGACGGTGTTCCACTCGGTGCAGTCCGACGAGTCGCGGCACATCTCGAACGGCTACTCCATCCTCCTGATGGCGCTGGCCGACGAGCGTAACCGCCCGCTCCTCGAACGCGACCTGCGGTACGCGTGGTGGAACAACCACTGCGTCGTCGACGCGGCGATCGGCACGTTCATCGAGTACGGCACCAAGGACCGCCGCAAAGATCGCGAGAGCTACGCCGAGATGTGGCGTCGCTGGATCTACGACGACTACTACCGCAGCTATCTTCTCCCGCTGGAGAAGTACGGCTTGACCATCCCGCACGATCTGGTCGAGGAGTCGTGGAAGCGCATCACCGAAAAGCACTACGTGCACGAGGTGGCCCGCTTCTTCGCCACCGGCTGGCCCGTCAACTACTGGCGGATCGACGCCATGACCGACGCCGACTTCGAGTGGTTCGAAGAGAAGTACCCGGGCTGGTACAGCAAGTTCGGCAAGTGGTGGGAGAACTACAACCGTCTCGCCTACCCCGGCCGCAACAAGCCAATCGCGTTCGAGGACGTCGGCTACCAGTACCCGCACCGGTGCTGGACCTGCATGGTGCCGTGCCTCATCCGTGAGGACTTGGTCGAGGACAAGGTGGACGGCCAGTGGCGTACCTACTGCTCGGAGACCTGCCGGTGGACCGACACGACAGCCTTCCGCGGTGAGTACGAGGGCCGGGACACCCCGAACATGGGTCGTCTCACCGGTTTCCGCGAATGGGAGACGCTGCACCACAACACCGATCTGGCCGACGTGGTGAGCAACCTCGGCTACGTCCGCGACGACGGCAAGACCCTCATCGGGCAACCGCATCTGCACCTGGACGATCCGAAGAAGCTGTGGACGCTCGACGACATCCGCGGCATCACGTTCCAGAGCCCGAACGTCGTGCTCAACGAGATGAGCGACGAGGACCGCCAGAAGCACTTGGACGACTACCGTGCCGACACGGTGGCCGCCGAGTACTACTCCCGCGCCTGAGCGCGCACCGGCGACGGTGTGGGTGTGTCCGCTCCCGCCCACACCGTCGCCCCCTCCGCAGACATGTCAGACTTTCCCGAGCAGGAGAAACCCGTGAGCGACACTCATCGCGTCACCTTCGTCCCCGTCGACATCGAGATGGAGGTCAGCGAGGACGAGACGATCCTCGACGCCGCATTCCGCCAGGGCATCCACCTGATGCACGGCTGCCGCGAAGGTCGCTGTTCGGCCTGCAAGTCGTTCGTACTCGACGGCGACGTCCAGATGGACGGGCATTCGACGTTCGCCTGCAACGACGCCGAAGCCGACGAAGGCTACGTCCTCCTGTGCAAGACCTGGGCGTACGACGACTGCGAGATCGAACTCCTCAACTTCGACGAGGACGAGCTCCTCGGCGGCGCCCCTCTCCAAGACATCACCACCCGGGTCACCTCGATCGAACCGATGACCGGCGACATCGTCTCGCTCAAACTCGATCTGACCGTACCGGAGACGTTCGAATTCAAGGCAGGCCAGTTCTGTGACATCAAGATCCCCGGCCACGACGGCACCACCCGGTCGTTCTCACTGGCGACGACGCCGTCGAACCCGAAGCAACTCGAGTTCCTGATCAAGAAGTATCCGGGCGGCCTGTTCGCCGGAATGCTCGACGAGGGACTCGAGGCCGGCCATGAACTGGCGATCACCGGTCCGTACGGTTCGTTCACGCTCAAAGACGGACACGTCCTTCCGATCGTCCTGATGGGCGGCGGGGCAGGCATGGCTCCGGTCCTCGCGCTGCTCCGGCACGCCAGCGAGATCGGACTGACCCGCCCGATCCGCTTCTACTACGGAGCGCGGACCGCAGCCGACCTCTTCTATCTCGACGAGATCGCCCGGCTCGGCGCGCAACTGCCCGACTTCACGTTCACCGCCTGCCTGTCCGAGTCGATGGACGATCCGCCCGACGGCGTCACAGTCGCGCACGGGAACGTCACCGATGTCGTTGAGCAAGCCGAACCCGAGCTGCGAAGGACGGAGGTGTATCTGTGCGGTCCGCCGCCCATGGTCGACGCAGCGCTCGCGCTCGCCGATGCCATGGCGGTCCCCCACGATCAGGTCTTCTACGACAAGTTCACCAGCCCCGCGTTCGACTGAGTCGCCCGGCGAGACCCGCCGAGATCAGCGAGCCATCAGCCAGCCGCCACCGACGACTGGCCCGACGACAGGAACGAAAGGTATGTCCGCACCAGCAGCACCCAAGCGCAGCTTCCCGAGCATCGAATTCACCGATGCCGAGGCAGGCGCACTGGAGTTCCCGAGCTCCCGCAGCCGCAAGTACAGCTACTTCGAGCCCGCGAAGAAGCGCGCCACCATGTACGAGGACGTCACCGTCGACGTGCAGCCCGACCCCGAGAGGTATCTGACCCAGGGCTGGATCTACGGTTTCGGCGACGGACCCGGTGGCTACCCACAGAATTGGACCTCCGCGCAGTCGAGCAACTGGCACGCCTTCCTCGACCCGAACGAGGAGTGGGAGCAGACCATCTTCCGCAACAACTCGGCGGTGGTCCACCAGGTGGAGCTGTGCCTGTCCAACGCTAAACGCGCCCATGCCTACCAAGGCTGGAACCGTCCATGGCTGAACTTCATCGCACGCAATCTCGGTGCGTGGATGCACGCCGAGAACGGGATGGCGCTGCACGTATTCACCTCCATCCAGCGGTCGGGCCCCTCGAACATGATCAACACGGCGGTCGCCGTGAACGCTGCCCACAAGATGCGGTTCGCCCAGGACCTCGCACTGTTCAACCTCGATCTCGACGACGAGGTCGAGGGGTTCGACGGCAGCGCCCACGTCGACGTCTGGCGCAACGCTCCGGAGTGGCAGCCGACGAGGGAGGCCGTCGAACGCCTCACCGCGATCGGCGACTGGTGCCAGCTCCTGTTCGTCACCAACATCGTCTTCGAGCAGCTCGTCGGATCGTTGTTCCGCACGGAACTGGTTATGCAGGTATCCGCCCGCAACGGCGATTACATCACCCCGACCATCGTGGGCACTGGCGAGCACGACTACTCCCGCGACCTCGGCTACACGCGCAACCTGTTCCGCATGCTCTCGCGCGACGAGGAGTTCGGCGAGAGCAACCGCGCACAGTTCGCCGAGTGGATGGCCGAGTGGGTGCCCCGTTGCCTCGACGCGGCCAACGCACTGCAGCCGATCTGGTCCCAGCCGGCCGAGCAGTCGGTCACTTTCGCGACGAGCCTCGACAACGCAAAGGCGAAGTTCACCGAGGTCCTTGAGTCCATCGAGGTCCCAGTCCCAGAGGAGTTGAACAAGTGAGTATGGAATTCGGATCCGCCACAGAGTTCTCGAACATGTGCGGGGTCACCCTGATGAACACTCCGATCGGCCGGGTCGTCGCCGAAGTGATGGGCGAGAAGGACGGAGTGGAGCTGACCGAGTATCCGTCGATGATCCGCGTCGACGGCGCCAACCGCCTCGAATTCGATTACGACGAACTCACCGACGCGCTCGGCCAGGAATTCGACGGATCGGTCTTCGAGGAGATCTCGTCCACCCACTACGGACGCATGGTCCACCTCGACGAGAAGACGATGCTGTTCGCCAGCCCGGAAGACGCCGCCGAATTCATCGGATTCGACTTGACGGCGATGTCGTAACAAGACTCCCCGCCGGGAGTCGAGAACACACTCGGCTCCCGGCGGGGCTACCACCGATTCCCACCACGATTTCCCGCTGTTCGCGTGTGCGACGCGGGTCGAAACGACCAGCCGCTGTTTCAGCCCAAGTGAGAGTGAGTCTGTCATGTATGAGAAGAATGGCGAGAAGTTCTTCATCGTCGATGCGCACGTGCACCTGTGGGACGCACGCGAGGAGAACCTGAAGAACATTCACGGCAAGCAGTTCATCGACTGCTTCTACGACTATCACCGCAATTTGAGCCCGGAGTCGGAGAAGTGGGACTACGAGACCTACCTCTACTACGGCGGCGAACGTCTGATGAAGGATCTCTTCACCGACGGCTACGTCGACCACGCCATCTTCCAGACGACTCTGTTGCGGGACTTCTACAACCACAACTTCTCCCAGTTCCGGGAGACGCAGGACCTCGTGGAAGCCAACCCGGGCAAGCTCACTCACAACTACGCGTACGACCCACGCGACGGCGAAGACGGCATCGTCGCGATGCGCGAGGCCCACAAGAAGTACGGCTTCACCGGCGTCAAGCTGTACACCGCGGAATGGCACGGCGAATCACGCGGATACAAGCTCGACGACATGTGGTCGCGCAAGTACCTGGACGAGTGTGTAGAACTCGGCATCAAGAACGTGCACGTCCACAAGGGACCGACCATCCGCCCCCTCGACAAGGACGCCTTCGACGTCGGCGACATCGACAAGGTCGCGACCGACTACCTGGACCTGAACTTCGTGGTCGAGCACATCGGCCTGCCGCGCCTCGAGGACTTCTGCTGGATCGCCACCCAGGAGACGAACGTCTACGGCGGTATGGCGGTCGCGATGCCGTTCATCCACACGCGCCCCCGCTACTTCGCGCAGATGATGGGCGAACTCATGTACTGGATCGGCGAGGACAAGATCATCTTCTCCAGCGATTACGCGCTGTGGACGCCGCGATGGCTGATCGAGCGGTTCGTCGACTTCCAGATCCCGGAGGACATGACCGAGTACGCGCCCCTCACCATGGATCAGAAGCGCAAGGTGCTCGGCTTGAACGCCGCGAACCTGTACCCGCACATCCAGGTCCCCGAGGAGCTCAAGGTCAAGGCCCCGAGCGAGGAGACTCCGGTCGGCTCGAGTCCTGCAGTCGGCGCAGGCGTGTAGGGGGTCGATGATGACGACCCTTCACGAACGGCCCACCAGGGTCGGCTCCCTCGAATCGCAGATCATGGCAGCACTCGACACCGTCATCGATCCCGAACTGGACGAGCCGATCACCGATCTGTTCTTCGTGCGGTCCATCGCGATCGACGACGCGGGCGTCGAGGTGCATCTACGGCTCCCCACGTCGTTCTGTTCGCCGAACTTCGCCTATCTGATGGCTTCGGATTCACTCGACGCGCTCGAGTCGATCGACGACATCGGCGTGGTTCGGGTGATGCTCGACGACCACCACGACAGCGACAAGATCAACGTGGGCCTGGCGGCGCACGCAGGTTACCGCGGCACGTTCGGCGACGAAGCGGACGAGAGCCTCGACGCCCTGCGGTTGACGTTCATGCGCAAAGCGCACACGGCCGCGATGGAACGCAGTCTGACCGCACTCATCCGGGACGGCGTCATCACCAACGAGGACGTCGGCCACGTGCTGCTCCGCGACCTGCCGGCCGGCCGATTCACGTCGGCGTTGATGCGGCGACGCGTCGCGATCGGCCTGTCGGCGTGCCCGAACAGCCGAGTACTCGTCGACGATCACGGGCACGCGATCCCCGACGACGAGGTGCCGGTGAAGCTCCGGTTCGCGCGGTCGGTGCGGATCTCGATCGAGGGCAACGGGCACTGGTGCCGGGGCGTGCTCGCCACCCGATACGCCGACGACGACTGCGACGGCACGTCGGGACCGCTCGTCACCAACACTCGCCACACCGCACAGGAGCAGCCATGAGAGCAGTACGAGTCGTCGGCTACCACCAGCCGATGGAGATGACCGAGATCCCGAAACCCGAGATCAGCGGGCCGCTGGATGTGATCGTGCGAATCGGGGGCGCGGGTGTGTGCCGCACCGACCTGCATGTGCTCGAAGGCCAGTGGGAGGCCAAGTCGAATGTCACACTCCCCTACACGATCGGCCACGAGAACGCGGGGTGGGTCGACGCCGTCGGCTCGGCGGTCACCAACGTCGCCGTCGGCGACAAGGTGATCCTGCACCCGCTGATCACGTGCGGGCTGTGCCGCGCGTGCCGTGCGGGCGATGACGTCCACTGCGAGAACAGCCAGTTCCCCGGCATCGACACCGACGGCGGCTACGCCGAGTACCTGAAGACCACGGCCCGCAGCGTCGTGAAGCTCGACGACTCCCTGGAGCCTGCCGACGTGGCTGCGCTGGCCGACGCGGGCTTGACCGCCTACCACGCGGCAGCCAAAGTCGCGCGGGACACACGTCCCGGACAGACGTGCGTCGTGATCGGCGCCGGCGGGCTCGGCCACATCGGCATCCAGGTGTTGAACGCGATCTCGGGTGTCACGATGATCGTCGTCGACCGCAACCCCGACGCCGTGAAGCTCGCCGTCGAGGTCGGCGCTCACCACGGCGTCGTCGCCGACGGCACGCAGGTCGAGAAGGTCCTCGAGATGACCGGCGGGCACGGCGCCGAAGCGGTTCTGGACTTCGTCGGCGAAGGCGGAGCCACCGCGGAAGGCGTGGCCATGCTGCGTCAGGCCGGCAGCTACTACGTGGTCGGGTACGGCGAAAACATCGACGTCCCGACCATCGACATCATCTCCAGCGAGATCAACTTCATCGGCAACCTCGTCGGCTCGTACAACGATCTCGGCGACCTCATGACGCTCGCCGCGCAAGGCAAGGTCGCACTGCACACCAGCACCTATCCCCTCGACGACTTCGCCGACGCGCTCGCCGATCTCGACGCGGGCAAGGTCCGAGGCCGCGCCATCCTCATCCCCTGATCACCCCTCTCATCGAAAGGTCTACCGACCATGGCTAAAGAACTGCGGTACAACGCCGACGCACGCGTCCTCCTCGAGCGTGGGGTCGACGCGCTCGCCGACGCCGTCAAGGTGACACTCGGCCCGAAGGGACGCAACGCGGTCCTGGAGAAGCTCACCGGCCCTCCCACCATCACCAACGACGGTGTCACGATCGCCCGCGAGATCCAGTTGCGTGAACCGTTCGCCAACATGGGCGCCCAATTGGTGAAGGAGGTGGCGATGAAGACGAACGGTGTCGTCGGCGACGGCACGACGACGGCCACCGTTCTCGCGCAGGCGATGGTGCGGGAAGGCATGCGCGCCGTGGAAGCGGGCGCCAACCCGATGCGCGTTCGACGTGGCATCGAACGCGCCGTCGAACAGGTCCTCGAGTCGTTGAACGGCCAATCGGTCGCGATCAGCGAACGCGACGACCTCCTCCGTGTCGCGTCCCTGGCCGCCAGCGACGACGACGTGATCGGTGCGGCCATCGCCGACGCGGTCGTATATGCGGGCGACAGCGGTGTGATCACCACTGAGGAAAGCGACACACCGGGGCTCACCGTCGACGTCGTGGACGGCATCGAGTTCGACCACGGCTACATCTCGGGCTACATGGTGACTGACCAGGAGCGGATGGAGGCGGTCCTCGACGAGCCGGTGATCCTGTTGACCAACAAGAAGATCACCTCGGTGCAGGACATCATGCCCGCCGTGGAGTCGGCCAAACGCGCCGACCGGCCGCTGCTGGTGTTGGCCGAGGACGTCGACGGTCCGGCGCTGCAGTTCCTCGTCGGCGGCAACATGCACAACCACATGCGGTCCGTGGTCGTGCGGGCGCCCGGCTTCGGTCACCGCCGCGTCGCCGAACTCGAAGATCTCGCCGTCGCGCTGGGTGGACACGTCATCGCCAAGGACACCGGCGTAGAACTGGCGGACGTCACCGGCGAACACCTCGGTCGGTGCAGCCGGGTCACCGTCACCGAGAACACGACGACGATCGTGGGCGCCACCGGCGAGCAGTCGCTGGTCGACGCGCGGGTCGCGCAGCTCCGCGCGCAACGCGATCGGGCGCGCATCGACGCCGACCGCGACAGCCTGGAACTACGGATCGCGCGCCTGACCGGCCGCGTCGCGGTGATCCGGGTCGGCGGCTACACGAGCGTCGAGCTCAAGGAGCGCATGCTCCGCGTCGAGGACGCGCTCGCCGCGACCGAGGCCGCCGTCGAGTCCGGAGTCGTCGCGGGCGGCGGCACCGCGCTCGCACAGTCGCACCGGGCGTTGGAGTCGCTCACCCTCGACGCCGACGAAGGCGTCGGGGTCGCCGTGGTCCGCGCGTCCCTGGCCGAACCGCTCCGATGGATCGCCTTGAACGCAGGATACGACGGCGACGCCGTGGTCGACGTCGTGGCCGACCTGCCGTCCGGGCACGGCTTCAACGCGTTGGACGGCGGCTACACGGACATGTTCGAGGACGGGATCATGGATCCGACGAAGGTCACGCGAGCCGCGCTCGAGAGCGCAGCCTCGATCGCCGCTCTGCTGCTCACCACCGAGACGGCGGTCGTCGAAGAGGTCATGGGCCATCCGGGCGCCATCGAGGCTCCCGGCTTCGGCGATCTCGCCGAGGGCATGGTCCGGCCGTCCAACATCTACTGAGAGAGGAACGCGCGGATGATCTTCATCGTGGTCAGATTCGCAGTGGCCGACGAGCACGTCGACGGTTGGTTGGACCGCACGCGCGAGTTCACCGAGGCGACGCGGAGCGAGCCGGGGAACCTCTGGTTCGACTGGTTCCGGAGCGCTGACGACCCGTCGGAGTTCGCTTTGGTCGAGGCCTTCGCCGACGGCGACGCAGGTGCCGCCCACGTGAACTCGCAACACTTCAAAGCCGGCCTCGACGCCATGAGGCCGGCCCTGAAGGAGACCCCACGCATCATCAGTCGCGACGTCGAGGGCTCCGACTGGTCTGAGATGGGCGAGCTCACGATCTGAGGCCACGCCCATCCCGGCTGGTTGAGCGAGCGAAGTGAAACCGGTGCCGTCCCGACGCCTCCACACCGGAACGGTTCCGGACTCCACTTCGCTCGCTTGACTTGCATCTGCAAGTTGTCTCAAGTTGAGACACCATCCAGTGACTCACGTCATAGTCTAGAAGCGGGAGGCCTCAGTCCGGCAGTCCAGAAGAGAGAAGTATGCCTGCACACGATCTGATCGCAGTACGCCACCGTTTCCTCACCGACGCGGCGCCGACGGACGGCGTCCGGGAGTCGATCTCGAGTTCGTGGCGACGATCGAAGGCGATGGACATCTCCGCCGATCCGATCGATCTGCCGTTCGTGCGGGAACCCGAGCTGGACAGTCCGCTCGTGGCAGCCGCACGTCCGATCATGCGGCGTCTCGCCGAAGGGTTGGAGTCCGAGCCGGTCAGCGCAATCCTCACCTCCGACGATGGAGTCGTGTTGAGCAGGGTCGGCGCCGTCGGCAGGCTGGGTCGCGATCTCGACACGGTACGCCTTGCGCCGGGGTTCAGTTACGCGGAGAGTTTCGTCGGCACCAACGGCATCGGCACGACGCTGGAGACGCGCAAGCCGACGCTCGTCGTCGGCGCCGAACACTATCGGGAATCGCTCGTGGACCTCGCCTGCGCCGGCGTCCCCGTGGTCGACCCGATGTCGGGGCGGATGCTCGGCGTCATCGACCTGACGGGGCGAGTCGAGCACGGCGGCGGCCTGATGATGACGCTCGCCTTGTCCACCGCGAAACAGATCGAGGACCGGCTGCTCGAGATGTCGGGGACGCTCGCGTCGTCGTTGCTACAGGCGTACGACATCGCCTGTCGTCGCCACGCGGGCACCATGGTGCTGGCAGTCAGCGACGATCTGGTCCTGATGAACCAGCGGCTGCGGCGAACCGTCGAATCGTCCGATCAGGCCGCCATGCTGGAGCACGCCGTCGACTGCGCCGCGACCGGGACGCGATCGGCGGTCGACCAGCTGCCGAGCGGGCTCACCGTTCGCATCACACGCGTCGACGCCGTCGAGGCCCTCGGATCGGCCGCACTGTTCACGGTGCACATCGTGGACGCCGTCGGCCACACGCCCAGTCCGCGCCGAGCGCCCCCGTCGTTGCCAGGACTGGTCGGCCGCAGCTCCGTGTGGCGGCAGGCCTGCACCGAACTGCTCCGCACGCTGGAGACCTCGCAGTGGACGGTCGCGTCCGGTGAAAAGGGCACGGGCCGATGCTCAGCGCTCAAAGCCGCCGCGGAAGCGTACCGGCCAGGTCATGTCCGCGTGTTCGGACCGGAGTCGCTCACCGCTGAGGGCCTCGCTGACCTGGCAGGCGAACTCGACCACGAGGGCTTCAACATCATTCTCCGCGACATCGACACCCTCGGGCCGGCGACCGTCGAAGAGCTCGCCGACCTCCTCTCCGGACGGATGGACGACGGCTGGCTGGGGATAACAGTGGACCTCGGAGACGTCGACACCACACTCGACACGGTGCTCATGCCGATGTTCGTCCGCACCGTCACGATTCCAGCGCTGCGATACCGCATCGAGGACTTGCAGGATCTGGTGCCCCTGCTGCTGCGGCGGATCACGCGCGGAGGCGACCTCCAGCTGGCGCCGGCGGCGATGCGGCAGCTCGCGAAGTACGGGTGGCCGGGCAACGTCGCCGAGCTCCGCAACACCCTGCTGACAGTGGTCCGCAAACAGCGCACGGGCGTCGTCGAAGTCGATCAGCTGCCACCGGTGTGCCGCACGTTCGGCCGCCACACCCTCTCGCAGATCGAGGCCCTCGAACGCGACGCGATCGTCCGGGCGCTCACCGAGAACGACTACAACAAGCGTGCCGCCGCCGAATCCCTCGGACTGAGCCGCGCCACGATCTACCGCAAGATCAAACAGTTCAGCATCGCGACCTAGTTCCGGCCGAGACGCGCCCGCACGGAGTTGGAGACGTCCACTCACTGACCGAGGCCGCAAACCTACACCGCTCAGCGCCTACGACACAGTCACGGCGACGTGTCCCCTCAGCGGTGTAGGTTTGCGCGCTCACACACGTTTGGTTCGACTGGTCGAGGGGTAGTCCGGCCGAAACGATGACGCCAGCTGCCCAGGGGTAGGGCCCAGAGTGGGAAGGAGTACCGACGTGCCGTCCGCCGAGACAGTCTGGGACGCACTGCAGCGTTGGTATGCCTGCGGTGAGCCGGCGGCGCTCGCCCGGGTGGTGCACACCTCGAGTTCGGCTCCGCGCGGTCTCGGTGCTGCGATGGGTGTAACGCAATCCGGCCAGGTCGTCGGCAGCCTCTCCGGAGGCTGTATCGAGGGTGATGTGGTCGCGCTGGCACAGGAGGTGATCGATTCCGGCACTCCGGTGACCTCGTCCTACAGCAGCGACACCGAGGATGCCTTCGCGCCGGGGCTGCCCTGCGGCGGCACCGTCGATGTGTTCGTCGAACCGGTGGATTCGTCGCTGGCTGCGGTGCTGCCCACGCTCATGGACTCGGTGCGGGACGGCGATCCGGTGGCCCTGGCCACCGTGATGGCGGACGCCGGCCCGCGTCGGCATCTTCTCGTCGGCGCCCGACAATCACTCGCCTCGCTGGGCGATTCCCGCCTCGATCATGCCGCGATCGACGACGTGCGAGGCCTGTTGGCGTCAGGCACGACGCGTGTCGTCCATCTCGGTGTCCAAGGGCAGCGTCGACACGACGAGTTGGCCGTGTTCGTGCAATCGTTCGGCGCGCCGCCGCGGATGCTGATCTTCGGCGCGAACGACTTCGCCGCGGCGCTGAGCGGGATCGGACAGTTCCTCGGCTATCGGGTCACCGTGTGTGACGCGCGGTCGACGTTCGCTACCGCCGAACGATTCCCGGATGCCGACGAGGTGATCGTCGGCTGGCCGCACCACTATCTGGCCGAGACGCAGGTCGACGCCTCGACGGCGATCTGCGTGCTCACCCACGACCCGAAGTTCGATGTCCCCGTACTCGAGGTGGCGCTGCGAACGGACGCCGGGTACATCGGCGTGATGGGCAGCCGACGCACCCACGCCGATCGAGTCTCGCGACTACGTGACGCCGGCCTGACCGCCGGACAGGTCGCGTCCCTGGCCGCCCCGATCGGGCTCGACCTGGGCGCGCGAACACCGGAGGAGACGGCGACGTCGATCGCCGCAGAAATCGTCGCCCAGCGCTGGCGCGGTAGCGGCACCCGGTTGAGCGACCTCGATGTGCCCGTACACCATGACGTCGACTGAACTGCCGAACGGCTCGCCCTCGGTCGACGCGACCGGTGTCGTGTTGGCGGCCGGCGCGGGCAGGCGTTTCGGACAGCCCAAGGCCCTCGTGCAGTTTCACGGTGAGCGCCTCGTCGATCGTGCCGTGCGCCTGCTGATCAGCGGCGGGTGTCGACGAGTCGTGGTGGTGTCCGGAGCGGCTCCGCTGCAGGTCGACGGTGCCGACGTGGTACACAACCCACGGTGGCGAACCGGCATGGGTTCATCTCTGGTGACGGGTCTCGCTGCCGTGCGCGAGTCTGCGGCGTTAGTGATACCCGTCGACATGCCGTGGCTCGGCGCCGAGGCGGTTCGACGGCTGCGATTCGCGGGTTCGACCCTCGCGGTGGCGACGTACCACGGCCGTCGAGGTCACCCGGTCCTCATCGGTTCCCAGCACTTCCCCGAGGTGTCCGCGACCGCGGTCGGCGACATCGGTGCGCGTGAGTATCTCGCGACGCACGCCTACCTGGTGCGTGCAGTGCCCTGCGACGACACCGGAACCGCGGCAGACGTTGACACCCCGCAGGATCTCGTGGATGCGCTCGGTTTCGCGCGGCCCGAGGGAGGGTACCCGGGCTGAATGGAAGCCTCGAAAGCTCGGTCGGACATCTCGCTGGAGGTCGATGGTGAGCGCCGGTCGCTGACAGTCGACAATCGCACCACCCTGCTCGACGCGCTGCGCGAGCATCTCGACGTGACGTCACCGAAGAAGGGGTGCGATCACGGTCAGTGTGGATCGTGCACCGTGCTGCTCGATGGTCGTCGAGTCACCACGTGCCTCACCTTCGCCGTAGCCCAGGACGGCGCCCAGATCACCACTGCGGCCGGGCTGGCCAGCGGCGATGAGTTGTGCTCGATGCAGCAGGCCTTCCTCGATCACGACGGCTTCCAGTGCGGCTACTGCACTCCCGGCCAGATCTGTTCGGCGATCGGCATGCTCGACGAAGTGAAGGCCGGTCATCCCAGCCATGTCACCGACGACTTGGCCGCGGAGCCTGATCAACTCAGCGACGACGAGATCAGGGAACGGATGAGCGGCAACCTGTGCCGCTGCGCCGCCTATCCCAACATCCTGGCCGCGATCCGACAGGCGGCCACGCCATGATCCCGTTCGAGTACCGACGCGCGGCCAGTACGCAGGATGCGGTGAGCACGGTATCGTCGCGACCGGATGCCGCCTACGTGGGCGGCGGTACGAACCTCGTCGACCACATGAAGCTCGGCGTGGCCGGACCGCAGTTGCTGGTGGATGTGAGCCGTCTCCCGCTCACCGACGTCGAGGAGTTGCCCGGGGGCGGCCTGCGCATCGGGGCGGCGGTGCCTAACAGCGACCTCGCCGCACATCCCCTCGTGCGCACTCGGTATCCCGCCCTGTCCCGGGCACTGCTTGCCGGTGCGTCCGGACAGCTGCGCAATCTGGCCACCACCGGCGGCAATCTACTGCAACGAACCCGGTGCCCCTATTTCCAGGACATCACCACACCGTGCAACAAACGCGAGCCCGGTACCGGGTGTTCGGCCATCGGCGGGTACGTCCGCTACCACGCGATCCTGGGTGCCTCGCCGCAGTGCGTGGCGACGCACCCGTCGGACATGGCGGTTGCCCTCATCATGCTCGACGCCGTCGTGGTGATCGAAGACAGCGACGGCGAGAAGCGCCTCCCACTCACCGACCTGTATCGGCTGCCCGGCGACCACCCGGATCTGGACACCGTGCTGACCCATGGCCAACTCATCACCGCAGTGGAGTTGCCCGCACCGCCGGTCGGTGCACGGTCGACGTATCGCAAGGTGCGTGACCGCGCCTCCTACGCCTTCGCCCTCGTCTCCGTCGCCGCCGAAGTGGTCCTCGACGTAGACGGTGACCGGATGACGTCAGCCCGCATCGCGTTCGGCGGCGTCGCGCACAAGCCGTGGCGAGCCGGCGAGGCTGAGGCTGTGCTGAATGGCGCAGCGCCCACCGACGACACGTTCGCCCGGGCGGCGCACGCTGAACTCGTTCGGGCACAGCCACTCGACGGCAACGAGTTCAAAGTCGAGCTGACCCAACGCCTCCTCGCGGCCACGCTGCGCAGCCTCACCGAACAGGCATCACGATGACACTGATCCCAGCCACGTCCATGGGCGCGTCCCTCACCCGACTCGACGGGCCGGCGAAGGTCACCGGCACCGCGCGTTACGCGTTCGAGCACCCAGTCGAGCACCCGACGTACCTGCACCCGGTCCAGGCCACCGTTGCACATGGGCGCGTCACCGCAATGGACACGTCCGCGGCCGGACGGCTCGACGGTGTGGTCGCCGTGCTCACGGTGTTCGACGCACCCGATCTCGCCGACACGTCGGACGGCGAACTAAGCATT
The DNA here is from genome assembly GCF_021738805.1 of Gordonia liuliyuniae. Taxonomy (NCBI): domain Bacteria; kingdom Bacillati; phylum Actinomycetota; class Actinomycetes; order Mycobacteriales; family Gordoniaceae; genus Gordonia; species Gordonia liuliyuniae. The sequence continues at coordinate 117,445 of NZ_JAKKOR010000014.1, read as the reverse complement.
CTGCAGGACGACAAGGTCCATTTCCGCGGACAGTTGATCGGAGCCGTGGTCGCCGAGTCTCCCGAGATCGCGCGCGAGGCAGCCGATCTGGTGCGCGTCGACTATCGCGAGGAAGCACACCGCACCGAACTGCGTGTCGACGATCCTCGGCTGTACGCCCCGGACACGGTGAACGGCGGTCATCCCACCGATACCGAGACAGGCGATGTCGATGCCGCCCTCGACGATGCGGCAGTGACGGTCGATCAGACCTACACCACTCCGATCGAACACAACAACCCGATGGAACCCCATGCGTGCGTGGCCATCTGGGACGAGACTCCTGGTCGCCCGCAGCTGACACTCTACGACTCGACGCAGGGCGTGCACTCCGTGCGCCAGATGCTGGCGCCACTGTTCGGCCTCGAACTCGAGCAGGTGCGCGTGAGATCCCCGCACGTCGGCGGCGGCTTCGGGTCCAAAGGGGCCCCGCACGCGCACAACGTGCTCGCCGTCCTCGCCGCCCAGCGCAGCGGCGGCCGGCCGGTCAAGTTCGCCGTCACCCGCCAGCAGATGTTCTCGCTCGTCGGGTACCGCCCTCCGACGATCCAACGGGTCAGGCTGGGCGCCGACCCCGATGGGGCGTTGACGGCCATCTCGCACGAGGTGGTCGAGCCGACATCCGCGGTCAAGGAGTATGCCGAGCAGACTGCTGTGCCCTCCCGCACGATGTACGCTGCGCCGAATCGGCGGACCTCACACCGGTTGGTCCCGCTCGACGTGCCAGTGCCCAATTGGATGCGTGCGCCCGGCGAGTGCCCCGGCATGTTCGCCGGCGAGGTCGCCATGGATGAACTCGCCGTCGCCTGCGACCTCGATCCGATTGAGGTTCGGATCCGAAACGAACCCGACGTCGACCCGGAGTCGGGCAACCCGTGGTCGGGACGCCACCTCGTCGACTGTCTACGCACCGGCGCGCAGCGGTTCGGCTGGGCAGAGCGCGATCCGACGCCACGGAACCGGGCCCGCGGGCAATGGTGGCTGGGCACCGGGATGGCCTCCTCGGCGTATCCCGCGCTGTCGATGCCCGGCAACACAGCTCGCATCGAGTACCGCGCCGACGGCGTGTACGCAGTGCAGATCGGTGCCGCCGACATCGGCACCGGCACGTGGACCGCCTTGACGCAGGTCGCGGCCGACGCCCTCGGCTGCGACACCGACTCGGTCGACGTGCAGATCGGTGACACCGACTTGCCGTCGGCTTCGGTGGCCGGCGGGTCGTCGGGCATCACATCGTGGGGCACGGCGATCGTCACGACCGCGCGCGCCTTCCGGCAGGCCCACGGCGACAAGCCGTCCACCGGCGCTCACACGATCACCGAGGCACCGGAGAACCCGGACGCGGATAAGTTCGCGATGCATTCTTTCGGCGCACACTTCGTCGAAGCCCAAGTGAATCGCGACACCGGCGAGATACGAGTGCCACGGATGTTGGGCGTGTTCTCCGTCGGCCGCGCCATCAACGCAGGCACCCTGCGCTCACAGCTGATCGGTGGAATGACGATGGGACTGTCGATGGCACTGCATGAGGAGAGCGTGCGCGATCATCGGTTCGGCCACGTGGTGACGCAAGATCTGGCCGCGTACCACATCAGTGCACACGCCGACGTTCACGACATCGAGGCCATCTGGCTCGACGAGGTGGACGAGCACGTCAACCCGATGGGCTCCAGGGGCGCGGGCGAGATCGGCATCGTCGGAGCCGCAGCGGCGGTCGCCAATGCGGTCTACCACGCCACCGGGATACGACTGCGCGACCTGCCGATCACAGCCGACCGTCTGCTGGGGTGAGCCGGTCCGCACGAGTCGGAGACGTCCTCCCGCTGATCGACACCGCAAACCTACACCGCTCAGCGCCTACGACACTGTCACGGCGACGTCTCCCCTGAGCGGTGTAGGTTTGTCCGCCCGCCGAGGACCGACCGTCGAGACTCCTACCGTCCGGCCTGCGCGAGGGTGGCCAAGACATCGACGCTGGCATCCCAACCCATGCACTTGTCGGTCACGGATTTGCCGTAGACGAGGGCGGCGCGACCTGCGGCGTCGCTTGGGACCGGCTGGTTACCGGGCTCGATGAAGCTCTCCAGCATGACGCCGGACAGCCGGACCGGTTCGCCTGCGGCGCGGCGGGCCGCGAACGCCTGCGCGACATCGGCGGCGACGACCGCCTGCCGCTCGTGATCCTTACCAGAGTTGGCGTGCGAACAGTCGACCATCACCTTCGGCGACTGGCCTGCCTTCGCCAACGCGTCGGCAGCCGAGAGGACCGAGTCGACGTCGTAGTTCGGGCCCGGCGTGCCGCCGCGCAGGATGATGTGGCAGTCCTCGTTCCCGGAGGTCTGGACGACGGCGCCGCGTCCCTGGTCGTCGACACCGAAGAACACGTGCGGGGCGGCGGCGGCCTGCGCGCCGTCGATCGCGACCTGCACGTTGCCGTCGGTCCCGTTCTTGAATCCGATCGGCATCGACAGTCCGGACGCGAGTTGACGGTGCACCTGCGACTCGGTGGTGCGTGCGCCGATCGCACCCCAGGCGACCGCGTCGGCGATGTACTGCGGGCTGGTCGGTTCCAGGAACTCGCAGCCGACGGGCAGGCCGAGGTCGATCACATCGAGGAGGAGTCGGCGGGCCACGTGCAGGCCGCGGTCGACGTCGTACGTCTCGTCCATCCCTGGGTCGTTGATGAGCCCCTTCCATCCGACCGTGGTCCGCGGCTTCTCGAAGTACACGCGCATCACGATCTTCAGCGAGTCAGCGTATTCGGCGGCCAACGGCGCGAGTCGGCGCGCGTAGTCGAGGGCGGCTTCCGGGTCGTGCACCGAGCACGGCCCGACGACGACGATCAGTCGATCATCGCGTCCGGCGAGGATCGCGGCGATCTCGTCCCGGTCGCGGGCGACGATCTCGGCGCGCCGCCCCGTCAACGGGAGTTCGGTGCGCAACGCGTCCGGCGACGGGATCGGCGAGAACGCTGTCACCCGCCGGTCGGAGGTGGTCCTAGTCGTTGCGGTGGTGGTCGTTGCGGTGGTGGTCGTTGCTGTGAGGCTTGTGGCGGGAGGGGTCGTGATAGTCACGTGCTGAGGCCTTTCGGTGCGCTGGTCGCGGGGGCAATGGGTGTCCGGCGCCGCCTCCGGAAACGCTCCACGTCGCGCAGACGATCCCGGAAACGACAGAAGCAGCGACCGATTCGGTCACTGCTTCAGGCTCCGGGATCTTCGACGCGCGTATTACCGCTTCATCGCAGGCTCACCCGGAGCCTGGATAAAGAAACGCCAATACGAGGTCATCGACACGCCGTCGACCGTAGCACCGGCTCGACGACGTGTCGAACGCGACCGCGCTGTCGCTACGCCGTCGCACGTCCAGCGGCTCGGCCGGCGACGCGCCCGGAGTACAGGCAGCCGCCGAGGAACGTGCCCTCGAGCGCGTTGTACCCGTGGACGCCGCCTCCGCCGAAACCCGACGCCTCGCCCGCCGCGTACAGTCCCGGAACCACTGCGCCGCCGGCGTTCAACACCTGGCCCGCGAGGTTGGTCTGCAGGCCGCCAAGCGTCTTGCGGGTGAGGATGTTCATCCGGATCGCGATCAGCGGACCGGCTGCCCGGTCCAGGATCCGGTGGGGTTCCACCGTGCGGACGATGTTGTCGCCCAGGAAGTTCCGCGAATTGTGGATACCCATCACCTGGGCGTCCTTCGTGTACGGGTTGCCGATCTGGCGGTCGCGTTCGACGATCTGCTTGCGCAGCTTCCCGGCATCGATGAGGTCGTTGCGGGCCAGCCGGTTCATCTTGCGGGCGAGGTCGTCGACGCTCCGGGCCTGGACGAGGTCGACACCCTTGTCGATGAACTTCTGCACCGGCTTCGGCACGTCGTCGAGCGCCCGGTTGGCGAGATAGGCCGCAAGATCCTTGCGGGTGAGTTCGGGATTCTGCTCCGACCCGGACAGAACGAACTCTTTGGCGATGATGCGTTTGTTGAGGACGAACCACGAGTAGTCGTAGCCGGTCTTCCCGATCATCTCCAACGTCTTGATGGTGTCGTAGCTGGGAAACGCCGGACTCTCGAAGCGGTTGCCTTCGGCGTCGAAACCACATCGACGACGGGGCGGCAAGCACGCGGATGCCGTGGTCGGGCCAGATGGACGTGTGGTTGCGGAGCCCTTCGGTGTAGTGCCACATGCGGTCGCGGTTGACGATGCGCGCGCCCGCGTCCTCGGCGATGCCGAGCATCCGGCCGTCGACGTGCGCGGGCACACCGGTGATCAGAGTCTTCGGTGCCTTACCGAGCCTGGACGGCCAGTTGGCGCGGACGAGGTCGTGGTTGGCGCCGATACCGCCGGACGCCACGATCGTGACCGGTGCGCGCAGTAGGAAGTCGCCTGCCGTGGCGCGGGACGTGGCGACACCGCGCGGCTTGGTCGACGGCACGAGTCGTTTGCCGCGCACCCCGGTGATCAGCCCGCCGCTCATAACGAGTTCGTCGACACGGTGACGGAACTTGAACGTGATCCGACGTCTGCGTTCGGCGTCGAGGGCGGCGTTGCGGAACGGTTCGACGACGCCGGGGCCGGTGCCCAGCGTCATGTGGAAGCGGGGCACCGAATTGCCGTGGCCACTCGCCGACGTGCCACCGCGTTCGGCCCAGCCGACCACCGGAACCCAGTGCATGCCTTTGCGTTCGAGCCAGCTCCGCTTCTCGCCCGCCGCGAAGTCCAGGTAGTGCTCGGCCCACTGGCGCGCCCAATAGTCCTCGCCGAGCTTGTCGTGCGGACCGCGGTCGAAGCCCGCGCTCGCGAACCAGTCCTGCCTGGCGAGTTCGACGGAGTCGTTGATGTTCCACATCCGCTGCTCCGGCGAGTTCACGAAGAACAGGCCACCGAGCGACCAGTGTGCCTGCCCGCCGAGGTTCTGTCGGGACTCCTGGTCGACGACGATCACGCTTCGCCCGGCCGCTGCGAGTTCGGTCGCGGCGACGAGGCCCGCCAATCCGTGGCCGACGACGATGACGTCGGCGTCCTGCCGGGGTGCAGCGCCCGCGCTGCCCGCGAGCGAACCCGCGAGCAGGCCCGCTGCCGCGACCCCACCCCCGATCAGGACATCTCGTCGGTGGAATCCGTCAGGTCCGGCGTTGTGTTCGTCGGGCACGCGTGTCTCCAGGGTCTACGTCGAAAGGGGGTCGCGGACACAGTAGCCGAGAAGTCGATCGGTCGATCAGGAAACGGGTGGGATCGGCTCAGATCTGAGCGGCCTCCACCGTTGTGACCGGCAGATCGCAGACGCGACCGCGGCACACATACGCGGCGTCGCGGAGTCGGCCGCCCGTCGGGACCGGTCCACGATCAGCCAGGAGCGGAGCCGAATCCGGCTCGCCCGCGATCACCAGGACACCGCCGGGCACACGTCGACGCAACTGCTCCGCCAACTCGCCGTCACTGTCGGGAGCTTGCGCCACCGCGACCTGGACGGGGCCTGCGACGTACGCCTGTGCGACGGCCAACCAGTGTCCTGCCGAGCGTGGGGCCTTGGCGAGAATGATTCCGGCGCGGGCCAGGGTCGCGTCCGCGAGGTCGGCGTACCGCTGCTGAGTGTCGACGTCGGCCACCGCGGTCGCCGCGACGAGCGCCTCGGCCATCAGCGACGCACCGGCCGGGGTGGCACCGTCCACCGGGTCGCGCGGGCGCAGGAGCAGGCCGCCGGGGTGCGCGTCGAACCACGCCCCCGCCTCGTCGGGGTCGGCGAACACGTCAATCGCGCGGTCGAGGATCGCCAGGCTTGCCGTGCGCCACTTCGCGTCGCCGGTCACCGCGTGCAGGGTGATCAGCGCCGTGGTCAGCGCGGCGTAGTCTTCCAGCACCCCGAGCGGCGCGCCCGCGACGCCGTCGAGCGACGATCGACGCAGGTCACCGTCGACGAGGTGGACGTCGAGGAGTTCGGAGGCCACCTGGGCTGCGCGGTCGAGCCACGCGGGCCGATCGAGTGTCGCCCCGCCTTCGGCGAGCGCGGTGATCGCGAAAGCGTTCCACGCGGTGACGACCTTGTCGTCGCGGTCCGGCTGCGGACGTTGCGCACGGACAGCGGAGAGTCGAGCGCGCACTGACTCGTACCGTGCGACGTCGTCGGGGTCGCGCAACAGCTGGAGGGTCGACGAGCCGTGCTCGAACGTGCCGGTCTCGGTCACGGTGAACAGTTCGGCCGCCCACGCCGCGTCGTCGCCGAGGATCTGATCGAGTTCGTCGCGCCGCCACACGTAGGTGAGGCCTTCGACGCCTTCGGTGTCGGCGTCCAACGACGACGCGTACCCGCGCCCGGTCCACAGGTACTCGTCGAGGAACGCGACCGTCTCGTCGGTGACGCGCAACGGCAGGTCGTCGCCGGTGCTGCGCGCGTGGTGGGCGTAGGCGCGCAGCAGCAGAGCATTGTCGTAGAGCATCTTCTCGAAATGCGGGACGACCCACTTCTCGTCGACCGCGTACCGGGCGAACCCGCCCGCGAGCTGGTCGTAGATGCCGCCGCGTGCCATCGCGTGCAGGGTGCGGCTCGCGGCGTGCAGGGGCGCCTCGTCGCCGCGGTACTCCTGGGCGCGGATCAGCCCTTCCAGCAGTGCCGACGGCGGGAACTTCGGCGCCCGACCGAAACCGGCGTGTGCCTCATCCTCGTCGGCGAGGACTGCTGTCGTCGCGTCGGCGAGGAGTTGCACGTCCAACTGCGGGCCCTCGGGCAGCGTCTGTGTACTGGCGCGCAGGTGCGCGGTGATCTTGCCTGCCGCGACGTCGACCTCGTCGCGGCGCGTCGTCCACGTTCCGTACACCGCGTCGAGCAGCTCGGCGAATCCCGGCTGGCCATGGCGCGAGCGCGGCGGGAAATAGGTGCCGCAGTAGAACGGGTCACCGTCGGGCGTGAGAAAGCAGGTCATCGGCCAACCGCCCTGACCGGTCATCGCGACGGTCGCCGCCATGTAGATCGAGTCGATGTCGGGCCGTTCCTCGCGGTCGACCTTCACGCACACGAACCCGGCGTTCATCTGGGTGGCGAGCTCGGCGTCCTCGAACGTCTCGTGCGCCATCACGTGACACCAGTGGCATGCCGCGTACCCGACGGACAGCAGGATCGGGACGTCGCGGTCACGCGCCTGCGCGAACGCCTCGTCGCCCCACTCCTGCCAGTCGACGGGATTGTCCGCGTGCTGGCGGAGGTAAGGAGAGTTGCTCTGCTGAAGACGATTCGCCATGTCTCCAGCGTGCCACGTCGCCCCGTTGACCTCAGCTTCCCCGCACAGCGGCCGTATCGGCTCCCAGACGGTTGCCTGCCCTGAGCGGGGAAGCTGACGTCACGACCCCTCGGGCCGCTGGCCCGGTGCGGTTTCGCCACCGGGTTCGCCACCGGGTTCGTCGCCGCGCTCTGCGCCCGGTTTGGCGCCCGGCTCGTCGGCGGCTGACGCCTCGGTCCCCTCGTCGAACGCCTGGTCGGCCTCGGGATGCTCGGTGTCGAAGCTCTCGGGCAGCTTCTTGAGCTGCCGGTTCATCGACCGGATCAGCAAGAAGACGGCGATGAGCAGCAAGATGATGATGAGCAGGCCGAGCGGCGACGCCTTACCGAACTCGGGGCCCTTCGGCTCCTGGTCGGCGGCCAGCACCGCAGCGTTCGTGGCCCATGCGGCGATCGTCATGGCTGCTCGATTCCGGAGAGAAGGTCCGACTCGGGGATCGACGTCTTCACGCGGGTCTGCGCGAGCTCGAACTCCTCTGTCGGCCACAGGTTCTGCTGCCACTCGAGCGGCACCGCGAAGAAGAACCCGTTCGGATCCACCTGCGTGGCGTGCGCGCGCAGTGCGTCGTCGCGCTGGGGAAAGTAGTCCCCGCACGTAACCTGGGTGGTGACGCGCGCCATCAGGTCGCCCTGATCGGTCTTCCACTTGCTGAGCCAGTCAGCGAACGGATTCTCCGCGCCCTCCTTTTCGAAGGCCTCGGAGAACCGCAGGATTCGGGCGCGGATGAAACCGTGCGTGTAGTAGAGCTTCAGCGGCGTCCACGGCTCGCCCGCGTCCGGATACTGCTCGGGGTCGCCGGCCGCGTCGAACGCCGCCACCGACACCTCGTGGCATTTGATGTGGTCGGGGTGCGGGTAGCCGCCGTTCTCGTCGTACGTGATGATCACGTGCGGTTTGAACGACCGGATCACCTCGACGAGCCGACCCGTCGCCTCCTCCAGGGGGACCAGGGCGAAGCAGTCGTCGGGCAGCGGTGGCAGCGGATCGCCTTCGGGCAGACCCGAATCCATGTAGCCGAGCCAGTGATGTTGGACGCCGAGCGCGGCCGCGGCCTTCGCCATCTCGTCGCGGCGGACCTCCGGGAGGTTCTCCAGGATGCCCGGCCTGTCCATCGCCGGATTGAGCACGTCGCCGCGCTCACCACCGGTGAGCGTCACGACCATCACGTCGTGACCCTCTGCGACGTATTTCGCCAAGGTCGCTGCACCCTTGCTCGATTCGTCGTCGGGATGTGCGTGCACGGCCATGAGACGCAGACCGTTCGCGTGTTCGCTCACGCTTCCTCACCTTCGCTCGCTGTTACTACTCATGGTAGGTATTGACACGTGAGCAGTTCAGACGGGGGCGGCATCGACCCCGAACCGCGGAGCGGTCCCCGCGCGACATATCCGACCGAACGTACGGCGTCGAGCCGACGGCGATGGTTTTACATCGCGTCTGTAGCCGTTGTCCTGGTCGGCCTGGGGATCGCCGTCCTCGGATATAAGCAGTTCGCCGACCCCGAGGTGTCCGGCGACGCGACAGCCTTCGAGATCGTGTCGTCCGACACGGTATCGGTCCAGTACACGGTCAACCGCAACGACCCGAGCGACGCCGTCTCGTGCGTCGTCCGCGCCCGAGCCGACGACGGCTCCGAGGTCGGACGACGCGAGGTGCTGGTCCCGGCGGGCGGCGAGATCCAGGTCGGCGCGAACACCGAGGTGCTGACCTCGGAGCCCGCGGTGATCGGTGAGGTCTTCGGCTGCACCACCCACGTTCCGCCGTACTTGAAGCCGGCGGCATGACGGTGACCGCCGGTCGGGCCGTATTCGCACGTGTCTCCAGCCCGTACTTCCCGATCCTGACTGCGCTCTTCGTCGGCGTGATGCTGATCAGCAACATCGCCGCCACCAAGGCCGTCGTCCTGTTCGACTGGCTGCAGTTCGACTTCGGCCCGCTGCATGTGAACGGCCTGGTCACCGACGGTGCATTCTTCCTGTTCCCGCTCAGTTATGTGATCGGTGACGTCATCAGCGAGGTGTACGGGTTCCGCGCGATGCGGCGCACCGTCGCCGCAGGCTTCGTGGTGATCCTCCTCGCAGCGCTGTGCTTCTGGATCGCGATCGAGCTCCCGGCGGCCGACTTCTACGATGCGCAGTCGTCGTTCGACACCGTTCTCGGATCGGTCCCGCAGATCGTCGCCGCCGGCCTCGCAGGCTATGTGGTCGGCGAACTGTTGAACTCGTACGTTCTGGTCAAGATGAAGGAGCGCGCGGGCGAACGTCACCTGTGGGCGCGCCTGATCTCGTCGACCGTGGTCGGCGAGTTCTTCGACACGCTCGTGTTCTGTTCGATCGCAGCGACCGCGATCGGGATCAGCACGTGGTCGGATTTCATCAACTACGTGGTGATCGGCTTCGTGTGGAAGACGCTCGTCGAGATTGTCGTCATGCCTGCTACGTACGCTATCGTGGCGTACCTGAAGCGCGCCGAGCCGTCGTACCAGGAAGGTCTCGACGCGGGCGACGCCGGCACATCCTATGTGCCATAAAACACACGAACTGGTATGCTAGACGGTGCACGACCTCGCGAGGGGTCGTGTTGCTGCATTTAGAGCAGTCCATTCGCGGACAGCAAAGGAGACCACAATGACTGATACTCGGGTGACCTGGTTGACGCCGGAGTCGTACGAGCGCCTGAAGGGTGAACTGGATTCGCTGATCGCGAATCGGCCAGTCATTGCCGCCGAGATCAACGAGCGTCGCGAAGAAGGCGACCTCAAGGAGAACGGTGGCTACCACGCGGCCCGTGAGGAGCAGGGGCAGCAGGAGGCGCGTATCCGCCAGCTGCAGGATCTGCTGAACAACGCGAAGGTCGGAGAGGCCCCCGCCGAGTCGGGTGTCGCCCTCCCCGGGTCCGTTGTCACCATCTACTTCGACGGCGACGAGTCGGACAAGGAAACGTTCCTCATCGCAACGCGCGAAGAGGGTGCGTCGAGCGACCTCGAGATCTACTCGCCGAGCTCACCGCTCGGCGCAGCGATCATCGACGCCAAGGTCGGTGAATCCCGCGAGTACACCGTGCCGAGCGGTGCGACGATCAAGGTGACGCTCGTCAGCGCGGAGCCGTACCACTCCTGATCGACACCTCGACTGATCGAGACCTCGACTGATCGATACATCGACGGCGGCACCGAACATCACGTTCGGTGCCGCTGTTCGTTTCTGTGGGGCCTGGTGCGGCGGCGACTCTAGAACGCCCGGTGATCGAGCACGTCCCGTAGCGCCGTTTCGACGGCGGACAGTTCCGCGCGCGAGGACTGTTCGAATGACCGTTTGGCGACTGCGGACCGCAGGTCGGGCATCAGGTAGGCGGGCGGGACGTCGAGCGCACCCGCCAGCCGGTAGACGGTCGACAGCAGCGGATCGGCCACATGCGGTTCGCGGTTGCTGGTGCCGCGTTCGAGGTTGGAGATCTGGTTGCGGTGCATGCCGGAACGTTCGGCGAGCGTCTCTTGCGAGTACCCGCGCGCTTTGCGGATCACGACGAGCCGATGCCCGAACGCATCCGCGTACGTGCCCCATTCCAGGGCACCCCAGCGCGTCTCGTCCACCTGTTCAACACTGGTGGATACACAACACATTGTCCGCACAACAGATTGTGCATCTTGTTGCCGCGGAAGAGGATTCAGCAATACACAACGGTCGGGATTCGCAGAGTTCGTCGCGATGCTCGCGCCGGGGTGGGCCCGCGGGCTCCCCCATTCGCGCCCGCGACCCCACCCCGACCGATCCCCCGCGCCGGTGAGTCTCTCTACTCGTTTAGACGCACTGGGTCGCTGTTCGGTTCCATCTCGGGCCGGGCGTTCGGTCACCCCGGCTTCTGTGGCGGGCGCTACACTGCGCGGCATGGCATACGATCTTGAATCCTTTGACGAGCAGTTCTACGACGCCGCGCCCATGCGCTACGAGATCGACGTGACGTTGCCCGTCGCCCCGGACGTCGCGTGGGCGGAGTTCACGCGCCAGAACACGCTCGACTGGTGTCGCGCACTCACCTCGGTCACTTTCACTTCGGCGCAGCCGCACCACGTCGGCACTACGCGTTCGGTCGTCCTCGCTCCCGGCTTCATCAAGATGGACGAGGAATTCTTCATCTGGGACGAAGACTCTGCGGCGTCAACGTACCGTCACGGGTTCCGCGCGGTCAGAGCCAACATCCCCGGCCTGCGAAAGTTCGGCGAGTACACCGAGGTCTCTCCCGCCGCGCACGGCACGCGCCTGGTCTGGAAGTTCGCGATGGAACTCGCGGGCGTCGGCCTCCCGCCTGCACTCTCCGGCCCCATCGCCAACGGCGCGTTCGGCACCGTGCGGACCGACACGATCAAGCATTTCGCGACGTTCTGACCGAGGGGGTCCGTTGTAATGCGACTTCGGCACTTTGTTTCGGCGTACAGCCGATAGAAAGTGCCGAAGTCGTAGAGGCCTGACGGTGTGATGGTTCGACACGCCCGAGAGGGTTGTGCGGAACCGTTTCGGCGGCCGTTGCGTCTGACTGAGTATGGGGGAACAACGGTCGAAGGCGGTGAAAGTCGCCGAGTTCTTAGCGGACCACGACGGTGTGATCTCGACAGATCAGGCGAGGCACCTCGGTATGTCGCACGACGAGGTATACGGGAAATCCATTGCCGGGCTGTGGGTTCGGCACGCCCACTCGACGTTCCTGTCCGCTGAGCATCGGATGACCGACATCGCGCTCCTCCGGATCGCTGCACTCGCGCACGGCGGTGTCATCGACCGGGTGTCAGCGGCGTCGCTGCACGGTCTCCTCGTCGATCTGCCGACCCCGGTCACGTTATCGGTCGCTCGCTCGTCCCACGGCGCGAGGTGCGCCGTCGACACGACCGTTCGGCGGCGCACGTTCCCCGCGGAAGACCTCGCCACGGTGCGCGATGTGCGGACCACCGCTCTCCCGCTGACAGTGCTCGCGGCAGCTGCTGACCTCGACGACGGCATCGCCATCATGGACCGCGCGCTCCAGGCGAGGAGAGTGACGCTGACACAGTTGCGCGCCGCACTCGACCGCAACTGCGGCGCGTACGGGATGGCGAAAGCGCGCAAACTCCTGGCCTCAGCCGAAGACCTGTCCGAATCGGAACTGGAACGAAAATTCGTTCGCTTCCTTCACCGACACAAGATCACCGGCTGGCGGCAGCAGGTCTGGTTCGGCGGCCGCCGCCTCGACTTCGTTTGGCCCGAGCTGCAGATCGCGGTGGAGATGCACGGTTGGGCGTTCCATCACGACCACACCCGGTGGGAACGCGACCAGCAGACCACGAACATGCTCAGCAAAGCGGGCTGGCTCCCGCTGATCTTCACGTGGGAACGACTCGAGTTCGCCCCCGACGAGGTGCTGCGCGAACTCACCGAAGCGATCGATCTCCGTCAGCGCGTGGCCTGAAACGACTTCGGCACTTTCTTTCGGCGTGACGCCGAAAGAAAGTGCCGAAGTGCAAACAGCGTATGGAAAGCTCCGTCAGCGCAGTGCCTGATCGACGTCCGCGACGAGATCCTCGACGTCTTCGATGCCGACGGAGAGTCGGACGAGGTTGTCCGGGACTTCGAGGAGCGAACCGGCGGTGGACGCGTGGGTCATCGCACCGGGGTGTTCGATGAGCGACTCGATGCCGCCGAGAGATTCAGCAAGCGTGAACACCTTGGTCTTCGCGCAGAAGTCGAGCGCGGCCTGGCGCCCGCCCGCGAGCTGGACGGAGATCATGCCGCCGAATCGGCGCATCTGCGCGGCCGCGGTCGCGTGGCCGGGATGGCCGTCGATCCCCGGGTACAGGACCGTCTCGATCGCTTTGTGCGCGGAGAAGAATTCGACGAGCTTCTCCGCGTTGTCGCAGTGACGGTCCATGCGCACCGACAGCGTCTTGATGCCACGCATCGTCAGGTAGGCGTCGAACGGTCCGGGCACCCCGCCGGAACCGTTCTGCAGGAACGCGATGTCGGCGTCGGTCTGCTCGTCGTTCGTGACGATCGCGCCGCCGACCACGTCGGAGTGGCCGCCCAAGTATTTGGTGGTCGAATGCAAGACGACGTCGGCGCCCAACGACAGCGGCTGCTGCAGGTACGGCGTCGCGAACGTGTTGTCGACCACCAGACGTGCGCCGCCCGCGTGCGCGACGTCGGCCAGCTTCGCGATGTCGCCGACGTTGAGCAGCGGGTTGGTCGGCGTCTCGATCCAGACGAGCTTGGTCTGCGGGGTCATCGCGGCGGCGACGGCGTCCGGGTCGACGACGGGCGCCACCGAGTAGGAGATCCCCCACTGGGTGAAGACTTTGTCGATGAGTCGGAACGTCCCGCCGTACGCGTCGTTCGGGATGACGATGTGGTCGCCGGGACGCAGCCCGGCCCGCAGCATCGCGTCGGTGGCGGCCATGCCGGACGAGAATCCGCGCCCGTACGTGCCGCCCTCGATCGCCGCCATGTTCGCTTCGAGCGCCCGACGTGTCGGGTTGCCGGTGCGCGCATACTCGAAACCGTCACGCATGCCGCCGACGCCGTCCTGCGCGAACGTCGAACTCGCGAAGATGGGCACGTTGACGGCACCGGTCTGCGGGTCCGGATCCCAGCCTGCGTGGATCGCCTTCGTGGAGAAACCCTGGGTGGGCTCGCCCGAGTCGGTCATCTTCTCAGCCTTCCTTCTGCGCGGGGATCGGGTGGGTGCTCGCGAACGCGAGCAGGTCGTGGCGGGTGATGACGCCGACGGGCTTGCCCTCTTCGACGACCATCAATGCGTCCGATTCGCCGAGCGCGCTCATCGCGGTCGCGACCGGCTCGCCCGCGCCGATCAGCGGAAAAGCCTCACCCATGTGCGCCGACACCGGGTCGGCGAGGCTGGCGCGTCCTTCGAACACGGCCGACAGCAGGTCGCGTTCGTTGACAGCTCCGTTGATCTCGCCCGCCATGATCGGCGGTTCGGCTCCGACGACGGGCATCTGCGACACCCCGTATTCGCGGAGGATCTCGATGGCGTCGCGCAGCGTCTCCTGCGGGTGGGTGTGGACGAGGTCGGGCAGCGATCCGGCCTTGTCGCGCAGCAGGCTGCCGACGGTCGACTCGGGCACCGCTGCACCGCCGAGCGGAGTCCGGAGGAAACCGTAGCTGCTCATCCACTCGTCGTTGAAGATCTTCGACATGTAGCCGCGTCCACCGTCGGGCAGCAGGACGACGACGACGGCGTCGGGGCCTTCACGTTCGGCGACTTCGAGCGCGGCGACGACGGCCATGCCACACGACCCGCCGACGAGGAGGCCTTCCTCACGGGCGAGACGACGGGTCATCTCGAACGAGTCGGAGTCGCTGACGGCGATGATCTCGTCGGGGATCGTCGGATCGTAGGCGTCGGGCCAGAAGTCCTCGCCGACGCCTTCGACGAGGTACGGGCGCCCCGAGCCGCCGGAGTAGACGGAGCCTTCGGGGTCGACGCCGACGACCTTCACCGCACCGTCCGAGACTTCCTTCAGGTAGCGGCCGGTACCGGTGATGGTGCCGCCGGTACCGACGCCCGCGACGAAATGTGTCACCGTGCCGTCGGTGTCGCGCCAGATCTCGGGGCCGGTCGTCTCGTAGTGCGAGAGCGGCCCGTTCGGGTTCGCGTACTGGTTCGGCTTCCACCCGCCGGGGATCTCGCGAGTCAGCCGGTCGGAGACGTTGTAGTAGCTGTCGGGGTGTTCCGGCGGGACCGCCGTCGGGCACACGACCACTTCGGCGCCGTACGCGCGCAACACGTTTCGCTTGTCTTCGGCGACCTTGTCGGGGCACACGAACACGCACTTGTAGCCGCGCTGCTGGGCGACGAGCGCCAGCCCGACACCGGTGTTTCCCGATGTCGGCTCGACGATGGTGCCGCCTGGCTTCAGTTCGCCGGACGCTTCGGCCGCGTCGATCATCCGGGTGGCGATGCGGTCTTTGGAACTGCCACCGGGGTTGAGGTACTCCACTTTCGCTGCGACGAGGCCCGCACCCGGCTTCACAACCGAGTTGAGCTTCACGAGCGGAGTGTTTCCGACCAGGTCGACGACGTGATTCGCGATGCGCATGCCTCCATGTTCGCACCTTCGCGGCATTCGGGCCTGCGCACCCCGTCACTGGCCTGAACAAAACACACGTTCTTGTAACAGGGGTACCGTGACGCGCATGACAGAAGCAGTGATTGTTGCAACAGCCCGCTCCCCGATCGGCCGCGCAGGCAAGGGATCGTTGAAGGACGTCCGCCCCGACGAATTGGCTCGCCAGATGGTTGCGGCCGCTCTCGCCAAGGTGCCCGAGCTCGACCCGTCGCTCATCGAAGACCTGCACCTCGGCATCGGCCAGCCGGGCGGACAGGGCGGCTACAACATCGCCCGTAGCGTCGCCGTCCAGCTCGGATACGACCATATTCCCGGCGTCTCCGTAAACCGCTACTGCTCGTCGTCCCTGCAGACGACTCGCATGGCGCTGCACGCCATCAAGGCGGGCGAGGGCGACGTCTTCATCTCCGGCGGCGTCGAGAGTGTCTCCAGCTTCGGCGTCTCGGGCGCGGCCGACGGCGCACCGAACTCCAAGAACCCGGTGTTCGCGGACGCGCAAGCCCGCACCGAGAAGGCCGCTGAGGGCGGCGCGGGCACCTGGCACGACCCCCGTGAGGACGGCCTGATCCCGGACGTCTACATCGCGATGGGTCAGACCGCTGAGAACGTCGCCAGCTACACGGGCATCTCGCGTGAGGACCAGGATCGCTGGGGCGTCCTGTCGCAGAACCGCACGGAGAAGGCCATCAACGACGGCTTCTTCGCCCGCGAGATCGATCCGGTCACGCTGCCCGACGGCACCCAGGTGTCGACGGACGACGGGCCGCGCGCCGGCACCACCTACGAGAAGATCTCGCAGTTGAAGCCGGTGTTCCGTCCGGACGGCACCATCACGGCCGGTAACGCCTGCCCGTTGAACGACGGCGCCGCCGCTCTCGTCGTGATGAGCGACACGAAGGCCAAGGAGCTCGGCCTCAAGCCGCTCGCACGCGTCGTCGCGACCGCTGCGACGGGCCTCAGCCCGGAGATCATGGGCCTCGGCCCGATCGAAGCGGTCCGCAAAGTGCTGCGCGTGGCAGGCATGTCGATCAGCGACATCGACCTGACCGAGATCAACGAGGCGTTCGCCGTCCAGGTCCTCGGATCCGCGGCCGAACTGGGCATCGACCACGACAAGCTGAACGTGTCGGGCGGCGCCATCGCACTCGGCCACCCGTTCGGCATGACCGGCGCCCGCATCACCACCACCCTGCTGAACAACCTCAACACGTACGACGGCCAGTTCGGCCTGGAGACGATGTGTGTCGGCGGCGGCCAGGGCATGGCGATGATCATCGAGCGCCTCAACTGACCTGACGCGACTCACCGAAAGGGCGGCCCCGGTTTCTCTGGGGCCGCCCGTCGTCGTTTCGGGACGCCTTGGGCGACAACGAAACAAGATGTTCACATCTGCGACGGCGCGTTACCGGAAGTGGCCGGGAAGTGCCCAATCCGGACAAGAAAGATGATCATCCGATCAGCTCAAACGAACACAAAGTTAATTCTGTGCCAACTATGAGGATTCCATCAGGTTGTATATGAATCTGCCTGAATCTTACGTTCGCACTGAGGGTGTCCTTACGTTACAGTTCCCCCCGGGAAACCATACGAACGTCCGACCCTCCCCGCACTCTGTAGGAGACCTTGAATGAGCAAGAAGGCCACAACGATCGCGCGTCGCGCTGCAGCGGTCGCCGCTGTGTCAGCAGTCGGCGCCGCCGGTCTGATGATCAACGCGGGCGACGCCGATGCGGCGCGCCTCCCCAGCGGCAGCAAGACCTCTACCGGCATCGACGGCCAGGTGGTCAAGCTCAAGCGTTCCGCCGAGAGCGCTCGCGGGCTGCACTCGGTCGCGAATAACGGCGCAGGCCGCTCGGCCGCCGTCTCAGGCACGTACAAGGCCACGCTCAGCAAGGGCACCGGCTCGATGACCGTGGGTTACTTGGTCGGCTGCCAGGTCAACATCACCGGACTCTCCGGTGGGCTCTCGGGATCCATTTCGCAGAGCGGCCCCTCCCTCAGTGGTGCCTTGTCCGTGCCGCTGCAGCCGGGCGAAGTCAAGTTCATCAAGGGTGACTCCCTTGCTCTCAAGAAGGGCAAGGGCACCGTGATGGTCGACGGCTTCCAGATCAACGTCGAGCAGTGCGGCGGCTACGCGTCGGCACGCTCGGTGGTCCAGGTTCTAGCCGCCGACGGCTTCACCAATGAGGACGACGCGATCTCCGCGGACAGCGGTTACGTGCAGTCCACCCTGTACGGCAAGCCGTTCAGCCTCAACTGACCTCCCGACGACTGACTGCACAAGGACTTGAACTGATATGAAGAAGAACTCTCGCATCGTCGCAGGCGCCGCCATCGCAGGCGCCGCGCTCATCGCCGCGTCGGGCACCGTCGCGGGCACCGCCGACGCGGGCAAGCTGCCCGGCGGCTTCAAGAGCAAGAACCTGGGCGACGGCAACAGCGTCCAGATCCGCCTCTACGACGAGTCGGTGACCCGCTCGAAGGCCGTCACCAACGTCCCGACCAGCCGTGAGGCCTGGGTCTCCGGCAAGATCGCCATCAGCACCAAGGGCGACGTCAAGGGCGCGACTCTGACCGCGGGCTACCTCGTCGGCTGCCAGCTCAACTTCGGCGCAAAGAGCGGTGCCGAGACCGGCGAGCTTGCTGAGGGCGCTCCCGAGCCCAGCGCTTCGGGCGAGTTCAACCTGGGCCCAGGCGAAGCCGGCTTCAAGCCGATCATCAACGTCGCCGGCGATGACGCCGACATCAACTCCATCAGCTTCTCCAACGGCCGCGGCGGTCTCGCCTACAGCCAGGAGCGCTTCAGCGTCGACGGCTGCGCCGGCTACGCCTCGGCGCGTGCCCTTGTGAAGGTTCAGGTCAAGACCGACACCTTCAAGGGAAATATCACGCTGCTCGGCAAGCCGTTCAGCATCGGCTGACAGCTCTCAGCGCCAGAGCAGTTTCGGACGATCCCCGCACGCGTACTCTCGAATTCGTGAGTACACGTGCGGGGATCGTCGTCACTGGGACCGAAGTACTGAGCGGCTGGATCGCCGACCGGAACGGCCCGTGGGTGTCGCAGCGACTTCTCGAACTCGGCGTCGACGTCGCCCATCTGACGGTGTGCGGCGACCGGCCGGACGACCTTCGCGCACAACTGGACTTCCTCTCCACGCAGGGCGTCGACCTGATCGTGACGACCGGCGGACTCGGCCCGACCGCCGACGACCTGACCGTCGCGACGGTCGCCGAGTTCACATCCCGCCCGCTGGCTCGTGATCCGGAGATGGCGCACACCATCGAATCGGTGATCCGTTCCTGGCGCCGGTACTCCACCGTCGACGAACTCCCCTCGTCGACGATCGCCGCGATCGAGAAGCAGGCGTTGATTCCCCAAGGGGCCGAAGCGATTCCGCCGACCGGGACAGCACCGGGGGTCGCGGTCCCCGCCGGCGAAGCCAGGCCGGCCGTCCTCGTCCTTCCCGGGCCGCCCCGCGAACTGCAATCGATGTGGCCGACCGCCCTGACCACCGACACCGTCACCACCGCCCTCCGCGACCGCGTCCCCGCGACCCTGGAGACGCTCCGCGCATACGGGTTGTCCGAACCCGACCTCGCAGCGTCACTCGTGGACGCCGAGACGACGGTGGCCGGGTTCCACGCGCTCGAGGTCACCACCTGCATGCGGGGCGGGGAACTCGAGATCAGCACACAGTTCGCCGCGAACGACGCCTCCGCGTACGACGCGCTCGCATCGTTCCTCCTCGAGCGGCACAGCGACCGCATCTACTCCACCGACGGACGTGCGGTCGACGACCTACTCATCGAACGACTCGCCGATCGCACCATCGTGACGGCCGAATCGTGCACGGGCGGCCTCGTCGCCGCGCGCCTCACCGACCGCCCCGGATCGTCGGCGTACATGCTCGGCGGCGTGGTCTCGTACTCGAACGACGTCAAAACCGGCGCGATCGGCGTTCCGGCCGACATGATCGCCGAACACGGTGCGGTCAGCGAGGAGGTCGCCGTCGCGATGGCCGACGGCGTCGCCGCACGCCTGCACGCCGACGTCGCCGTCTCCACCACCGGTATCGCGGGTCCGGGCGGCGCCGTGCCGGGCAAACCCGTCGGCACCGTCTGCATCGGCGTCGCGGTGGCCGGCCGCGACACGTTCGCCGTCACCCGTCAGTTCCCCGGCGACCGGCAGCAGGTCCGCGAACTGACCGTCGCGGCTGCGCTCCACCTCGTCGTCGACACACTCGGATTCGACTGACTTCTGCTCACCGCGATTCCAACTCTGGGATGCTCGCTTCCGACCCCGTAAAGATGTGGGGATCGTAGAAACGTTCGGTGCCTGCAGGCACCGAATCGAACGGGAAGTGGGCCAGATGACCGCCAGACTCGATCCGCCGACGGTCGATCGTCCACCGAGACCCGATCGGCGCATACCGTGAATATCTGGGGTTACCTGCAGGGTCGCGAAGGGACGATCGCGTTCTTGTCGTATCAGCACGCGTCCCTCGCGTTCCAGACCGTGCTCGTCGGTTCGGTCATCGCGATCGCCGTGGCACTGCTCGTCTACCGCCTGCCGCTCGGCTCAGCACTGACGGTCACCACGAGCCGCATCGCACTCACGATCCCGACACTCGCTCTGCTTGCTCTTCTGATCATTCCGTTCGGGCTCGGGGTCGTCCCGTCATTCATCATGTTGGCCTTCTTCGCGGCGATGCCCGTCGTCGGCAATGCGATCGTCGGGCTCCGGTCGGTTCCGCCGGGCGTGGTCGAGTCGGCTCGAGGTATCGGCTTCTCCAGGCGACGGATCCTGCTGACCGTCGAACTGCCCCTCGCGTGGCCGGTGATCCTCACCGGCATTCGGGTCTCGACACAGATGATCGTCGGCGTCGCCGCGATCGTGGCGTATGTGCTCGGTCCGGGGCTCGGGTCGCTGATCTTCAACGGACTCGCCCGACTCGGCGGCGCCAACGCGCTGGAGATGACGCTCACCGGGACCGTCCTCATCATCATCATCGCTTTGATCTTCGACGCTCTGCTGGTCCTGCTCGGACGGCTGACTATTCCGAGGGGAATCCAATGACCACCACCGATGGCCAGAACGCCGGATCGTCGATTCGGCTCGAAAGAGTGCGCAAACAATACAAGAGGCAGGGCGAACCCGCCGTCGCAGAACTCGACCTGGAGATCAGCGCAGGCGAAATCGTCGCCTTCGTCGGCCCGTCCGGCTGCGGCAAGACGACGACGCTCAAGATGATCAACCGTCTCGTCGAGCCGACGAGCGGTCAGATCTACATCGGCGACCGCGATGTGACACACGAGAATCCCGACGAGTTGAGGCAGTCCATCGGGTATGTGATCCAATCGGGCGGCCTGTTCCCGCACTGGACCGTCGAACGGAACGTCGGCGCGATCCCCCGCGTGCTGGGCTGGAACAAGTCGGAGATCGCACGACGCACCGACGAACTGCTGCACCTGGTGGGGCTCGACCCCGCCGAGTTCGGGAAGCGGCTCCCCAAAGACATGTCGGGAGGCCAGCAGCAGCGCGTCGGCGTCGCACGAGCCCTCGCCGCGGATCCGCCCGTCCTCCTCATGGACGAGCCGTTCAGCGCCGTCGACCCGATCACCCGGGTCCGCCTGCAGGACAGCCTGATCGAGATCCAGAAGAAGGTCGGCAAGACGATCGTCATCGTCACCCACGATTTCGAGGAGGCCACCAAGCTCGGCGACAGAGTCGTGATCTTCTCCAAGGGCGGACATGTCGAGCAGTACGGCACTCCCGCCGAGATCCTGGCGAACCCGGCGAACGACTTCGTCCGCGAGTTCATCGGCTCGGGCGCGACCCTCGCGCAGCTGTCGCTGACCCGGGTCAAGGACGTCGAACTGGATACGGTCACGACCGCGACGGTGGACGAAGCGTCGGACGACGTGGTCACGCGAGCGCGAGCCGCCAACAGCAGCTGGGTCGTGGTGGTCGACGGCCAGCGCAGGCCCCGCGCCTGGCCGTCCATCGAGGAAGTGGCGTCCGTGCCGAGAGTGTCCGCGTACGTCGACGCCAGGCTTCCCACGGTGGCGCCGTCGTCGACGCTCCAGGACGCGCTCGACGTGATGCTCGCCGCGAGCCAGGGCGGTGCGCTGGTCACCGACGGCGACGGCGGTCTCCTCGGCTGGCTGCGGATCGGTCGCGTCATCGACATCATCCGCGGCCAGCTCGACGAGGCGCAACCAGACGAGATCGGTTACATCGAGTTCGCCGAGGCCGAGAACGGCCAGCCGGGTACCAAACCGGGGAGTAGTGCCAACCCGGGGAGTACTGCACCGTGAGCTCACAGGCAGGTGACCTGACCGGCGTCGAAGCGCCGGGTTCGAACGCACCGGGTTCAGCGCCGACACGGGCGGCGTCGCTCTGGGCGTCGTCGCGTCGCCTCCCGATGGACGTCTGGCTCGAGCCGCTCGTCATCGTCGTCGTCGGCGTCGGCTTCATCACGTGGCATGCGCTCACCGACTTCACCGCGAACGAGTCGGCACAGCTCAACTCGTCGGTGTTGGTCGACACGATCATCGCCCACATCAAGCTCACCGCGACGGCCGCCGTCGTCGTGCTCGCGATCGCCATTCCACTCGGCATCCTGCTGACCCGGCCGTCGATGACACGATTCGCGCCCATCGCCGTCGGCTTGGGCAACATCGGCCAGGCCGCGCCCGCGGTCGGCCTGCTGGTCCTGCTCACCTTCGCGCTCGGCACAGGCTTTCGCACCGCGGTACTCGGCCTGATCGTCTACGCGGTGCTGCCGATTCTGCAGAACACCATCGCGGGCCTGCGCCAAGTGGACCAGCACGTCATCGAGGCGTCGCGCGGCATCGGGTACTCGACCCGCCGCACGCTGTTCCAGGTGGAGTTGCCGTTGGCCGTCCCGGTAATCCTCAACGGTGTGCGGACGGCGCTGGTCATCCTCGTCGGTACCGCCACGCTGAGCACGTTCATCGGCGCGACCAGCCTCGGGACGCTGATCACCACCGGCATCACCGTGTTCCTGCCCAAAGTCCTGATCGCGGGAGCCGTGCTCGTCGCACTGCTCGCGCTCGCTGTCGACTGGATCGGCCGGTTGGTCGAATACTTCGCCACTCCGAAGGGAATGCGATGAGCCGCCTACTCCGACGAGGTGGCCCCGCCACTGTTGTCCCCGTCGTGCTCGTCGCCGTACTCCTGGCAGTCGCGCTGGCCGGTTGCGGTCTCATCAGTTCGTCCGGGACGCTGCGCTCCGCACATCTCCCCGACGGCGACAAGCCGTTGGACGGCGCGGCGATCACCGTCACCTCCAAGGCCTTCACCGAGCAGGTGGTGCTCGGAAAGATCGCAGCCACCTACCTGGCTGCGGCCGGCGCCGACATCAAGGACATGACCGGCGCTCCCGGCGCCGCGTCGTCCAGGCAAGCTCAGCTCCGCGGCGAGACCGACCTGCAGTGGGAGTACACCGGCACCGGTTGGGTCGTGTATCACGAGCGCACCGACCCCATCAGTGACCCCACCGAACTGTGGAACAAGGTGCGGGATATCGAGGCAGCCGAGAACGACCTCGTCTGGCTGCCGCCGTCATCGCTCAACAACACGTACGCCTTCGCCGCGTCGCAGGAGACGGCGAACCGTCTCGGTGTCACAACATTGTCGGACGTGGCGGCGTTGCCCGTTGACCAGCGCACCTTCTGCATCGACGACGAGTTCTTCAGTCGGTCCGACGGCTTCCTGCCCATGCTGGAGGCGTACGGCATCCCGTTCGACACCGCTGACGGTGTTCCTCAGTCGAACGTGACCCGGATGGATTCCGGCGTCATCTACACGGCCACCGCGAAGGGGTCGCCGTGCAACTTCGGCATGGTGTTCTCCACCGACGGCCGGATACCGAACCTCGACCTCAAGGTGCTCGTCGACGACCGCAAGTACTTCCTGCCGTACAGCGGCAGCGTCGTGGTCCGCAAACCTGTGCTCGACGAGTATCCGCAGATCGCGGAACTCATGGAGACGGTGTCGTCGAAGCTGAACGACGATGTCATGCGGGACCTCAACGGACGCGTCGACATCGAAGGCGAAGACCCGGCCGACGTCGCCTTCGACTGGCTGGTCAGTGAGAAGTTGATCGTCCCGAACTGACCCGGCGGGTGGAGCACCCACCGGTGGAGCACACGGGATGAGAAAAAGCCCGGCCCCCACGGTTTTCCGTGGGGGCCGGGCCGTTGTGACTGGTCGACGACTAGTCGCTGTTGAGGTAGCTCAGCAGGCGCAGGATCTCGACGTACAGCCACACCAGGGTGACGGTGAGGCCGAGGGCGACGCCCCACGCTGCCTTAGACGGCGCGCCCGCGCGGATCAGCTGATCGGCGGAGTCGAAGTCGATGAGGAACGAGAACGCGGCCAGCGCGATGCAGACCAGCGAGAAGATGATCGCGATGGGCCCGCCCGAGCGGATGCCCAGGCCGTCGCCGCCGGTGAACATGGCGATTACGAAGTTGCCGATCACCAAGGCGAGTACGCCGAAGATGCCTGCGGTCAACATGCGGGTGAAGCGCGGGGTCACGCGGATCGCGCCGACCTTGTAGACCACGAGCATGCCGACGAAGACACCCATCGTGCCGAGCACGGCCTGGCCAATGAGGGCGCCCGCCGAGACGTCGGAGACCATCAAGTTGCCGAAGACGAACGAGATGGCGCCGACGAACAGACCTTCGAATGCGGCGTATGCCAACACGATCGCCGGGTTGTCCTGCTTGCGGCCAAAGGTCGCGACCAGGACGAGGACGAGGCCGGCGATCGCGCCGACACCCATGATCGGCGCGGCGAGCGCCATCTGGTCGTCGACGGTCTCGCGGCCGCTGATGATGAAGTAGGTCGCCGCCGCGAAGGCGATGACCGTGGCCACCGTCATCGCGGTCTTGGTGACGACGTCGTCGATGGTCAGGGTGCGCGTGGTGGTCGACGGCGCGTAGCCCGGCTGCGTGTACTGGTCCGCGTACTGCTGCTGGCCCTGCATCGCCGAAGCCTGGCCCACGCCGGCCATGCCGGTGCCGAAGGTCGCGTAGCCGGCCGCGTCCTTCTTATTGTCTCGGACCACGCCTCGCATGATCGGGTTACTGCTCTCTCGCACGTGTGCTCCTTAGACGGTTACGGTGCGCATCAAATGTGTCTGCGAACGACTGACTCGATGGTTGAACGAACGTCGGACCCGCTGTGTTCCCTACTTTACCGGTTCTTGACCGAGCCCGTCACAAACCGCCCAGCAGGTCGTCGGACCCGTCGGACGTCTAGTGCCGGATCGTCACCATCCGGCCCCACTGCGCATTGAAACGTGTTCCAATCCAACTGTGTCCCCACTCACAGAAGACGACGGAGCCCAGGTCGCGCGACCGAGCGAGTCGCGCCGTGACCCGAGCTGGCTCCGCGAACGCTTAGACACGTGGCTCAAGTCGCACGAAGGACCGGGCGCGCAGGTCACCGCGGTCGACATTCCGTCAGCCAACGGGATGTCGAGCGAGACGCTCCTCGTCTCCGCGCGAGTCGACGGCGCCGACCACGACCTCGTCGCCCGTGTCGCCCCGATGCCCGACAGCGATCCGGTGTTCGGGTCCTACGACTTGGACGGTCAGTACCGGCTGATCCGCCACGTCGCCGAGCACACCGACGTACCGGTGCCGCGACTGTGGTGGTCCGAACCCGACCCGGCACCGCTGGGCGCGCCGTTCTTCGTGATGAGTCGCGTCGACGGCGACGTTCCGCCGGACGTGATGCCATACACGTTCGGGTCGTGGGTGTCCGAGGGGACGCCCGAGCAACAGCGACGGCTGATGACCGAGTCGGTCGGGGTGCTCGCGAAGATTCACGCCGCTCCCCTGCCGAGCGTCGGCGTCCCCGTCGTCGAGCCGGGTGAAGATCCGTTGCGCTCGCATGTCCGCAGACTGCGCGAGTTCTATCGCTGGGCGTCCGAGGGGCGTGCGGGTGCGCCGTTGATCGAGCGCGGATTCGCGTGGGTCGACGAGCATATGCCCGAGCCGTCGGAGCCGGTGTTGTGCTGGGGCGATGCCCGTATCGGCAACATAATGTACCGCGACTTCACGCCGGTGGCCGTCCTCGACTGGGAGATGGCAACGCTCGGCCCACGTGAACTCGACGTCGCATGGATGATCTTCATCCACCGCTTCTTCCAGGACATCACCGAACTCGCCGGCATGGCGGGCCTGCCCGACTTCCTGACGCGCGACGACGTGGCCGCGGAGTACAAGCGGCAGACCGGCCACCCACCCGCCGACCTCGACTTCTACACTCTGTACGCGGCGTTGATCCACGCCGTCGTCATGTACCGAATCCAATGTCGCGCAATCCACTTCGGCCAGGCCGACGAGCCCGCCGATCCCGACGACATGATCATGCACCGCGCGAGTGTCGAAGCGATGATGGCGGGAACATATTGGTCGTCGGTCGCCGAACGAGGTGAGTCATGACGCTCTCGGAGATGGACGACTACCCGATCCACCAGGTGTCGGAGGTCATCCGGCACGTCGGGACGTCGGACCGCAACTTCTACGACCGCTACTACTTCAACTGCCACGGAGATATGCGCGGCGACGACCCGGACCCCTGGTTGATCGTCGGGCTGGGCGTCTACCCGAACCTCGGCGTGGTGGACGGCTTCGCGGTGGTCCGACGTGGGGACGACCACATCGTCGTGCGTGCGTCGAAGGCATTGGGCGACAATCGGAACGACCTGTCGATCGGACCGTTGAAAGTACAGGTCCTGGAAGGACTGCAACGGCTGCGGATCTCGTTGGAGCCAGGGCACGGCGATGTCTCGTTCGACCTGGTCTTCGACGCCGCCGGGCCCGCGGTGCTGGAGCCGAGACATTTCCAGCGACAGTTGGAGCGGGTCACGTTCGACACGATGCGGTTCGTCCAGAGCGGCGCCTGGACGGGCGCGTTGACCGTCGACGGCGTCGATTTCGACGTACAGCCGGACACCTGGCGCGGCAACCGCGACCGATCATGGGGCGTACGCCCCGTCGGCGAGGCGGAGCCGCCGGGACGTCGAGCCGCCGACAGCGGTGCGTCGTCGTTCTTCTGGATCTATGCGGTTATGCGGTTCGACGAGTTCGCGATCGTCGTGGTGGTCCAGGAGTTGCGGACGGGCGAACGGATCATGGGCGACGCGAAACGCGTGTGGAACGACCCCGCGCGCGAGCCAGAATGGTTGGGCCGGGTAGAGCACGAGATCGAGTTCGTTTCGGGCACACGCGAACCCGCCCGCGCGACGCTGCGCTTCGTGAAGCCCGACGGCACCATCACGCGGGTGGAGTGTGAGCCGCAGGTCGCCAACTACATAGGTTTCGGCACCGGCTACGGACTGGAACAGGACTGGCGGCACGGTATGTGGCAGGGCGACGAGAAGGTCGAGGCGCTGCGGAACAAGATCTCCGAACTCGATCCGACGATGAAGATGTTCTGCCCGGTCGACCACTATTCGACGTTCACCTGCACAGTCGGCGGCGATGTGTTCACCGGCGACGGCCTCTTCGAGTTCGCCGTCATCGGCCCCCACGACCAGTACGGCTTCGCCGACTACCTGGCGACCGCCCCGTAGTCGGGTTCTACTGCGGCACCGCACACCCGTCCGGTCCGCAGGCGTCGCCGTCGGTGTTCAACAGTTGGGGCGCGGCGGGCCGGTCGCCCCACGCCTGGGCCAAGACCTGCGCGAATGACTCGACGGGTTGGGCGCCAGACACCGCGTACTTGCGGTCGAAGACATAGAACGGGACGCCTTGCACGCCGAACTCTTCGGCTTGTGCCTCGTCGCGGCGGACGTCGTCGGCGTAACGCGTCTTGTCGGCGACCACGTCGGCGACTGCCGCCTCGTCAAATCCGGCGTCGACGGCGACTCCGATGAGCCGCTCGTCGCTGCCGAACAGGGCGGCTTCATCCGCGAAGTTCGCGAGGTACAGCGCGTCGAGCATCTCCTCTTGGCGGCCGAGGGCGCTCGCCCAGTGCAGGAGCCGGTGCATGTCGAACGAATTGCCGTAGTCGCGGCCCGTCGTCACGTATGCCAGGCCCGCGTCGTGCGCGGCGGCGCCGAGCTGACGCTCGCCGTCGGCGGCCTGTTCGAGGGTCCGCCCGTACTTGTGCGCTAGGTGTTCGACGACGCTGCCCGACGTCCCGGCGGGCACCGTCGGGTCGAGTTCGAACGAGCGATGCGTCACCTGAACGGAATCGGCGTGCTCGAACTGGCCGAGCGCGTCGTTGAACCGCTTCTTCCCGAGGTAACAGAACGGGCAGTTGACGTCGGTCCAGATCTCGACCTGCATGATGGCGTTCCTCCGATGGGCGGGCTGTCAGAGGTATCCAACACCGGGTGCTCCGCCGTTGTTCCGAACCTACGAGGACTTCGGCACTTATTTTCGGCGTCAGGCCGAAAACAAGTGCCGAAGTTCTCACAGGGTTCGCGCTTCCCGGCCGGGCAGCAGTAGCGAGAGCACACCGCCGACGGCGGTGAGCACAGTCGTCCACCAAAAGGCTCCGTGAAAGCCCGCGGTGGCGCTCACGCCGGCGGTGATGACCACTGCGACCATCGCGGTCCCGACCGATCCGCCGAGTTGCTGGAAGGTGCGGGTCGTCATCGATGCGTCGTGCCGGTAAGCGTTCGGTAGGCCGACGAACGCGGACGCCATCACCGGGCTGAGGAGCATCCCGAGCCCCAGGCCGCGGACCAGCAGCGCGACGCCAAGCCAGACGGTACTCGTGGCATCGTCGGCGACGGCGAACGGGATCGTCGCGACGGCGACGACGGCGAAACCGGAGACGGCCACCCATCGCGCGCCGATCGTATCGGTGAAACGACCTGCCAGTGATCGGCTCGCCAGGGCTCCAACGCCCTGTGGGATGAGGATGAGGGCGGCGCCGAGGACCGATTCGCCACGCACCTGCTGGAAGTAGAGCGGCAGCGCGAGCATCGCGCCGAACGTGGCGAGACCGAAGAAGAACAGTCCGATCGACGACGCGGCGACGTTGCGGACGGCGAGGACGCCGACATCGAGGAGGGTCTCCCCTCGCGCGCACACGGATCGTATCGCGAACACCGCGAGCAACACGGCTCCGATCGCGAGCGGTACGAGGACATCGGTCCGCACGATTCCGGCGTGCGCGTTCGAAAGTCCCAGCAAGAACACCGCGAGTCCGGGAGCCAATAGGAGCAGGCCTGTCCAGTCGAGGGCGGGCGCGTGGGCTCGGCGATCGTCGGGGATGCGCGACGACAGCACGAGTGCCATGACGCAGACGGGCACGTTGACGAGGAACAGCCAGTGCCAGTTGAGCCAGTGCAGGATGAGGCCGCCGATCACCGGGCCGAGAATGGGGCCGAGCGCGGTCGGCAGCGACACCATGGCGACGAGTCGACCGAGAGCGCGCCCTCCGCTCGCTGCGACGAGGATCGACGTCATCAGCGGAAACAGCAGTCCGGCGCCAAACCCTTGAAGCACGCGGAACGCGATGAGCGCCTGCACATTCCACGCGGCGGCGCAGAGCACGGAACCGATGAGGAACGCAGCGACGCCGACCTGCCAGGCGCGGCGCGAACCGTAGCGGGTAGCCGCCCATCCGGCCAACGGCACGGCGACGGCGAGCGCGAGCAGATAGGCGGTGCTGGTCCATTGGACGGTGTCGACGGTCGAGCCGAGTTCACGGGTGAGCTCGTCGAACGCGATCGTGACGATGGTGGTGTCAAGAATCGGTGCGATGAGACCTGCGATCACGGCCACGGCGACACGCTTGGCTTCGGTGGGGACTGCCTCCACTGCCGTCGTCGACACCATTACCCCTTAGGTTCAGATCTGTATCTTAAATGACAGATGCGACGATACGAGGCTGCGTTAAGATGCGCAAGTGGCTCTTAATGACGGCCGGACTACGCGCCGGCGCGGCGCGGAACTGGAAGCGGCGATCCTGGACGCCGCATGGCATCAGTTGACGGACCGAGGGTATGAGGGGTTCACGTTCGAGGCGGTCGCCGAACGCGCAGGGACCAGCAGGCCGGTCCTGTATCGCAGGTGGGCGACGCGTGCGGAACTGTTGCAGGCTGCGATCAGGCACCATGGGGCCGCCGAGGACACCACCGCCCCGGACACCGGCAGCGTGCGGAGTGATCTTCTCACCGTGTTGCGGCGTTCCAACCGTCAACGGTCCAATTTCCTCGTCCTACTCAGCGCGAGTCTCGGTGACTACTACGCGGAGACAGGGTCGACACCGAGCGAGGTCCGCGAACTACTACTCGGCCGGTCGCGGACCGCGGTCGATGACATTCTCGACCGCGGCGTGGAGCGCGGCGAGATCGATCCCGCACGGCTGACTCCGCTGGTCCGCGCCGTTCCGTACAGCCTCTACCGACACGAGGTGATGATGACGTTGCGGGCGGTTCCCGACGAGACGCTGGAGGCCATCGTCGACGAGGTGTTCTTACCGCTGGTCGCAGCGGCTCAGCCGTATTTGTAAAAGCCTTCGCCCGCGGCGACGCCGAGCTTGCCCTCATCGATGTAGTTGCTTTTGAGCCACGCGGCGAGTTCCTTTTCGTGCGGACCGCCGTTGACGAGGATGTTGTACGGGGTATTCAGGCCGACGATGTCGTAGATCTGGAAGGGGCCGAGTGGCGAGCCCGTACCGATTCGCCACGTCTTGTCGACGTCGGCAGGAGCCGCATAGTCGCCCGCAGCGAGGTCGAGGGCGGCGTTAAGGAACGGGACGAGGAGCGAATTGAGGACGTAGCCCGCCTTCTCTTTGTGGATCGGAATCGGAACCATGCCGATCTCGGAGGCGAACTCGACGACGGTATCGAATATGTCGGACGACGTCTGAGCGGTCCCCATCACCTCTGCGGTGTTCGACGACCAGACCCGGTTGGCGAAGTGGAGGGCCAGGAAGCGGTCGGGACGGCCGGTCGCTTCGGCCATGTCACTCGGCAGCAGCGTCGACGAGTTGGTGGCGAAGATCGTTTTGGCAGGCGCCACCTGGCCGAGCGTCGTGTAGATGCTGCGCTTGAGGTCAAGGACCTCCGGCACGGCCTCGATGACGAGATCGGCATCGGCCGTGGCGTCCGCGAGATCGGTGGCGTAGCTCAGGTTGCCCAGCGCCGCTTCGGCTTTGCCGTCCGCTGCGCCCGCGACCTCGTTCTTGTACGTCTCGACCAGACCTGCGAACCGCTCTTTGGCTGCGGCGATGACCGTATCGTTGATGTCGTAGGCGGTGACATGGAAGCCGCTATAGGCGGTCTGGAACGCGATCTGCGAACCGAGTACACCGGTACCGAGGACCACTACCTTTTTGATGTCGGTCATACTGAACTCCTTGATAGCTCAACAGGTGGACCCCAATCTACGCATTCGGCACACCTGGCATGCTTGCTTTCGCGCCCCCATAGCCCAATTGGCAGAGGCAGCGGACTTAAAATCCGCGTGTTGTCGGTTCGAGTCCGACTGGGGGCACTGGGATAAAGCGTACGATAGATAGTGATCGACGTCACATCTGACAGGGCTCTGTCAACGTCGCCGATCGTGTCGACCACCCCAGGGTGGCCAGTCGCAAGGAGGGATCTCCTATGACTATCGTCCTCGGAGTCGTCATTCTCGTCGCTGCCGTGATTCTGGTGACCGTCGGAGTCTTGAACAACAACGGCGGAACCCACGTGCTGACGACCGACAGCTTCTCTGTCTTCGGGTACCACGTGAGCGGTTCCACCGGAACGCTGTTTCTCTACGGAGTAGCGCTCGGGGCCATCGCAATGTTCGGGCTCGCGCTGATCCTCGCCGGCGCACGACGCACGGCACGGCGCGGACGTCGCGCCCGCCAGGATCTCGACAGGTCCGAACAACGCGCCACGAGCCTCGGCCACGACCGCGACGACCTGATCGTCAGGCATGCGGGAGAAGCCACACCACACAGCGCTCCAGCTGGTCGTTGGCACCTCCGCAAGCGGCCGCATCACAGTCCCGGCTAGCGCTAGTCGACCTCCGGCGCCCACTGGACGCCGTTGATGTGGGCTCCGCCGTCTACGAACAGCGTGTTGCCGGTCAGGTAGCGGCTGTCGTCGGAGGCGAGGAACACTGCGACCGGACCGATGTCGTCGAGCGGATCGCCGATGCGCCCCATCGGGTTCGCCGACGCCATGGTTGCAGCCATCGCCGG
This sequence comes from Gordonia liuliyuniae, assembly GCF_021738805.1. Taxonomy (NCBI): domain Bacteria; kingdom Bacillati; phylum Actinomycetota; class Actinomycetes; order Mycobacteriales; family Gordoniaceae; genus Gordonia; species Gordonia liuliyuniae. The sequence goes on along the minus strand of NZ_JAKKOR010000014.1, from coordinate 85,823 downwards.
ATTGCCTTCGGCCACCCGGCGGTAGGCCGCACTCTGAGCTCCGGGTGCGATCACATTGCAGCACACCTGTTTCGGCGCCCATTCGCGCGCCGCAGTACGCGTCAGCGTGCGCAGCGCTTCCTTAGCCGCGTTGTACTGCACCGAGTACATGTGCGCGTTGACACCGTTCAGCGAACACAGGTTGATGACCCGCCCACACCCGTGCTTCTCGAGCTCGGGCAAGGCCGCCCGCATCGCCCAGAAGGCAGCCATCACGGCCATGTCGAACCCGCCACGCAGCTGCTCGTCGGTCATCTTCTCCAGATGCGCGTAACCCGATGAGCGCCACGCATTGTTGACCAGGACATCGAGCCGCCCGAACCGAGTCACGGCACGGTCCACCATTGCGAGCACCTGCGCTTTGTCGGTGACGTCAGTGCGGATGAACTCCGCCTGGACACCCCAGTCAGCACGTAACGACGCCGCAGCGGATTCGCCTGCGGCCTCGTCGATCTCGGCGACGAGCACCGACGCGCCCTCACGTGCGAACGCCGTCGCAATGCCCTCACCGATGCCCATACCAGCACCGGTGACCACCGCGACGCGTCCCTCGAGCCTTGCGCCCATCAGCCCGTGACCCGGCCGGCATTACCCGCGTCGACCGGAACGACGATGCCGCTGATGTGCGAACTGGCCCGATCGGCCAGGAACAGCACCACGCGCGTGATCTCCTCCGGCTCCAGCCACGGCACCGGTTGCGCATGCAGCGACTCGAAGATCGAAGCGACGTCCTCGCGGCCGGGATTCTCGAGGTCCGGGCGCATCATCGAATACAGCGCGTCGTTGTGCACCATCGGAGTCGAGATGTTGCCCGGCGCAATGGCGTTGACCGTGATGCCATGGTCGGCGAGGTCGAGCGCGGCGCTCTTGGTGAGGCCGATGACACCCCACTTGGACGCCGAGTAGCCGACCATGTTCGTGTTGCCCGCGCGACCGAGCATCGACGAGATGGTGACGATGCGGCCGTACCCGCGCTTGATCATCCCCGGCGACACCGCCGCGACCGTGTTGAAGACACCAGTCAGGTTGGAGCCGATGACCTCCGACCACTGTTCATCCGTCATGTATTGGACCGGAACAGCGACCGAGACGCCCGCATTCGCGACCGCGATGTCGATGCGACCCAACTCGGATTCTGCGCGTGCGACCAGCTCGTTCAGCGCCGCCCGGTCGGTGGTGTTGAACACTGCCGAAATGCATTTGCGCCCAGTGGCTTCCACCAATCGGACCGTCTCCGCGAGATCGGCCTCGGTGGCCAACGGGTACGCCACCGCAGGCGAATCCGCACACCGGTCGCACAGCACGATGTCCGCGCCGCGCTCAGCGAACGCCACCGCGTGCGCCCGGCCCTGGCCCCGTGCCCCGCCGGTGATCAGAACGACCTGCCCCTTGAACTCATCTGCCATGAAAATCAAAACTCCTCATCAGAACCGGGCTAAACGAAACTCGGGGTTCATTGTCGGGTGTGCTGTCGCGCGTTCCCCACCGATCGAGACGGTCCGGCACGATCTCTCGCTCAGACACACGTTCCCGCAGGCTCCTCACCAGTACGGACGCCATCGACGTAAGCGCGAACATCGTCGAATGAACGCTCGAGCACAGCACGGTGATCTGCGCCGTCGTACACGCGGTAGGCGATGTCGGCGCCACCACCACACAGTGCAGTGACCTCCTTGTCTGTCACGGCGCGAAACACGAGCTGGTCGGCACCGCCCTGCACGATCATCGTTGGCACGGTCAGCTTCAGCGACTCGAGCTCTTGGCCGGTGTAATAGTCATGCAGCCCTTGCAGATTCGCACCGGGATTAAAGATCCCACCGGTGGGCGCCTCGGCTGCAGCCGCCTGCACGTCGTCCATGCACCCAGTGCGAGCAGCAGTCAACAGCGGCAGCGCCTCCGGCGTCAGCATGGCGTCGGCGTCGAGGTCCGGCCGCGCCCCTTGGGCACCGAGCAGCAGGATCGGCAGGAAGCGCATCGCCTGGTCGAGCCCCTTACCCGCCTGAAAGTAGGAGACTACGTCGCTGGTGCGAGACCCCGGCGCCATCGCGACGACCGCCTGCAAGTCGAGTTCCGGAGCGCGGTCCTGACCACGTGCCGCGGCATAGATCGCGGCGTGACCACCTTGACTGTGGCCCATCGCGATCCATTTCGTGCCGATGTTCGGGTCGAGATCACGAGCCGCCCGCACGATGTCGACAACGGTATTCGACGCGCTGTCGCCGTTCATATACGGGTGGTCGCCGGGCGTACCGAGACCTTCGTAATCGGTCTGCACCACCGCATAGCCTGCCGCTACCCAACGATCGAGCATCGCCGATGTACGTCCGAGGTAGCCGTGCGACGGCCCGTGCACAGTGTCGGCCGACGGAGCGCACGCGTCGCCGACACCAACAGTGCCGTGCGCCCAGCTGATCACCGGCCAGCCGCCGTCTGGTGCGTCGCCCTGCGGGATCGCGACCGTCCCCGAGACCAGGTCTCGCGCGCCCGCGGCGGTCTGCGACGTGTAGGTGACCAAGACGGTGCGATCGGCACTCGGCAGCGCCGGGGCGCCCGTGATCGTGCGGTCAGAGATCAGTGTGCCCGGCTCGAGCGACGCATCGTCATCGTTCGAGTCGGAGCAGGCCACAGCAGTGAATAGCACGCCGACAGCCGACACGACGACAGCGAGCCGGGTAGCCGTGTTGCGCATGGATCCTCCGTGACCAAGCCCCGAGCCGGTCTAATAAACGTGCATTAATCAGCTGGATGAATCCATTAGTAATGTGTGATCCATGTCGCTGTCAACAGGGAGGTCCGCTCTGCTGGACTCCGCCGAGAGGCTCATCGCCGCGCGCGGCATCTACGGAGTGTCGGCGCGGGAGGTAGTCAAAGACGCCGGCCACCGCAACAGTTCGGCGATCAGCTACCACTTCGGGTCGTGGCACGGACTGCTCGACGCGATCTGGGCACGACACTCGCCGCAGATGAACGCCGAACGAGCGGCGCTGGTCGCGGCGATCGACGAACCCGACATGAAGCAGCTGGTCCACGCCTACGTGCGCCCACTGACCACCGAAGTCACCCGACATCCCAGCTACTGGGCACGCTTCAACGAGCAGTGGCTGGCGTCGGTGCCACTCGACGTGCTCGGTGGGCCGCGGTTCGACGGCGACAGCGCCGAGTACTACCCGCTCGACGACTCACTCAACGATCTGTCCACGCTTCTGCACCGGATTACACTGGCCGTCGACCTCCCCGAGGCCGACGCCCGACGACGGGTCGGGCTAGTGGTGCGGTTCGTGATCAATGCGTACGCGGCGTGGGAGCGCGACCGGGAAGGCCATAGCGCACCCGAGCCGGAAGCATTCGAATCCGAGGTGGAGGAGATGGCGTGCGCAATGCTCCAGGCCCGAACATGACCGCCGCACCCAGCGAAATCAGTTGACACGTGTAGTCCGAACCGAGGACTCTGCTTAAGAGCATTTTGTCACGTTCGCTGATTCACCTCCACGCACATCTCTGTGAAAGGACACGTCGTGAGTGTCGACGACCGCACACCTGAAGCGGCCACCCCCGAAACACCCGACGCGCCACCACCCGCCTCGGTCAAACTCGTCATCGGACTGCTGTTGGTCGCGACGTTCGTGATGATCCTCAACGAGACGATCATGAGCGTCGCGATTCCCGTGCTGATGGTCGATCTGAACATCACCGCCAGCACCGCGCAGTGGCTGACCACCGCGTTCATGTTGACGATGGCCGTCGTCATTCCGACCACAGGCTTCCTGCTACAACGCTTCTCGACGCGCGCCGTGTTCATAACCGCGATGTCGCTGTTCACCGCGGGCACATTGCTGGCCGCCGTCGCGCCAGGCTTCGCCATCCTCGTGATCGGCCGCGTCATCCAGGCCTCCGGCACCGCGGTGATGATCCCGTTGATGATCACGACCGTCCTCACGTTCATTCCCGAACAACGACGCGGCACCGTCATGGGCTTCATCTCGATCGTCATCGCCGTCGCCCCCGCGACGGGGCCGACGATCTCCGGCGCGATCCTCGATCACCTCGACTGGCGGTGGATGTTCTACTTCATGCTGCCGATCGCCGCGATCGCACTGATCCTCGGCGTCGTCCTGGTCCGCAACATCACCACGCCGCGCAAGGCGCCGTTCGACGTCGCGTCCGTCCTCCTGTCGGTCGTCGCATTCGCCGGTCTGATCTACGGACTCAACAGCATCGGCGAAGCCGCGACCGGCGACACCCCGATGCCGCCGTGGGTGCCGATCGTCATCGGCGTCGTCGGGCTCGCCCTCTTCGTGTGGCGGCAGATCAACCTGCAGGCCAGCGAGTCCGCGCTCCTGGATCTCCGCCCGTTCAAGACCCGGACCTTCACCGTCGGCATCATCATCTTGCTCGTCGCGATGGCCGCGCTGTTCGGCGCGATCATGTTGCTGCCGTTGTTCATGCAGAACGTGTGGCACGCCAGCACCATGGAGACCGGCCTGGTCCTGCTGCCCGGCGGCCTCGTGATGGGTCTGATCGCGCCGTTCGTCGGCGCGCTCTACGACAAGGTCGGGCCTCGACCGCTGGTAACGCCAGGAGCGATCCTCGTGACCGTCGCGCTAATCCTGCTGACGACGCTCAACGCCGAACCGGCGACGTCGGAATTCTGGATCTTCACCAACCAGGAGTGGAAGGTCGTCGGCATCCACGTGCTGTTGAGTCTCGGACTCGGTTCGATGATGACGCCGCTCATGACATCGGCGCTCGGTTCAGTGCCGCCGCTGATGTACTCGCATGCGAGCGCCATCCAGAACACCTTGCAGCAGCTCGCCGGAGCCGCGGGCACCGCTCTGTTCATCACGGTGATGACCCGGTCGATGACGGCGGAGATCAACGACGGCGTCGAACCGGTCCTGGCCCAGGCGAACGGCATCCACCAGGCGTTCTACTGGGGTGCGGGCTTCGCGATCCTCGCCGTCGTCCTCTCACTCCTCGTCCGGCGCCCCAAGAGCGCTGAGGAGACTGTCGAGGCTGTCGAGGCTGTCGAGGCTGTCGAGGCTGCGGAGCCTAACCGATGACCACCGCTGACGACCATCGAGCGGAAGTACCCGAACGCGCGTCGTGGCTTCCCATGGTCTGCTTCTTCTTCGGCCAGGTGTTGATGTCGTTCAACGTGGCGGCGCTGCCGGTCTCCATCGGCGGCATGGTGGACGACTTCGGCGTCGCCCCGACGGTGGTCAGCACGACGATCGTCGCGTACGGCCTGGCGGTCGCCGCGCTCGTCATGTTGGGCGGCAAGCTCGGTCAACGTGTCGGCTGGGTGAAGATCTTCCGGGCCGTCACCTTCACCTTCGCGGCATCGTCGGTGTTGATGATCGTGTCACCGTCGGTGGCGTGGGTGATCGCCGGTCAGGCGCTGGCCGGCGCGTCCGCGGCGATCATCGTGCCTGCTCTCGTCGCATTGATCGCCGAGAACTACAAGGGCGATCAGCAGGCGAGCGCGGTCGGGTCGCTGGGTTCGGCGCGCGCGATCTCCGGCATGTCGGCCTTCTTCCTCGGCGGCGCGCTCGGGTCTCTCGTCGGGTGGCGCCCGGTGTTCATGATCGTCCTCGCACTCGCCGTGATCGTGTTCGCGTTGAGCTTCACCCTCCGGCCCGACAACGGCGATCGCACCATCGACATCGACGTCGTGGCCGCCGTCCTGATCGGCGCCGCGATCGTGCTGTTGACGCTCGGCTTCAACAACCTCAATGCCTGGGGCGTCTTCTTCGCCGACGACAACGCACCGTTCGACCTCGTCGGCGTCTCCCCTGCTCCCGTCTTCATCATCGTCGGCCTGATCCTGGGGCAGGCGTTCGTCACGTGGACCAGACGAAGGCAGCGCAGCGGACGCGTGCCGCTGGTCGACCTGTCGGTCCTCGGCAGCTCGCGTGAACGCGCGGCGGTGTACGCGATGTTCATCATCGTCGCGATGGAAGCGGCATTGAACTTCACTGTGCCGCTGTACATTCAGATCGTCCAGGGTCGCAGTCCGTTCGACACGTCGTTGGCGATGATCCCGTTCAACCTGACCGTGTTCGTGACCGCGATGCTCGTCGTCCGCGTTTACAAGAGGTACAGCCCGCGCGCCATCGGCACCGCCTCGTTCATTTTGACGACGGTGGCACTCGTCTGGCTGGCGTTCGTGGTCACGAACGACTGGCAGACGTTCTCGACGATCCTCGGCCTCGTCGTCTTCGGCATCGGCCAGGGCGCCCTCGTCACGCTCGTGTTCAACGTTCTGGTCACGTCGGCCCCGAAGGAGCGGGCGGGCGACGTCGGTTCCATCCGCGGCACCGCCCAGAACCTGGCGTCGGCGGTCGGCACGGCGACGATCGGCGCACTCCTCGTCTCGCTACTCGGTTTTGCTGTCGCGACGTCGGTCGCCGAGCATCCGGAGCTGCCGGACGAACTCGTCTCCCAGGTGAACCTGGACAACGTCAACTTCGTCGGCAACGACAGCCTGCGCGAGTTGCTCGCCACCGAGACCGATGCGACCGATCGACAGATCGACGCCGCGGTCGAAGTCAACGAAGACGCCCGCCTGAAGACGTTGAAATACGGCCTGTTGATTCTGGCTGGCATCAGCGCGACTGCGATCATCCCGGCGTCCCGACTCCCCGGTTATCAGCGGCGTGAGATCCCCGAAGGGGCGGGCGCGACGTCGACGGACTGAGCACCATGCGTTGATCTCGGCACCATACGCTAATCTGAACACAACTGTATTCAGATTAGGAGTGTCGTGACCTCACCGGAACAGCAGATCGACGACGCGAAACCGAAGAAGTCGAGCCGAGAAGAGCTCGATGCGCTCGACGCGAGCGTCTTCGGCAGATCGCTGCTGTCGATGGGCAGCACCATGTCGACAGCGAACGTCATCATGCAGTTGGCCAACCCGGCCGTCGGCTACGGTGTCGCGCGCAGCACCGTCGAGAACGGTCGACTCGACACGCATCCGGTCAAGCGGGCACGGACGACGGCCTCGTACCTGGCCGTCGCGGTGTTCGGGAACGCCGACGACCGTCGTCGCTACCGCAAAGCCGTCAATCGCCAGCACGCGCAGGTGCGGTCCACCGACGACAGCCCCGTCGAGTACAACGCGATGCACGCCGACCTGCAGCTGTGGGTGGCCGCGTGCCTGTACTTCGGCTGGGAGGACATCTACGAACGCGCCCGCGGCCCGCTGACGGGCGACCTGCGCGAGGAGTTCTATCAGCAGGGCAAGGTGTGCGGCACCACCTTGCAGATGCCCGCCGAGATGTGGCCGGCCGACCGTGCCGCGTTCGACGTGTACTGGAACGAGCAGGTCGCAAAGATCGACATCAGCGACGAGGTACGCGACTTCCTCCTCGACATCGCGAACTTCGGATATGCGAGCGAGTTCGTCCAACGCAAGTTCGGCCCGGTCAAATACCGCCGCACGATCGGCTACCTCCCGCAGGAGTTCCGCGATGCCCTACGTGTCGAGTGGTCCACCGACGACCAGCGCTGGTTCGACAGTTACGTCGCCACGCAGGTCCGCAAAGAGCGGCGCAAACCGCTGTGGCTGTCCCAGCTGTCGTTCAAGATCCTGCTGTGGGACACCCGCAGGCGGAACCGCTTCGGCCGCCCGTTGATGTGAGGACTCACGTCACGCTCGACGCCGACTCCCTGATCTGGCGCTACCTCGGAGATCGGCGGTTCGTCATGTCGATCTGTCGAGCAGTCTCGTTGCAGATGCTGCATCCGGCGATCGCGTCGGCGACACACGAGTTCTCGCTCGTCCGCCAGCGAGTGTTCGTGCACAAGAGGCGGACGGCGCCGTGCATCATCCGCGCAGCGTACGAATCGGACTTCGACGAGGTCCGCCTGATCCGCTACGCCCACGACCATTTCCGCAGTCAGACGCCCGACGGGACGCGTTATCACGCGCTCAATCCGGCGATCTTCTTCTTCGAGCACGCCACCTACGTCGACGCGCTGTTCGCGTGTGTCGAGTTCTTCTTCAACGGGCTCGACGACGACGGCCGCGAACAGCTGTATCGAGAGACGTGCGAGTGGTATCGGCGCTACGGGTTCTCCGACCGTCTAATGCCTGCGACGGTCGGCGAGTTCTACGAGTACTTCGACGAGGCGCTCGCGACACAACTCGACCCGAGTCCCGGATACGACTGGTACCGAGAGCAACTGCTGCGCCCGGACGACTGGTACTTCAAGAAGTTGCCGGCGGCCGCGGTCCGTGCGATCCAGCATCCGGTGGCGTGCACACACCTGGGCATCGAGCCGTCGGACTCTGACCGTCGAGCGTTGACCTGGTACGCGACGCGGCTGCGGGCGATCGACCAGCTCTCGCCGACGCGGAACATCTTCCCCGACCAGGTCGCGCCGTCCGTCCTGGCGGCCCGAGCACGGAGTTGAGCGCGCCCGACCGGATTCGGCGAATCACTGGACTTGGTACATAACTTTAGTTACGTTCCAAGTGTCGGAGTGACACGACTCACGACTACCAGACGATTGCGGGGACAGAGCGATGTCGGTTCCATCGACGGCGGAGTTGACGACGACGGCCACCAAGACGCTGCAGCGCGTCCTGGCCAAGGCCACGAGCCTGTATCCGAGTCCCGATGCGCCGCTCGCCGAGCCGCCCGCCGGGTCCGGTTTGAAGCCGGTGATGGGAAGCGCGGGATTTCCGGTCATCGGCACCACGATCGAAGCGTTGGCCGACCCGCTCGCCAACACGATGAAACGGTTCGAGAAGTACGGTCCGGTCTCGTGGTCCGGTGTGCTCGGCATGAACCTGGTGACGCTCGTCGGACCGGACGCCGTCGAAGCCGCGTGGATGAATCGGGAGAAGGCGTTCTCCAGCGAACAGGGCTGGGAGGTGATGATCGGGCCGTTCTTCCGACGCGGAATCATGCTGATGGACTTCGGCGAGCACATGCATCACCGTCGGATCATGCAGCAGGCCTTCGCCAAACCGCGGCTCGAAGGCTATCTCGATCTGATGACACCGCACATCGAGAAATCGCTCGCACAATGGCAGGTGGGCGACGGTTTCCCGATGTACACCAAGACGAAGGAGTTGTTGCTGTCGCTCGCATCGGAGGTGTTCGTCGGCTCGTCGCTGTCCCGCGACGAGAACCACGAACTGGAGCAGGCCTTCGAGGCCGCGGTCCGCGGCGGGCAGGCCATGCTCCGGCGCGACGTCGGAAACTTCACGTGGGCGCGGGGGCTTCGCGGACGGGAACGGCTGCAAGAGTACTTCCGCTCCGAGATCGCGGCTCGTCGCGCAGGCGACGCCGACGACCTGTTCACGGTGTTGTGCCACAGCGAGGACGACGAAGGCAACACGTTCAGCGACGAGGACGTCGTCAACCACATGATCTTCGTGATGATGGCGGCCCATGACACGAGCACCATCGCGCTGTCGATGCTCACCTATTTCCTGGGCCGTGACCCGCACTGGCAGCAGCGGTTGCGGGACGAGTCACTTGCGTTGGGTAAGCCGACGCTCGACTACGACGACCAGGACGCTCTGCCGAGTCTGGACCTGGCGTTCAAGGAGACGCTGCGCCTGAACGCACCGGTCGGCATGTTGTTCCGCAAGTCGATCGAGGACACCGAGATCCTCGGCCACTACATCCCGTCCGGCACGCTGGTCGCGATCCACCCGTGGGCGACGATGCTCCGGGAGGAGTGGTGGCCCGAGCCGACGAAGTTCGACCCGGATCGATTCTCACCGGAACGCCGCGAAGACAAGGTCCATCGGTTCGCGTGGAGCCCGTTCGGCGGTGGAGCCCACAAATGCATCGGCCTGTACTTCGGCGGAATGGAGGTGAAGTCGATCATGCACCAACTCCTCCTCAACTTCGAGTGGTCGGTGCCCGACGATTACGAGCTAAGCCTCGAGTACGGGACCGGCCCCACCCCCGCCGACGGTCTCCCCATCGACTTCCGGCGCCGCTAGGCGCCCTACCCCATCTCGACCAGCATCACGCCGACGATGATGACGGCCATGCCGACCAGCGTGCGCGGCGTGATGGCGTCCCGCCAGATGACGCGCGCCGACAGCGCGACCAGCACGATGCCGGTGGCCGTCCACAGCCCGTACGCGACACCGATGGGCATGCCTTCGGCGAGCGACATCGCGAGGAAGGTGAAGGCCGCGAGGTAGCCGACGACGACCGGTATCAGCCACAGGCGTCGTCGCAGGCCGTCGGCGGCGCGCAGACACAGTGTGCCCGCCACTTCGGCGAGGATTGCGAGGAGGAGCCAGACCCACGTCATACGTTCACGTCCTGCACGCTGCCCGGTTCGGCCCGTCTGGGGTCGGTCTCGATAAGCACGACCCCGACGACGATCAGTGCGATCCCGACCAGTGCACTCGGGCTGAGCGTCTCACCGAAGACGATCATGCCGAGAAGTGCGACGAGGGAGACACCGCTCGCGCCCCAGATCCCGTAGGCGGCGCTGATGGACATCCCGGAGCGCAGGGTCAGCCCGAGCAGAGTGAACGCCGCGACGTATCCGACGATCACGACGGCGATCCATGCGCGATGGTCGATGGTGGCGCGGAGTGCGAGGGTGCCGATCACTTCGGCGACGATCGCGGCGACGAGGAGCAGGCGGGCGTTCATCCGAACATCATCGCTGCACCCCTTTGATGACGCTGATACACGTGGTGATCCACGCCCGCTCGTCGTCGGTGAGGTCGCGACGCATGCGTTTGGCATCGGCGACAGCCCAGTGCGTGTTGAGGACCATTCGGACGATCACCCAGTCGCGGGCACGTTCGCCGTCGAACCCGGCCGCCTCGACCGTCGTGTAGAAGCGGCGCTGGATCGATTCACGCAGGTAGCCGGACATCTCGTCCCACCGGTTCCACAGCAGCGGGGCGATCTCATAGTGCGGGTCGCCAGACATCGGCTGCGGGTCGATCGCCAACCACGGCTGCCGGTCGGCGGCGAGCACATTCTCGTAGTGCAGGTCGCCATGGATCATCACGCCGTCCGACGCCGGATCGTCGACGAACGCCCGTCCCCGCGCCAGCGCCTGCTCGACGAGCCGGGGCGGCATCGGAATGTCGGCAGCGTCGCGGTCGAGCGCCTCTATCCACGGGCCGAGGAAATCGGTGAGCCGCGCCAACCGTGGCGGCGCGGGCCGGTGCAGTTGCCGGTACAGGTCGGCGACGATCTCGCACGCCTGCAGATCCCACTCCTGGCTCAGATCCTGCTCGTGCAACCGTTCCAGCAGGAGTGCCCGACGGCGCGGGTCGGCCCGCAGCATCTGCACGGCACCGTCGCCAGCCCAATGCTGGAGCGCGAGGTGTTCCTGCCGCGTCTCCGGCGACCCGTCGAAGCCGATCTTGAGGACCGCGTCGCCGATGCTGCCGCGCACCGGGAGGACGATCGACGCGAACCCGTGCATCGGGTCGCCGGTCGACGTCAACGCCCATTCGTCGAGGAGGTCGTCGCACAGTCGCGGGAGTCGGTCGAGCCAGTGCGCCCAGTCGTCGCCGAGGCGACGCTGGGAGTTCAACGCGGCGGGGATGTCCACGCGTCCGAGCGTACGTACCCGTGCGTCACGTACAGCCCTCCGACTTGCGGCCGACCAGTGTGGTAGCTCGCCTATTCCCCTTCATCGCGTCATGGTGCGCCTCGGCCGGGTGCACCGCAGTCGGCCGCCACTGCCACCGAGTATTCGAAGCTGACTTCCATCACCTGTGTGACACCATCGGGCATCGTGTACGCGGTGGCCGACGTACAACTCCTGTGCTCGCCCGACGTGCGTACCCGACAACTGGACTATCGGGGCGGACGTGCCGGAGGTGACCGGACGCCGTTCGAACGATGTACTGGCCCGCCCGATCGCCACGCGCGCAATCGGGTATCCGCCTCGGGGCGTCGGACTACGCTTGTGACCATGCCGATCACGCCTGACGACAAGGATTGGACCTGGGTCACGACCCGCCGCTGCGGCTTCTGCGGATTCGATCCGGGCGGCGTCCACCGCACGCAGATCGCGGATCGGATCGCCGAATCGGCCGACGGATGGCGAGAGGTGCTGGCGCGTGCAGACGCCGACCATCGTCGGAACGACCACACGTGGTCGCCGCTGGAGTACGGCTGCCACGTCCGCGACGTGCACACCGTGATGCGCGAACGGCTCGAATTGATGCTCACCGTGACACCCGCGACCTTCGCGAACTGGGATCAGGACGAGGCGGCCGTCGACGGGCGGTACGGCGAGCAGGATCCGGGCGTCGTCGCCGATCGGCTCGAAGCGAACGCCGCCGCGTTCGCTACCGCCTACCGCGCCGTCGCCGACGACGAGTGGGAGCGCGAAGGCCTCCGAGGCAACGGCGCCGCGTTCACCGTGTGGTCGCTCGCGGCGTACGCGCTGCACGACCTCGAACACCACCGGGTGGACGTCGGGCTCCCCGCGACACCGGAGCACGCGGAATGATCGTCGACAGCCCGTTCGAACAGCTGTCGGTCGATGCGTTGCGCCGCCGCACCAGCTTGAAGTGGCGGACGTACCCGCCGGACGTGCTTCCGCTGTGGGTCGCCGAGATGGATGTGCTGCCAGCCGAACCGGTGGCCGCGGTGTTGCGGCAGGCGCTCGAGCTCGGCGACACCGGGTATCCATCCGGCGCACGCGCCTACGCGGAGGCACTCGCCGGGTTCGCGCGACGACGATGGGGGTGGGACGGCGTGGACGTCGACTCCGCGCAGATCGTGCCCGATGTGATGCTGGGGATCGTCGAGGTCCTCAAGCTCGTGACCGAGCCCGGGAGCTCCGTCGTCGTCAACACACCCGTCTATCCCCCGTTCTTCGCGTTCACCGAGCACGCCGACCGGCGGGTGGTCGGAGCGCCGCTGGGTACCGACGGACGGATCGATGTCGCGGCGTTGGAGGCGGCGTTCCGCGACACCGCTCCAGCAGCGTTCCTGCTGGCCAACCCGCACAATCCGACCGGAGCCGTGCACACCGTCGACGAGTTGGTCGCCGTCGCGGCGCTGGCTCGCGAGTACGGGGTACGGGTGATCGTCGACGAGATCCATGCTCCGCTCGTCCTCCCGGGAGCCACATTCACGCCGTACCTGTCGGTCGACGGCACAGAGGACGCGTTCGTCGTCACGTCGGCGTCGAAGGCGTGGAATCTCCCCGGCGTGAAGGCCGCGCTGGCAATCGCGGGCACCGCGGGCGCCGACGATCTGCGCCGCATGCCCGAAGAGGTCAGCCACGGTCCGAGCCACTTCGGAGTGCTCGCGCACACCGCCGCCTACACCGACGGCGAGCCGTGGCTGAACGCCCTCCTCGCCGCTCTCGCCGCCAACCGCGAACTCGTGGGTCGCCTGCTGGCCGAACACCTTCCAACGGTCGGCTACACGCCACCGGACGGCACGTATCTGGCGTGGCTCGACTGTCGACCGCTCGGATTCGGCGACGACGCGACGCCCGGCGCCGTCGCCGACGTGGCAGGCCCGGCCCGGGCGTTCCTCGATCAGAGTCGGGTCGCGCTCAGTTCCGGCCACGCATTCGGCCCGGGCGGCGGCGGGCACGTGCGCCTCAACTTCGCGACGTCGCAGGCAATCCTGACCGAGGCAGTCACGCGAATGGGTCGGGTACTGCCATGACTCGGGTACTGCCATGACGACGGCGTTCGTGCTGGCGGGAGGAGCGAATCTCGGCGCGTTCCAGGTCGGCATGCTGCGGGCGCTGGTCGAGCGCGGAACGACCCCGGACGTGCTGATCGGTGCGTCGGTGGGCGCGTTCAACGCAGGGTTCCTCGCCGGCCGCGGCGTAACGGCGACCACCGTCAACGAGCTCGCCGACGTCTGGCGTCCACTATCGGCGTGGAAGCTGTTCCCGCCGAACCCGATTCGCATCATCGGCGCGTTGACAGGCCACCGGCCCGCCCTCGTCGGCGACCACGGGCTGCGATCGCTGTTGGACCGCCATCTGACGTTTCACGACGTCGCGGACGCGCTCATCCCACTCCGCGTGGTGGCCACCGATCTGCTGTCGGGCAATGAGGTCGGCATCACTGCGGGCCCGGCCACCGAGGCGATTCTCGCCAGCTCCGCGATCCCCGGACTGCTGCCGCCGGTCGACTGGAACGGCCGCAAGCTTGTCGACGGCGGGATCGCCGACAATGCGCCGATCTCCGATGCGATCGACGCCGCGGTTGACCGCATCTACGTGTTGCCGTGCGGGTACCCGTCCGGCGATGTCGAACCGCCGACGACCGTCGCCGAGACGCTGCTGCACACGGTCGCACTGTTGATCCACAAGCGACTGATCCGGGACGTCCGCGAGTACTCCGCCGACGCCGAACTGATCGTCATCCCGCCGCCGAGCCCGGTCACCGTCGGCGGTCGGCGCGACCACCCCGCCGACCACATCGAGATGTCGGTCAGCTGAGCCGCGCGCCAGCATAGGTCATCCTTACCTGCATCGATGTGTGCGCGATCGCTACCATTCGGTGCGTGAGTGAGTCTGCAGCCCCCGAATTCCTCTACTCCGACCTCCTTCCGGCCGACCAGGACGACACCCCGTATCGCCTGGTCACCACCGAGGGCGTCTCGACGTTCGACGTGGACGGCCAGAAGTTCCTGAAGGTCGATCCGGAAGCGATCACGAAGCTGACGTCCGAGGCTATGCACGACATCAGCCACTACCTGCGGCCCGCGCACCTGAGCCAGCTCCGCAAGATCATCGACGACCCGGAAGCGTCAGGCAACGACCGCTTCGTCGCCCTCGACCTGCTGAAGAATGTCAACATCTCGGCGGGCGGCGTCCTCCCGATGTGCCAGGACACCGGCACCGCGATCGTCATGGGCAAGAAGAGTGAAGGCGTCCTGACCGGTGTGGAAGACGGCGAGTGGGTCTCGCGCGGCGTGTACGACGCCTACACCAAGCTCAACCTGCGGTACTCGCAGAACGCCCCCATCACCGTGTACGAGGAGCGCAACACCGGCACCAACCTGCCCGCACAGGTCGAGATCTATGCGACGCAGCAGGGCCCTAAGGGACCGGAGTACAAGTTCCTGTTCATGGCGAAGGGCGGCGGCTCGGCCAACAAGTCGTTCCTGTTCCAGGAGACCAAGGCCATCCTCAACCCCAAGCGACTTCTCGACTATCTCGACGAGAAGATCCGCTCGCTCGGCACCGCGGCCTGCCCTCCGTACCACCTCGCCGTCGTCATCGGCGGCACGTCGGCGGAGTTCGCACTCAAGACGGCCAAGCTGGCGTCGGCGCATTACCTCGACAATCTGCCGACCGAGGGCGACATGTCGGGGCACGGCTTCCGCGACCCGGAGCTCGAAGAGGAGATCTTCAAGCTCACCCAATCGTTCGGCATCGGCGCACAGTTCGGCGGCAAATACTTCTGCCACGATGTCCGCGCCATTCGGCTGCCGCGTCACGGCGCCTCGCTGCCGGTCGCGATCGCCGTCTCCTGCTCGGCCGACCGCCAGGCGCTCGGAAAGATCACTGCCGACGGCGTCTTCCTCGAACAGCTCGAGACCGATCCCGCCCAGTACATGCCGGACGCAGGCGTGGCCGAGGACATCGAGGGTGGCGAAGTCGTCGACATCGACCTCAATCGTCCGATGCCGGAGATCCTCCAGGAACTGTCGAAGCACCCGGTCAAGACGCGTCTGTCGCTGACCGGCCCGCTGGTCGTGGCTCGCGACATCGCGCACGCCAAGATCCAGGAACGCCTCGACGCGGGCGAACCGATGCCCGAGTACTTGAAGAACCACCCCGTCTACTACGCGGGACCGGCGAAGACACCCGAAGGCATGGCGTCGGGCTCATTCGGCCCGACGACCGCGGGTCGCATGGACAGCTACGTCGAGCAGTTCCAGGCCGCGGGCGGTTCGATGGTCATGCTCGCCAAGGGCAACCGGTCCAAGCAGGTCACCACCGCGTGCGGAACCCACGGCGGCTTCTACCTCGGCTCCATCGGCGGTCCGGCCGCGCGTCTGGCCCTCGACTGCATCAAGAGCCAGGAAGTCATCGAATACCCGGAGCTCGGCATGGAAGCCGTGTGGAAGATCGAGGTCGAGAACTTCCCTGCCTTCATCGTCGTCGACGACAAGGGCAATGACTTCTTCACCGACCCGGCCGGCACCGTCAACGTCCCGATCAGCGGCATCCGAGTGCGTTCCAAGGAACGGTAGCCGCAGCTCTGCTCATCGGCCCTGCCAGAAACCCCGTACCGCTGGCGTCGTCTCCTATCCTGGAGCCATCACCGGTACACACGAGAGGCGGTTTCGGCGTGACCCCGACAGAGTTCGACGTCGTCGTGATCGGCGGCGGAATCGCCGGAGTGTCCATCGGCTACGAGTTGGCCGCCGATCGCCGGGTCTGCCTCGTCGAACAGGAGGGCACGCTCGCCTTCCACACGACCGGGCGTTCGGCCGCCCTCTATCTGGAGACGTTCGGCAACGCGTCGGTGCGCGCGCTGACCGGTGCGAGCCGCGCACAGCTCACCGATCCGCCCGCAGACTTCGACGGCCCGATCCTCGCGTCGCGCCCCTACCTCGTATTCGCCCGAGAGGGGCGCGGTGATGCGCTGACCGCGTTCTACGACGACGTCCGCCGACAGGCGCCGGCCGTCGAACTGCTGTCCGCGGACGACGCGGTCGGCCTCGCGCCGTATCTGAGGCGCGCGGCGATCGAGGCGGCGCTGATCGACCCTGCCTCGATGGACATCGACGTCCACGCCCTGCACCAGGGGTACGTCCGCGGACTCCGACGGCGCGGCGGCGAGATTCGGACACATGCCGCGGTGACCGCACTCGATCGAGCACACGGGGTGTGGACGGCGGCGTTCGGCGACGGCCGCACCGTGCGCGCGCCCGTCGTCGTCGACGCAGCGGGGGCGTGGGCCGATACCGTCGCCGAGTGCGCAGGCGCGGCCCCGATCGGCGTACGGCCGATGGTCCGGACAATCTTCGGTGTCGACGCGCCCGAAGGGCTCGAGACGTCGAACCTGCCGGTCGTCAACGATCTCGACGACGCCTTCTACATCAAACCCGAAGCCAACGGACTGCTGTGCTCGCCAGCCGACGATACGCCGAGCCATCCGCACGACGTTCGGCCCGGCGACCTGGAGATCGCCCGCGCCATCGACTCGATCAACGAGGTCACCGATCTGCGCATCCGGCACGTCCGCTCGTCGTGGGCGGGCCTGCGCACGTTCGCGCCCGACCGCTCCCCCGTCGTCGGCTTCGACCCAGGTGTGGAGGGCTTCTTCTGGTTCGCGGGCCAGGGTGGCTACGGCATCCAGATGGCGGACGGTCTGGCCCGGTCCGGCGCAGCCGTCTTCCGCGGAGAGGCACTGCCGGACGACGTCGTCGCACGCGGGGTGCAGGCCACAGTGCTCGCGCCGGACCGGTTCTGACCCGGTCGGCTACCGCTTGCGGTCGACGTTGGCCATCTTGAGGACGTCGAGGCGCTTGTCGAGTTCCTCTTCCGACAACTCGTCGCCGACGAGACCGCGGTCGATGACGGTCTGACGGATCGTCGTGCCCTCACGCAACGCCTGTTTCGCGACGGCAGCGGCCTCCTCGTAGCCGATCGCCGAGTTGAGCGGCGTCACGATCGACGGCGACGATTCGGCGAGTGTCCGCAGCCGGTCCTCGTGCGCCACCAAGCCGTCGATGCATCGGTCGGCGAACAGCCGCGACACGTTGGCCAGCAGGGTCACCGATTCGAGGACGTTGCGCGCCATCATCGGGATGTACACGTTGAGCTCGAACGCACCATTGCCGCCGCCCCAGGTGACGGCGGTGTCGTTGCCGATGACCTGCGCCGCAACCTGTGTGACAGCTTCGGGCAGCACCGGGTTGACCTTGCCCGGCATGATCGAGCTGCCCGGCTGCAGGTCCGGGAGGGCGATCTCGCCGAGACCGGTCAACGGCCCCGATCCCATCCACCGGACGTCGTTGGCGATCTTGGTCAGCGACACGGCGATCGTCTTCAACTGGCCCGACAGTTCGACGAGGCCGTCGCGGGCGGCCTGCGCCTCGAAGTTGTCCTTCGCCAAGCTCAACTCGTCGACCCCCGTCAGTTCGACGAGTTTCGCGACGACCTGCGTACCGAACCCCTCCGGTGCGTTGAGCCCGGTGCCGACGGCGGTGCCGCCGATCGGGAGCTCACCGACACGCGGCAGCGTCGACTGCAGGCGTTCGACCCCCGCCTCGACCTGCCGCGCGTAACCGCCGAACTCCTGGCCGAGAGTCACCGGCACCGCGTCCATCAGGTGCGTGCGGCCCGACTTTACGACCGTCGCCCACTCGCCGGACTTCGCCGCGAGCACCTCGTGCAGCCGACCCAATGCGGGGATCAGCTGACGGACCACGGCCTCAGTCGCCGCGACGTGCGTCGCTGTCGGGAACGTGTCGTTGGAACTCTGCGACATGTTCACGTCGTCGTTCGGGTGGACGGTGACGCCTGCCTTCGCGGCGACCGACGCGATCACCTCGTTGGCGTTCATGTTCGAACTGGTGCCCGACCCGGTCTGGAAGACGTCGATCGGGAACTGGTCGTCGTGCGCGCCGTCGGCGATCTCGCGGGCGGCTGCGGCGATCGCGTCGGCCTTCTGCGCGTCGAGCAGACCGAGGTCTTTGTTGACCAGCGCGGTCGCCGCCTTCAGCAGACCGAGCGCACGGATCTGCGTGCGCTCGAGCGGACGGAAGCTGATCGGAAAGTTCTCGACGGCCCGCTGCGTCTGCGCCCGCCACAGCGCGGCCACGGGAACCCGCACCTCGCCCATCGTGTCGTGTTCGATCCGGTACTCATGGTCAGCCATGGTCAGTACAACCTTTCGTGAGTGGTCCGTGTTCCCTGGGGCTCAGCCCTTCATGGCGACGCCGTGGCGCCAGTAACCCATGAACGCGACCTGAGAGCGGGCGATGCCGAGCTCTTTCACCAGGTGACGACGCAAGCCGGTGACGACTTTGCTCTCTCCCGCGATCCAGTAGTAGCGCTCGCCCGGCGCCGGTTCGGGGCCGACATCCTCACCGAGATTGGAGAAGACGGGAGTCTCCCACACCATCGGATCGTCTGGATTCTCGTCGACGTCGGCGTCGTCCGCCGAGTCGGCGGCCCCTAGGTGGTCGAGGACTGCGGGACGCAGTCGCTCCCCGTGGTCGGCGCCGTCGCGCGCCAACCAGTGCACGCTCACCCCGGCGGGTGCGGCGCAGGGCAGCACGTCGGCGCCGGTGGGGACCTCGATGAACGCGGTGCCGCGCAGATCGGCGGGCGCATCCTCCAGGATCCGCGCGATCGCAGGCGCCGCGGTCTCGTCGCCGGCCAACAGCACCGACCCCGAATCGCCCGGCCGGTATTCCAGCCCGCCGCCGTCAAGCCGACCGCGGCGCGGCGCCACCAGCATCACTTCGTCGTCGGCGGAGGCCCGCGACGCCCACGACGACGCCGGCCCCGTCGCGCCCGGTGCCATGTGCAGGACGAAGTCGACAACCAGCTCGGTGGTGCCGTCGTCGGCGACCCGCAGGTCGCGGACCGAGTAGGTGCGGATCGCGCCGCGTCGATCCTCCGGGATCTCCAGCCACCGCTGATACCAGTCGTCGCCTCCGGCCAGTTCGGGCAGCACACCCGAGGACGGCGGGAAGATCACCTTGATTCGCTGGTCGAACGTCTGCCCCGGATTGCCGAGCCGGTCGACGTCGTCGCCGACGAACGTGATCCGGACGAAGTTCGGCGACACCGGTTCGACGAGACCCACTCTCGCCCGACCGATCACGTAGGCGCCCTCCTCGACAACGGTGTTACTGTCATCGGTCTTACTGTCAACGGACATGGTGCCTCCCTATCGGCATGACAGCGGGTTTCCCCGACACTGGATCTTGCAGAATCTGACTCTTGAGACCGAACACCTCGTCGACGAGTTCGACGGTCATCACCTCGTCGGGCGTCCCGGTCGCGTGGATGCTTCCCGACCGCATCGCGACCAGCCGGTCGGCGTAGCGGGCGGCGAGATTGAGGTCGTGCAACACCATCACGATGGTGGTGCCGCGCCGCTCCCGCAAGTCAGTGAGCAGGTCGAGGACCTCCACCTGGTGGGCCAGGTCGAGGAAGGTCGTCGGCTCGTCGAGCAGCAGAATGTCAGTCTCCTGCGCGAGCGCCATCGCGATCCACACGCGTTGACGCTGCCCGCCGGACAATTCGTCGACCGGCCGGTCCGCCAGGTCTGCGGTCCCGGTCGCGTCGAGCGCGTCTGCGACGGCCTCGTAGTCGTGGGAGTTCCACGGGGCGAGAACCTTCTGGTGCGGGTGGCGGCCACGTCCGACGAGGTCGGACACCGTGATGCCTTCCGGTGCGACCGGACTCTGCGGCAGCAGCCCGAGCATCCGGGCCACCTCGCGGGAACGTCGCGCCGAGATGTCGTGTCCGTCGAGCACCACCTGACCGGACGACGGCGACAGCAGTCGGGCGAGGGCTCGCAGCAACGTCGACTTGCCGCAGCCGTTGGCGCCGACGATCGACGTGATCTGTCCCGGAGCCACCTCCAGATCGAGGCCCTCCACGATCACCCGGTCGCCGTAGGCGAGACGGACCTTCTCAGCGGACAACTGATGGTGGACGGTCACAGGGTTCCTCCCGACCGGTTGACGCGAATGAGCAGATAGATCAAGAACGGGGCGCCGAGCACACCGGTCACGACGCCGACCGGGTAGCGGTGCGGCAACGCGAACTGCGCGACGAGGTCGGCGGACATGACCAGGAGCGCACCGACGAGGCCCGAGGGCAGCAGCATCGACCCGCCGGCGCGCGTGAACAGACGCATCGCGATGGGCCCGGACATGAATGCGACGAACGAGATCGGGCCGGCACCCGCCGTCGCGAACGCCAGCAGGACCACCGCGCCGAACAGGACGAGCAGCCGGGTCGCTTCGACCCGCACGCCCATGCCCGCGGCGGCGTCGTCGCCGAGGCGCAGCATGTTCATGTCGCGCGAGCACGCCAGCATGATCGGGACGACGATCACCGCCACGACCGCCAACGGCACCACTTTGCCCCAGTCGGGTTCCGCAAGCGATCCGGTAATCCACCGCAGAGCGTTCGCGATGTCCCAGTCGGCTGCCCGCGCAAGGACATACGAGACGACGCTGCTGAGCATCGCCGCGATGCCGATGCCGATCAGGATCAGTCGAGTGGCCGAGAAGCCGCCGTTGCCCGACAGCCCGTACACGGCCGCCGCCGCAACGAGAGCACCGACGAGCGCCAGCACGGAGACCGACGTCCCGGTCAGACCGAAGACGACGATCGCCACCACTGCGGCCGCCGACGCACCCCACGAGATCCCGATGATGTCCGGCGACGCCAGCGGGTTGCGCAGCAGCGTCTGAAAGGTGACGCCTGCGAAACCGAAGGCGAAGCCCGACAGCACCGCCAGGCACACGCGCGGAAGTCGGAGCTCACCGACGGTGAACGACGCGCCCGGCACCGTCTCGCCGACGATCACGCGGAACACGTCGTCGAGCGGATAGAAGCGCTGCCCCGCCATCAACGACACGAAGAACACGGCCACGACCAGCACGACGAGCACCGCCAAGAGCACCGCGCGACGCCGGGAGCGGGCATGCCGTCCGGCCTTCACGACGTCGACGGTCGACCTGGTTCGTTCAGTAGGCGGGGTGGTCACAGTTCACGTACCTTCTGCCGACGGACGATCCAGATGAACAGCGGCGCACCGATGATCGCGGTGACGACGCCGACGTCGACCTCCTCGGGTCGCACCACGAGTCGACCGACGACGTCGGACGCCACGAGCAGCGACGCGCCCACGAGCGCGGAGAACGGGAGCAACCAGCGGTGGTCGGTGCCGATCAGCGCGCGGCACGCGTGCGGGACGAGCAGACCGACGAACGCGATCGGGCCCGCAATGGCGGTCGCCGCGCCTGCCAGCACGACGGCGGCCACCCCGGTCAGGATCCTGGTGCGTCCGACGTTCTCGCCGAGCCCGGTCGCTACGTCGTCGCCGAGCGCGAGCGAGTTCATCCCACGCGCACACGCGAATGCGATCAGCGCGCCGGCCCCGAGGACCGGCGAGAGGACTGCGATCCGATGCCAGTCGGCGCCCCCGACGCCACCGACCTGCCAGTGTTGGAAGCGGGTCATCACGTCGACACGCGGCAGTAGCACCGCGCTGATCAGGCAGGTGAATGCCGCAGCCGTCGCCGCGCCCGACAGCGCGAGTTTGAGCGGCGTCGCACCGCCGCGCCCCATCGACCCGATCGCGTACACGAACACCGCTGCCGCCGCCGCACCCGCGATGGCGACCACGATGTACGAGTACGGGTCGGACATGCCGAAGAAGACGATGCCGCACACCACGGCCAACGACGCGCCGCCCGACACTCCGAGAATGCCGGGATCGGCGACGGGGTTGCGGGTCACGGCCTGCATGCCCGCGCCCGATAGGGCGAGCGCCGCACCGACGATCATCGCGAGGACGGTCCGCGGCATCCGCTTCTCGACGGCTGCCGCCGAGAACGAGTCCGCGTCGCCGAACAGCGCGTCGGCGATGTCACCGAATGCGACGTCTCGGGCGCCGAACGCGATCGACACGGCGGCGAGCGCGACGAGGACGACGACGCTCGCGAAAAGCCAGCCGACCTTACGGGTCAAGGAACCGCGATGGCGCCGCCGAGGACGTCCATGTACTTATCGATGCCCCACGGGATCGACAGCGGCGACGGGTTCGACGACGCGGCGAGCGGCGTGCCGTCCTGCAGGATCGCGACGTGACCGGCTTTGACGGCGGGGATCTTGCCGAGCAGCGGGTCCGCCTGCAGACGTTTCACCGTGTTCTCGTCACCGTAGGTGATGATCAGCCCGACGTCGTTGAACTGGTCGGCCTTCTCGGCGCTGACCTCGGTGTAGAACTGTTCGGTATCGGCGGTGTTCCGCTCGACCGCCGACGGCACCGGCATCCCGGCGTCACGCAGGAACGTCGCGCGCGGGTCATGCAGGTTGTAGTACATGAGCTTGCTCGTGTCCGTCGGATCGAGGTACGCGAACATCGTCTTGGTGTTCTTCAACTCGGGGTGCTGATCGACCGCCGCGTTCACCTGGCTGGTGAGTTCGGTGACGAGTTCGTCTCCGTCGGATTCCCGGCCGAGGGCCTTCGAGTCGTACTGGATCATCTCCTGCCACGTGGTGCCCCACGGGGTCTTCGGGTAGGCGACGACCGGCGCGATCTTCTCGAGCTTGTCGTACTGCTCCTGGGTGAGACCCGAGTACGCGGCGAGGATCACGTCCGGTGCGGAGTCGCTGACCGCTTCGAAGTCGATGCCGTCGGTCTCGTCGAACAGCACCGGCGTCTCACCGCCGAGTTCCTTCAGCTTGGCGTCAGCCCAGGGCAGGATTCCGTCGCCATTGTCGTCGCCCCAGGTGGCCTTCGCCATGCCGACCGGCACGATGCCGAGCGCCAGCGGCACCTCATTGTTCGCCCATCCGACGGTGGCGACTCGCTCGGGAGCCTCTTCGATGGTCGTGGTGCCGAGTGCGTGTTCGATAGTCACCGGGAAGCCTTCGCCCCCGGTGCCACCGCCTGACGCGTCGTCGTCTGAGTTCGAGCAAGCGCTGACTGTCACGGCCAGAACGGCCGCGCACGCGAGGGAGAGGAATCGGGAGGTTCGCACGCCGGGTGCCTTTCGGGGGTTGGGAGACGACCCAAACTATGGGTAGGCTCCCTTAATCTAACACTAGAAAGCCGGGCCCTCACGATCGCCCTCGAAACCCCCGGCCGTCCTTGTATCGTCCCTGTGAAACCACGCACAGTTCCTTTCGACGATGGGGCGCCCGCATGATGAAGTTCCTGCAGAATCTCGGCAAGTCGATCATGCTGCCGGTCGCGGTGCTGCCGGTCGCCGCGATCCTCGTCGGTATCGCCAACTGGATCATCGGCATCAACGACGATCAGACCAACGTCGTCACATCGTTCCTGCAGACCGCAGGCCTGGCGATCCTCGACAACATGGCACTGCTGTTCGCGGTCGGTGTCTCGATCGGCATGGCCCGCAAGTCCGACGGCACGTCCGCGCTCGCCGGGCTCGTGTCGTGGCTGGTCATCACGAGCCTCCTCGCCCCGTCATCAGTGATGACGCTGCTCTCCCGCGACTACACGAGCACACCACTCGAGGATGGGGCGACCCTCGCCGAAGGCGAGAAGATCGTCCAAGAGCACGGGCAGTGGATGCTCGCGTCGCCGGACATCAACGCGGCGTTCGCCCCCGGCTCGTTCCAGAACGCGTTCATCGGCATCCTGTGCGGCATCATCGGCGCCGCCTGCTACAACCGGTTCAAGTCGGTCAAGCTGCCCGACGCCCTCTCGTTCTTCTCCGGCCGACGATCGGTCGCCATCGTCACCGCGGGCGTCTCGCTCATCGTCGGTCTGGTCCTGCTGTTCCTGTGGCCGCTGATCTACAGCGGCCTCGTGTGGTTCGGCGAACACATCGTCGACCTCGGGGCCGTCGGCACCGGACTCTACGGCTTCTTCAACCGGCTCCTCATCCCGTTCGGGCTGCACCACGCCCTCAACTCGGTGTTCTGGTTCGACGTCGCCGGCATCAACGACCTCAACAACTTCCTCGCGGGCGACGGCGAGTTCGGTGTCACCGGTCAATACATGACCGGCTTCTTCCCCGTCATGATGTTCGGCCTGCCCGGTGCGGCGCTGGCGATGTACGTGACGGCGAAGACCAAGCGCAAGAAGATCGCCTACGGCATCCTGCTGTCCGGCGCGGTGTCGTCGTTCTTCGTCGGCGTCACCGAGCCGCTCGAGTTCGCGTTCATGTTCCTCGCGCCGCCGCTGTATCTGATCCACGCGGTGTTCATGGGCATCTCGATGGCGATCAGCTCCCTACTCCCGGTCCGCATGGGCTTCGGGTTCTCCGGCGGCTTCGTCGACCTGATGCTCAATTGGACCAACCCGCTGGCCGAGAACCCGTGGATCATCCTCGTAATGGGTGCGGTGTGGTTCGTCATCTACTTCTTCGTCTTCCGGTGGGTCATCCTGAAGTTCCGACTCAAGACCCCCGGGCGCGAAGACGACGACCCGGACGACGTCGACGGCGGCGACTCGGGGTCGGCGGGTTTCGTGGGCACCGCCGTCAAGTTCATCGACGCGCTCGGCGGCAAGAGCAACATCGCCGAACTCGACAATTGCGCGACCCGCCTGCGGATGGAGATCAACGATCCGTCGATCGTCGACGAGCCCGCCCTCAAACGCGCAGGCGCCGCGGGAACGATCAAGCCCGGGGGCAGATCGGTCCAAGTGATTTACGGCCTCAACGTGCAGTTCGTGAAGGACGCGATGGAGAAGGTCCTGGCCGGCGACATCGAAGCACCGGCCGCAGCTGATGTCCCCGACGTCGTGCCCGATGCTGACGAGTCGTCGGCATCGGTCGCGGTGCTGGAGAAGACGGCCGAGACCGTCGTCCTGCACCGACCGATCCCCGGCTATGCGATCGCCCTGTCGGAGGTGCCGGACGCGACATTCTCGTCGGGCATGATGGGCCCGGGCGCAGCGGTGGTCCCCACCTCGGGCGAAGTGACGGCACCGGCCGACGCGACCGTGGTCACCGTGTTCCCCACCGGCCATGCGATCGGGCTGCGCCTGGAGGACGGCACCGAAGTCCTCATCCACGTCGGGCTCGACACCGTCAAGATGAAGGGCGACGGATTCGAGCCGCTCGTCGCCGCGGGTGACACGGTCTCCCGCGGCCAGCCGATCCTGAACGTCGACCTCGGCAAGATCGAGGCAGCCGGTTACCTCACGGTGACCCCGGTGGTGGTGATGAACAACAAGTCCGCCGTCGTCGAACTGACCTGACCGGGGCCGGTACCGTTGGCCGCATGTATGTGAAGGTCTGCGGGCTCACCGATCCGGCGACGGTCGACGTCGCCGTCGACGCGGGAGCCGACGCGATCGGCGTCGTGATGAACCGGACCAGTGCACGTGCCGTCGACGCCGAGACCGCGCGGACGATCATCGAGCGGACAAGTGGCCGCGTCGACACCGTCCTCGTCGTCAACGACATGCTCGCCGTCGACGCCGCGCACATCGCCGCCGACCTGGGCTTCTCGGTGCTGCAGCTGCACGGACGCTACGCGGCCGACGACTTCGCCGCCGCTGCCGCCGTACTTCCGCGGCTGTGGCGTGCAACGTCGCTCGCGAACGACCCCCCGCTGCAGGTCGGAGCCTACGGCGAGGAGAGTCTGCTGCTCGACGCGCCGCGGCCCGGCTCGGGCGAACGGTGGGACCTGTCGGTTCTCACCGACCGCGGCGTCACCGGCCGCTGGCTCCTCGCGGGCGGTCTCACCGCGGACAACGTCGCCGACGCGGTCGCGCAGGCGAGCCCGTGGGGCGTCGACGTCTCCAGCGGCGTGGAGTCGGCGCCGGGCGTGAAAGACCACACGGCCGTGCGCGCTTTCGTCGTCAACGCCAAGGCCGCTGGCACAAGTCTCACGTAGGCGGCCGACACAGTGGAATTCGGCCTCCAATGTCCATATACGTGAGAGTTGTGCCGGTATACGTGAGAGTTGTGCCGGTATTCGGAAACCGTGCCAGACAGCCTCCACCTAGACGACAATTCCGACATGGACACGGGGGTCTATCGGTGGGGACAGTTGACGGAGCGTGCGCCGCGAATCGAGTTGCGGCACGCTATTGCGGACGGCACACTCGTCCGTCTCAGACGCGGTTGGTACGCACTCGCGTCCGCGCGCAATGAGACGGTCCATGCGGTCCGCGCGGGCGGCGTCCTCTCGTGTGCGTCCGCGCTGCGGATGCACGGAGTGTGGGTGCCGCCCGCCGACAAGCTCCACATCCGGGGGAACGACGGCGCAAGCCGAGAGCACCCCGACTGGTGCCGGCAGTCGGGACGCCAGCCGCCCGAACTCTCCGCGGTCGACGACCTGCTCACAGCACTCCGCCACGCATCCCGGTGTCTGTCGCCTGAGGACTTCGTCGTGGTGTGCGACTCCGTCATCAACCTCGGCCTGATGACCGGTTCGGACCTGGCCGCGGAGTTCGCGGGCGGGCCGCGCCGACTACGTCGGGTCCTCAATCGGGTCGATGGCCGCGCAGAGTCGGGCATCGAGACGATGGTGCGCCTACGCCTGCAGGCCGAACACATCCGGGCCCGGCCACAGGCGGTGATCCCCTTGGTCGGCCGTGTGGACTTCCTCATCGGGACCTCGTTGATCATCGAAGTCGACGGCGCCGCATTCCATCTCAGCACCGACGCCTACGAGAACGACCGCCTCCGCGACCTACAGGCGCACGCGCTCGGGTATCACCCGGTGCGGCTGACGTACACGCAAGTCGTCTACCAGTGGAGTTCAGTCGGCCCGCTCATCGTCGAATTGGTCCGCCGCGGTGAACACATGCGACGCGTCGACGTACCCCCGCTGGGCACAACTCTCACGTAGGGGGCCGAAACAGCCGATTTCGGCTCCGAGTGTCCATATACGTGAGAGTTGTGCCCGCTCATCGCCCGTCGAGGCTCCGCTGAATCCGGTTCATGCCGCCGAGCCAGCGGTCGGGCGAGGTCGCGCGCGCCAGGTAGTAGTCGCGGACCTGCGGGTGCGGCAGGATGTAGAACTCGTCGGTCTGCAGCGCATTCCAGGCGGCGTCGGCGATGTCGGACGGTTCGAGCACGGCGTCGTGCGACAGGACCTCTTTGAGGTCGCCCGACTCCTCGTAGATGCGAGTGCGGACGCCTTGCGGGCAGATCGCCTGCACCACGACACCTTGGTGGCGGTACGTGGCCGACAACCATTCGGCGAAGCCGATCGCGCCGTGTTTGGTCGTCGAGTACGCGGGGGCGCCGAGCATGGTGAGCATGCCCGCGGCAGACGCGGTGACGACGTAGCGACCGCCGCCCTGCGCCACCCACTGCGGGACGAGCGCGCGGGCCGCACGCACATGCGCCATCACGTTGACTTCCCACGAGTCGGTCCAGTCGTCGTCGGACGCCGCGAGCCCGCGCCCTCGGTCGATGCCCGCGTTGCCGAACCAGACGTCGACACCGCCGAGCCACTCGTTGGCGGTCGCGACGAGACCGTCGGCGCCTTCGGGCGACGCGGCGTCGCCCGGCGCGGCGATCGCGCCGATCTCGTGCGCGAGCGCGTGGACGGCGTCGGCGTCGAGGTCGTTGACCATGACCTTCGCGCCTTCGGCCGCGAGTTTGGCAGCGATGGCGCGCCCGATACCCGCGGCGGCTCCGGTGACGACGACGCGTCGAGCGGTGGAATCCGAAGTCATGAGGTCTCCTCGAGTCGTGTAGTCTGCAAAATAAGCGGTCGCTTAGTTTCATCGACAGTGTGCCAGAGAGGAGCAGGCCGTGGTATCGAAATCCGAACTCACTCGCGCTCGACTCCAAGACGGCGCGATGGCCTCCTTCGCCGAACACGGTTTCCACGGGACGAGCACCCGCCACATCGCCGCGGCCGCAGGCATGAGTCCGGCCGCGGTCTACGTGCACTACGCCTCCAAGGAGGCCCTGCTGTACGAGATCACCAAGGCGGGCCACGAGCAGATCCTCGGCATCGTCCAGACCGCAGACGACTCCGCGCCCGATGCCACCACGCGCCTGCGCAACATCGTCCGCGAATTCGTCATCTACCACGCGCAGCACCACGCGAGTTCGCGCGTCGTCAACTACGAGATGACCAAGCTCGAACCCGAGCATCTCGCCGAGATCGTCGCGATCCGCGTCCGCATCGACCGTACGTTCACCCGGGTCATCGAGGACGGTGTCGAGTCCGGCGAGTTCACGGTCAGCGACGTCGCGATGACGACGACGGCGATCTCGTCGCTGGGCATCGACGTGTCCCGGTGGTTCCGCGACGGGCGGACGTGGAGCCCGGAATCGGTCGGCGACTACTACGCCGAACTCACGTCGGCCATGGTCGGCGCCCGCTGACCGTTCACTCTTCCGGGCTGCCACACGGCGGCCCGGTGTACCCGATCAACAGACGGTGTACCCGATCCACAGACAAGGAGGCGCTGTGCGCCGCGACATCTACACCGAAGACCACGAAGCGTTCCGCGAGACCATCCGGGCCTTCATCGAATCTGAGATCGTCCCCGTCTACGACCAGTGGCTCGAGGCAGGCATCGTGCCGCGCGAGTTCTACAAGAAGGTCGGCGAGCTCGGTGTGTTCGGCATCGAGGTCCCCGAGGAGTTCGGCGGCGCAGGCGTCGACTCCTACAAGTACGAGGCCGTCATGACCGAGGAGATGGCACGCGCAGGCGTCAGCCTCGGCGGTTCGTCGGTGCACATCCCCCTGTGCCTGCCGTACCTGCTGGCGCAAGCCAACGACGAGCAGAAGCAGCGCTGGCTGCCCGCGATGGCGACCGGTGAGACGATGTTCGCGATCGCGATGACCGAGCCGGGCACCGGTTCGGACCTGGCGGGCATGCGGACCACCGCCAAGCTGACCGAGGACGGCACCCACTACGTCCTCAACGGTTCGAAGACGTTCATCACCGGCGGCGTCAACGCCGACCGCGTCATCGTCTGCGCCCGGACCTCAACCCCCAGCGAGACCCATCGTCGTTTCGGCATCAGCCTGCTCGTCGTCGACACCACGTCGAAGGGCTACGAGGTCGGCCGCAAGCTCGACAAGATCGGTCTGCGCGTCTCGGACACCGCGGAGCTCTCGTTCACCGACGTCCTCGTCCCGGTCGAGGACCTTCTCGGCGAAGAGAACCAGGGCTTCTACTACCTGGGCCAGCACCTGCCGCGCGAGCGCCTGTCGATCGCAGTCGGCGCGTACGCACAGGGGTCGGCGGCGATCCGCTTCGCCAAGGAATACACGCAGGAACGCCAGGTGTTCGGCAAACCGGTGGCGTCGTTCCAGAACTCCAAGTTCGAGCTGGCCGCCTGCAAGGCGCAGGTCGACGCAATGGAGGCCGTCGTCGACCGCGCCCTCGAGGCGTACGACAAGGGTGAGCTGACGGCGGCCGACGCAGCGTCGGCGAAGTTGTTCTGCACCGAGGCCGCGTCGGACGTCATCGACCGCTGCCTCCAGCTGCACGGCGGCTACGGCTACATGAACGAGTACCCGATCGCGCGCCTGTACGCCGACAACCGGGTGAACCGCATCTACGGCGGGACCAGCGAAGTAATGCGTTCGATCATCGCGAAGAACATGGGGCTGTGACCGAGAGTCACTGACATGCGACGCTTGACGGCGTGAGCCACCGCCTTCCCGACCCGGAACCCACCCCCGAACCGGCGACGAAGCCACGGCCGCGCCGTCAAGCACCCGCGGCCCGCCCCGACCCCGAACCCAGTCCCGCTCCGGGCGACGGCCACAACCACGGCCACAGTCACGGGGGCGACATCCCCGGGGTCCTCACCCGGTACGCCAAGCCCGCGGTGATCGTGGTGCTCGCGATCGCCGCGCTGTTCGTGACGGTCGGCGCGATCATGACCTGGCCGTCCGACGACGACCACCCCATCCCCCTGCAGTTCCAGTCGTCAGACGGCGGGCCACTGCAGATCTACGACGCGACGGTCGTCTCGCAGACGCGCGCTGACTGTTCGGTCGTCGACTCGGGCAAGCCGACGGCCGAGTATCCGATGATCCCGACGACCGGCGGCCCGTGCATCGCCGCGGTCCTGCACCTCGATTCGGGGCCGAACAGCGGCCAGTACACCGCGCTGTCGATCCCGACGAACGCGGCACAGTCGGGGTCGGGACCGGATTCGCAGTCCATCGACGCCGGAGCCCCGAATGATCCGCAGCCCGGGCAGCCGAGCCTGTCGGTGGACGACGAGATCCGGGTCAGCGCGATGCCGTCGCACAGCATCGACGCCGACGACGACACGCTGACGTACGCGTTCTACGACTACACGCGCGGGACGCCGCTAATCTTCTGGGCGGTCGCGTTCGTGCTGGCCGTGGTCGTCGTCGCCACCTGGCGCGGTCTCCGCGCAATCATCGGCCTCGCGGTGGCGTTCGCGATTCTCGGGTTCTTCACGCTGCCGTCGATATTGGACGGGCACGACGTCGTCGTGGTCGCGATCGTGTCGGCGGCCGCGATCCTGTTCGTGGTCCTTTATCTCGCGCACGGGGTCACTCTCCGCACGAGCGCCGCGCTGGTCGGCACCCTAGCGTCACTCGTCGTCGCGGGGCTGCTCAGCAGCGCGGCGATCAGCAGTCTCGAGTTGACCGGTCTCTCCGCGGATTCGACGAAGAGCCTGCAGTTGTATCAGGGGACGCTCTCGTTGAACGGCCTGCTGTTGGCGGGTTTCGTGATCGGCACGCTCGGCGTGTTGAACGACGTGACCATCACGCAGGCGTCGGCGACGTTCGAACTCGCGGCAATGCCCGGTCAGACGCGCCTCGGTGCGTTCCGTGCCGCGATGCGGGTCGGCCGCGACCACATCGCGAGCACTGTCTACACGCTGGTGTTCGCGTACGCGGGCAGCGCTCTCCCGTTGCTGTTGTTGTTCTCGGTCGCCGCGCAACCGGCCTCGTCGCTCCTCACGTCCGAAGAGGTCGCGATCGAACTGGCGCGCGCGTTCGTCGGCGGCATCGCGTTGGCGCTGTCGGTGCCATTGACGACGGCGGTCGCCGCCGCGCTCGTCGTACCGGGCGGCAAAACTCCAGCGTGACGGTCGGCACGGTGCCGCCGGACGGGAGATGACCGCCACTTAATTTCCAGTGGCGCGGAAAACTGTTAGTGAGTAACAATAGTTCTCATGTCATCCTTTCTGTTTCGTGTAGGACGGTTCTCATTCCGCCACAAATGGTGGGTGCTCGGCGTGTGGATCGCAGCCCTCGCTGTGGTCTTCTCGCTGATCAGCGCACTTCAACCCAAGTTCGCTCAGGACTTCGAGATGCCGGGCACCGACGGCGGTACCGCGATGGAGCAGATGGAGGAGTACTTCCCCGCTGTCAACCAGCAGCAGACCGAAGCGTCGACGAACATCGTGATCGCAGCCGACGACGGCCTGGCCAAACACGCCAGCGAGATCGACTCTCTCGTCGCCGACCTGAAGAAGCTGCCCGAGGTCACCGGCGCCGACACGATCGCGAACCCGGTCACCGTCGCGCAGGCGATGCCCGACAAGGCCGCCGCCGTGCTCGGTGATGACGGCCGCGTCGGTCTGATCGCACTTCACCAGGGCATCGACCTGATGGACGTCACGGTCGACGACAAGGACGCCGTCCTCGACGTCCTCGCCGAACACCGCACCGGAGGCCTCCAGGTGGAGGCGACCGGCGGCGTGATGTCGGCGATGGAACAGGGCGGAACCGCCGAGCTGATCGGTTTCGCGATCGCATTCGTCATCATGATCCTCGCGTTCGGCGCACTCATCGCGGCCTTCATCCCGCTGGTCACCGGTATCGTCGGCGTCATTCTGACGATCGGCCTGCTGACGCTGTCGGCCGAGTTCATGTCCATCAACCAGACGGCGACCGCGATCGTCATGATGCTCGGCATCGCCGTTTCCATCGACTACGCGCTGTTCATCGTCTCCCGCTATCGCACCGAACGCGCTCGGGGCGGTGACCCCGCGGACGCGGCCGCCAGAGCCGTCGGAACGGCGGGTACCGCGGTCGTGTTCGCCGGCCTGACCGTCGTCATCGCTGTCGCCGCCCTCACGGTCATCGGCATCCCGCTGATCACCCAGATGGGCATGGGTGCCGCGGTCGCCGTCATCGTCGCCGTCCTCGGCGGGCTCACCCTGATCCCGGCGCTCCTCGGCGCGTTCGGCAAGTACGCGTTCACCCCGCGCATCCCGTGGATCAAGCACGCCGCGCCCGGGCCGGACACCGAAACGCTCGGCACCAAGTTCGGCAGGTCGGTGACCAAGCGTCCGCTCCCGTTCATCGCGGGTGGCCTGGCGATCCTGATCGCTGCGGCGATCCCGGCCAGCGGCATGAAGCTCGGCATGGACACCGTCTCCGACGACCAGGTGGCGGGCCAGGAGCTGATCGCTCAGGGATTCGGCGAAGGCATCGGCGGCGAGCTGTACGTCGTCCTGCACACCGACGACGGCACGATCGACACGGTCGCGACCGAGACGATCGACAGCATCAAGAAGCTCGACGGCGTCGTCGCGCCTGCCACCCTCGCCTGGATGGGCAACGGCACCGCCGACCCGAAGAATCCGAACGTCGGCGCCGACAGCGCCATCATCGTGGTGACGCCGATCAGTTCACCGTCGTCGGATGAGACGCACACATTGGTTGAGGAGATCCGCGATCTGGCTCCGGCCGCCGAAGCTGCCGGCGGTGAACTCCACGTCGGTGGTCAGACAGCCATCATGTCCGACCTGTCGGCCAAGCTCGACTCCGCGCTGATCCCGTACATCGCGGTGGTCGTCGGTCTGGCGTTCCTGATTATGATCGGTGTGTTCCGGTCGCTCTGGGTGCCGCTCATCGGCACGCTCGGCTTCGTGTTCTCGGTGCTCGCTACATTCGGCATCACCTCGTGGATCTTCACCGACGGCGCGCTGGGCCTAATCGACCACACCAAGCCGCTCCTGTCGTTCCTGCCGATCTTCCTGGTGGGCGTGGTGTTCGGTCTCGCGATGGACTACCAGGTGTTCCTGGTGACCCGAATGCGCGAGGAGTTCATGCACGGAATGAGCGCCAAGGATGCGATCATCGCCGGCTACCGTCACGGCGCCCGCGTCGTCAGTTCGGCCGCTGTCATCATGATCAGCGTGTTCGCGGCGTTCATGCTGGCGCCGGACACCACGGCCAAGATGATGGGCTTCGCGTTGGCCGTCGCCGTGTTCTTCGACGCGTTCATCATTCGCATGATCGTCGTTCCCGCGCTGCTGGCCCTTCTCGGCGACCGCGCATGGGGCCTGCCGAAGTGGCTGGACAAGGTGGTCGTCGACTTCGACATCGAGGGCAGCAAGGTCCGCGACGCAGGACTGCTCACCGAGAACGAGGACCTGGTCGAGGCGAAGTAGTCACAGATGTCTGAGACGCCATTGCAGGCCGCGGCCCCGAGGGACTCCTCGGGGCCGCGGCCGGGTCTGCGGGAACGCAACAAGGCCCGCACCCGCCACGCCATCCGCTCGGCCGCGATGTCGCTGTTTGAAAAGCAGGGCTATGCCGCGACCACGGTCGCGCAGATCGCCGATGCCGCCGACGTCAGCCACACCACCTTCTTCCGCTACTTCCAGAGCAAGGAGCAGGTGGTCCTGTCCGACGACCTCGACGACGTGCGAGACGAGTTGATGAGGTCCATCGAGCCGGGGCTGGGTCGGTTCGATCTGGTCCGCAGGCTCATCACCGAGCTGTACCGGGCAGGCAGCGACGACGAGTGGGCGTCGAATCCGGACAGGTTCCGGCTGATCCAGACCGAGCCCGCACTGGTCACCGCACAACAGACTCAAGCCGACCAGGCCCTCATCGAGATGCGTGGGTTCATCGCCGACTATCTCGGGGTGCCTGCCGACGGCCTCGGGCTGCGCGTATTCATCGCGGCGTCGGCCGGGGTGCTCTTCCACGTGGTCGGTCACACCGGCGACGGGGAGATTCCGACACTCGAGGAATGCCTCGAGGCTCTCGACCTGCTCGAAGCGGGGCTGCCCGTCTAAGCGGGCGTCCGCGACAAGGGAACGGTGCGGACGCACCATATACTCCCCGCATGACGTCCCCCGACATGTCACTCGGCCCGTACCGCCTCGTCCGACTGCTCGGGCGCGGCGGGATGGGCGAGGTGTACGAGGCGGTTGACACGGTCAAGGACCGAACGGTCGCGCTCAAACTGCTACCCGCCCATCTTGCCGACGACGCCGAGTACCGGGCTCGGTTCCTGCGTGAGTCGCGAACCGTCGCGCGACTGAACGACCCCCACGTCATCCCGATCCACGACTTCGGTGAGATCGACGGTCGCCTCTACCTCGACATGCGGATCGTGCACGGTCGGGATCTGCGCTCGATTCTCCGCGGCGGCCCGGTGCCGACCGACCGTGCGGTCGACATCGTCGGCCAGATCGCGGGCGCGCTCGACGCCGCCCACGCGTCCGGACTGCTGCACCGGGATGTGAAGCCCGAGAACATCCTGGTCGACGACAACGGCTTCGCGTACCTCGTGGACTTCGGGATCGCGCAGGCCGCAGGCGCCACCCGGTTGACGCAGACGGGCGCGGCGATCGGCTCGTTCGCCTATATGGCGCCCGAACGGTTCGCCGACTCGGTGAGCCTCACACCGGCTGCCGACGTCTACTCGCTGGCGTGCGTCCTCTTCGAAGCCGTCACCGGGAGTCCGCCCTACGCGGCGACGAGCATCGAACAGATCATCAGCGGCCACCTGACCAGGCCGGTCGCGCCGACCGGCACCGTCCTCGATCCGGTGATAGCGGCGGGCACTGCGAAGAGCCCGGCGCAGCGAGTGCAGACGTGCGGTGCGTTCGCCGCTGCCGCCCGAGACGCGCTCGCCGGCCGCTACACCCCTACTCTCCCCGCACCCGTGCGCGATTTCTCCCCGCCTCCTACTGCCCCACCCCAGGCTCCCCCACCCCCGCCACCCGGGCGCACCGACGGCGGCCACGTCGCACTCGTGGCGGCCATCGTCGTACTCGTCGTGGCATTGGTCGCGGGAGTCGTCTGGTTCGCCATCGACAGCAGCGGAGACGACTCGCCGGACACGGTCGCCGACGTTTCGACGCAGCCCGCCGAGAACTCGCGGGTGACGACGACCGTCACAGAAGCCCAGCAGACGCCCGACACGAAGGCTCGCGAGACCACGCGGGAGACGACTGAGACCTCGCGCGCCGTCGGCGACCTCGGCCTGTCCACGCCCATCAGCACCCCGCCGTGCGACGGACGTACGGTCACCATCGTCTACTCGGCGACCGCCCCTGGCGCGTACGCCCGCGAGGTCGGCGACACGCTAGCCCGATATCCCGGCTCGAAGTACCTGCGCACAGACCAGTCGTGCGCGTCGCTGCGCCGGAGCAGCGACGGCAACCCGATATACGCGGTCTACTTCGAAGGCTCGTCGCTCGCCGACACCTGCGCGACGGCCGCACAGTACAGCGGCTCGAACTCGCGTCGCCTCGACGACGTCACCGCCGTGGGCGTCGAGATCTGCTGACGGGGATTACGCTCGAACCATGAGCGGCGTGTGGGATGCGATCGGCAACTATTGGTGGCTCATCTTCGTGTTCGGGGGTTCTGTGGGCGGCGTGATGCGCGGGATCAGCGCGTGGAACGAGCGTCGCGCGCAGCGACGCCTGGAGCGGTACCGGATCAAGCAGGAGGCGTCGGTGGCGCGTGCGCAGGCGCAGAGCCGGGCAGCCCTGGACGTAGAGTCCGTGCGATCGGAACTCGCGACGGCCGTCGCCGAACACCAGCGCGCCGACGACACCTGGTTCGCCTACGAGACCGACCTGGCCACGCTCCTCGACTATCCGATGCTCGTCGATCTGCGCGAACCACTCACCGAGACATTCCACCGTGATCGCAGCCGCGCCGACCTCCTGCGTCCAGCCGCCGACTCCACCGACGCCACTGCCGTCCGTGCCTACCGGGACGCCGTCCACGCGTACGCGACGTCGCTCACGGTCGCCGAGCAGGAGGCGAGACGTCGCCGGCGCGGCGACTTCAGTCCCCTCGAACAGGAGCGACTCGCCAAGGCCCAACGCCTGCTCGCCCTCGCCATGAACGACGCGGCGTCCGGCGAGGAGCGGCGACAAGCGTACGCACGAGCGAGATCCGCGCTCGACGGCCTGATCGCGCTGCCCGTCGAGGGGACAGCCGCGCTCGAGCGTCGTGTGCGGGCCGCCATCGAACACGGTTAGTGCCGACCCGACGCGCCTGTTCATTTTCACAGGCTACGATCCAGGCGTGCTGGAAGAACTCAACAAGAAGGCGAAGAAGGCAGGCCTTCACGTCGCCACAGGCAAGAAGACGGGCAAGTACAGCGTTCGCAAGGTGAAGAACGGCAAGTTAGTCGCCAAGAATGTCAGCGCGGACGAGGTTCGCGATGTGATCAAGGACCACAAGTAGACCGTGTTCGGGCTGCACTCGATCCAGTCTGTCGTCTCCGCGACCGGTGACTTCGTGTTGAATCCGTCACGTGGACTCACCGACCTCCGTCACGTGGGCCGTCACTTGCTCAGTGGAGGCACTCACGACGACGATCTGAGTGGTCGAACGATCGTCGTCACCGGCGCATCGTCGGGCATCGGTGACGCGGCCGCCCGGCTCCTCGCTTCGTACGGCGCCGAACTCGTCCTCGTCGCACGCGGGATCGATGGCCTGCAGAAGACCCTCGACGACATCACCGCCGCAGGCGGAACAGCACACCTTCTCACCGCGAACCTCGCCGACCCCGACGACGCTCGACGTCTCGCCACCGAGATCCTCGAGACGTTCGGGGCGCCTGATGTCCTCGTCAACAACGCCGGCCGGTCCATCCGCCGGACCGCGCTCGACACCGTCGACCGATTCCACGATTACGAGAGGACGATGGCCGTCAACTACTTCGGCCCCGTCGCCCTCACCCTCGGACTGCTGCCCGCGATGCTCGACGCCGGACGCGGACAGATCGTCAACGTCGTCACCTGGGGCGTCCACGCCGGTTCGATGCCGAAGTTCGGCGCGTACCACGCGTCGAAGTCGGCGCTCGCGGCGTTCGGCCGCTCCCTCGACTCCGAGTGCGCGAACACCGGCGTCTGCGTCACCCAGGTCGGGTTCCCGCTGGTGCGGACCCCGATGATCGCGCCGACCGAATCCTACGACGATGCCCCGGCGTTGACGCCCGAGGAGGCAGGCGAGTGGATTCTCCGCGCCGTGCAGGAGCGGCCCGCGCAGCTGTATCCGCGCTACGCGTCAATCCTGCGCGCCGTCGGCGACGTGTCCCCTCGCTCGGTCGGCCGCATCATCGGACGCCTCGGCATCTGACCGACCGACCGTTCCTCGTATGATCGCCCCATGACCGAGCATCTCAATCGCCGCGACATCGACTTCATGCTGCACGAGTGGCTCGACGTCACCTCGCTGACCTCGCGACCACGCTTCGCCGAGCACTCACGGGACACGTTCGACGCCGTCCTCGACCTGTCCGAAGACATGGCGACCAGACTCTTCGCACCCCACTACAAGTCGGCCGACCAGACCGAACCGTACATCGGTGACGACGGCGAGGTGGTGCTCCTGCCCGAGATCGGGCGGGCCCTGTCGGCATTCGGAGAGGCAGGTCTCCTGGCGGGCACGTTCGACGAGGGCCTCGGCGGCATGCAGTTGCCGAACACCGTCGCCCGCGCGTCGATGGCGTTTTTCCAAGCCGAGAACGCGCCGACTACGTCGTACGCGTTCCTGACCGTGGGCAACGCCAACCTGTTGACGACGTACGGGACGCCGGAACAGATCGACACCTGGGTGCGCCCCATGCTCGAAGGCCGGTACTTCGGAACCATGTGCCTGTCCGAGCCGCAGGCCGGATCGTCGCTGGCCGACATCACCACGAAGGCCGTGCCCGCCGACGACGGCACCTACCGGGTGACCGGCACCAAGATGTGGATCTCCGGCGGCGATCACGAACTGACCGAGAACATCGTCCACCTCGTGCTCGCGAAAGCACCCGGCGGCGGCCCCGGCGTCAAGGGCATCTCACTGTTCGTCGTCCCCAAGGTCCTGCCGGACGGAACCCGCAACGACGTGGCGCTCGTCGGCCTGAACCACAAGATGGGAAACCGCGGCACCACCAATACGCTGCTGAACTTCGGCGACGGAACGTATGCCGCCGAGGGAGCGCCCGCGGGCGCTGTCGGATATCTCGTCGGCGAAGAGCATCAAGGCCTGAAGTACATGTTCAACATGATGAACGAGGCTCGCATCGGGGTGGGGTTCCTCGCGACCGCGCTCGGCCACGCCGGCTACCGGACCTCGTTGGAGTACGCGAAGGTCCGCACGCAGGGCCGTCCGGTCGACGACAAGAACCCCGAGTCGGCACCGATCCCGATCATCGAGCACCCGGACGTCACCCGGATGCTGCTGGCGCAGAAGTCGTACGTGGAGGGCGCGCTCGCGCTCTTGCTGTACTGTTCGTCGCTGCTCGACGAGGAGACCACCGGTCCCCCGGAGGCTCGCGACCGCACACACCTGCTCCTCGAAGTGCTGACACCGATCGCTAAGAGCTGGCCGAGCCAGTGGTGCCTGGAGGCGAACAGTCTCGCCATCCAGGTGCACGGCGGCTACGGCTACACCACGGAATTCGACGTAGAACAGAACTACCGTGACAACCGCCTCAATCCGATCCACGAGGGCGCGCACGGCATCCACGGCCTGGACCTGTTGGGCCGCAAGGTGATTATGCACGACGGCGAAGGCCTCGGCGTCCTCGTCGAAGCGATCGGCGAGACCATCACGAAGGGCCGGGAAGCAGGCGACGAGGCCGCCGAGCACGCGGAAGCGTTGGCTGAGGCCGTCGGCAGACTCGGCCAGGTGACCGCCGCGGTGTGGGCGCCGGGCGATCCGAAGCTCGCGCTCGCCAATGCGACGGCCTACCTGGAAGCGGCGGGCCACATCGTCGTCGCCTGGATGTGGCTCGAGCAGGTGCTCGCCGCCGACGCCGCCGCGTCGCCGGAAGCCGACTTCTATCAGGGCAAGCGTGCAGCCGCCCGCTACTTTTACTCGTACGAGCTGCCGAAGACGGCCGTGCAGTTCGACTTGCTCGAATCGCTGGACCGCACCACGATGGACACCGACCCGAACTGGCTGTAGGCGTTCACGCGCCGGTGTGGTCGACGACCCAGTCGGTCACGTCGGTGAGCACCTGGTCGCGCTCGGGTTCGTTGAAGATCTCGTGGTATAGCTCCGGGTAGATCGCCAACGTCACGTCGTCGCCGCCCGCCAGGCGGGCCGCCATACGACTGCCGTCGGGGTTGGTGAGGACGTCGGCGCCGCCGTGCAGGATGAGCGTCGGGATCGTCAGAGACCCGAGGCGATCCGGGTACGTCTTCATCTCGGCGATGAGGGCTCCCCCGAGTCCGGCGCGGATGCCGCCATGCCAGACGAGCGGGTCGGCCTCGTAGGCGGCGACGACCTCCGGATCCCGACTCACGCCGGATGCGGGCAGCGCGGTGGCGAGTAGCCACGGCGCGATCCGGCCGATCACCGGAGCCGCCTTCACCATGATCGCCGAAAGGTCTGCGCCGGGGACCAGTGCGGCCCCGGACAGGATGAGTCCGGCCAACTCGGCCTGATGATCGAGCGCATACGAGAGCGCGATCGCGCCACCCATGCTGTGTCCCAGCAGGAAGCGCGGTCCGTCGACGTCGATCGCGGAGATCACGGTGTGCAGGTCGGCGGTGAAATCGCTGAAGTCGGTGACGCCGAGCCGTTTCCCGTCAGACCGGCCGTGCCCCGCGTGATCGGGCACGACCACCACGTAGCCGAGATTGGTGAACTTGCGTGCGACGTGTTGGTAGCGGCCGGCATGCTCACCGAGTCCGTGCGCGAGGACGACGACGCCCACCGGCTCGGAGTCGGGCCGGTGGACGTCGTAGACGATGGTGTTGCCGTGGCGGCCGACGACGGACGAGGTCTCGATGCTCATGCAGCGAGACTAGCCTGCGACCGCGCCGATCCCGATCACTCGCGACCGAGAAGCCCCAGTCGGCCGACGATCGCGCGACCAGCGGATTCGACGACGCCGAAGGGGCGGATCGCGGCCTCCACGACGAGCACGACCTGCTCGACGCGGCTGGTGACCGCTTCCAGCCGGCCGACGACGGTCGCCATCTGATCGACCGTCGTGTCCACTTTGCTCAGGGTCGCGTCCATCGTTGCGATGGTCGCGTCCATGTTGGCGAGCGTCC
This sequence comes from Gordonia liuliyuniae, assembly GCF_021738805.1. Lineage (NCBI taxonomy): Bacteria > Bacillati > Actinomycetota > Actinomycetes > Mycobacteriales > Gordoniaceae > Gordonia > Gordonia liuliyuniae. The sequence continues at coordinate 44,928 of NZ_JAKKOR010000014.1, read as the reverse complement.
CGTCCAGCGCCGTTGCGGTCTTGGTCAGCCCCACCAGGAGCGGCCCCATGTCGGCGAGCAGCGATTCGACCTGTCCGACGGTCTGGTCGGCGTTCATCGCAGCCTGCGCGAGCTTACGGATCCGCTGGCGGTCGTCGCCCCGGTCCGGTGGGTTCATGGCCATCTCTGAAGACTACGACGCCGCGCCGTCGTCCACAGCCGCTCCGGATGAGCCGAACTTGAACTTCCCGTTCTCGAACAGGAGCGGATACAGGAGGCCGCCGATCAGACCGCCGACGAGTGGAGCCACCCAGAAGGCCCATAGCTGACCGGGAGCCCCGTTGCCGTTGAAGAACGCGACCGCTGTCGAGCGCGCCGGGTTGACCGACGTGTTGGAGATCGGGATGGAGATGAGGTGGATCAATGTCAGCGACAGACCGATGGCCAACGGGCCGAAGCCCTTCGGTGCGCGCGACTCCGTGGAACCGAGGATGACGAGCAGGAAGAACGCGGTCAGGATGATCTCGGCGAGGAGCACGGCTGCGAGGCCGTAACCGCTCGGCGAATGGTCGCCATAACCGTTGGCCGCCATGTTGCCGGTCGCGTCGAATCCGTCTTTGCCGGAGGCGATCGCGTAGATCGCCGCGCCGGCGATCAGACCGCCGACGACTTGGGACACCCAGTAGCCCGGCACGTCCTTCCAGGGAAGTCGTCCGCCGACCGCCGCGCCGAGCGTCACGGCCGGGTTGAAGTGGCCGCCCGAGATATGGCCGACCGCGTACGCCATCGTGACGACGGTCAGACCGAATGCGAGTGCGACACCGAGGAAGCCGATGCCGACTTGAAAGCTGGACCGCGTGCCCTCGTCCTCGGCGATCACCTTGGCGGCGAAGACCGCGCTGCCGCAGCCGCCGAAGACGAGCCAGAATGTTCCGAACAGTTCTGCCAACCACTTGGTCGGCGCTGATACCACGTCACTCATGCAAATACCTCCCGATCTGATGATGCGACCGATACCAGTTCGGCACCGGCGTTCCCCGACAGGCCAATTCGCCCTGTAGTTGAGTATCACCAAGATTTTCACGCGCTATGAGCAGGACGAGCAGATCGGCGCGTCACGGTTCGGAATGAACTCGGCATCGCCGCCGTTATCCCATCTAGATCGTTCAAATTTTAACGAACTGGAGTGAGCCATGCCCGCCGTCACCGCCGACACCCTGACCCTGCCGCGCATCTCCGCTGCGCCGCTCGACGCGACCGAACGCACCGTGCGGGCCGTGACGACCGGTCCACGCGCCTACGAAGGCGAAGGATTCCCCGTCGTGCGAGCCTTCGCAGGCGTCCACGCCCGCGACCTCGACCCGTTCATCCACATGGACCAAATGGGCGAGATCGAGTACCAGCCCGGCGAGCCGCGCGGCACCGACTGGCACCCGCACCGCGGCTTCGAGACCGTGACCTACATGATCGACGGCCGCTTTCAACACCAGGACTCCACCGGTGGCGGCGGACTCATCGAGAATGGTGCGACCCAATGGATGACCGCCGGAGCGGGCATTCTGCACATCGAGACCCCGCCCGCCGAGCTCGTCGAGTCGGGCGGCACCTTCCACGGTGTCCAGCTGTGGGTCAATCTGCCCTCGACCGACAAGTTCCTCACCCCGCGCTACCAGAACCTCGAAGGCGAGCAGGTCCTCCTTCTGGCCTCCGACGACGGCGGAGCCCTCGTGCGGGTCGTCGCAGGCGACCTCGACGGGCACACCGGGCCCGGCTCGACGCACACGCCGATCGTCTTCGCCCACGCGAGCATCTCGCCCGGCGCACAACTGTCTGTGCCGTGGCGCCCGGACTTCAACGCACTCATCTACGTTCTGTCCGGGCGCGGGACCGTCGGCGTCGAGAAGCGGCCCGTCGAGGGCGGACAGCTCGTCGTTCTCGGTGCGGGCGACCGCATCACCCTCGCCGCCGACACCGGCCAGGACGCCAACCGTCCCGCGATGGAGGTCCTGCTGCTCGGCGGACAGCCCATCCGCGAGCCGGTCGCACAGTACGGGCCGTTCGTCATGAACACCCGCCAGCAGGTCATCGAGGCGATGGAGGACTTCCAGGCCGGACGCCTCGGCGTCGTCCCCGCCGACGCGCTGCGACCGCACCGGACGGGCGGCAGTCAGTGACCGCTGCCGCCGATCGGAGGCCCGCCGCGTGGCGACTGTTCATCGAGAGCAGCGTCCGCGTGCAGACCGCTGTCGACGAACGGCTGCGCGCCTCGGACGGCATGACCCTCAGCGACTACCACGTGCTGCTCCTGCTGTCCGAGGCACCCGGGCATCGGATGCGGATGCGGTCGTTGGCCGACCGCATGGTGTTCTCGGCGTCACGGCTCACCTATCAGATCGGTGCGCTCGTCAAACGCGGCTGGGTGTGCCGCGAACCCGTGCCCGAGGACGGACGCGGTGCGTTCGCGTGCCTCACCGCCGCCGGGTTCGACGCGTTCACCGCGGCCGCCCAACGGCATGGCCTCGACGTCGACGAACTCTTCTTCGCGGGGCTCACGCCCGACGACGGCTCCGCACTCGAAGCGGTCCTGACCCGTCTCGCCGCTCACCTCGACGCCACCCGACTCGATTCCCTTGGGGAGCAGTGATGATCACAGTTATCCCGTCCGCCGACCGCCACCACTGGGCCAACGAGTGGCTCACCTCCCGGCAGTCGTTCCCGGCCACCGGCAACTACGACCTGTTCGGCAACGCTCACGGTGTGCTGGTGGTCCACAACGACGATGTCGTCGATCCTGGCGAAGGACTCGACGCCCACCACCACGAGAACATGGAGATCCTCACCTGGGTCCTCGACGGCGCGGTGACACACCGGGACTCGGTCGGCAACACCACCACACTCCAGGCCGGCACGCTCGGCGCGATGTCGGCGGGCACCGGGATCACCCACGGGGAGGCCAACGCGTCGACCCGGGCCGAACGCCGACCGCTGCGCGTGGTTCAGATGTGGGTGGCACCGCACACCGACGGGCTGCCGCCACGCCAATCCGAGCACCGGTTCGACGACGCCCTCGACACCGGGCAGCCGGTCGTCGTCGCGTCGGGCCGTCCCGAACACGAGGGATCAGGCGCCGCGCCGATCGCGAACAGGTTCGCCGCACTGCACATCGCGCGACCACTGGCAGGCACCACGATCGCCCTGCCCGCAGCGCCGTTCGCGCACCTGTACGTCGCGCGGGGGTCGGCCACGGTCGACGTCGACGGTGAGCACCATGCTCTCCGCGAAGGAGATGCGGTGCGGCTCACCGATTCCGGCGACGTGCAGGTGACGGCCGTCGACGACGGCACACGGCCCGAGATCCTGTACTGGGAGATGCACGCGAGCTTCGATCTCGTGGGATCCTGAAGAGCATGACCACGGTTCCGTCCACCGAAAACCTCTCGTCCGCCGTCTCCGAACTCATGGAACGCGCCCGCGATGACCTCGCCGCCCTCGTCTCGTTCCCCTCCGTCCACCTCGACTCGTCAAAGGCCGACGCGTCGGCGGCGAGTGCCGCATGGGTCCGGGACGCCTTTGCCGAACTCGGATTCGACGTCGAAGTGATCGTTACCAGCGACGGCTCACCCGCCGTCGTCGGCTATCGTGCCGGACCCGAGGGCAGCCCGACCATCGCCCTCTACAGCCACCACGACGTGCAGCCCGCGGGCGACGACGCGCTGTGGTCGTCGTCGCCGTTCGAGCTGACCGAACGTGACGGACGCTGGTACGGCCGCGGCAGCGCCGACTGCAAGGGCAACGTCGTCTCGCATCTAACGGCGTTGCGCGCCGTCGCCGACGACCTCTCGTGCAACGTACGGATCATCATCGAAGGGTCCGAGGAAGCAGGCGGCGAAGGTCTGGACGACCTGGTGCACACGCGACCGGAATTGTTCGCCGCCGACCTCATCCTGATCGGCGACGCCGGAAACGTCGCCGTCGGTCTGCCGACGTTGACGACGAGCCTGCGCGGTGTGGTTAACGTGAAGGTCACCGTGTCGGCGCTCGAGACAGCAGTCCATTCCGGCGCAGCGGGCGGACCGACACCCGACGCGATGGCCGCGCTCGTCGCAGGCCTCGCGTCGCTGCGGAACTCCCGCGGCGACACCGTCATCGACGGAGTCGACAACACGCAGGAGTGGGGCGGCGTCGTCTACTCCGACGAACAGTTCCGGGCCGACGTCGGAGCGCTCGCCGGCACCGAGATCCTCGGCAGCGGAAGCCCCGCCGACATGGCGTGGGCTCGGCCGGCCGTCACCGTGATCGGCATGGATGCACCGAGCACAGCCGACTGCGCGGCCGCGATCATCCCGCAGGCGTCGGCGATGCTGAACCTGCGCATCCCACCGGGCATGGAGCCGCAGCCGACGTACGACGCGCTGGTCGCGCACCTGCGCGCACACATTCCGTGGGGTGTGCGGGTCGAGTTCGAGCCGGACGCGTTCGGCCGCCCGTTCCGGGCGGCGACCGACGGTCCCGGCTACATCGTGCTCACCGATGCGATGAAGGCCGCGTACGGATCCGACGGGGTGTTTTATGCCGGGCAGGGCGGTTCCATCCCGCTGTGCACGGTGCTCGCCGAAGCCCATCCCGCAGCCGAGATCGCGCTGTTGGGTGTCGAAGAGCCGCTCTGCCACATCCACGCGCCGGACGAGAGCGTCGATCCTGACGAGATCCGCCGGACCGCCCTCACCGAGGCGATCGTCCTCGCGACGTTCGGAGCGAAATAGGACGTCACGCTGCGGTCGGTCGGGCGGACGGTCATGGTTCGCCTGGCGTGCGATCGCAGTGGTTCCGGTCGGCGGTGTGGCCGGATCGGGTCCGCTGGCCGGTGAGCCCGAAACGAGCCACACCATCACCAGCGGTACTGCTGGCCGACGCTTCCCCAACGGTCGGGACGACCAGCGTGGCGTGCGGCAACACTCCGCCGCGGGTCGGGCGGGTCCGATCCGGACAGAATTGACGTGACTCGACCATCCTCGACGATGGTCAACGACGTCTCATTGAGCGAAGCGTCCTCCGCGACCGGAACCCGCTCCGGATCATCGATGGCGGCACCGAGGCGAATCGCTTCACGCCGCGCCGCGGTCGCTACATCGCCCGGCGTTTCATGAACGACCAGCCTGCGCACCAACATCTGGCGTTGCGTGTCGTCGAGGTCGACGCGTTGCTCGACGAGTGTGACGCCTTTCCCGACAGCATCGGCCATCTCCGCCGGCAGTGATCCGTCCGGCGTACCGCGTCCGATCACCTCGAAGCGTTCGGTGCGGTTTCCGTTGCGGACGGTGCGGTGCGCAACCGCCGGTGGGACACCGATCGCCGTCAGCCGTCCCGCCGCCGTGCGGACTCGTCTACGGAACGGAATACCCGCGATCTCGGCAGTGCGAACCAGGCGAGCTTGCCCGGCGTCGACGACATTGCGTGCTCCAGGCCTAACGCGACCTGTGCAGAACGGGTTTCGATCATTCGGCACTCCAACACCGGCACCTCCCCTGCCGTGGGTTGAGCGAACGAAGTGAACAACCCCACCCGTATGGAATGCCGGACACCACCCCGACAAAGGCCGCCGTAGCCCTCCCGCGGCTCGCACTCTCACCCGAGGAACGAGCAGTCTTTAACGGGTTCGCCTGGACTGCGGCGCGCTATCGAATTGTCAAGAAACAACTGGCTCCCGAAGCACTTCCCGAGACCTACAAACATGATATAACTCACCCCTGACAAAAACGTACGTTCGAATGCTCGTGCGCTAGAACGACGCCGTCGGATGACGAATGACATGCGGAAGCTACTGTTACGCAATGTGTTTCGGCACAGTTCGTCGTCTATCGGCTCGACAAGTGGCCGCTCGCCAAGACCGCCGACGACTCCGTGGTGAAGGCCTCGATCACGCAGCCGGGCAGCGGCGAGGTCCTCAAGGAGGCGATGACCTCACCTTCATCGCCGACGGAGCCTGGCCTCTGATATTCAGCAGCCGCCGACCGGAATCTTGTTCAGATTGGCCGAGATCCATTTACCGATTCGGTCGAGCATGGCGGTCCCGTCGTCGAACGTTCCGCTCGACGGCAGGGCCGCCATGCTCACCGCGAATGCGCCTCGCGGCGTGGTGACGACTCCGAGCTGGCGTACGACATACTTCCCCGTTGCGTCGGACACCGGCCCCCAGCCACCCTTCACCGCGGTGGTGACACCACGTTTGCGCATCGTCTTGACGCCCCACTTCTGGTTCGACTCGACGCTTCGCATGTAACCGAGCACCCGACCGGAGTCGGGGAGGCACGGAAGGTGCGCGCCGAACACGGACTGTCGGGCGAGAGTCCAGTCGGTGTAGCCGGGAAAACTCGACGGCCGGGAGATCGTCGACAGCACACGGGTGTCGCCGTCATGGTCCTCCGCAAGCACCTCGGATACGCGCTTCACGGCGAGCCGATCGCCGCCGAGCGAGGCCCACAGGCGTTCGGCTGCAGCGTTGTCGGATGCGCGGATCGCCGAACGGATGTCGCCGACCACGGCCTTACCGTTGGCACGCTCGGCAGCGATGGACACCGGCACCTTCAACGTCGACCACGCGCGCGCCGTCTTGACGGTCCCGAAGCTCATCGTGTCGTCGGTGCCGACCGGGGTGATCGCCAGACCGATCCGTCCCGGAATGGCTTTGGTGATGGTGCGTGAACGCCGGTTGAAGCTCTTGATCAGATCGACCTGTGACGAGTGGGGGGAGAGTCGCGGGAGCACGTTCGGCATCGGAATCACCGGCGCGGCTCCAGCTGCGCCGGCCCCCATCGCTATTCCACCGGCGACCACTGCTGCGGCGAGTACGGCGGTGGCACCGCGCAGCACCGATCCACGACGAATCACAAACACCCCTTAAGTAACACCAACAACTTTTGTCACTCTAACCACAGATGTGAGGTCGGCCAATCCGCGTGGCTCACCCGAAACCCGGGCGTTGCCCGACCGTTACCGGCAGCGACCAGACGGCAGCGAGGCGAGGTGGCGTCCAACCCAGGCGCCGACCAGGTTGAGCGCAGCTATACCCGAATCCATCGAAGCGCCAGGCGAATACGTACTCATCGCGACGGCCGCGCGGGCACCGTTGCGCAGCGTCACCAGCCCGATCTGCCGCACGATGTACCCGCCCGTCGCGCTCGGGCCCCAGCCGCCTTTGACCGCGGTCGTTCGCGCCGGGATCACTTCGACGCCCCACTGCTGGTTACCTGCGACCTTCTCCATCAGGGAGACGAGATGGCCGCTGTCCGGCAGGCACGGCAGGTTGGCGGTGAACGTCGCCGCGTTGGTCAGGGGCCACGTCGTCTGGCCGAAGACCGTGTACTCGGGGCGCAGTTTCGCCGACGGCACGGTGGTCTGCTCGTCTCCGCCTTCACGCAACACGGCGGTCACCGCTGCGGCCGCCTGCTCGTTGGATCCGAGTGACGCCCATAGCGATTCCGCGGCGGCGTTGTCGGAGTTGATGATGGCCGACGACTCGGCCTGACTCGGCCCGTTCGCACGTTCGGCGGCCAACGCGAGCGGCACCTTGATCGTCGACCACGCGACCTGCGGATCCTGGTCGCCGAACGTCATCGCTTCGCCGCCACCGACGGGGACGACAGCGAGACCGACCGGCTGCGACACGGCCAGCTGGCCGAAGCTCGCAGTGAGCCGCGCCTTCCCCTGTGGAGCAGCCCCCGCGGATGTCGACGAACTCGCCGTCACGACCTCGGTGACCGTCGCGATCGACTCCGATTCGGAGTCCGACCCACACGCTGCGAGTGATGCGGCGGTCATCGCCGCGACGAGTGCGATTCCAACGTTTCGAGCTATCGATGCCACGCGCGCATCCCTCCAGTCATCTGTTTCCCAGTTCGATGTGAGCGGCTCAGTAGATCACGACGACGGCGTTGTTTCCGCCGCGGCAGACCACCACACCGTTCTCGGGTGTGCACGACATCGTGTACGCCTGGCCGGTCACCGGGCTGGACGCGACGATCGTCCTCGCCTCGCCCTTCTGTCCCTCCTGTAGATAGACCGCCCCGACGTTCGCGGCGAACTCACAGCTCGTCACCGACGTCGCCACCCCGACTCCGCCACCGCACGACGCGGTGCCCGGCGGCGGCGTGGGCGCCACCGTCTGTGTCTGCGGCTGGACGGTGTTGGTGATCGTCGTGGTCGACGACGAGGACGTCGTCGCGGTGCCGGAGTCGCGGAAACCGAACCAGTAGACCGCGAGGCCGATCAACGCCACGATGAGCACCGCCGCGATGATCGCCAGAACGATGTTGAGCGTGCGACCGTCGTCGTCGCCCTGCGCCGGGGGCCCGCCCATGTATGCCGCCCCGTAGGGCTGCCCCGGGTACCCCTGCGGGGGAATCGGATTCGTCAGTTGCGGTCCTGAGTAGTGCTGGGGGCCTGAGAAGTGCTGGGGACCTGAGAAGTACTGGGGACCCGAGTAGTTCTTGGTGCCCGACGGCAGCGGCGCACCGATCTGGGTGGCGTCGAACGCCGGATTCAGCGGTGCGCCTTCGACTGCGGCCCGAGCCGCCGCCGCGAATTCGCCCGCCGACCGATACCTCTCCCCCGGCGACTTGGCCAGGCCGCGCATGACCACCTCGTCGAGCGCAGGCGTCACCACCGGGCTAATCGAACTCGGCACGGGGACCGCCGAGAGCACGGTCGCCTTGACGACCGCGCTCACCGAATCGCCCGGATACGGCTGCCGGCCGGTCAACAACTCGAACAGCACGGCCGCGAGCGAGTACACGTCCGACGCGGGGCCGACCGGGACATTGTCGAGTTGCTCGGGCGCCATGTAGGCAATCGAGCCGACGGCGGTCCCGGTGTGCGTCAGATGCGCATCGCCCGCGTGGTGCGCGATGCCGAAGTCGACCAGATAGGCGAACCCGTTTGGCGTCACCAAGACATTCTCCGGCTTCACATCCCGGTGCACCAGCCCGACTGCGTGAGCTGCGTCGAGCGCGGACGCGACCTGTTCGACCAGCGCGACCGCGGCAGACGGCGCCATCGGCCCGTCGCCACGCAACACCGCACGCAGATCACGACCGTCGACCAGCCGCATGTCGAGATAGAGCACGCCGTCGATCTCGCCGTAATCGTGGATCGGAATTATGTGGGGCTCGCCGAGTCTCGCCGCGGTCTGCGACTCGCGGCGGAAACGTTCCTGAAAGGTCTCGTCGGCGGCCAGATCCGCTTTGAGGAGCTTGAGTGCGACCTCACGGTCACGGACGGTGTCGTGCGCCCGGAACACCTGCCCCATGCCGCCCCGACCGACCAATGCGTCCAGTCGGTACGGGCCGAACTGAGATCCAACATCCATGAGGACGATCATTCCTCATGAGTCCGACAATCATCGCCTCCACGCGGACATTGTCATTCACTCGGACGCCACGCAGACATCCCGAGAAACACCATCACCAACTGTTTCTCCGCACGCGCGACCAGTGTCCGTTCGGTGGACTCGCGGCCGTCGCCGTCGAGCAGTTCCGCGACCGCGGTCATCATGATCGTGACGATCAGATCCGCGGCCACTTCCAGATCCTCGGCCTCCCACGACACCAGCGCGGGCGTGCGAGCGAGATCGATCGCGAGCTCGCGCGAGAGCAGACGGAGCTCGGTTCCGATGGCGCGCCGCACCTCGGCGACCCCGCCGTGCTGCTCGCGGACCAGGAACCGGAACTGCTTCTGGTCGGTCCGAACCTTCCGCAACAGAATGTCGAGCGAATCGCGTGCGGTCGGCATGCCGCGACCGGCGAGGTCGCGTCGCGCCTCACGCAATGCGCCGCGCAGCATCCGCATGGCGTCCTCGACGAGAGTGACGCCGAGATCCTCCATCGACGCGAAATGCCGATAGAACGCGGTGGGCACAATGCCTGCACCGCGTGACACCTCACGCAGGCTGATGCTTCCGAATGAACGGTCGTCCACCAAATCGATGGTGGTGTCGAGCAGCGCCTGCCGAGTCTGTTCCTTCTTCTCTGCTCGGCTTCCGGCCACGCGAGCAGTCTAGTGGACCGGCCAGCGGTGACGACGGACACGCACGCGAGACCTTGACACATATCGGTACGGGCAGACATTCTCGTTGTGTACACATGTTCACTGAAAAGTTCGAACAGACCGAAGGACACCGAGATGGCACACCACATCGCGACGCTCGTCGAATCACTCGTCGAAGCCACCGCCACCCCGTACCCGGTAGACCGCTACCTGGAGTTCATCGACCCGATGATCACCTGGCGCGACACTCGCGGCAAAGTGATCGACGTCCGCCGTCAGACCGACCGCTCGACGACTGTCACCCTGCGTCCCACCCGCCAGTGGAAGGGTCACCAGGCAGGACAGTACGTCGAGGTAGGAGTCGTGATCGACGGCGTTCGTCACCGCCGCTTCTACTCGCCCGCCAACGCCGAGAACACGCGCGGCGACATCGAGATCACCGTCGCCGTCCACGACAGCGGACTGGTCTCGAATCACCTGCGCGACAACCTTGAAGTCGGCGAGGTCGTGACGCTCGCCACCGCGGACGGGGGCTTCACTCTCCCGGCTGCACGCCCGGAGAAGGTCGTCCTCGTCAGCGGCGGCAGCGGGATTACACCCGTCCTCTCAATGCTGCGCACGCTGGTCGCCGAAGGACACTCGGGTCAGATCACGTTCGTGCACTACGCACGTACCGCGGACGACGTGCCCTACCGGGCCGAGCTCGACGCGATCAACCGCACGATCGACGGCGTTGACGTCCGCCTCCACTACACGCGCGGCGACGCGCCCGAGCACTTCTCGCCCGAGCACATCGCCGACGTCGCCCACGGCGGTGCACAGGTGTACATGTGCGGTCCGGCATCGCTGATGGACGCGGTCCGCGAGTACGCCGACGACGCAGGCATCGCCGACGCCGTCCACAGTGAAGCGTTCACGATCGCGCTGCCCTCCGTCGTCGCCGACGACCAGGTCGGCGGCACCGTAACCTTCGGCGCATCGGGCACCACCGCCGACAACGACGGCCGGACTCTCCTCGAACAGGCTGAGTCAGCAGGCCTCAGCCCGGAGTACGGCTGCCGTATGGGCATCTGCTTCACCTGCACCAAGGTCCGCACGTCCGGCTGCACCCGCAACGTCCTGACCGGCGAGCTTGACTCCGAACCCGACTCCCATATCCAGCTCTGCGTCAACGCCCCCGTCGGCGACGTCGAGATCGACGTCTGACCACCACCCACCACTCTCGAAGGGAAGCAAGGACCATGACCGTCTCACCCCTCGCATCGCGCACCCAGACCGCCCCGTCCACCGAGATCGACCTGAGCTACGACCAGGTCGAGGCCCTGGGCGCCGAACTCGACGCCTTGCGCGCCCGCGTCGTCGCCGACCTCGGCGAGTCGGACCGCAACTACATCTATTCGATCATCAGCGCCCAGCGGAAGCTCGAGTTCGCAGGCCGCGCAGCGATGTTCGTCCCGTTCCTGCCGCCGGTGTGGCTGGCGGGCGTCGCATCGCTCGGGGTCGCGAAGATCCTCGACAACATGGAGATCGGGCACAACGTCATGCACGGCCAGTACGACTGGATGCGTGAGGACACGTACAACTCCCGCGAGTTCGACTGGGACAACGTGTGCCCGGGCGACCAGTGGAAGCACAGCCACAACTACATGCACCACACGTTCACCAACGTCCTCGGCGAGGACCGCGACATCGGTTACGGCATCCTGCGCATGGCGCGCGACCAGAAGTGGAACCCATACTTCCTCGGCAACCTCGGTTACGCGACCGCGCTCATGCTCCTGTTCGAGTGGGGCGTCATGCTGCACGACCTCGAAGCCGAGAACATCGTTCAGGGCAAACGCAAGTGGAGCGACATCAAAGGCCTCGCGAAGGGCATGTGGCGCAAGGCGAGCAAGCAGGTCGCCAAGGACTACATCCTGTGGCCCGCGCTCACCGGCCCGTTCTTCGTGAGCACGGTGGTCGGCAACGCGAGCGCCAACCTGATCCGCAACGTGTGGGCGTACTCGATCATCTTCTGCGGCCACTTCCCTTCGGGCGCACAGACTTTCACCGCCGAAGAGTGCGTCGACGAGACGAAGGGTCAGTGGTACGTCCGCCAGATGCTCGGCTCGGCCAACATCGTCGGCAGCGACCTGTTCCACATCATGAGCGGCAACCTGTCGCACCAGATCGAGCACCACCTGTTCCCCGACATTCCCGCCAACCGGTACCCGGAGATGGCTGGCGAGGTCCGCGCGATCTGCGAGAAGTACGACCTGCCGTACAACACCGGTTCGCTGCGCCAGCAGCTCGGGTCGACGTGGAAGAAGATCGCGAAGCTGTCGCTCCCCAACTGGATGACCCGCGACGACAACGACATCGTCGTCAACATCGAGCGCACGAAGGCCGTCGACGCGGCCTGACGCGAGCTGATCGCACTTCGGCACTTTCTTTCGGCGTGACGCCGAAAGAAAGTGCCGAAGTCGTCGGAGGGCCCCACTCGCTTACGATGGACGGCAACGTCGAACGGAGGGATCGTCATCGTGGTCGGTCGGGCAGAACGCAGCAAGGACTTCGCGCAGGAGATGGTGCAGAGCGCCGCGTCGCGAGTCGGCAACATCACCGCGATCATCACGACCGCGGTGGTCGACGTGGCACGCGAGGTCGGCGAGCTGATCACCGACGGTTTCGAGATGCGCGACGCCGCGAAGAAGGCGGAGCAGGCTCAACAGTCTCAGGACGAGGACTCCTGAATCCGGTGACCGACCAGTACGAGGTGCTGCGCACCGTCTTCGGTTACGACGCGTTCCGCGGCGACCAGGAGAAGATCGTCTCCCACGTGGTGGCGGGCGGCGACGCCGTGGTCCTGATGCCGACCGGCGGCGGCAAAAGCCTCTGCTATCAGGTGCCTGCTCTGGTTCGGGACGGGTGCGCGGTCGTCGTCTCCCCGCTCATCGCGCTCATGGCCGATCAGGTCGGCGCGCTCCGTCAGCTCGGGGTCAAGGCCGCATACCTGAACTCGACGCAACTCCCCGACGAACGTGCGGATGTCGAACGCCGTTACCTCGCAGCCGATCTCGACTTGATCTATGTCGCCCCGGAAAGGTTGAGTCAGCAGTACACGCGTGACCTACTCTCGCGCGGAAAGCTGTCGCTGGTCGCGATCGACGAAGCGCACTGTGTGTCCCAGTGGGGTCACGACTTCCGGCCGGACTATCTGGCACTCGGCGATCTCGCGGAACTGTGGCCGGACGTCCCGCGGATCGCGCTCACGGCGACGGCGACACGGCGCACCCACGAGGAACTCACGCAGCGTCTGCACCTGCAGGACGCGCAGCATTTCGTGGCCAGCTTCGACCGGCCGAACATCACGTATCGGATCGAGCCGAAGAAGCAGGTCAACAGGCAGCTGTTGGAGTTCATCCAGGCCGACGGCGTCGTCGACGGCGAGCCCGCGACCGGGATCGTCTACGCCCTCAGCCGTAAGTCGGTGGAGAACATCGCGGCCTTCCTGGTGTCGAACGGGATCAACGCGCTGCCCTACCACGCAGGCCTCGACAAGCAGGTGCGCAACGACACGCTGCACCGCTTTCTGCGGGAGGACGGCATCGTCGTCGTCGCGACGATCGCGTTCGGCATGGGTATCGACAAACCGGATGTGCGGTTCGTCGCCCACGTCGATCTGCCGAAGAGCGTCGAAGGCTACTACCAGGAGACCGGCCGCGCCGGCCGGGACGGGCTGCCGTCGGTGGCGTGGATGGCGTATGGGCTGGCCGACGTCGTCCAGCAACAGCGGTTGATCCAGATGTCCGACGGCGACGCCGCGCATCGTCGCGCACAGTCGGAGCATTTGAACGCGATGCTGGCGCTGTGCGAGTCGGCGACGTGCCGTCGGCAACAGCTGCTGCGCTATTTCGACCAGGATTCGGGCCCGTGCGGCAACTGCGATACGTGTCTGAATCCGCCGAAGACGTGGGACGGCACCGTGCCCGCGCAGAAGCTGATGGCGACCATCTGGCGGCTCGACCGTGAGCACGGCCAGCACTACGGTGCCGGACATCTCATCGACATCCTGCGCGGCGTCGACAACAAGCGGATGAATCAGCTCGGACACAAGTCCCTGAGCACATACGGGATCGGGTCCGACTTGGATGCGAACGCGTGGAGCAGCGTCGTCCGCCAACTCCTGGCGTCGGGGTATCTCCAGACACGCGGCGAATACGGTCAGTACTACCTCACCGAGGCGGGCGTCCCGGTGATGCACGGCAAGGTGCAGCAGGTGTTCCGCGAGGACACGCGGGCAGCCGGGCGCACACGCCGCCCGAAGACCGTGGCCGTGTCGGTCGACCTGTCCGACGACGATCGGGATGTGTTCGAGTCGCTGCGTCAGTGGCGGACATCGGTCGCCAGGGAAGCGCAGATCCCGCCGTACACGGTGCTGTCGAACAAGGCGCTCGAAGGCATCGCTCAGATCCGTCCGACGAGCAGCGAGGAACTGCTCTCGGTCAACGGCATCGGTGAAGCGAAACTCGAGCGGTACGGCGAAGCCATCCTCGAGGTGGTCGCCGATTCGGGCGCCGTGCACTAAACCCTCGACGCACCTGCGATGCAAACGTACGGTGACCGCATGAGCACCCCGGACTCCCTGTTCACCCCGGTCGAAACGTCTGTCGCGGTGCAGCCGGAGCCGTCGTGGCATCGCGGGCTGCTCGACTTCCCGAATCCGGTCAACGACTACGCCGCACGGTCGACGGCCGGCCTGGTGGTCGTGTTGGCCGCCGTCTCGATCGTCGTGAACCAGCCGTGGCTGTACGGAGTGCTCGCGCTCGGTTTCGTGCTGCGGGTGGCGGGCGGACCGCGCTATTCGCCTTTCGGTCGGCTCGCCGTCCACGTGATCGTTCCGCAGGTGTGGCGCAAGGAGAAGGCGGTCGCGGGCCCGCCGAAGCGTTTCGCCCAGGCCATCGGCCTCGCCTTCTCCGGCACTGCGTTCGTCCTGTCGCTCGTCGGACTCGGCCTGGCCGCGCAGATCATCGTCGGCGCCCTGATCGTCGCCGCGCTGCTCGAGTTCGCCGTGGGGCTGTGCACGGGTTGTATCGCGTTCGGTTACCTGCAGCGCGCCGGCGTCATCCCCGACGACGTCTGCGAGGCATGCAACGACGTCACGCTGTTCGGACGCAACGTCTGAGCCGCTGACCTCAGTCGAGCAGACCCAGCGCGATTCCATCCAGGATGTCGTGTTCGGAGACGACCATCTCGGTGATGGCGGCACGGTCGGCGAAGTTGCGCGCCAACTCCTGCGTGACCAGGGCGCCGCCGCCGATCACGTCTGCGCGCCCCGGATGCATCGGGCCGAGGTCCAGTCGCTCGTCCCGCGTCATCGCGACGAGCTTGGAGCACAGTTTGTGCAGGTCGGCCAGCCCGATCCGCGAGTGGTGGATGAACTCCGGATCGTAGTGGTCGAGTCCCGCGTGCAATGCCGCGAACGTCGTCAACGTCCCCGCAACGCCGACCCAGGTGCGCGCAGCCGACACGTCGACCGCCGCGAAAGCCTTCGCCAACTCGTCGCGGGCGTACCCGACCGCGGCGTCGACTTCGTCGAGCGTCGGCGGATCCGAGTGCAGCGCGCGTTCGGTGAGCCGGACGCAGCCGATGTTCGTCGAATACGCGCCGGCGACGACGGCGTCGCCACCGACGACCGACCCGAGCACGACCTCCGTGCTGCCGCCGCCGAGGTCGGTCACGACGAACGGGCCGTCCGCCGGGTCCAGACCGCCGACCGCGCCGCGGAACGACAGCCGCGCCTCCTCGTCGCCCGAGATCACCTCGGCGAACGCACCCGCCTGGACCTCGCCGAGCAGCTGCGCCGTCATCGCGAAGAATTCGTCCCGGTTCCCGGCGTCACGCGTCGCCGACGTCGCAACCATCCGGACCCGGTCGACGCCCGCTTCGAGCATGACGTCCACGTAGTCGGCCAACGCGGCACGAACGCGTTCGATCGCTTCCGGCGCGAACTCGCCGGTGGCGTCGACGCCCTGACCGAGCCGGACCACTTCCATGTCACGCGTGACGTCGACGAGGGAGCCGTCGGGCCCGAGCTCCGCGATCAGCAGTCGGATCGAGTTGGTTCCGCAGTCGACGGCCGCGACACGCGTCACTGTGCACCAGCGATGGCGGGCCAGTCGGCGGGGACGGCGATGCCGCGGAGCTTCTCGACGTCGGCGAGCATAGCGACAGCCTCGTCGCCGAGCGGGTTGACGCCCGGCCCCTTCGCGAGCGAGTGAGCGACGAGGACGTGCAGGCACTTCACCCGATCGGGCATGCCACCGCCGGTAAAGTCAGTGCCCAGCGACTCGATCGCATCGCGTTCGGCGAGGTAGCTCTCGTGGGCGCGGAGGTAGCCTGCCGCGAGTTCGGTGTCGTCGGCCAGACGCGCCTGCATCTCGCGCATCACGCCGCCGGACTCGAGACGACTGCACGCGCCGGTCAACCGTTGATCGGTCAGATAGTAGAGGGTCGGGAACGGCGTCCCGTCCGGCAGACGCGGCGCCGTCTTCACCACGGCAGGCGCACCATCCGGGGTCCGGTAACTGACTTCAAGAACGCCTCGCGGTATCCGTCCGAGCTGTCGCTCGACGGCCGCGAGATCGTCATCGGAAACGCTCACTTGCCCTCCGGCGGTGTCGACACCGCATCCCACATGTTCTGGTACCACGGATTGGCTTCACGCTCGCGTTCGGCGCGTTCCGCGGCTTCCTGCTGTTCTTTGTTCGGCGCGATCAAAATCACCTGGCGTTCGCCGCGCTTGACCATCTGCAAACGTTCGCGCGCCTTCGCCTCGATGTACGCGGGGTCGTTCTGTTCGACTGCTTTGCGCTGGTACTCGGCGACTTCCTTCTGCAACTGCGTGTTGGCCTGCTGCAGTTCGTTGAACTCACTGCGTTGCGACAGATACGTCCGGACGGGGACGGCGAGGGTCAACGCCAGGAAGACGATGACCAACGTGATCACGGCCGCCCGCTTCGGGTCCACGTGGCCCAGGCGCGACGCCAGTGTGCGCTTCGGCGGACGGACCCCGCCACGCCCACGCACGTCGCGAGGCCCAGGCTTCTTCCCCGCTAACTTCCCCGCAGAATTTTGCCCAGCGGGATTCTCCTCAGCAGGTTTGTTCTCTGCGCGCGTCGAGACGGCGTCGGCGAGCGCGGCGAGATCATCGTCGGACCGACTCCGGGCGCGGCGCGTGACCGGCTGCGACCGTCGAGACCTGCCGTCTCGCCGGTCGCTTCGGCCCCGGCTACCGCGCCCGGACGTCGATTCAGCCATACGTATCAGTCGATCACGCGTCGACGTTGAAACGCGGGAACGCGAGGTCCCCTGCGAAGCGCGCGGCGTCGCCCAGGCCCTCTTCGATACGCAGAAGCTGGTTGTACTTCGCGACACGCTCGCTGCGTGCAGGCGCACCGGTCTTGATCTGGCCACAGCTGCAGGCGACTGCCAGGTCGGCGATGGTGGTGTCCTCGGTCTCGCCGCTGCGGTGGCTCATCATCGACTTGTAGCCGTTGTTGTGCGCCAGTGCGACGGCGTCGAGGGTCTCGGTGAGGGTGCCGATCTGGTTGACCTTCACCAGCAGAGCGTTGGCGATGCCCTTGTTAATGCCCTCTTCCAGACGTTCCGGGTTGGTGACGAACAGGTCGTCGCCGACGAGCTGGACCTTGTCGCCGATCGCTTCGGTGAGGGCGGCCCAACCGGTCCAGTCGTCTTCGGCGAGACCGTCTTCGATCGACACGATCGGGTACTCGGCGATCAGCTTCGAATAGAACTCGATCATCTGGTCTGCGGTCTTCGGGGCGCCCGAGAACTGGTAGGCACCGTCGGTGAAGAACTCGGTCGACGCCGAGTCGAGGGCGACGACGACGTCGCTGCCGAACTTCAGGCCTGCGTTCCCGACTGCGGTGGCGATGACGTCGAGCGCGGCCTCGGTGTTCGGCAGGTCGGGTGCGAAACCGCCCTCGTCGCCGAGCGCCGTGCTCATGCCCTGCTTGTGCAGCACCGACTTGAGCGCGTGGTACACCTCGGCACCCCAGCGCAGCGACTCGGCGAACGTCGGCGCACCGATCGGCGCGATCATGAACTCCTGGAAGTCGATGCCGTTGTCGGCGTGCGCGCCACCGTTGATGATGTTCATCATCGGGACGGGCAGGATGTGGGCGTTCGGGCCGCCGATGTAACGGAACAGGTCGAGGCCTGCCGACTCAGCTGCGGCACGTGCGACGGCCAGCGATACGCCGAGGGTGGCGTTGGCGCCCAGACGCGACTTGCTGGGTGTGCCGTCGAGGTCGACGAGGGTCTGGTCGAGGACGCGCTGGTCGTCGGCTTCGATGCCGATCACTTCAGGGGCGATGTCGTCGAGGACTGCTTCGACCGCTTTCTGAACGCCCTTGCCGAGGTAGCGGTCGCCGCCGTCGCGCAATTCGACGGCCTCGTGCTCACCGGTGGACGCACCCGACGGGACCGCTGCCCGGCCGAAAGAACCGTCGCCGAGAACCACTTCCACCTCGACGGTCGGATTGCCTCGGGAATCGAGGATCTCGCGCGCGCCAACCTGCTCGATAATTGCCACTTGTTCCAGCCCCATTCAGATGGTCGTGCCGACGCCTCGTGCGACGTCGCCTTCGGGTACGTCTACTAGGGTAATGGCTCCGTCCCGGAAGCCGGTTCAGTACCTGACGTTCACCGAGTAGGCGTTCGCGTGGTTGCGGACTTTGAGGACATAGTCCATCGAGTTGTTGTAGGTCAGGACGGCTTTCTCCCACCCTTCGGGGGTCGTCATGTCCCCGTCCGCCGACACGCACAGGTAGCGGGCCGCCGAGAGCGCGGCGTCGTCGATGTTGTCGGGGTCTGCCTTGCCGTCGCCGTTAGCGTCGACGCCGAAGCGCTTCCACGTGGTCGGGATGAACTGGAACGGGCCGACGGCGCGGTCGTACTCCGTGTCTCCGTCGATCTTCCCGTTGTCGGTGTCGCGGATCTCCCAGTTGCCGTCGGTGCCGTCGAGTTGCGGTCCGCGGATCTCGGGCCGGACGTCGCCGTTGACTGCGACGTCCGCGTCGCGGTGCGTGCCGTGCTTGGTCTCGACGCCTGCGATGCCCGCGACGGTGGTCCACGCGATGCCGCATTCGGGGTGTTGCTGCCGTTGGATCTCGGCAGCGTTACCGTACGCCTCCATCGCCGTCACCGGGATGCTGAGATCCTTCGCGATGGGCGCGGCCCATTCACGCAGTGTGTCAGCGGTGCGGCCGGGGGCGTGGATGTCGACGAACGGCTGCTGGACGCCGGGGCCGGGCGGCAGGCCGTCGGGGATGTCGGGGCCGTCCCACGGCATCTCGATGTTGCAGGCGGTCAGCGTCACGGCTGCCAGTCCGGCCGTCGCGGCGAGGGCGACGCGTCGAAGGGTGGTTGCCGTCGACACAGCTGATCAGTCCTTCCATACATACGGAGCACCCCGGTCGGGGGCGGGCACCAGCGTGCCACATCACTAGGTCAACTCCAGACGACCCGCCGAGGTTCCCAGTAGCGTCTCCCGTGTGAGCGAGATCAACCGGCGACGCGGCCGACCACCTGGACCGGGAGTCGATCGGGATGCGCGACGCGAGGCGCTGCTGGATGCCGCCGAACGCGCGATCGCCCGGTCGGGCGCCGATGTGTCGTTGAGTCAGGTCGCCGCGGAGGCCGGGCTCACCCGGTCGGCGGTGTACGCGGCGTTCGACGATCGCGACAGCGTTCTCGACGCACTCGCTGCCCGTCACTCCCACCGCATCGTCGGCCGATTGCAGGCTCTGGCAACAGGTTCAGAGGACGCCCACGGTCAGACGCGAGCCGCCGTCGACCTGTTGGCCGCGTGGTTCGACGAGAATCCGACGCTGGCTCCGGCGCTCGCGGACCGGTGGCGGGCAAACGGTCGCTCGTTCGTCGAGACGACGCTGACGCAGGTGTTGGCGGCGGGATTCGCCGCACGCTCCCTCGACAGCGCGCCGGCCGCCGTCTGGGCTCGCGCGATGGTCGGCGCGGTCGCGTCGAGTGTCGAATGGTGGGCCACGACGCGGGAGATCAGTCGCGACGAACTCGTCGATCACGTCACGTCATTGCTGTGGTCGGGCCTTTCCGCGACCAACCCTTAGACGGATCTTGACGTCCGTCTCATAAAAGAACACACTGTCTTTTATGGAGACGATGTCCGCCGACCACGCGGCCGCAATCACCGGCGCCCGCAACTGGCACGCTGTCGCGAACGATCATCCCGAGCGTGCGGCGAGGATGGCGGCGGGCTTGATGCAGGGTGATCCGCTCGCTGACGCGGTGGTCGACGAGTTCTTCGCTGGACGCGACGGCACCGACCCGATGTCGTGGGGCGATGTGATGGCGGCGCTGGAGAGTCTTGACACGCCTTCCGGCCGGTTGAGCGACACCGAACCCCCTGCTCTCGCCGCGTTTCTCGACGCCGCGAGCGTACTGCCGACCTGGTACGACCCGGCGCTCGCCCGAGCGGGGGCGATGGCGTGGTGGCGGTTCGGGTCGCTACAGTCGTCGACCCTCTACCAGTCTCTGATCTACGGCTATCAGGCGCGCGGATTCACTCGGCCGCTCAGCGAGACGGGTCGCCTCACCGAGGGCACGTGGGACCGCGTCCAGTCGACGGCGCGGTGGGTGGCGCTCGCGACAGCCCCCGGCTGCATGGACGTCGGGCAGCCCGGCTGGGTGCAGACGTTGCGGATCCGACTGGTGCACGCGATGGTCCGCCACCATCTGATCCATCGTCAGGGGTGGGACACGGCGCAGTGGGGTGTGCCCATCAATCAGACGTACGGCCAGTTCACGATCACCGCCGGATTTTTAGCGCTTCCGCTGCGGATCGGCCACGACTTCGGGTTGCGGTACTCGGCCGCGGAGCGGGAGGCGATCACGCACATGTGGCGGTGGATCGGCCATGTGATGGGCGTCGACGACGATCTGCTGCCGCGCAGCTTCTCCGATGCCGAGGAGATCGACGTCGTCGCGCGTGCGTTCCGGATGGAGCCCGATCCAGACGCCCGCACCCTGGTCACCGCTCTGCTCGACGACGGGTACCGGACCGAGTTCCCGTTGCCGTTGCCTCCGGTGGTGGCGAACGCGATCAACGGCGCGGTCCACACGGTCACGAGGCCGGTGCTGCGAACCCTGTTCGAGAGCGTGTCGACGAGATGGGTCGACGATGACGTGGCGGCCGCGTTGGGGCTGCGCGCCACGCCCTTGCACAACGTTGTGGTGTTGGCGCGGCCGCTGGTGCGGTCCCGCGAGGTGTTGCGTGCGATCGGCGTGTTCGGCTCGGACACTCGCATCGCGCAGCGGGAGCTCCGGTTGGTCACCACGCAGCTCGGGATGGATCTGGCCAATCCCGACGCCGACCGCTATCGGGGTGTCGCGTGACCGACTTTCGTCTCCGCAAGGATCTCGCATGCTCACCGGAACAGGCGTGGACGATGCTCACCGACCCCGAGCAGATGAACCGATGGTCGACAGCGCGTATCGAGGTGCGCGAACCCGGTGTCGGCGATCGTCCGGACGGCGTCGGGACGCTCCGCACCGTCACCCTTCCGGGCGGTCGGGCCAAGCTCCGCGAGATCGTCGAATACTCCGACTTCGCGCGGGTCTTCGATTACCGCGTCTACGACGGCGGGCCCGCCCTGCTCGATCATTCCGGCCGTCAAGAGATCGCACCGACCGCCACTGGATGCACCGTGACGTGGACGGTGCGGATGCGTCTGGTGTCGCGGGTCGCGACGTCCCTCGTCGCGAGGACCGTACGCAGGCAGGTCGCCGAGTCGCTCGACCTGCTCGCAGATCTAAAGCCGGGAGATCCGGCGTCCGCACCGACCGTCGAGCCACGTGTCGTCGCCGATCTGGCGGAGCCGCGTCGCGTCGCGCGCGACGTCCTCGCCCGACAGCACGCCACCGCGGACCGGCTCACGGCGGCAGACGATCCGAAGCAGTGGTTCGCGCGTGTCTACTCGTATGTGACTGACGAGCTGATCGGCGTGTGCGATCGTGGCGACGTCGACAACCCAGACTGGGTGCTGGCGCTGATCCCGGTGTTCGACGAGTACTACACGCGTAACCTCATCGCGTTCGAGCGCGGCGATCAGTGCGAACCGATGTGGCAGACAGCGTGGTCGACGTGCGAGTTGCGTGACGACCGCAATCCGCATGTTCCGGTGGTGAAGGGTTTGATGTCGGGAGTGGCGGCCCACATCGACGCCGATCTTCCGAGAGCCATCTCCGACCTTCATCTCGCGGAGTACGCCGATCGTGATCTGCGTGAGTTCCGTCCGGACTATCTACGGCTTTCGCCCGTTTTCTCGACGGCGTCCGATCGTTTGCTCGACGATCTCCCGCGGTCGCATAAGCCGTGGTGGACGGGAATCGCGGCGCGTGTACACCCGCAGATCCGCGATGCCTTGATCGCCAGGCAGGGCTATGACGTGCAACGACACCGGTTCAGCGCTTTTGCTGCGGCTGTCGAACTCGCTTCGTGACGAAAGTCTTGCCGCCTGTTCACTACGCGCGGCCGATGGGGCTATTGTAAAACGTTGCCGTTTGGCATGCCTTGCCTCATGAAAGCTGAAGTTGTCGATGATCTATCTCTCCGCGTCGGGCGCGCCGTCTATAGCGACTCAGATGTTCGGCAGCGGGCTGATCGGTGTCCGCGAGGGACTTGAATCGGGCATTGTGGTGATGATCCTGATCGCGTTCGCGGTCAAGTCGGACCGTCGGGACGCGTTGAAGTGGATCTGGGCGGGTGTGGCGGCGGCCGTCGCGTTGATGATCGGCACGTTTCTGATCATCCAGTTCGGCACGTCGACGGTGTCGTCGTTGGCTGCCGAGTTGATTGCGGGCATCGCGTCGATCATCGCTGTGGTGATCGTGACGTTCATGGTGTTGTGGATGCGGAAGGCGTCGGCGAGCATCTCCGGAGAATTGAAGTCCGGGTTGTCGACGGCGATGGCCGCCGGTCCGGTCGCCGTCATGGGGCTCGCCTTCCTGGCGGTCGGCCGTGAAGGTCTCGAGACGGCGCTGCTGATGGTCGGCTACGCGGAGAGTTCGTCGAACGGTCCGTGGCCGCTGCTCGGACTGGTGATCGGCATCGTGGTCGCGGTCGCATTGACGTTCCTGCTGTACCGCGGTGCCATCCGCATCGATTTCGCGCGGTTCTTCTACTACACGGGCCTGTTCCTGATCGTCGTCGCCGCGGGCATCGCGTCGTACGGGGTGCGGGCTCTGCAGGTGTACGGCTGGCTGCCGGGCCTGCACGAGATCGCATTCGACATCACGTCCTGGTACGACCAGAGCGCGTGGTACGGCGAGGTGTTGCAGGGCATCTTCAATTTCCGCCCTGAGCCGACGGTTCTGCAGGCGATCGTCTGGGTCGCCTACGTCCTGATCGTCGGCGCACTGTTCGTTCTCCGTGGCCGGTCGCGCAAGCGCACTGATCCGGCCGCGTCGGCGAGATCTGATTCGGCGTCATCTGCCGCTTCGTCCGAACCCGCAGCCTCTTGATACTCGCGTCAAGTCGAGTTCACCCCCCGAAAGGAAACACCTATGGCCCCCACGTCCCTGTATCGCGGTCTTCGTACCGCGACGATCATCGGCCTGGCTGCTGCCACGCCGATCGCTCTCGCCGCGTGTGAGTCCAAGTCCGACGGTGAGGGCGCGGTCACGGTCACGTCGACGTCGGACGCCTGCGATCTGTCGAGCACCGAGTTGGAGACCGGCCAGGTCGATTTCGCGGTGACGAACTCGGGATCGAAGGTCACCGAGTTCTATGTGTACGGCAATAACAACCGGGTGCTCGGCGAAGTCGAGAACATCGGCCCGGGCCTCACCGGCAAGTTGGGTGTGGAGATCGTCGAGCCGGGCACGTACACCGTCGCCTGCAAGCCGGGCATGGTCGGCCAGGGTATCCGCACCGAGATCACGGTGTCGGGCGAGAAGAAGCAGAAGAGCGAGGCTCCGGCCGACGTCGAGGCTGCAAAGGCTCGCTACCTCGAATACGTTCGCGGCCAGGTGGACGGTCTCGTCGCGCAGACCGAGACCTTCACGACCGCGGTGAAGTCGGGCGATCTGGATGCGGCGCGCGCACAGTTCGGCCAGGTCCGTACGTTCTGGGAGCGGATCGAGCCGGTCGCCGAGAGTTTCCCGGATCTGGATCCGATGGTCGACATGCGCTGGGACGACACCGAAGACGGCAAGGTCGAGTTCACAGGCTTCCACCGCATCGAGCGCTACCTGTGGGCGCCGCAGGCGTCGGATGTCGGCGAGGCGGGCGACCAGGTGGCTCCGTCCGATGCCGCGCAGGCGAAGACCGCTGACACGAAGGAGGCGATCGCGAAGATCGCCGACGGGCTGGTCACGAATGTGAAGACGTTGCAGACCGAGGTCAACAAGCCGGACTTCGATTTCGAGACGCAGTCGTTCGTCCAGGGCCCGCAGGCGTTGGTGGACGAGATCGCGGCGACGAAGGTCGGCGGCGAAGAGGACCGGTACAGCCACACGGACCTGTGGGATTTCGCGGCGAACATCGACGGCGCGGAGACGTTGATCGCTGAGATGCAGCCGATGATCTCCAAGGCTAGCCCGGATCTGATGAACAAGATCACCACTCAGTTCGGTGAGGTCCGGTCGGCGATCGATGCGCTGCGTGAGGGCGACGGTTACGTCGCCTACGACAAGGTCGACGAGAACACGCGAAAGGCATTGTCGGACAAGATCGATGCGCTGTCGGCGAGCCTGTCGCAGGTTCCCGGCATCGTGCTGAAGAAGTAGTGGGTACCGGGGAGAGCTCGGTCTCGCGTCGCGCCGTGCTGGGTGCGGCGGGCGCGGGGCTGGTCGTCGGCGGTGTCGCAGGTGCAGCGGGCGGTTACGGTGCCGGTTCGGCTGATTCGTCGTCCGACGACCAGACGGTGCCGTTCCGCGGCGACCACCAGGCCGGCATCACGACTGCCGCCCAGGATCGTCTGCATTTCGCGGCGTTCGACGTCGTCACCGATTCTCGTGACGAGTTGGTCGACATGTTGAAACGGTGGACTGTCGCCGCTGAACGTATGACGCGTGGCGAGGAGACCGTCGAGGACGGTGCTCTCGGCCTCGGCGATTACGCGCCGCCTGCGGATACCGGCGAGGCGCTCGGGCTCTCTCCCGCCCATCTCACGCTCACGATCGGTTTCGGTCCCGGACTGTTCGGGCCGAGTGCGTCGGACCCGGGTCGGCCGGATCGTTTCGGGATCGGTGCGCGTAAGCCTGCTGCGCTGGCGGATCTGCCGGCGTTCGCGGCGGAGAAGATCGAGCCGTCCCGTTCGTTCGGCGACATCTGCATTCAAGCATGCGCGGACGACCCGCAGGTGGCCGTGCACGCGGTCCGAAATCTTGCGCGGATCGGTGTCGGCGTTGTGTCGGTGCGCTGGTCCCAGCTCGGGTTCGGCCGTACGTCGTCGACGACGCGAGGGCAGGACACCCCCCGCAACATGTTCGGTTTCAAGGACGGGACCGCGAACGTTCGCGCGGAGGACACCGCTGTCCTCGACGAGCAGGTGTGGGTCGCCGAGAAGGACAATCCACCTGCGGCGCAGTGGATGACGGGCGGCACATATCTCGTCGCCCGCCGCATTCGGATGGATATCGAACCGTGGGATCGCGCGAACTTGAAGGAGCAGGAGACGATCGTCGGCCGGACGAAGGGCGAGGGCGCTCCGATCGGTAAGGAGTCGGAGTTCGACGAACCGGACTTCAACATCACGTCGTACGGTGCGCCGATGATCGCGCGCACCGCGCACGTCCGTCTGGCGCACCCCGATCAGAACAACGGCGCGCAGATTCTGCGGCGCGGCTACAACTTCACCGACGGCTCCGACGGTTTCGGCCACCTCGACGCAGGCTTGTTCTTCATCGCGTTCAATCGGGACAGCTTCAAACAGTTCGTTCCGATGCAGCATCAGCTCTCCCGCAAGGATGCGATGACCGAATACCTGATCCCGAACGCTTCCGCGAACTTCGCGGTGCCGCCCGGTGTGCAGGACGGCGAATGGTGGGGTCAGCACTTGTTCAGCTGATCTAGCCGCCGTCTCGTCCCTCGTCAGGCGGCTGTCGGGTGGATAGTCATGGTCCGCCGACCGTGTGAGCGCAACGGTTCACCTCGCCTGCCCGGGCGTGCGGGGTCGACCGGCTGCCGGAACCAGGGATGCCCGTCGCGGCCGATGAACACCTCCCACCCTCCCTGGTGGACGTGCACGTGGTGCATTCGACACAACAGGACACCGTTACCCAACGATGTGTCCCCGCCCCGCGACCACGGAACACAGTGGTGCGCATCGGTCCACGAGACCGGGCGGCCACACCCGGGAAACGCGCACCCACCATCACGGACCGCGAGCGCCTTCCGAATCCCCGGAGGAAACAACCGATGCTCTCGCCCGACATCGAGCGGAACACCCTCGCCATCGACCCGCACCGCCGACACGGCCGCGGCACACAACACGAGCCCGACCGTCGACGACGACACCGGGCCGGTGAACCCGAGACGGGCCACACCCCCACCGACCGAGGCGGTTGATTGTTTCCCGACGGTCGGGACCACCAGGGTCGCGTGCGGCAACACGCCCCCGCTGGTGGGACGCGCCGACCCGGACAGATACGTGCGGATGATCTGCCCGAGCGCATCGGCCCGCCGCTGCCCGGTCGACCTGGGATCTGGCGACCCGTCCGGCAGTGGGACCGGGCGGCAGAGCGGGTCGAGCGCGGCGTGTAACTCTTCCCCGGTGAGCACGTCCACATCGATCGTGGAGGTGATCCGACCGTCCTCGGCGACGGTCAACGACATCTCGTTGGACGCCGGATCCTCCGCTACCGGAACCCGATCCGGATCGGCACTCTCGCCGGCCAACCGAATCGCCTCACCCCTGGCGGCGGCCGCAACCTCGCCCGGCGTGGTCTGCAGCAACAGCTTCCGCGCCAACACGCCGCGTTCGGCCTCGTCGAGTCCAACCCGCCGATCAACACCAGCAACACCTGTGCCGACCGCGTCGGCCATCTCCGCCGACAACGACCCGTCCCGCAACGCTCGCCCGACCGCCTCCAGACGGTCGGCGTGGTGCCCATTGCGGACTGTGCGGTGCGCCACCGCCGGCGCGACCCCGATCGCGGTCAACAACCCCGCTGCCGAACGCACCCGTCGCCGGAACGGGACCCCGGCCCGCTCAGCAGCACGCACCAACACCGACTGCGCGGCATCGAGCACATTGCGTGCACGCGCGACCTCCACGATCGCCGACAGAATCTCGGCGTCATCGACCCCGACCGTGCTCGCCCGACCGAGCCGGCACGCCAACCGATCAGACTCCCCCGACTCCACTTCGCCGGCAGCAGGTGGAGCGAGCTCATCGACAACCCGGTCAGCGAACTCACGAACATCACAAGCGAACATGACACGACCTCCCCTCCAGACGGCCACTCATACGAGCGGCGCACGAACAACAGGACACGAACCGCCGAGACACCACCCCGGCCACAGCCGCCGCACTCCTCCCGCGGCTCGCACTCTCCCCCGAGGAACGAGCAGTCTTGAAACGGGTTCGCCCGGACTGCGGCGCGCTATCAACTTGTCAAACAACCCCCGCCCCCGGCGCTACCCGAGAACTATCAATATGGTACAACTCACCTCTGACAAGAAACTATGTTCGACTCGCCGTTGGCCCTGCGGACGCACGCGACAGCGGCACGTCTCTCACGTAAGCCTGCAGTCGATCGATCTGGGTACGAGTGCGGGCAGGATCTCGATCTGCGCTTCGCCTGCATCGATCTCGACCGCAATTTCCCGCGCCGCGTCTTCGACTGCACGCCGCACCAACGGATCCTCGACGTCGGACCCGTCAGGTATCTCGATCGTCGCTGACCGCCTGACTACTTCGACGACGTTGACGCGGTACACAGACACGGCCACCTCCCGTTCTCGCTAACCAAATGAGATCAGTTGCCGCCGACAATTCCCCCGCTTCACGGACGGCGGTTCCGACCGGCTCAAGGACGAAGCGGCGCATGATCGAAACGATTCCGCACAGTCCGAACTGTCGGATGAATCTGACACACTCGTCGAATGGACGAAGGTATCTACGAGCGGATCCTCACAGACGACTTGCAGGCTCAACTCAACGTGACCGAACTCCGATTCGACGCGTCGACGGTCGAGAAATCGGACCAGCCACACGTCCTCGCACGGCATGTGAGTGATATCGTCTTCCGTCACCTCAGCGGCATCTCTGACCAAGGCGCGCAGCTTGCGGCCGCCAACCAGTTGTTGGCCGATCTCGATGCCGCCGGCGATTCAGTCCTCGATCCCGCTCGCCAAGTCCTCCGGCTCTACCGTCCGTCGGCGGCGGGCGTCATCGATCGTACGAGGGTCCGCCCGGCAACGCCCCTATCGGAGGTTGCGCTCCTGACAAACGCCAGTGGGGAGCCGTCGATCGGCCACGAGTTGCCTGCTGAAATATCGTCGGCCGATCGAGTGGACCTCGTTTGCGCGTTTATCCGGTGGAGCGGAGTACGACTCCTCGAACGCGAGTTGACAGCACTGGCCGATGCCGGCAAGCCATTTCGAGTAATCACGACCACTTACCTTGGTTCAACGGAGCGTGCGACGCTCGACCGGCTTGTCCGGGAGTACGGGGCTGAGGTTCGTGTGCAGTATGACGCGTTACGCACGCGTCTTCACGCCAAGGCTTGGCACTTCCACCGAACCTCTGGTTACGACACCGCCTACATTGGTTCGTCGAACCTCTCGAACGCTGCACTCGTAGACGGCGTCGAATGGAACGTGCGGTTATCTCGCATCAGCACACCAAGCCTCATTGACAAGTTTCAATCGACGTTCGAAACCTACTGGAACGAAGACCCCTCGTTCGAAGAGTATGACCCCGACCGCGATCGTGACCGGCTCGACGACGCATTGGCCGAAACGTCTGGAGGCCGCAAAAGTGAAAGGTCGACGCTGACGATCTCCGGTCTAGAGGTCCGGCCGTATCCATACCAGCAAGTGATGCTCGACGAGATCCGCGCTGAGCGCGAGGTTCACGATCGCCACCGAAACCTTGTGGTTGCCGCGACGGGCACCGGCAAGACGGTTCTCGCAGCACTCGACTACCGGAACCTCCTGCGCTCGACCGGCGAGGATCTCCGCATCCTATTCGTCGCTCATCGGCAGGAGATCCTCGACCAGGCCCGTCGGACCTACCGCGAAGTCCTCTCCGATGCAAATTTCGGTGAGATGTACGTGAGCGGTGCTCGTCCTGAACGCTGGTCCCACGTCTTCGCGAGCGTTCAGTCCCTTGCGTCGTACGGCGTCTCCACTATCGCTCCGAACCATTTCGACGTGGTCGTCGTCGACGAATTCCATCACGGCGCTGCGCCGACATACCGCGCGATCACCAGCCATTTCACACCGCGTGAGCTCGTCGGTCTCACCGCGACGCCAGAGCGCGCCGACGGTATCAACGTCCGAGAGTTCTTCGACAACCGTACCGCCACCGAACTCCGACTCTGGGACGCGTTGGAAGCGGAACTCCTGTGCCCCTTCCACTACTTCGGGATCGCCGACGGGTCGACCTATCGCGTCTAACATGGAAACGAGGTCGCTACGAGCCGTCGGAACTCAACAAGATCTACACCGGAAACGACGCGCGCGCCGCAATCATTCTTCGTGCGATCACGAGACAAATCATCGACCCCAGGGCTATGAGGGCGCTCGGGTTCTGTGCCAGCCGTCAGCATGCCGATTACATGGCTAAGACGTTCACCGCGGCCGGGATCCCAGCAGCCATCGTCGACGGCGGGACGCGAGACGTTGACCGAGTCCGAGCAATCGCCGACCTCAAAAACCGGACGATTAATGTCATCTTCTCCGTCGACGTATTCAATGAGGGTCTCGATATCCCATCTGTCGACACCATCCTCATGCTCCGGCCGACGGAAAGCGTCACAATCTTCCTGCAACAGCTTGGTCGCGGACTTCGGTTCGCGGATGGCAAAGCCGTTCTCACTGTGCTCGACTTCGTTGGCGCGCAGCACGAAGAGTTCCGGTGGGATCTGCGATTACGCGCGATCACCGGGCGCAGCCGGACCAAGATTGCGACCGACGTCGAACAAGCCTTTCCAACCCTGCCATCCGGATGCCGCATTGTCCTCGACGAGGAAACACAAGGAAGGGTGCCGGCGAGCATCAAGCGCCAGATGCGGGTGCGTTGGCCGGAGATCGTCGCCGAAGCACGCTCGCTGCCCGGAGCCTCACTCGGCAGTTTCGTGGACGGCACCGGGATTCCGCTGAGCGAATTGACTGCTAAGAACGAACGATCGTGGACGGCTGTTCGCCGAGAGGCCGAAATACTAATCGAGCCTGGATCTGCGCTCGAATCACAGATCCTCTCTCGCAATCGATCTTTCACACATATCGACGATCCGGTTCGGGCTAATGGTTATCGACATCTCCTCAACCACGACACTCGATGCGCGGATATGACGCACACAGAGCAGCGCCTTGCCGCCATGCTCGTCTTCTCGGTCTGGCCTACCGGTGGTGGATTTTCGTCGATCGACGACGCACTCGTGGCACTGAGGTCCGAGCGCGAAGCCCGCGACGAACTGGTCGCCATCACCGACTTCGCGTTCGACCAAACGCGTCACACGACGCACTCGCTCACGAATCACCCACTGCTTGCTCCGCTCCAAGTTCATGCAAACTACCAACGTGAAGAGATACTCGGAGCACTCGGCGAAGCATCGTACGACTCAGTCCCGTCCAACTTCCGGGAGGGTGTCAAGTACGTCAAGCACTTGAACGTTGATGCCTTCTTCGTGACGCTCGTCAAGAACGAAAAGTCGTTCTCCCCCACGACTATGTATCGCGACTACCCAGTCAGCCGGTCACTGTTTCATTGGGAGTCGCAGTCGACCACACGCCAGGAGTCCCCAACAGGTCAGCGATACATCAATGGCGACAGCACAGTCTTGCTATTCGTGAGAGAACACGCGTCGAGCGAGTACGGGGTGAGCCCTTACACCTTTCTCGGCCCTGCAACGATCGCGGACTACAGCGGCAATCGCCCGATCTCGATCACCTGGAGGTTGGCGCACGAGATGCCGGCGGAACTGTTCAACGATCGAGGACTACAGCGACCTAGACGGACCACTCACTCCTCCTCCGCGCTCCACTTCTCGACGACCACGATCCCGGGCACGTCTTTCCGCACCTTCACGTCTGAGACCCTGCTGCGTTCGGACTCGTTGTCCGAGTCGATCGGGTCGGCGTCGACAGCAACCTCCTCGTAATCGGCATCGTCCTCGCCCTCTTCGTCGAGCGAGCTGACGATCCACTCATCCTCAGCGATGACAGGGATCTCGCCGGTGTCGAGGTCGTCGTCGAAAGCGTTCTCGTCGTAGTCCATGCCGAGGTACTTGCGCCACGTGTTCGCGTCGGTGAGCCATACGCCGTCCCCACTGGCAGCGGCTTCGGCGGCGCGGACCTGATCCATCAGGATGATCGCACGACGACGCTGCTCGTCCTCGACACTGACCGTCGCATGCTTACGGAACGGGACGCCCACCTGATAGAGCGACGGACTGACCGCGGCGATCGGAAAATCGGCGCCCGCGAGCCGCTCGAAGATCTTCTGCGTCAACGCGAGAGCAGGCTGCGTGGTGACAATCCCGTCCAACACGCTCCCCCGCTGCGCCTCACGTTCGGCAGCCTTCGCGGCCTCCCACTCGTTGATCTGGCGCTCCAGATCGGCGTGTTCGCCGCCGAGCACTCCGGGCGTCCGGTACGACACCTTGTCGACGAAACTCTGCGCCACGTCGTCGATGTCGAATCCATCGATCGCGTCGGCCGCGATCCGGGAATGGAACAGTACTTGGAGCAGCAAGTCGCCCAGCTCGGACTTCAACTCATCGCGCGACCCGTTGTCGATCGCGTCCAACAGTTCGTAGACCTCTTCGACGAGGTACCGCCGCAACGAGTCGTGCGTCTGCCGCTGCTCCCACGGCCCGGTGCGCCGCAGCCGATCCATCAAATCGACGGCACGCAAGATGGTGCTGCCCTTGACCGGCTCGCCCTCGACGACGCGCTCCCCGGCGTCGATCCGTGCACGCACCGCAGGATGACGCTTGTCCGACGAGACGAGCACATCGAAGTTCTGGGCGCGGTCGCCCACAAGGACGTAATCGGGCAACTGCCACAACAGATTCGGATGAACCTCCTCCGTGACGGCGATAGTTCCCGACATCAACCCGACGGCACCCGCAGGCACCATGTCGGGCCGCGAAGGATCGAGCAGAACGACGGGCATGTGCACTCCTCCCCGGAGAAAACTCTGTCAGGACGACCTTAGTCGGTCATCGACCTACGACATGGTGCCAACGCGCAGTTGGGGTCTCGCCCCGACGACAGCGGCCCGATCGGCGCGACCAGCACTGCGACCTACGACGCTTCGGCCTCCAGCGCGGCGACGACGGCCCGCAGCGCTGGATCGTCCTCACTGCTGCGCCGCCACACCGCGTGGACCACCCTGCGCGGCGCCTGCTTCAACGGCCGAAGCTCCACGCCCGCAGGCGGAGTCGGACGTGCCAGACGCGGGATCAACGCGACCACGTCGCCCGACGCGACGAGCGCCATCTGCGTGCTGAAGTCGTCGACCGAATGCACGACGTCGGGCTCAGCAACGCTTCCGGCGAACATCCGCTGGAACCATTGATGGCACACGGTCCCCGGCGGAGAAGTCACCCACCGACAGCCCGCGAGGTCTTCCATTCCGATCGGCTCGTCGAAATGCGTGAGCGGATGCCCAGCGGGAACCGCGAGGTCGCCGACGTCGGTGTGCAACAACGACGGCCGGACACCGGGCGACACCGGAGTCGGCACCCCATCCGCGTCGTGCACCAACGCGAGGTCCGCACCGCCCGACTCGACGGCGTACACCGCCGGAACCGGGTCTCCCTCAACGATCTCGACACGGAGATCCGGATAGTCGACAGCCAACCCGGCAAGCACCGGCGCGACGATCCCACGGACTGCCGTCGAGAACGCGACGATCCGGAACATTCCGCGCGGCACACCGGCATCCGCCGACCTCGCCGCCGAGACCGACTGCTCCAACGCCTGCACGACTCCCGGCACCGACTCGACCAGCGCCCGCCCGGCCGCCGTCAACACCACACGACGCCCCGCGGGCGACACCAACCGCACGCCGACCTCCGCTTCGAGCCGCTTGATCTTCTGGGAAATCGCCGACGCGGTGAACCCCAGATCGTCCGCGACGCGGCTCATCGTTCCGAGATCCGCGAGCGCGCGGAGAGCCTGTAGGGCCGACACATCAATCATGAAGCGATCGTAATCAATGTGACGTAGAACTGTTCGCTTGTCGTTGACGATGATCGTCGTGAGAATGGGAGTCATGATGCTCGCGCCCGTTGCCGCCCACGCTTTCGGCACCAACCTTGTCGCCGTCCCGACTCCGATGAACCCCGACTACTCGGTCGACGAGTCCGGATTCAAGGCAATGGTGAAGCATCTGGTCAAGAACGGCTGTGACGGCATCGTCGTCGCCGGAACCACCGGCGAGTCGCCGACGCTGTCCGAAGACGAACTGGCACAGATCATCCGACTGGCCGCATCGAAGGCGAAAGGCCGCGCCCGGATCATCGCCGGGGTCGGCACCAACGACACGCTCTCCACCATCCGGCGCGCGCGCCTCGCCGCGGCAGCGGGCGCCGACGCCCTCCTCGTCGTCACCCCGTACTACTCGCGGCCGTCACAGGTCGGCGTCGCCACCCACTTCCGCGCCGTCGCCGACGCCACCGACCTGCCCGTGATGCTCTACGACGTCCCCCACCGCACCGGCCTCCCCATCGCGACCGCGACGCTCATGGAACTCGCCCAACATCCGAGAATCCTGGCCGTCAAAGATGCGACCGGCGACATCGCACAAGCCATGGCCGTGATGGCCGAATGTCCGATGGCGTTCTACTGCGGCAGCGACGGCCTCAACCTGCCGTACCTGTCGGCGGGGGCCACCGGGGTCGTGAGCGTCGTCGGTGCCGTCCGTTCGGCCGCGAACGCCGCGCTCATCAAGGCCGTCGCCGACAACGATCTGCCGACCGCACGCGAGATCAACCGCGATCTGATCCCCGCCGCGACGGCGCTCAACTCGATCGCCACCGGGGGTGCTGTCGCCGCGAAGGTCGCCTTGCGTGAACTCGGCGTCATCACCCACGCGACGGTCCGCCCGCCGCTCACCGAGGCGACGTCCGACGAAGCCGGGCAGATCGTGTCCGCGCTGGCCGTGCACGCGGAAGCCCACTCCGCATGACCGGCCGCGCGGAGAGCTTGATCTGACGTACAACCTCTGGCCGCTGACGCGACCTCAGGGCTGACTGCCGCCGACCCGATTCGCCGCCGCATACGCACCGGGCGACATCCCGATGGTTGCGGTGAAGTCCCTCGTCAGATGAGCCTGATCGGCATACCCGAGTTCTGCGGCGAGTCCGGCCCAATCCGGGACGTTCCCGTCCCGCACGTGTTCGGCCGCATCGATGAGCCGGAAGCGACGGATCGTCCACGTCGGTGAGACGCCCGCGCACGAGATGAACATCCGCTGCAGTGTGCGACCGGTGACCCCACCGAGCTTGGCGAGTTGCCCGACGGTCGCGATGGAACGGTCGTGTTCGGCCGCGGAAGCGATCGCCGACACCTCTCTGGCTCGATCGATCCGCGCCTGCGGACGGTCGGCCAGCAGCGCGACGAGCGCATCACCGATTGGGGCGACCCGTTCGTCGCCCCACGGACGTGCTGCGACCGCCGCGGCCAGCCCACCGTCGACGACCACCACGTCCGCGAGGCCCAGATGAGTGTCGTTGACCTCGTGGACGTCGTCGATCCACGCGCCGAACCCGCCGACTGTCGACTTCGCCGCGACATTCCAGCCCCTCCCACTCAACGTCCGAACCGTCACCTGGGTGGTGACGCCGTTGAACTTCGCAGCCAACGGATAGGGGCCGGGCGGCGGGGCGTCGCCGGGGGCAGGCGACGTTCCGACGCTGACGTTCACCGCGGGCGTCGCCAATATCGGCTGCCGATGTCGTTGCTCGCCAGGGAGATCCCAGCGCACCGACCAAAACCATTCGATCAGCCCGTCGAGCTCGGGAGGAGCCGGATAACGGTCGAAGTCCACCACGGAGAACATGCGGGCCGGTTCGAGAATGCCGCGCGTGTGTCCATCGAACGAAGAGCGAGCGCCAGCGTGCACGAGGGAAGCGTAACGCGAACCTACACCGCTCAGGCGGTGCGATGGGCAGTAGAGGGGTGTTCGCGCTGACAGGTGTCGGTTTGCTCACGGATGTGTCGCGAATCTTCAAGAGAAGCAGCTCGGTGCATCCGTAACGTCGCCGGCATGGACACGTCAGCCGCCCTCATCCGCGCCCTCGATCAGCTCGCCGACCTGCTCGACCAGGCCGCCGACATACCCTCGACCGCGCCCACGCCCTGCACCGAGTTCGACGTCGCCGCGCTCCGCGGCCACATCGTCGGGTGGCTGACCGCGTTCACCGACGGCTTCACCGCCGACGACCACACCTGCAGCGACCCCGACGCAGTCACCGTCTCCGGCAGTGGAGCCGCGCAGGTACGTGCCGCCGCCGACCGCCTGCGAACCGTGCTGCCCGCCGCTCTCGCCGAGCCGTTGAAGATCGGCGACGCGGGGATGCCCGGCGACATGGCCGCGTCGATGATCCTCTGGGAGTACCAGATGCACGGATGGGATCTCGCCCAAGCGGCCGGTCTGGACTGGAGTCCCGACGACGAGGCAGTCGAAGCGTCCCTGGCCGTCGCGCCCGCCATGCTGACGCCCGACTTCCAAGGCGAGGGTAAAGCGTTCGCCGCCGCCGTCCCCGTCGCGGAGTCGGCAACACCGTTGGAACGACTCGTCGGACTATCGGGACGTCGCCCGATGCGGTAAGTGAAAACAGCTTCGGCGGCGTCGCCCGTCACGCGTCCAACGGTGCGATCGCCTGGAGGAAACCGACGACGTAGTCAATCAGTTCCGTATCGCGCAGCCGCGGCGAACCGACGCCGCCGGTCCGCGGGATCGGGAGCGTGACAGTGTGCGTGGTGGCACGGTACTGCGCCGACGAGAACATCCGCTTGAGACGGATCTGCTGGCTGTCGAGCAGGATCATCGGCGCGACCTTCACCGACTGGCCGGCCAACCCGATCTCGGTCACGCCCCGCTCGCGGCACCGCAGGCGCAATCGCGCGATGGCCGCGAGACGCTCAGTTTGGACCGGTGGAGGCCCGTAGCGGTCGGCGAGTTCGACGAGCACCTCGTCGACGTCGCTGTCGCTGCTCGCCGACGCGAGCTTCCGGTAGGCCTCCAACCGCAACCGGTCCGCTTCGACGTACTCGGTCGGGATGTGGGCGTCCACCGGCAGGTCGATCCGCACCTCCGCCGACTCCTGCGTCTGCACCGGACTACCGTCCGCGGCAGCGCGATACGCTTCGACGGCTTCACCGACGAGACGCACGTACAGGTCGAAGCCGACGCCCGCGACGTGACCGGACTGCTGGGCGCCCAACACGTTGCCCGCGCCGCGCAACTCCAAATCCTTCAACGCGACCGCCATGCCTGCGCCCAACTCGTTGTTCTGGGCGATGGTCGCGAGACGGTCGTACGCGGTCTCGGTCAACGGCTTGTCGCCGCTGTACAGCAGGTACGCGTAGCCGCGTTCGCGGGAACGTCCCACACGACCGCGCAGCTGGTGCAGCTGCGAGAGACCGAAGTTCTCAGCGCGGTCGACGATCAACGTGTTCGCGTTCGAGATGTCCATTCCCGTCTCGATGATCGTCGTGCACACCAGCACGTCGTACTCGCGGTTCCAGAACGCGTCGACGGTGCTCTCCAACTGGTCTTCACCCATCTGACCGTGCGCGACGACGACACGAGCCTCCGGGACCATCGCAGCGAGGTCGCGGGCCACCTTGTCGATCGTCGACACCCGGTTGTGCACGAAGAACACTTGGCCGTCACGCAACAGTTCACGGCGGATCGCGGCGGCCACCTGCTTCGGCGAGTACGCGCCGACGTAGGTGAGGACCGGATGGCGTTCCTCAGGTGGGGTGAGGATCGTCGACATCTCACGGATCCCCGCCATCGACATCTCGAGGGTTCGCGGGATCGGCGTCGCCGACATCGTCAACACATCGACGTGCGTGCGCAGCGCCTTGATGTGCTCCTTGTGCTCGACACCGAACCGTTGCTCCTCGTCGACGATGACCAGGCCGAGATCCTTCCACCGCACACCGGTCTGCAACAGCCGGTGGGTGCCGATCACGATGTCGACTTCGCCGTCCGCCATCTGCGCGAGGATCTCCTTCGACTCCCCCGGATCGGTGAACCGCGACAGCCCGCGAACCTTGACTGGAAACCCGGCCATGCGTTCGGTGAACGTCTGCAAGTGCTGCCCGGCCAGGATCGTCGTCGGCACGAGTACCGCGACCTGCTTCCCGTCCTGCACCGCCTTGAACGCGGCGCGGACCGCGATCTCGGTCTTGCCGTATCCGACGTCGCCGACGACGACTCGGTCCATCGGGACCGGCCTCTCCATGTCGGCTTTCACCTCGGAGATCACCGTCATCTGGTCGACGGTCTCCGTGTAGTCGAACGCGTCCTCCATCTCTCGCTGCCACGGGGTGTCCGGACTGAACGAGAACCCCGGCGCGGCGTGGCGGGCCGCGTACAGCTGGACGAGTTCGCCCGCGATCTCGCGGACCGCCTTGCGCGCCTTCTTTTTGGTGTTCGCCCAGTCGGACCCGCCGAGCTTACTCAGCGACGGCTGCTCGCCGCCGACATAGCGCGACAGTTGATCGAGCGCTTCCATCGGCACGAACAGACGATCGCCCGGCTGGCCGCGCTTGCCCGGCGCGTACTCGATGACCAGGTATTCGCGGCGCGCACCCGAGACGGTCCGTTCGATCATCTCGACGAACTTGCCGATTCCGTGCTGGTCGTGGACCACCATGTCGCCTGCGACCAGCGCGAGCGGGTCCACCTGGTTGCGACGCTTCGCCGGCAGCCGCCGACCGTCCTTCACACCGGTCACGCGCGTACCGGTGATATCGGCTTCGGTCGTGATGATCAGTCCCGCGCTCCCCTCGGAGCCGAGCCCCAGGGTCAGTCCGCGCCGCAGCGTCCCGTGGTAGACGCCGACCGCGTCGGCGGGCGGTTCGGCGCCGTCGTCCATCAGGCGCGCAGGTACCTCGGCCTCACCGAGTCGTTCGACGAAGCGCGTCGCGGTGCCGCGGCCCGCGGCCACGATCGCGGCCCGGCCACCCGACGCGAGCTGGGCGCGCAGCGACGCCATCAGGACGGCGAGCTCCTTCTCGTCGCCGTGCGGCGTCGGCCCCGGCTCGACGTTCAACACCAGTTCGTCGCCGTCACCTGCGGCGAGCGGGCTCAACGTCCACCACGAGTGACCTGCGGCGACCGTCACCGACTCGACCTCCTCGACCGGCCGGTACGCGCTCGCGGTCAAATCGATGGCACGCGCGTCGACGGGTGCGTCCGCACCGAGGGCCGCCGCATTCCACGATGCTTCCAGGAACTCTTCGCCGGTCCGCGCGAGGTCGACGGCCCGGGTACGCACCTTCTCCGGGTCGAGGACCAGCACGCGAACGCCGTCGGGCATCACCTCAGTGAGCAGTTGCATCTCGCCGTCGACGAGCGCCGGAATCAGTGCCTCCATCCCGTCGACGGGCATGCCTTCGGCGAGCTTCGTCAGCATCTCGCGCAGCGCTTCGTCCGACGTCGACTCGGCGAGTTCGGCGGCCCGCTCGCGCACCTGAGCGGTCAGCACGAGTTCACGACACGGGTGGACCTGCACGGATGAACAGTCGATCTCCGGCTGGGTCCGCTGATCGGCGACGGAAAACGCACGCATGTCGGTGATCTCGTCGCCCCAGAACTCGACGCGCACCGGGTAGTCGGCGGTCGTCGGGAAGACGTCGAGAATGCCTCCTCGCACGGCGAACTCGCCGCGTCGCCCGACCATGTCGACGCGTTCGTACGCCATCTCGACGAGTTGTTCGATGAGCCCGTCGAACTCGACGTCGACGCCCTCGGACAGGGTCAGCGTCCGCAGCTGGCCGAGGCCGGGCGCCATCGGCTGCACCAACGACCGCACCGTCGTCACGACCACCGCCAACGGAGACTCGGCAGGCGAGGCCAACCGGTGCAGAACCGCGAGCCGCGCACCGACCGTGTCTGCGCTCGGCGACAGCCGCTCGTGTGGGAGGGTCTCCCACGACGGGAACTGCGCGACCGACTCCCGGTCCGGCAACAACTCCGACAGTTCGGCTGTCAGGTCGTCGGCCTCCCGACCGTTCGCCGTCACCACCAGGACCGGAGCATCGTCGGTCGCTGCCAGAGCCGCCACCAGGAACGGCCGCACGGCGTCCGGCGCGCTCACCGCAAGTCGCGACCGCGCCGCCCGTTCCCTGATCTGCGCGAACGCATCGTCACGCAGAGCGAAAGCAGTCAGTCCGGACAGCGTCGTCCCAGGGATCTCTTCGGTGGTCGCCACTCGGTTCACTCTATTCGCGGACCGTGATCATGCGAAGTCGGGCGGCTCAGCTGCGGATCGAGCGCACTACGTTCACTCGAACAACGGCGCCCCCAAGTACGACCCCGGCCGAGCACCCGGAAGCATCGCGTACACGGCGGAGCCGATCGGCGTAGTCCACTCATTGAGGGCGTCGTGGTCGGCGAGCCGTTGCTGCACAGGCAGATACTGCGCCAGCGGATCGCGTTGGTAGGCAGCGAAGATCAGGCCGCTGTCGGACGTGTCGCCGTCGACGCCGGGCGGCGCGAGGTCGTAGCTGTACGGCCGGCGTAGGAACTGTTCACGGTCCGAACGCTGGTGTGCCCGAGCGATGTGCGCCGACTCCGGGATCACCGGGATGCCTCCCTTGGTCGCGGAGAACACGGCCTCGTCGGTTTCGGTCGTGCCCGTCAACGGCGCACCGGTGTCGAGGGAACGTCCCACCGACAGTTCGCGCCCGCGCCGGTCGAGCGCCTCCCACGTGTCCATGTTCATGGCGATCCGCCGCAGCACGAGAGACGTTCCATCCGCCATCCACGCCTGCTCGGCGCCGTCGTCCCACACGAGGTCGTCGTGCCTGTCGTCGGACGGTTGGACGGTGCCGTCGACTTGCCCGAACAGGTTGCGGCGGTGGTGGAACCCCTGTTGCATCCACCGCACCCGCATCCGCCGTCGGACCGGCGCGACGACCATCCGCACCGCGTGTGCGAGGGTCATCGGATCATCACAGGCGACCGCGACGACCACGTCAGTCTGTCCCCACCGTTCCTGCAGTCGGTCGATGCCGAATGCGGGGAGCGGCGCGCACCACGCAGGCTTCTTCGCCGCCAACACCTGCGACGCGAATGCTCCCGGACCGAACCCGACCGCGATCGACAGCCGCGCCGGAGCGCCCGCGAGTTCGGGCTCAGTGTCGGAGAATCCGGGTTCGCCCTGCGTCAGGTTGGCCGCGTCCTGCGTCCACAACCGCAACATGCCCTGTAGGGCCGTGTGGTCGGCTGCGTCGATCAGGTCGAGGCCGATGAAGTTCGCGTGTGCCTGCATCGGGGTGACGATCCCCGACTGGTGGTCACCGAAGAACGGCAGCGTCGACGGGGCCGTCGCCGGTTCGGACAGTTCTTGTCCGACACCGACTGCGGCCGCGCCGACACCGAGGCCTGCGAGACCGACTCCGCCGGTCAGCAGTGTTCTCCGGGAGAACCGGGTCAACTGTGCCCGCCGTGGGCGCCGCCCTCGACGGGGGCAGCAGCGGACGGGGAGTAGTTCTCCTGGTTGCCGTCGAAGTCACGTGCGAGCGCGTCGATCGTCTCGGTCGATCCGTCGTCGAATCGCGCGGTGATCGTCGCGACGTCGCCCGCTCGGATGGGCTTCGTCACGTCCATCAACATGAAGTGTTCGCCGCCCGGGTCGAGGGTCACCGATCCGTTGGCCGGAACGACGATGCCGCCGTCGACTTCCCGCATGGTGGTCTCTCCGCCCGACTCGACGACCTCGTGCAGTTCGACGTTCTTCGCCACGTCGCTGGAGGCGCCGACGATGCGGATGTCGTGGTCGGACGAATTCTCGACGACGGCGAACGCCGACGTCATTCCGTTGTCGGCCGCCGGGTCGTCGGATGCTTTGATCCACGGTTGCGAAACAGTGACCGAATCGGCGTCGGCGGCGTCGTCGGTGTCGGGTGTACACGCGGTGATCAAGGTGGCGGATACGAGTGCGGCTGCCGCGAACGCGGTCAGGCCGGCTGAGCGCAGCAGATAGCGCCGTGCCATGAGGTCTCCTCAAATGAGCAAGGTGTGAAAGGTCGGTTGGTCTTCACACCATTGCGGGAGGGCCTCGCACGCCCGTCGCGGACTGCAGCAGGATCGAGTACGCCCGCCGCGTCACCGGACGCGCTGCGGTCGGCACAACGTCGCCGTCGGTCGGGGGCCCGTCGGCCAAGCGTCGCACGACGGCGATCGTCGACCCACACGCGCGGGCGAGCCGCTCGGCGACGACGAGGACGCCGACCGCTACCGGCAGCGCGACGGCGTGCCAGACCAGCATCGGCACGGTGGGGGTCACCGCTCCGTGACCGAGCATGGCCAGTGCGACGTGGGTGGCCGCCTGCCCGCCGACGAGGGCGGCGGCTGTGGCCGCCCACCCGGAGCCGGTGAACCGGCGCCGACCCTGGACTTGCCCTGCTCGTGCGACACCGACGACGACGGCGAGCGCGCCGAGAATCAACAGGTGGGACGTCGGCGACCCGTGATCGCCGAAGCCGCCGCCGAACGCGTGCGCGGAGATGCCGAGCGTCGCTGACACCGCACCCGCCAGAACACCGTGAATCGCCGGATCGGCAGGCGAATCGGAGGTGGTCAGACGGACGTACACGCTGTTGAGCCTACCAATCAGGGAGCCCCCGACTCCGGGCCGAGGTCGAGGTGCATGTAGACGACGCCGATCCAGCGGCCGAACTTGTATCCGACGTTCGGGGTGCGGCCGGATTCGACGAACCCGGCCTTGGCGTGCAGCGCGACCGATGCGGGCGCCTCGTCAGAGATCACGGCCATGATGTGGCGGACCGTCGACGGTCCGGCCTTGTCGATCAGCGCGCCCAGTAGGCGGCCGCCGGTTCCCCGACCGGCCGCTTCGGGCCGCAGATAGATACTGTTCTCCGCAGTGAACGCCCACCCCGTCTTACCGCGGTACGGGCCGAGTCTCGCGAATCCCACGATGCCCGGCATCACGTCGGGGTCTTCCGCGACGATGAACGGCAGACCCGCGGAGCGGCCGTGCGCGACGCGGGCCTCCCATTCGCCGACGTCGGGTGGATCGTAGTCGAAGCTGGCCGTCGAGGTCTCGACGTAGTGCCGGTAGATGTCGGCGACGTCGGAGCAGTCGGCGACGGTCGCGTCCCGCATCGTGAGCATGCCCTGATTCTTCCGCATGGCTAGGCGATTACACTGTTCGGAATGGCCGAACCCGAGCGAGATCACATCACTGCCGCTGGCGACGGCCGCTTGAAGACGGGCCTCCGGACGCGTCACCTCGTCATGATGAGCCTCGGCTCGGCGATCGGCGCCGGTCTGTTCGTCGGATCCGGCGAGGGGATCGCGCTGGCCGGCCCGGCTGCCCTCGTCGCCTACGCGATCATCGGTTTGATCATCGTGTCGGTGATGCGGATGCTCGGCGAGCTCGCGGCCGCCGACCCCAATCCGGGAGCCTTCTCGTACTATGTCGGTAAAGCCCTCGGGCCCGGCGCAGGTTTCATGATGGGCTGGCTGTGGTGGATCCAGATGACCCTTGTCGTCTCCGCAGAAGCGCTGGCCGCTGCGGAAGGCCTCAACGGACTGGTCGGCGTCCTCCCCTCCTGGGGGTGGGCGCTGGTGTTCATGGTGGTATTCACTGCTCTCAACTTGACCGGCGCCGCGAACTTCGGCGAGCTCGAGTTCTGGCTCGCGTTGATCAAGGTCACGTTCATCGTCGTGTTCCTGGCGATCGGCGCCGCCTACCTGTTCGGTTGGACGTCGGAACCCTCGCCGGGTATCGACAACGTCGGCGAGTTCCTGCCCAACGGAATCGGCGGCGTCACCGCTGCCCTGTTGGTAATCGCGTTCGCGTTCGGCGGCATCGAGATCATCGCCGTCGCTGCCGCGGAGACCGACGATCCGGGGCCGAG
This sequence comes from Gordonia liuliyuniae, assembly GCF_021738805.1. NCBI lineage: Bacteria > Bacillati > Actinomycetota > Actinomycetes > Mycobacteriales > Gordoniaceae > Gordonia > Gordonia liuliyuniae. The sequence continues at coordinate 1,559 of NZ_JAKKOR010000014.1, read as the reverse complement.
CGTGACGAAGGCGATCCGCACGATCGTCTGGCGGATCCTGCTGTTCTATGTGGGGTCCGTCCTCATCATCATTCTGGTGTTGCCTGCCACCGACGACCGACTGCAGTCCGGCCCGTTCGTCGGTGTCCTCGAGCAGGCGGGGCTTCCGGCGGTGGCGACGACGATGGGCGCGATCATCGTCGTCGCGCTCCTATCGTCGATGAACGTCAACCTGTACGGGGCGTCGCGAATGCTGTTCTCGTTGGGACTGCGTCGTATGGCGCCGTCCGAGACCGCAACGACGTCGACAAGAGGGGTACCGATCATCGCGGTGTTGGCGAGCGTCATCGTCGGATTCGCGATGGTGCCCGCGAACTATGTGTGGGGCGAGCAGGTGCTCGACAAGCTCCTGGCGTTGGTCGGTTCAACGTTACTCGTCACCTGGCTGGCCATCACTGCCGCCCAGATAGTTCTGCGCCGTCGCGCCGAGCGCGAGGGCGTCCACCTTCCGATGAGGATGTGGCTGTTCCCGTATCTGTCGTGGGCGACGATGCTCGCATTGGCGGTGATCGTTTTGCTGGGATTATGGACCGACTCGGTGCGCGGTCAGATCGCGTCGACGGCGCTCCTCGCGTTCGTGCTGTGGGGCGTGGGCACAATCATTGCTCGGCGGCGTTCCGCTTCGCCGGACTCGTAGTCTGCGGGACCGGCTCGGTGTAGTCGGAGTCAACCAGCATCGGGGACGGGTCGAGCCGGGTGAGCCCGTTCCAGCACAGGTTGACCAGATGAGCTGCCACGACCTCCTTCGACGGCTCCCGGACGTCCAACCACCACTGGGCGGTCACGGACACCATGCCGACGAGCGCCTGCGCATACAGCGGTGCCAACGTCGGGTCGAAGCCACGTCGTTCGAAGTCGCCCGCCAGGATGTGCTCAACCTGGCTGATCGCATCGTTCAAGAGGCTCGAATACCGGGTGTCATCCTTATTGCTGTGCGGCGACTCGCCGCGCACCAGGATGCGGAAGCCGTCTGTCCGCTCTTCCATGTAGGTGAGGAGAGCGAGCGCGACCTGCTGGATGCGGTACAGCGATCGGTTCTTCGTCAGCGAGGACGTCACGAGCTCGAGCAGCTTGTCCATCTCGCGGTCGACGACGACGGCGTAGAGGCCTTCCTTGCCGCCGAAGTGCTCGTAGACGATCGGCTTGGACACTCCGGCCCGCTGCGCGATCTCTTCGATCGACGTCCCTTCGAAGCCTCGCTCCGCGAACAGACCGCGCGCTACCTCGATCAGCTGCAGACGACGCTGCGCGCCCGTCATCCGTGCGCGAGGCGCCTTCACTACTACTTCCGCACCGTCCGCCGGCCTGTCGATAGCCATACCGCACAGTCTATCGGCGACCACTCGCCCACGACGCCCGAGTGAGCGAGATGGAGGTCGAGTCGAGATAGAGTTAGAGCCCCCAACACGTGGTGTTGGGGGCTCTAACTCGGGTTTAGTTCGGCGGTGTCCTACTCTCCCACACTGGTTAGGGTGCAGTACCATCGGCGCTGGAGGGCTTAGCTTCCGGGTTCGGAATGG
>NZ_JAKKOR010000013.1:0-260975 GCF_021738805.1 Gordonia liuliyuniae | reverse complement strand
CCCGAATCTCAGCGACCATCCGGATCGCCCGCTCACGCATCTCGGCCGGGTACCTCTTCGTCCCACTTCCTGACATGACTCCATCCTTCCCAACGAACAGAGTCTCCGGACACGCCGGGGCGATTCACTGGTCGGACAACTCGTGGGGTGTTGTGTTGCAGATGTACTTTTCCCATTTATCCTTCTTCACCGGATACATCGGCGTTCCCAAGGCCCAGTGTGGGACAAACTGTCCCCAGAGCTGAAGTGCCGAGGGGTAGAAGGCGAAGATCCCGGCACCGGGGGCCGGTGCTAGAAGCGCAATGCCGGAGTGCCGAGCACGAGCGGCCACGAGCTGTGCGAGGAGGCCTCCTGCAGAGTGTCCGACGATGATCGGGGGAGTATCCATCGTGTTGACGAGGTGAACGAAATCATCAACGAAGTCGAGCAGGCCGAGCTGAGAAACTTCTTCTGCAGTGCCCCAGATGTCTATCTCGCGGGGATGTCCGTGTGCTCTCCAGCTCGGTGCATGGACGCGATAACCGCGTTTGGTGAGTTCAGATCCGAAGTTGTCCCACTCGTATCCGTGTCCCCAGGTGCCGTGGATGAGAAGGATGTCCTGTTGCTTCATGTTTCCTCCGTGCCGTGAATCCAGGCATCTGATCCGTGGGAACTCTTCATGTCATTGTCCGGGGCGCCGGGCGTCGTCGGTTCTGTTCTCGAGTTGCTGTCGGCTCCATCGCTCGACAGTCCGTCCTTGACTGTCTCGGAAGTCGATGACGGTGGCTTCAGGGTCCACCAGGACGATGCGGTGGCCTCGGTTGATGAGCTTGGTCGCCATATCCGAGGACGTGCGTCGGGCAACAGGGAGCACGTCATCGACGCGGCTCATATCAAATATCACGAGATCGGTTCCTGGAGCGCTGTTGATGATTTCACTCACGAGGGATTCGATAGAACTGAGGACCAGATCGCCTTGGAGGACGTAGATCGTTGCTTTCTGCCCATCGACTGTAGCTGTCCGTGTCTCCCGTAGAGAGGAGCGCGCTGGTCTTCCTGCCTCCATGAGGTGCAGGCCGAGATCCTGGGAGAGCTTCTGCATCATATCGACTCCGCGTGCGCTGTTGCCATGCATATCGAGTCTGGGAGAAAAGGCTGCGACGCCGATCTGCCCGGGCAGGACGCCGATGATGCCTCCGGCGACTCCGCTCTTGGCGGGGATGCCTACGGTGGAGAGCCAGTCTCCGGCCGCGTCGTACATGCCGCAAGATGCCATGACGCTCAGTACCTGTCTGGTGGTGTCTCGGCGGAAGACTCGCTCTTGGGTGTGTGGTTGAACGCCGGAGTTGGCAAGCGTCGCCGCCATAAGTGCGAGATCGCGCACGGTGACCGAGGCTGCGCATTGGCGGATGTATCCCTCGACGGCGGTCCGGGGCTCCTGTGTGAGCGCTCCCGTCGCTCGTAGAAGATGCGCGAGTCCGAGGTTGCGGTCGCCGGTACCCAACTCTGACGTTGCGACTGACTCATCAATCTCGATCCGGCGATCTGAGAGTTTCGAGAATAGGTTGAGCATCCGTTCGACAGACGACCCGTGCTCGGTTTTGAGTAGCGCGTGGGTGGTGATGGCACCGGCGTTGATCATCGGGTTACGCGGTTTGCCGGTTTCGGGATCGAGGGAGAGTTCGTTGAAGGTGTCACCGCTGGGCTCGACCCCGACGTGGTCGAGCACCGATTCGAGTCCGTAGTCCTCGATGGCGAGGGCGTAAGCGAATGGCTTTGACATTGACTGGATACTGAAGTGGTGATCGGTGTCGCCACTGGCGTAAACGGTGCCGTTGACCGTGCAAAGAGCAACTGCGACCCGAGTCGGGTCGGCCGCTGCAAGTTCGGGAATGTAGTCGGCGAGCGCACCGGAATCAACGTGAGCGGTCTGCTCGATGACCGTATCGAGATAGTCCAGAATGGGTGACCTCATGGTGTCGTCCTTCTATCGGCAACCGGGCAAGTCGCAACTAATTGGAGCATCACGGTGCAGCCGACCTCGAACGTGGAACCTCGCTCGTAAGGATGAGCCTGGGAACCCCCACGACGATTTCGCGAGGTCGTGGAGCCGCCCGTTGCGGGAGCTCCTTCTGCGTCGGGGCCTCGACGGACACCGTCAGTTCCCACGGATATGCATTTTTGTGACGCACGCGTATCGGGCTTGCTGCCAACATGTTGGTGGAGATTTTGGGGGTGACGGTTCGTAGCCCCGGGCCGCGACGGTAGACCTTGGGCTACGAACCGTTCGATCAGCCTTTGTGGGGCGTGAATACGCCGCGGAAGCGCATCTTGCCGGTAGATAGCTTGTCGAAAGCGTCGGTGGCCTGGTCGAGCGTGAACGTCTCGGTGATCGGTTTGACCTTGCCCTGGCCGGCGAGATCGAGGACTTCGCCAAGGTATCGCTGACCGCCGTGGGTGGAGCCGATGATCCGCTGGCGCATCATGTGGAATGGCACGCCCTCGGAGGAGATTTCGAACGGCTGAGTGAAGTCCAGTCCACTCAAGACCACCCGGCCATCGGGTCGCAGGCCCGCCATCGCATCCTCTGCGGCGTCGAAAGCGTTGGTGGTGACCAGTAGAACGTCTGCCCCGCCCAGATCGGCCAACTCCTTGCCGTTCGAGACGACATGGTCGGCACCCAACTGCTTGGCTAGGTCATGCTTGTCCGGTGAGTGGGTTATCGCGATCGTTTCGAAACCGGAAGCCTTGGCCAGCTGAATGGCGACGTGCCCCAATCCGCCGATACCAACGATAGCGAGCTTCTCGCCGGGCTGAAGCTCGGCATCGCGCAGGCCGCTCCACGTGGTGTAACCCGCACACATCATCGGCGCAGCGTCGACATAGTCCAGCCCGTCTGGCAGCAGCACTGTCCCTTCGGCAGCGATCGCAATGTACTCCGCATGGCCCCCCTGGGCGGCGAAGCCAGTAGTGCGCGGCGAGGCACAGTTCATCGCGGTCTGCCCGGTCAGTGGCCGGTACTGGCGGCAGTAGTCGCAGCGGCCGCACGCCTGCTGCACCCAGGTGGTGCCGACTCGATCGCCAACCTCGCGGCCATGCACTCCGGCCCCCACTTCGACGATCTCTCCTACGACCTCGTGGCCAGGGGTCTGCGGATAGATGTCCCCGCCCGCACCCTGCGTCGCCCATACATCCGTGTAGCACATCCCGGACGCGTGGACCTTCACTAGTACTTGCCCGGGCTCGGCCGTCGGGGTGGGTACCTCCTGTACCTCCCATGGCTTGTTCGCGCCCGTCATCACAACTGCCTTCATTGCTTCTCCTGTTCCGTGGACCGAAGACCACCAGTTATATATGTATCTAACCGGTTCGTTACATACGGTAACCATTGGTGCTCCGGGCTGTCAATAACTGTCTGGTTACTTTCTTGGTATGGTGAGGAGGTGCCACCTGACGCGACCGCTACGAAGGCCCGCATCCTTGATGCGGCGCTGCGCGAGTTCGCCAACTATGGGTTAGCTGGCGCCCGGATGGACCGGATCGCTCAACTTTCGTCGGCGAACAAGCGATCGATCTACGTCCACTTCGGTAACAAAGAAGAGATCTTCGACCTCGTAGTGGCTAAGGCGCTAGCTGACATGGCTTCTGCTGTGCCGTTTACGGCGACTGATCTCCCTGGATACGGTGTCCGCCTCTTCGACTACCTGCGCGCTCAGCCGCAGGTGCTGCGTCTGACCACCTGGGCGCAGCTTGAGCGACCAACGCCTACGCCAGCCGAAATCGAGGCCTACCGCCCGAAAGTGACAGCGATCGCCGATGCTCAGAAGAAGGGCGATATCGCTGCCCCCAGCGACCCCGCCGATCTTCTTGCCCTCACGATCAGTACAGCCACTGCCTGGGCGAGCGCCTCGCCTGCACTGCGAACTCTCGCTCCTGAACCGCCTGACTCGCAGGAGCGACTCGTGCGCCATCGTGCTGCCATGGAGCGGGCCTTGTGCGCCTTCACCTCTTGCTGCTGACCGATTGTCTAACGTCCCAGAGGATCTCCGCGCCCGGTCGTTGGGCTGCAGTTGGCGTTGCGCCACGCTGAGCGGAGGGCCTTTGGCAGTGTTATGGAGGTTCAATGGTCGCTTGTCGGCAACCTCTGCTGCCGCCACCCGTTCGGCCTGAAGGCCAAATAGCAGTCACTATCCAAGGTCCGGTAAATCCGAACTGCTCAGGACCCTCGTACTCGGCTTGATGGCCACGCATTCGCCGAACGAACTGAACCTCGTCTTGGTCGACTTCAAAGGCGGCGCAACGTTTCTCGGCCTAGAGTCGTCGAATCATGTCGCGGCCGTCATCACGAATCTCGAACACGAGTTGGAGATGGTCGACCGGATGGCCGACGCGCTCTCCGGCGAACTGCACCGCCGCCAGGAACTGCTGCGCGCGGCGGGCAACTTTGCGAACGTCACCGATTACGAGCGGGCCCGCGCCGCGGGCGCCGACCTGCCGCCGTTGCCCGCGCTGGTCGTCGTCGTGGACGAATTCTCCGAACTGCTCGCACAGAAGCCGGACTTCGCCGAACTGTTCGTCGCGATCGGCCGACTCGGACGGTCGTTGCACATCCACCTGCTCCTCGCCTCGCAACGGTTGGAGGAAGTACGTCTACGCGGACTCGACAGTCACCTGTCGTACCGGATCGGGTTGAAGACATTCTCCGCCAACGAATCCCGCACCGTGCTCGGAGTACCCGACGCCTACCATCTGCCGAGCGAACCGGGGGCCGCCTACCTCAAATGCGACTCGTCGACGCCGGTGCGCTTCCGGACGTCGTACGTGTCCGGGCCGTACACCCCGCCTGCCGCCGACGCCGTCGCCGGAGAACACGGGCCCGCGGGCGTCGTCCGCATCTGGAACGCCGACACCATAGTGCGACTGCCCGCTGACGACGAGAAACCCGCCGAGCACGAGCCCGACACGATGGCGCCGACCGTGTTGGCGACACTCGTCGGACGGATCCACGGTCACGGCTCACGACCGCACCCGGTGTGGCTGCCGCCGCTGGAACCCGCGATCGGCCTCGACACCGTGCTCGCCGAGACCGGCGGTTCGCCCGGCCGACTCCGCACGGTCCTCGGCATCGTCGACCGCCCCTACGATCAGCGGCGCGACCCGCTGCTCGTCGACCTCTCCGGCGCCGCCGGTCACGCGGCGGTCGTCGGCGGACCGCGATCGGGCAAGTCGACCGCGCTCTGCACCCTCATCGCCGGCCTCGCGCTCGGCCACGCACCCGGCGAGGCGAGCGTGTACTGCCTCGACTTCGGCGGCGGAGCGCTCGCCGCGATCGCCGGACTGCCGCACGTCGGCGGCGTCGCGCCGCGTACTAGGCCGGACGCGGTGCGCCGCACCGTCGCCGAAGTAGCCGGTGTCCTCACCGCGCGAGAAGCGGCCGCGCCGGACGGCCCCGACGACGGGTACGGCGACGTCTTCCTGGTGATCGACGGGTTCGGCGTCCTGCGCAACGAGTTCGAAGAATTAGAAGAACAGGTGACCGACCTCGTCGCACGCGGCCTCGCATACCGGGTGCACGTACTGGTCGCCGCCGCGCGCTGGGCCGACATCCGACCGAGCGTGAAAGACCTGCTCGGCACCAGGATCGAACTGAAACTCGGCGACGCCCTCGACTCCGAGATGGACCGTCGCAGCGCCGCGCGCGTGCCCGCCGACCGGCCCGGCCGCGGCATCACCGCAGACGGACTGCACCTGCTGATCGCCTCGCCGAGCATCGACGGATCGACGACGGCCCTCGTCGACGAGGTCGCCGCACGGTATCCCGACGAGCGGGCGCCCGCCGTCCGGACCCTCACGACGCAACTGACGGCAGCCGAGTTCGCCGCCGACGAACAGCCGTCGAGCCCCGGGCAGGTCGCGATCGGGCTCGGGGAGGCCGAACTCGCGCCGTTCGTCGTCGACTTCGCCCGCGAAGCGCACCTGCTGGTGTTCGGCGACGCCGAGTCCGGCAAGACCAACACACTGCGCGTGCTGGTGGGCGGGCTCGTCGCATCCGGGCCCGCGACCGATGTGAAGATCGTGCTCGTCGACTACCGGCGGACCCTGCTCGGCGCCGTCACCGGCGACCACCTCGCCGGATACGCGACGTCGACCCGGACAGCGGCGCCGATGATGGCGCAACTCGCCGAATTCCTCACCGCCCGGCTGCCCGCCGACGACGTCAGCGCCGACGACCTCGCCGACCGCAGCTGGTGGACCGGACCCGACGTCTACCTGGTGATCGACGACTACGACCTCGTCACGAGCCCCGCCGGAAACCCGCTCGCACCGATCGCCGACCTCCTCGGCCACGCCCGCGACATCGGCCTGCGGGTGATCCTCGCGCGCCGGTCGGGCGGTATCGGGCGTGCACTGTTCGACCCGTTCATCGCCCGCATGCGGGACCTCTCGTGCGACGTGTTCCTGATGGCGGGCGACCCCGACGAGGGCTACATCGTCGGCAGGCATCGGATGCGCAAGCTCGGCGTCGGGCGAGGCGAATACATCTCGCGGAGCCGTCGCGCCGAAGCCGTCCAGGTGGTCGCACCCGACATGGTCGCACCAGACGGGGGGACCGACCGGTGAGTGGCGTCCTCGACCTCGGATACGGCGAGAACCATCGCGGCGTCGACGAGATGTTCGAGCACATCGACGAACCCGGGCTGGCCGTCCCGATCGCCGTCCCGCCGGGAACCGTGCAGGTCACGCATCCGTCGACGTGGGGTACGCGCCGGATCGCCGAACTCACCCGCCGACTCGCCGCGGTCGGCGTCACCGCGACCCCCGTGCCGCGGGCTCTCGCCCTCGCACGGAGCTACGCCGACGCGTCCGTACAGCGTTGCGCGGTGATCGAGACCGCAGTCGTGCCGTCGACCGGCGGCCACTGGGCGGCACATCTCCTGCAGTTGCGTGACGGCGACTGGACGATCACCGGCGTCGCCGTGACACTGCCCGCCGACGTCCCCGACGACGACGAGTGGGCGACGATCGTCTCGGCCGCCGACGTCGCCGTCGTCGACGGACCCGACCAGGCTTCGATCGACGACGCGCTGCGGACTATCACCGCACCGTCCGGTGGTGTGGTCCGCGCCGACCGGGCTCTCCTCACCAGGCACGGGGGACGAGCGGTATCGGCGCGGGCCAGGTTGGCCGCGGCGATCCCGCCGCCGCCCGCACCGTCGCCGCGCCCCAAGGCGCCGCTTGTGGTCGGCGTCGTCGCGTGCGCACTCCTCGGCCTCGGCTGGTTCCTGGTCAAACCGGGTCCGTCGCCCGCCGAGTCGGCGATGACCGATCAACGGGTCGGGCCCGTGCAGGTGAAGGCGCCTGCGGGCTGGGAGCGGTCGGACCTGTCCGACGACCGTCCCGCCGACGGTTCCGGGGAGCGAGCGGTGTTCACCGACTCCGACGGGAGCCGGATCGTCGTGGTCGTCACCACCCTGCGGGTCGGCTCCACACGGGCGAGCGTCGCGGAGAGCCTGGCCAACCGAATCGCCCAGCGCGCCCACGACGCGGTCCTCGAGTTCGCGCCCGACACGGTGTTCGGCGGGCGACGCGTCATCTCCTATCGGGAACGTCCCGAATCCGGCCCGCCGATCGCCTGGTACGTCGACGTCGAACGGTCGATTCAGACGAGCGTCGGATGCCAGCGGGGGAGCGGCGAGCAGGCGATCGACACAGTCTGCGCCGACGTCGTCGCATCGCTGCGACCCGCGTGACCTCACTTTCCCCGGTGAGCGCCAGCATCGTCTCTGGAGCGAATGCCGACGCTCACCGGGGAAAGTGAGGTCACGCGCCCGTACGCTGGCGTGCATGAGCACCACGACTTTCGGCCCGGACACCGGAGAACTCACCCTGCACACGGGCGTGGCAGGCAAAGCCGCCCGCACCGGGCACAGTCTGACGATCGGTTTCACCGACTGGTCAGCGACCGTCGACGTCGACGCACCGTCGCAGGTACGGGTCCGCGTCGTCGTCGACTCGCTCCAGGTGATCTCCGGAGAAGGCGGCCTCACGCCGATGAGCGCACCCGAGCGCGGCGTCGCCCGCGGCAACGCGGTCAAGTCGTTGAAAGCCGACGAGTTCGCCGAGATCACCTTCGTCTCGACCAGTGTCGCCGCCGACGGCGACGGGTACCGCATCGACGGGACGCTCACCATCGCCGGGCGCTCTCGTGAGCACAGCGTGGTCGTCGCGCCGTCGGGCAGCGGCGCGGACCGACGTGTCGCAGGCGAGACCACGGTGCGCCAGACCGACTTCGGGATCAAACAGTTCTCCACGATGATGGGCGCGCTGAAGGTCGCCGACGAGGTGACCGTCCGCCTCGACCTCTCCGTCCCGGGGTAGGCGCGACCCGTTTTGACCTGCGCCGCCGCGGCCCCGTACTCTGGATCGCTGGCAGCGTGCGTTTCGCGCCCCCGGGTCCCCACTGGTCGCCGGGAATCGGCGTGCACGCCTGCCTGACCAGCAACGAACGATCAAGTGAGGACCTACTGTGGCTACTTACAGCCCCAAGGCAGGTGACGTGACCCGCACGTGGCACGTCATCGACGCCACCGACGTGGTGCTCGGCCGCCTCGCCGTGCAGAGCGCGAATCTGCTCCGCGGCAAGCACAAGCCGACCTACGCCCCGCACGTCGACGGTGGCGACTACGTCGTCATCATCAACGCCGAGAAGGTCGCGATCAGCGGCAACAAGGCGAACGACAAGCGCATCTACCACCACTCGGGTCACCCGGGCGGCCTGAAGTCCCGCACCGTCGGTGAGGTCCTCGCGACCCGCCCCGACCGTCTCGTGGAGAAGGCTGTCAAGGGCATGCTGCCGAAGAACAAGCTCGGCGATCAGATCGCCCAGAAGCTGAAGGTCTACGCAGGCCCGAACCACCCGCACGCGGCTCAGCAGCCCGTCCCCTTCGAGATCAAGCAGGTTGCCCAGTGAGCGAGAACGAGAACATCGAGGTCGTCGCCGCCGAAGAAGAGATCGTCCTGGAGGACGGCTCGTACACGAGCGAGTCGATCGAAGAGGTCGCCGTCGAAGGCGCATCGACCCGCGGCCCGGTGGTCCTGGAACACCCGATCCAGACCGTCGGTCGTCGTAAGGAAGCTGTCGTCCGTGTCCGCCTCGTCTCGGGCACCGGTGACTTCCGCCTCAACGGCCGCACCCTTGAGGACTACTTCCCCAACAAGGTCCACCAGCAGCTCATCAAGGCTCCGCTGGTGACCGTCGAGCGCACTGACTCGTTCGACATCCACGCTCGCCTCGTCGGCGGCGGCCCGTCGGGTCAGGCAGGCGCGCTGCGTTTGGCAATCGCCCGCGGCCTCATCGAGGTCAGCCCCGAGGACCGTGCGGTCCTCAAGAAGGCTGGCTTCCTGACGCGTGACGCACGTGCGGTCGAGCGTAAGAAGTACGGCTTGAAGAAGGCCCGCAAGGCTTCGCAGTACAGCAAGCGCTGATCGACTTCGCTACTGTGGCACGCCTTTTCGGCACCGACGGCGTCCGAGGCCTGGCCAACGCACAGCTCACTGCAGAGCTGGCGTTGCGCCTGGCTTCGGCCGCCGTTTCTGTTCTCGGTGCACAACAGAACTCCCGAGACGATGCGTCAGGCCTCCGGCCTCGTGTCGTGGTCGGTCGAGACCCCCGAGCTTCCGGCGAACTGCTCGAGGCCGCCCTGTGTGCGGGCCTCGCGGCCGCCGGTGCGGACGCGATCCGGGTCGGTGTGGTGCCGACCCCCGCAGTCGCATTCCTGACCGCGGATTACGGCGCCGACTTCGGCGTGATGATCTCCGCGTCACACAATCCGATGCCCGACAACGGCATCAAATTCTTCGCGGCAGGCGGACACAAGCTGGCCGACCATGTCGAGGACGCGATCGAAGCCGCCATGGGCGCGCCGAATCCGCGTCCGACAGGCGCAGGCGTCGGGCGTCTCCACGACGCCCCGGACGCCGAGGAACGCTATCTGCGTCACCTCGCCGCGTCCGTCGACGGCTCGCTGGAGGGGTTGACGATGGTCGTCGACGGCGCGAACGGCGCCGCGTCGACCATCGGCCCGAACGCGTACGAGGCGGCGGGCGCGACGGTGATCGCGATCCACTGCCGGCCCGACGGCGTGAACATCAACGACGGCTGCGGTTCGACGCACCTCGACGTCTTGCAGGCCGCCGTCCTCGAACACGGCGCCGACCTGGGCCTCGCACACGACGGCGACGCCGACCGCTGTCTCGCCGTCGATTCGACGGGCGCCGTGGTCGACGGCGACATGATCATGGCGATCCTCGCCCTGGACATGCACGAACGCGGTGAACTCACCGACGACGTGCTCGTCGCGACCGTGATGAGCAACCTCGGTCTGCACCTGGCGATGCGCGAGGCGGGGATCGACGTGAAGGTGACCGGTGTCGGTGACCGCTACGTCCTGGAGGAGCTCCGCAAGGGCGGGTATGCGCTCGGCGGCGAGCAGTCCGGCCACATCGTGATCCCGGCCGCGGGCACCACCGGCGACGGTGTGCTCACCGGCCTGCGGCTGGCGGCTCGGGTCGCGTCGACCGGTAAACGTCTCGCCGACCTCGCGGGCGTCGTCACCGTGCTCCCGCAGGAACTCATCAACGTCCCGGTCAGCGACAAGCATGCCGTCGCACTCGCCGAGACGGTGCGGCAGGCGGTCTCGATCGCCGAACGCGAGCTCGACGGTTCTGGTCGAATCCTGTTGCGCCCCTCGGGGACCGAACAACTGGTCCGGGTCATGGTCGAGGCGGGCACGCATGAGGACGCGCGCGACATCGCCGCTCGCGTCGCCGCCGTCGTCGCCGCAGTCTGAGGACTACCGCCACTCTCGGCGTGTCGGGGAACCCGGACGCGTCCCGCTGCGTCCAAAGAGTATGAGGCAGATGACGGGCGTCCACGTCGACGCTGACGGACTGATCGATCACACGGCGCGGCAGGCGGCGCTCGCGTCCGATGCCGCCGACTGCGTCGCCGAACTCCGCGCCGGCGGGTTCGGAGCATGGTGGCGCGACGGACGGGAGACCGGCCTCGACGCCCGACTCACCGACCTCGCGGACCGTCTCGAGAGTGCAGCGGGCGGAGTCGGCGACGCCGCCGGGCGCGTCCGACGGAACGCCGCCGAAATGGCGGCCGCGGACGCCGCCGTCGCGCACGGTCTGCGGAGTCTGCCGTGATCGATGACCTCATCATGATCCTCGACGTCGGGGCCGACCTGGGTCTGATCGCATACGACGAGACCGTCGTTCGCGCGCCGCACCGCGACGCGGAGGCGTTCGACGTCGACGCGCTCGCCGCCGACGCCGCCCGACTCCGGGCCACCGCGCGTCTCCTTGACGACGCGACCGTGTCGACCGACGTCTCCTTCGGTGACCTCTGGTCGGGGAGCGGCGGCGGCGCGGCAGGCATTGCGTTGGCGTCCGCGACGACGAACGTGGACGCGGTCGTCGCCGAGATCGCCGAGACAGCGGCCACGCTCGACGCCGCGACGTCGACCGTCACCGAGGTCATGGGCCGCTACCGTCACGCCATGGCCACCGTCTGCGAACCCACGATCTGCGGGATCGACATCGGCGCGCTGCGCATCAGTGTCGCGGCAGGATCGGTGGCCCGCGACGACGTGCGTGGCGAACTCATCGCACGCATCGAGTACGCGGACACCGTCGGCCGGACGGTCACCGAGGCGCTCGCCGACACCGTTCGCGCCGTGAGCGCCGATATGGGCGCCGCCGACGACGGCCCAGGGCATCCGTCCGCAGGCGAACTCGTCCTAGCGGGCAGGCGATGAGTGCCGCCGACCGGATCGTTCGTTCCGGGGACGTCGCGGCCGAGGCCTTCGAGGACGCCGAACGCCGCTACCTGCTCCGCAGGCAGACTCCGCCACCACGACCCGCGCCTGCCGCACCCGCCGACACTGCGCTCCTGCCGCCGCTGCTCGAACCGGCGGTCCGGCGGCGGGTGCGCGAGCGAGGCGCCTCGCCGGGTTAGGGTAGGAACCGTGTTCGGGAAGAAAGTGGTGGCGCCGCCGCCCGACAAACTGATGGCAGAACTCACACGACGCGGACCCCACAAGGTGGACCGCGGGGATCTCGGCATCGTCGGGATGAGCGGCCAGATCTTCGCGCCACGCGTCGGCACCAAGCTGCCGGCCGTTGCCTTCGCCCACGACTGGCTCGCCGCCAGCCCACGCTACCGCGACCTGGTATTCCACCTCGCGTCATGGGGCATCGTCGTCGCCGTCCCGGACGGGCAGACCGGAGTCTTCGCCTCCGACATCGACCTCGCCACCGACTTGCGGGCCGCCGTCACCGTGCTGCAGAGCGTCCAACTCGGCGACGGCACGGTCAGCGTCGACCCGCACCGCGTCGGCGTCGCCGGACACGGCTTCGGTGCCGCGGCAGCGGTGCGCGCCGCGTCGGAAGCCGTCCTCCTCGGACGCCCGCCGATCGCGCTGAGTGCCCTCGCCACCGTCTTCGGCGCGCCGACCACCGCCGATCTGCTGCCCGCCGCGGCGACGGTCACCGCGCCTGCACTCGTGCTCGCGGCCGGTGGACAGATCGACTCGATGACCGGGAATGCGCTGGCCCTCGCCGAGAATCTCGGCGGAGATGTGGTGTTCCGCACCATCGAGGCCGCCGACAATCGCGGCCTCCTGGAACGGCGGGGACTCAAGGCGTTCCTCGGCGTCAACGGCGCCGACAAGGACACGCACGGCCCGGTCCGCGCCCAACTCACCGGATACCTGCTGCACACGCTGACCGGCGACGAGCGGTACGCGGCGTTCTCCGACCCGGAAGCCACGATGGGCGATGCGGTCGCGACCTCGGTGGACGAGGCCGAGCCCGCCGCGCTCGATCACCTGTCACAACTGCTGGGAGCGAAGCCTCCCAAGGAGTAGCCGGTACTCTTTTATCTCATGTGCGGAATCGTTGGATACGTGGGCGCGCGCCCCGCGTTGGGCATCGTCGTCGACGCTCTGCGTCGGATGGAATACCGGGGGTACGACTCCGCCGGAGTCGCCATTCTCGACGGTGACGGAGGGCTGGCCGTCGAGAAGAAGGCGGGCCGGCTGGAGAATCTCGACAAGCAGATCGCCGAGGTCGGCGCCGAGACGCTGCGCGGCAGCACCGGCATCGGCCACACGCGGTGGGCGACGCACGGCCAGCCGACCGACCGCAATGCGCACCCGCACGTGAGTGCCGACGGCAGGCTCGCCGTCGTCCACAACGGGATCATCGAGAACTATTCGCCGCTGCGCGTCGAACTCGAGAACGCAGGCGTCGAGTTCTCGTCGGACACCGACACCGAGACCGCGGTTCACCTGCTGGAACGCGAATACACCTCCGGGGAGCACGCGGGCGACTTCGTGGCGAGCGCGTACGCGACGCTGCGCCGTCTGGAAGGAGCGTTCACACTCGTGTTCACCCACGCCGACCACCCAGGCACCATCGTCGCCGCCCGCCGGTCCACGCCGCTCGTCGTCGGTGTCGGAGACGGCGAGATGTTCGTCGCCTCGGACGTGACCGCGTTCATCGAGCACACCCGCGATGCTGTGGAGCTCGGCCAGGACGAGGTCGTCGTCATCACCGCCGACAGCTACTCGATCACCGACTTCGACGGCGCCGCGACCGGCGGCACCCCGTTCCACATCGACTGGGATCTCGCAGCCGCCGAGAAGGGCGGTTACGACTACTTCATGCTCAAGGAGATCGCCGAGCAGCCCGAAGCCCTCGAGAGCACCATGTCAGGGCACCTCCAGGACGGCCGCATCGTCCTCGACGAGCAACGACTGTCCGACCAGGATCTTCGTGACGTCGACAAGGTGTTCGTCGTCGCCTGCGGCACCGCCTACCACGCGGGCCTCATCGCCAAGTACGCGATCGAGCACTGGACGCGGTTGCCCGTCGAAGTCGAACTGGCCAGCGAGTTCCGCTACCGGGACCCGGTGCTGGGACGTTCGACGCTCGTCGTCGCGATCAGCCAGTCCGGCGAGACCGCCGACACCCTCGAGGCAGTCCGCCACGCCAAGGACCAGAAGGCCCGCGTCCTCGCGATCTGCAACACCAACGGCGCCCAGATCCCGCGCGAATCCGATGCAGTGCTGTACACGCACGCCGGACCGGAGATCGGTGTCGCGTCCACCAAGTGCTTCCTCGCGCAGATCGCCGCCGCCTACTTGGTGGGTCTGGCGCTGGCGCAGGCGCTCGGCACCAAATACCAGGACGAGGTGGTCCGGGAGTTCACCGAACTCGAGCAGATCCCGGCGGCCGTCCAGACGGTCCTGGAACAGATGGAGCCGGTCCGCGAGTTGGCCCGGTCGTTCGCGTCGAGCGACACCGTCCTGTTCCTCGGGCGTCACGTCGGTTACCCGGTGGCCCTCGAAGGCGCGCTGAAGCTCAAGGAGCTCGCGTACATCCATGCTGAGGGCTTCGCGGCCGGCGAGCTCAAGCACGGCCCGATCGCGCTCATCGAGGACGGTCTGCCGGTGATCATCGTGATGCCGTCGCCGACCGGACGCGCCCTGCTGCACTCGAAGATGGTCAGCAACATCCGCGAGATCCAGGCGCGCGGTGCGACGACCATCGTGATCGCCGAACCGGACGACGAAGCCGCTGCGGCCATCGCCGACCACCTGATCCCGATCCCGGCGACGCCGACGCTGCTGCAGCCACTCGTGTCGACGGTCCCGCTGCAGGTGTTCGCCGCGACCGTCGCGCAGTCGCGCGGGTACGACGTCGACAAGCCGCGGAACCTGGCCAAATCGGTCACCGTCGAATAGCGCAGGAGGCGGCCTCGTCGTGATCGGATTCCATGCCGCGCAGTCGATTCGGGACGCCGAGCGTGCCACCGGGCCACTGCTGACCGACGGGGTGCTGATGGCGCGGGCCGCACACGGTGTGGCGGCGACTGTCCTCGACGAACTGCGTCGCCGCTACGACGGCGTGTACGGCCGGACCGTCGTGCTCGTCGTCGGTGCGGGCGACAACGGTGGCGACGCCCTGTACGCGGCCCGACATCTCCGCGGCCGCGGCGTCCGAGTGCGGGCCGTCCTGACCGCGCCCGACCGTGTGCACGAGGCCGGGCTCGCCGACTTCCGTGTCGTCGGCGGCCACGTCACCGACGCTGACCCTTTCGACGGCGCCGACCTGGTCGTCGACGCGATCGTCGGACTCGGCGGCCACGGGCCGTTGCGTGAACCGGCCGCGACGCTGATGGCCGACGTCGCGCAGGCCGGCATCCCGGTCGTCGCCGTCGACCTGCCGTCCGGGGTCGACCCCGACACCGGGATCGTTCACACCCCGTCGGTGCGGGCCGACGCGACCGTCACGTTCTCGCTACGTCGGCTCGCCCACCTGCTCGCGGCACCCTCGTGCGGGTCGATCACCGTGCGCGACATCGGGATCGAGGCTCCCGAACGTCCTGAGATCGCGTCGCCGTCGGACGGCGACGTGGCCCGCGCCTGGCCGTTGCCCGGCCCGTCCGACGACAAGTACACGCAGGGCGTCGTCGGCGTGATCGCCGGATCGGCCCGCTACCCCGGGGCGGCGGTCCTCGCGACGACCGCCGCGATCGCCGCCACATCGGGAATGACCCGCTATGTCGGATCTGCTACGGCGCAGGTCGTCGCACATCGCCCAGAGGCGGTGGCGGTGGCCGACCTCGACGACGCGGGCCGCGTCCAGGCGTGGGTGATCGGTCCCGGATTCGGTACCGACAGTGATTCTGCCGACGCGCTGCGCCGGATCCTCGCCGATCGCGTTCCCGTCCTCGTCGATGCCGACGCGCTGACCGTCCTCGCCGCCGACGCCGACCTGCGCGCCGCGATAGCCTCCCGAGAGAGCCCGGTCCTGCTGACCCCGCACGCGGGTGAGTTCACCCGACTCGCAGTCGCGGCGGGCAGCACCGCCGCCGACCTCCTCGCCGAGGACCGACTCGCCGCGGTCCGGCGTCTGGCCGCTGACCTGGGCGTCACCGTCCTCCTCAAGGGTCGCGTCACGCTCGTCGCCGACTCCGACGCCACCGCGTGGGGGGCCGACGCGGGTTCGTCGTGGGCGGCCACCGCGGGTTCCGGCGACGTCCTCTCCGGTATCGCGGGCGCGCTCCTGGCCGCGGGCATCGCGCCGCGCGAAGCCGGGACGATGGCCGCCCGACTGCACGCCCACGCGGCAGCGCGCGCGAGCGGGGGAGCACCGATCGGAGCGTCCGACCTCGTCGCGGCGGTCGCGCCCGCGTTACGCGAACTGCTGCGTTTGCGACAATAGAAGTGATGACCACTGCAAATCTGATCGCCACCATCGACCTTGACGCCATCGCGCACAACGTCGGTGTGCTCCGCGAACGCTCCGGCGCCGGAGTCATCGCGGTGGTCAAGGCGGACGGCTACGGTCACGGCGCGCTGCCGGTGGCACGCGCCGCCCTCGCCGCAGGCGCGCAGGCGCTCGGCACCGCGAGCATCCGCGAAGCCCGTGAGCTGCGGGCTGGTGGCATCGACGCGCACATCACCGCGTGGCTGCACCGACCCGACTCCGACTTCGCCGGGGCCGTCGCCGACGGCATCGACATCGCCGTCTCGTCGCCGCGACAGCTCGCGGCCGTCGTGGACGCGGCGCGTGCCACGGGTACCCGCGCCGTCGTCTCGGTCAAGGTCGACACCGGGCTCGGTCGGAGCGGCGTCGCCCGCGAAGAGTGGGAGCAGGCCGCGTCCGACCTCGCGCGCGCCGTCGCCGACGGCGCCGTCGAACTCCACGGCGTCATGTGCCACCTCGCGTTCGGCGACGAGCCCGACCATCCGCACAACGACCTGCAGGCCCAACGCCTCGACGCGGCCGTCACCGACCTCACCAGGCTCGGCGCGCCGCCAGCGGTGGTCCACATGTCTAACTCGCCCGCCGCGCTCACCCGCCCCGATCTGTCGCGAGACCTGGTGCGCCCGGGCATCGCGATGTACGGATACTCGCCGATCCCGGCGATGGGCGACTTCGGGTTGATCCCGGCGATGACCCTCGAATCACAGGTGACGACGGTCAAGCGGGCCGACGCCGGCCAGGGCGTCTCCTACAACCACACCTGGCATGCGGCCGCCGACACCGTGATCGGCGTGGTCCCCGCCGGATACGCCGACGGCGTTCCACGGAGCCTGTCCGGGCGGCTGCAGGTCCACATCGGCGATCGGCTGTACCCGAATGTCGGCCGTATCTGCATGGACCAGTTGGTCGTCGACCTCGGGCCCGACGGTGGAGGCGTCCGCGAAGGCGACCGCGCCGTGCTGTTCGGTCCCGCGTCCGCAGCGGACGGCGCACGGGTGCCCACCGCGACGGACTGGGCCGACGAACTCGGAACCATCGATTATGAAATCGTCTCGCGCATCGGGTCTCGGCCCGAACGCCGCTACACGGGGGGACCGGCTCACGTGCAGCCGGATCGTGTCGCGGCGGTACCAGCGCAGACGGAGCACACCCAGGGGGACTCCAATGGATGAACGACGAAGAGAGCGGCCCCGACCAGCATGGCGGTCGGGTCTCGGGCAGGTCGGCGCGCTCGGTCGAGAGGTGGCCGGCGGGGTGGTGCGGCGGCGCAGCGTCCACAAGACGCCCGGGGTCGATCCGCATCGTGACATCGACTTCACCGCGATGTACCGGGACGAGGCGTCGACCGTGACCGCCGACGACGGGGTCGCGCTCGCGGTCCGCTCGGTGACCACCGGGCCGGACACCGACGAGAGCGGGCAGTCGTGGGGCCGCACGTCGACGCCGGAACTGACCGTGGTCTTCGTCCACGGGTTCACGCTGCGGATGGCGTCCTGGCACTTCCAGCGGTATGGGCTGGCCGAACGCTGGGCCGACCGCCGCATCAAGATGGTGTTCTACGACCAGCGCGGGCACGGCGCGAGCGATCGCGTGCCCCGATCCAGTTCGACGATGGCGCAGCTCGGTGACGACCTGGCCGCCGTCATCCGGACCATGGCGCCAACCGGGCCGGTGGTCCTCGTCGGACATTCGATGGGCGGAATGTCGATCATGTCGCTCGCCCGCCGCCATTCGCGGCTGTTCGGCCACCGCGGACGCATCGCGGGTGTCGCACTCGTGTCGACGGCGGTCCGCGGGATCACCGAGATCGGGCTCGGTGAAGGTCTGAACAATCCGATCGTCGACGCCTTTCGACTCTCGGTCCGCTACGTTCCGCGCGCCGTCCAGGCCGGACGTGGCATCACCCGACGCGCAGTCGAACCCGTGCTCATCGCGGCGAGTTTCGGGCCCGATTACTACAGTCCGGCCGCGGGGCGCGCCGTCGAGAAGATGATCCAGAACACGCATATCGGGACCATGGTGAACTTCCTCAAAGCGTTGGAGAGCCACGACGAGTCGACGGCGCTGCCGGTGCTCGCGCAGGTTCCGTCCGTCGTCATGGCAGGCGACTTCGATCGGCTGACTCCGCTGCCCAACTCGCTGCGCATGTACGCCGGGCTCGGGACGGACTCGCGACTGATCGTCGCCGAAGGCTGCGGGCACATGCTGCCGGTAGAGGCTCCCGACCTCGTCAACGACGCCATCGACGATCTGGTGTCGAGGTCACGGCTCGCGTTGGGCAGGCCCCAGACGCCGGCGAACACCGGCGCACGAACCAGTGAGCCGATCCGGAAGGCCCGCAATGACTGAGCACCCCGGCGGCAGCCGTAATACCGAGCGCAGCGGCAGGCGCGAGCTGCCGGATACCGCCGACACCGAGGCGCTCGGCCGCGAACTCGCCGCCGACCTGCGGGCAGGTGACCTGGTGATCCTCGACGGGCCGCTGGGCGCCGGGAAGACGGCGCTCACCCGCGGCATCGGCGCCGGGCTCGGCGTCACCGGGCGGGTGTCGTCGCCGACCTTCATCATCGCCCGCCAGCACGCGCCGGGCGGCGACGGACGTCCCGGCCTGATCCACGTCGACGCGTACCGGCTCGCCGACGCGAACGGTGCCGCGACCCTCGACGATCTCGACGCGCTCGACCTCGACACCGACCTCGCCGACAGCGTCGTGGTCGTCGAATGGGGCGAGGGCGTCGCCGAACGACTGACCGACCGACATCTGCTGGTGCGACTGCGCCGCGACGACGAATCCGATACGCGGCACGCCGTGTGGGAGTGGGTGAGCACATGAGCGGCGAGCGGACCGTTCTCACGATCGACACCGCTACCGAGACGGTCGTCACCGGGGTGGTACGGCTGACGGCGTCAGGCGAGGCGAGCACGCTCGCCGAACGCACCGTCCACGATCACCGGCGGCACGCCGAGATCCTGACGACCCTCATCCGCGAGGTACTCGACGAGGCGGGCCTGGCCGGAGCCGATCTGAACGCCGTCGTCGTCGGTGCGGGCCCCGGCCCGTTCACCGGGCTGCGGGTGGGGCTCGCGACCGCTGCGGCCTACGGCGACGCGCTCGGCATCCCGGTGCACGGGGTGTGCTCGCTCGACGCGATTGCGGTGGTGGCCGCCGATCGGACCGCGCTCGTCGTCACCGACGCCCGACGTCGCGAGGTGTACTGGGCCCGCTACCGCGACGGGCAGCGGACGGCTGGATCCGACGTCGCCCCGCCTGCGACGCTCGCCGATGCCCTCGCCGACCAGCCGGTGGACGCCGTCGTCGGCCCGCCGGCGTTCACCGAGCCGATCGCCGCGGGTCGCGCCGAGGAGATCGGCGCGACGCATCCGACGCCTGCCGCGCTCGCGTCCGTGGCGTTCGACGCGATCTCCGCGGGTGTGGCCCCGCCGCCGCTCGAACCGCTGTACCTGCGGCGGCCCGACGCTGTCGAGCTCAAGGACCAGCGACGCAAGTCGCTCCTGCCGGTGACCGACGGTGCCTGACACGCCGGCGGCTCCGGTGAGCGCGCTGACCCCCGCCGACCTGCCGCGCTGTGCGGAACTCGAGGCGCAGCTGTTCGCGGGCGACTCGCCGTGGCCGCTCGCCGGTTTCGTCGCCGAATTGCGCGCCGACCACAACCGCTACTTCGCCGCCCGCGCCGGCGACGGGACACTCGTCGGCTACGCGGGCGTGAGTGTGCTCGGGCCCGTCGACGACCGCGAATGCGAGGTCCACACGATCGCCGTCGACCCCACCCACCAGGGGCGCGGGCACGGGCGGGCTCTGCTCGATGCGCTGCTCGCCGTCGCTGACCGCGAGAATGCCGCCGTGTACCTGGAGGTCCGCACCGACAACGCGCCCGCGATCGCCCTGTACGAGCGCACTGGCTTCACCGTCGCCGGGACCCGGCGCAACTACTATCAGCCCTCCGGTGCAGACGCCTACACGATGGTGCGTCCGGCGGGCGAGTCCGCGAAGGAGGACCACCCGTGATCGTGATGGGCATCGAGAGCTCGTGCGACGAGACCGGCGTCGGCGTCGTCGACTGGGACGGCGAGAGTGCCACGCTGCTGGCCGACGAGGTGGCCTCCAGCGTCGACGAGCACGCCCGGTACGGCGGCGTGGTGCCCGAGGTCGCGTCGCGCGCGCACCTGCAGGCGATGGTTCCGACCATGACGCGCGCCCGGGAGGCGGCGGGCATCGATCGGCCGGACGCGATCGCCGTCACCATCGGGCCCGGCCTGGCGGGCGCGCTCCTGGTCGGGGTGGCCGCCGCCAAGGCGTACGCGCTCGCGTGGGACGTCCCGCTGTACGCGGTGAACCATCTAGGCGGCCACGTCGCCGTCGACACCCTCGAACACGGCCCGATGCCGCCGTCGGTGGCCCTGCTCGTCTCGGGCGGGCACACGCATCTGCTCGGCATCGAGCAGTTGTCGCAGCCGATCATCGAGATGGGGACCACCGTCGACGACGCCGCGGGCGAAGCGTTCGACAAGGTGGCCCGGCTCCTCGACCTCGGCTATCCCGGTGGGCCCGCCCTCGACGCGGCGGCCCGCGACGGCGACCCGTCGGCCATCGCGTTCCCGCGCGGCATGACCGGCCCGCGCGACGCACCGTTCGACTTCTCGTTCTCCGGCGTCAAGACCGCGGTCGCACGGTTCGTCGAGGGCGAGGTGCGGGCCGGGCGCGAGGTGTCGGTGCCGGACGTCGCGGCGTCGTTCCAGGAGGCGGTCGCGGACGTGTTGACCGCCAAGGCGATCCGCGCGTGTCAGGCGCGCGAGGTGACCACGCTGGTGCTCGGCGGGGGAGCGACGGCTAATTCGCGCATCCGGTCGCTGGCGCAGGAGCGGACCGCGCGGGAAGGTATTGATCTGCGCATTCCCCGGCCGCGCCTGTGCACCGACAACGGTGTGATGGTCGCGACGCTCGGCGCGCACGTGATCGGTGGCGGCGCGCCCGCGTCGCCGCTGACCGTCGCGACCGACCCAGGTATGTCGGTACAGATCAGCAAACTGTGATCGAAAGTACCGTCCGGTGTTGAGAGCTGGCACTCGCATGGGTAGAGTGCTAGTTGGCTCTGGCGCTCCCGCCGCGGCACCCGCGACGACGTGGTGGTGCGCCTTCAAGGGCCGCGAACGTTATTCAATACACGAACGAAAAGGAATGACATCGTGGCGAGCGTGAACATCAAGCCGCTGGAAGACAAGATTCTTGTCCAGACCGTGGAAGCAGAGACCACCACTGCTTCAGGCCTGGTCATCCCCGATTCCGCCAAGGAGAAGCCCTCTGAGGGCAAGGTCGTGGCAGTCGGAGCGGGTCGCGTCAACGAGCAGGGCAACCGCGTCCCCGTCGACGTCGCCGAGGGCGACGTCGTGATCTACAGCAAGTACGGCGGCACCGAGATCAAGTACGCCGGCGAGGACTACCTGATTCTTTCGGCCCGCGACATTCTCGCAGTGGTCGGCTGATACCAGCCTCACGACGACCGACGCCCCGCCGATTCTTCGGCGGGGCGTCGCTCTGTCTGGGTCAAGCTCTGTCTGGGGTCAAGCTCTGTCTGGGACAGGCGGGGGCTGGCGGGCGAGCCTAGGAGGCGCGGCCGAGTCGGCCCTGTGGCGCCCGTCGGCGGATCAGGTTGCGCTCGGACTCGGTGAGTCCGCCCCAGATGCCGTAAGGCTCGTCGACCGACAGTGCGTGCGATCGGCACTGGGCGAGGACCGGACACGCGGCGCAGACCTGCTTGGCCTGACGCTCACGCTGGGCGCGAGCCTGACCGCGTTCGCCCTCCGGATGGAAGAAGACTGCGGAATCCAATCCTCGACAAGTGCCGTGCATCTGCCAATCCCAGAAATCGGCGTTGGGTCCGGGGAGTCGGTCGAGCGTGGTGATCAACGTAGTGCTCCTGCTTCTCGTGTAGACGCCTCTGTCGTCTCTGCTAACGGTAGGACGTCGATGAAAAGTGAGTCAAAACGCGATTCGCAGGGTTTTCCTATTGTTTCCAGTGGGTTTCGGTGAACGATCGGTGTCGCAGATTCGTTCGGTTCTCGGTGCTGCCAATGCTGGTTCGGATCGTGTGGTCACGCCTTCGAAAAGAGTAATGACCTGGTTGTTTGGTTCGGGCCTGCCGGTCCTGCGTCGGGTGCTCATGTCGGCGAGAGTCGACGAGAGTGAGCAGGCGGCCGCGCGCCGAACGTGAATGGCAAGCAAATGGACGGTGACTGCCGGTGGCTCGAATACCTTGGAATCTCACTTACAGTTACGTGAAGTTAATCAATTCGATCTAGATGTTCAAACATGAAAGGCGGAAATGGACTCGACGAGTTCCCCGTGGTGGTCGAATGCGTCGTGGTGGCCGCAATCGTCGTCGACCCCGGACGGTGTCGATACGTGGGCCGCAGCGGTCGATCTCGGCGCTCGCGGACACGGCGCGGCCGCTCGGGCGGCACTCGACGCCCTCGCGCGGGAGACGACCGACCCGCGGACGGCGTCGCTCGCCCACTCCACGCGTGCCTCCCTCATCCGGCAGGCGGGCGGGCACGGCGAGGCCCGCATCGACGACGGTCAGGCGTGCCGTCTGGTGGCAGGCGCGGCGCGCGACGAGCGCGATGAGTGGGCGTTCGCCGCGTGGATCGACGGGCTGGTCGGCCTCGCAGCGGACGGACTCGGCGTCGGCGACTTCGGCGCATCCCGCGCACTGTTGGCGCGGGCGGGCAGGCTCCTGGCCGATCGGGAGGGCCGCGCGGGGGAGGTTCGCGCGGGGGAGTGGATAACGGACGGGCGAGTCCGTCTGCGGCACGCCTGGGTGCAGACAGAGTTCGCACTCTTCTCCGGTGACACGCCCGGGGCCGTCGAGCCGCGAGAGCGGGCGCTTCGGCTCGCCGCCGACGCGCCGTCGCCCCGGCACGTCGTCAAGACCGACCTCATCGCGGCAGCCGTCGCCGCAGCGAACGGAGATCTGCGGACCGCGGCGTCCATCGCCTCCGACTGCGAGAACGCGTGCACCACCTGGGGCTTGCTGCCGTTGCAGTGGGCGGCCGTGACGATGCTCTCCGGAATCGGCCCCGACCCGGCGGCCGCCGCGCGGCGAGCTGCGGATTCGGCTAATCGACTGGCCGCGCGCGGCATGCCGGTCACTCCGGCGGCATGAGCGGTAGTCGGGGATCGATACAGTGGTCGGGTGCATCTCAGGGATCGTCCGCCAGCCGACACCGGTGTGACCCGAGACGTCCATTTTTATCAACCCGTAACACTTCGAGACTCGATTGACGATGAAACTGACAGGTGATGCGTTGGGCCAGGCGGTCCGTGCGGCCGCTGATGGCGACCGCGAAGCGCTCAGCTCAGTGCTCGAAAGTGTGCGGGAACCAGTCCTGCGTTACTGCCGAGCACGGATGGGTGCCGGTGAACGGCACCTGTTCTCCGCTGACGATGTGGCTCAGGAGGTGTTGATGGCTGTGATGACGGCGTTGCCCCGGTACCAAGACCAGGGGCGACCATTCATGGCTTTCGTGTACGGCATCGCCTCCCACAAAGTGGCGGATGCGATGCGTTCGGCATCGCGGATCAAAGCTGACCCGGTCGACGAGATCCCCGAGACCGTGGACTTCGCGAACGGACCCGAGCAATCCGCTCTGGACGCCGATGCCGGCCGCCAGATGCGTCAGCTCCTGGAACATCTGCCGGAGAAGCAGCGCGAGATCCTGGTGCTGCGCCTGGTCGTCGGCCTGTCGGCCGAAGAGACCGCTGACATGGTCGATTCGAGCCCGGGCGCGGTCCGCGTCGCGCAGCATCGCGCACTCACGAAACTCAAGAAGATTGTCACCGGGGCAGGTGGGCGTCGATGAACCGCAAACGCGATCAGCACGACTGGCATGACGGTGATCCCGTCGATCTCGGCGCGGTCGGCCATGATGAGGCGTTCATCAGTGATCTGGCGGTGGGGCGTCCCACGCCGGTGTCCGATGACTCCGAGTACCAGCTCGCCGCAATGATCACCGCGTGGCGTACGGATGCGCTCAGCGCGCCGATCCCCGCGGAGCCGACGCTCGGGCAGATCGACGCGGCCATCGCCGTCCAGACCGGACGCGGTTCGATGTCGCGCCGTCTTCGCATCGTGTCGGGCGCCGCCGCGATCCTCGCCGTGTTCGGTGCGGGTCTGATGGTGATGTCCGAGGGTGCCGAACCGGGTGACCCGCTGTGGAGCGTCAAGCAGGTCGTGTTCTCCGAGCAGGCCAAGCAGACGCAGGCTCGGGTGAACGTCGAAGACAACCTCGATGCCGCGAAGGCCGCCTACGAATCGGGCGACGAGCAGATGGGGCGCACCTACATCGCGCGCGCCGAACTGGAACTCGGTCCGATCGGTGACGCCGACAAGATCGCCGAGTTCCGTAACCGGATCGCCGATCTGCGCCACGAAGAGGATCCGACGTCCGACGACGACGATCGCGCCACGGTCCTCGAGTCGCAGACGAGCGAGCCCACGGAGCCGACCGACACAGACGAGACGACGTCTCCGTCGCCGAGCGACGATCCAACCGATTCGTCGACCGAGCCGACTAGCCCGTCGAGTCCGTCCACCTCGCCGTCGCAGCCGACGACGCGGCCGTCAGACACGACGTCTCCGCAGCCGTCGCCCCGTCCGACGAGTCCGGCCTCCACCAGCGTCGAAATCAAGTAAGCCCCTGCTGCCGGCATGGCCGGGGCAGGGACATCACTTGAGCGACAGAACGCTCACGGCGCAGAACGCTCAGGGCACAGTCGGGGTGCTCTACAACCGCGGTTCGTTGTATCGGAACACCGCGTCGGCGTAACCGCGGCAGTAGTCCCAGGTGACGTAGTCCTCGGGATGCGGGTCGACGGCGGGCTCGTGCGGTCGGACGCTGCCGTCGCGCAAAAGTTGATTCAGGTTGGCGCGCAGCATGTCCCAGTCGTGGAAGTGGTCCTCGCGGCAGTCTTCGCAGATGACGACGAGGCCGAGGACTCCGCGGGGTGCGAGTAGACGCTCATAGACGTCGAGGTCGGCGAGATCCTCTTGGACGGCTTCGCGTTCCCCGTCGTCCAGCGGAATGCCCGGGTCGAGGTCCTCGAGCGCCGCTGCGGGGTCGCTCGGATCGTCGGCGAACGGGTCCGGTGGAAGTCCGGGGAATTGGTCATGCACGTCTCCACCGTAGCCGATGAAAGACCCCGAATGCTGCATCATCTGATACTCGGTACGATGGTCAGATGACGCGCGTGAGCACTGGTGGAGACAACCCGAGCAAAGTTGCGATGTTGGGCCTGACTTTCGACGACGTGCTGCTGTTGCCTGCGGCGTCGGACATCGTCCCGAACGCCGTGAGTACCGAGTCGAAGCTGACGCGTGAGATCACTCTTCGCGTCCCCCTCGTCTCATCCGCGATGGACACCGTCACCGAGGCCCGCATGGCGATCGCGATGGCTCGGGCAGGCGGCATGGGCGTGCTGCACCGCAACCTGTCGATCGAGGCGCAGGCCTCGGCCGTCGAGACTGTCAAGCGGTCGGAGGCGGGCATGGTGACCAACCCGGTCACCGCGCTGCCGACGGACACGCTCGCCGACGTGGACGCGACGTGCGCGCGCTACCGGATCTCCGGGCTGCCCGTCGTCGACGCGTCAGGGGATCTCGTCGGCATCATCACGAACCGCGACATGCGGTTCGAGGTGGACCAGAGCCGTCCGGTCTCCGAAGTGATGACGAAGGCTCCGCTGATCACCGCGCAGGAGGGCGTCTCCGCGGAGGCCGCGCTCGGCCTACTGCGTCGCCACAAGATCGAGAAGCTGCCGATCGTGGACGGCGCAGGGCGCCTCACCGGTCTGATCACGGTCAAAGACTTCGTGAAGACCGAGCAGCACCCGTACGCCACGAAGGACCGCGACGGCCGCCTCCTGGTCGGCGCCGCTGTCGGTGCCGGCGACGAAGCGCGCTCGCGGGCGATGGCGCTGGCCGACGCGGGCGTCGACGTCCTGGTCGTCGACAGCGCGCACGGCCATTCGCGCGGCGTCCTCGAGATGATCGCGAAGTTGAAGGCCGAGTTCGGCGGCCGTGTGCAGCTGGTCGGCGGCAACGTCGCCACCCGTGAGGGCGCGCAGGCGTTGATCGACGCGGGGGTGGACGCGGTCAAGGTCGGCGTCGGCCCCGGCTCGATCTGCACGACGCGCGTGGTCGCCGGTGTCGGCGCGCCGCAGATCACCGCAATCCTCGAAGCAACCGCGGCCGCGAAGCCC
This sequence comes from Gordonia liuliyuniae, assembly GCF_021738805.1. Classification (NCBI taxonomy): domain Bacteria; kingdom Bacillati; phylum Actinomycetota; class Actinomycetes; order Mycobacteriales; family Gordoniaceae; genus Gordonia; species Gordonia liuliyuniae. Next base: position 234,379 of record NZ_JAKKOR010000013.1, on the reverse strand, counting down.
GCCGGTGTGCCGGTGATCGCCGACGGCGGCCTCCAGTACTCGGGTGATGTCGCGAAGGCGCTCGCCGCCGGAGCGTCGACCGCGATGCTCGGCTCGCTGCTGGCCGGTACCGCAGAGTCGCCGGGAGAGTTGATCCTGGTGAACGGCAAGCAGTTCAAGAGCTACCGCGGCATGGGGTCGCTCGGCGCGATGCAGGGGCGCGGCCAGGGCAAGTCGTATTCGAAGGACCGCTACTTCCAGGACGACGTGCTCGCCGAAGACAAGCTCGTTCCCGAAGGCATCGAAGGACGTGTCCCGTTCCGTGGTCCGCTCGGCCAGGTGATCCACCAGCTCGACGGCGGTCTGCGCGCCGCGATGGGGTACACCGGGGCGACGACGATCGAGGAACTGCAGAACGCCCAGTTCGTGCAGATCACGGCGGCCGGGCTCAAGGAGTCGCACCCGCACGACATCACTCTGACGGCCGAGGCGCCGAACTACTACACGCGTTAGCCGTGCTGCCGGTGGTCCGACTCCGTTCGCTGTTCGGCACTCGTCGACGGCGTGATCCATTCCCTAAGAAAGGGCGCAAAGTTGCGTGACCTCGTCGAGTTCGGCATGGGCCGGACGGCTCGTCGTACCTATGAGTTGGAAGACATCTCGATCGTCCCGTCCCGTCGGACGCGGTCGTCGAAGAACGTGTCGACCGCGTGGCAGATCGATGCGTACCGGTTCGAGTCGCCGATCCTGAACCATCCGACGGATGCGCTCGGCTCGCCGGAGTCGGTCATCGAGATGGGGCGTCTCGGTGCGCTCGGCGTCCTCAACGGGGAAGGGCTGTGGGCTCGCCACGCGAACCCCGACGAGAAGATCGCCGAGCTCGTCGACATCGCCGAGAACGATCCGGATCCCGCGGCGGCCGTCCGACACCTGCAGAAGCTGCATGCAGCACCGGTGAACCCGGATCTGTTGGCGCAGGTCGTCCGGCAGGTTCGTGACGCGGGCGTGACGACGGCGGTGCGGGTCAGCCCGCAGAACGCGCCGGACCTGGCGCCCGGCATCATTGCCGCCGGCGCCGAACTGCTCGTCGTGCACGGCACGATCATCTCGGCCGAGCACGTCATTCTGGTCGACCGCGGGTCGGACGACGGTCTCGTCGCCGAGCCGTTGAACTTGAAGACCTTCATCTCCGATCTCGACATCCCGGTGATCGCCGGCGCCGTCCACGACCACCGCACCGCGCTGCACTTGATGCGGACCGGCGCGGCAGGAGTCATCGTCGGCTACGGTTCGGCCGAAGGCGCGACGACCACCGGCGAGGTGTTGGGCATCGGTGTCCCGATGGCCACCGCGATCGCCGACGCCGCCGCCGCTCGCCGCGACTACCTCGACGAGACGGGCGGGCGCTACGTCCACGTCATCGCCGACGGCGACATCCACATGTCCGGTGATCTTGCGAAGGCCATCGCGTGCGGTGCCGACGCCGCCGTCCTCGGCACGCCGTTGGCGTCTGCCGCGTCGGCCCCCGGCCGCGGCTGGTACTGGCCGTCGGCTGCTGCGCACCCGAGCACTCCGCGCGGTGCGCTGCTCCAGGTGGCCGAGGAGTCCGAGCGTGCGTCCCTCGACGTCGTCCTCAACGGACCGTCCGACGATCCGGACGGCCTCCTGAACTTCGTCGGAGGTCTCCGTCGCTCGATGGCGAAGGCGGGCTACTCCGATCTCAAGGAGTTCCAGAAGGTCGGCCTCTCCGTCCGCGGCTGACGACCGCAACTTAGCCCACACTTACTTTCGGCACTGTGACAATCGTCATTAGTATGTTCCCTTATGGAGCAGACTGATTTCGACGTCCTCATCATCGGGTCCGGGTTCGGCGGCAGCGTCAGCGCGTTGCGCTTGGTGGAGAAGGGGTACCGCGTCGGCGTGATCGAGGCGGGCCGACGATTCGAGGACGATCAGTTCGCGAAGACCAGCTGGCGCCTCAACAAGTGGCTGTGGGCGCCGAAGCTCGGCCTCTACGGTGTGCAGCGCATGCACATGCTCAAGGACGTCCTGATCATGGCGGGCTCGGGTGTCGGCGGCGGGTCGCTCAACTACGCGAACACCCTGTACAAGCCGGAGAAGCCGTTCTTCACCGACCCGCAGTGGAATCACATCACCGACTGGGACGCCGAACTGACGCCGCACTACGAGCAGGCCCGTCGCATGCTCGGCGTCGTCACCAATCCGACGTTCACCAACTCCGACGCGGTCATCAAAGCGGTGGCCGAAGACATGGGTGCCGCCGACACGTTCCGGTCGACCCCGGTCGGCGTGTTCTTCGGTGAGAAGACCGGCGGGCAGGGGCGCGCCGGGCAGACCGTTCCCGACCCGTACTTCGGTGGTGCCGGCCCCGACCGCACCGCGTGCACCGAGTGCGGCGCATGTATGACGGGCTGCCGCGTCGGCGCCAAGAACACGCTGATGAAAAACTACCTCGGTCTCGCCGAGCGCAACGGTGCGACGATCATCGACCGCACCACCGTCGACGGCCTCGTCCGCAACGCCGACGGCTCGTGGTCGGTGAGCACCCACGGGTCGTCGTCGTGGGGTCCGTTCGGAGCACGCCGCAAGACGTTCCGGGCCGGTCAGGTGATCGTGGCCGCGGGCACCTTCAACACGCAGAAGCTGATGCATGCGGCCAAGGGGTCGACGCTCCCCGAACTGTCCGACTCGGTGGGTGTGCTCACGCGTACCAACTCGGAGTCGATCATGGGCGCGATGGCCGCGAAGTACGACCCCGCGCGCGACTTCTCCGAGGGCGTCGCGATCACGTCGTCGTTCTTCCCGGAGGAGAACACGCACGTGGAGCCGGTTCGGTACGGCAAGGGGTCGAACGCGATCGCCTACCTGCAGACGGTGATGACCGAGGGCGGCAGCGTCGCCAACCGGTTCGGGCAGTTCCTTCGGGACGTCATCAAGAACCCGCTGGTGCTGGTGCGTCTGCTGTATGTGCGCAAGTGGAGCCAGCGGACCGTGATCGCACTCGTCATGCAGAACAGCAACAACTCGTTGACGACATTCGTGCGCAAGCGCGGCCCGTTCAAGTATGTGACGAGTAAGCAGGGGCACGGGGAGCCGAACCCGACGTGGATCCCGAAGGGCAACGAGGCGACGGCACGTATCGCGTCGAAGCTGCCGAAGGGGCTCGCGGGCGGCACGTGGGGCGATGTGTTCAACATGCCGATGACCGCGCACTACCTCGGCGGCTGCGTGATCTCCGACGATCCGGCGACCGGCGTCATCGACCCGTACCACCGCGTGTGGAACTACCCGACACTCCACGTCACCGACGGTGCGGCGATCACCGCCAACCTGGGCGTCAACCCGTCGCTGTCGATCTGTGCGCAGGCCGAACGCGCGATCTCCCTGTGGCCGAACAAGGGCGAGGACGATGTCCGCCCGGCGCAGGGAGCCGACTACCGCCGGCTCGACCCGGTCGCGCCGAACGCGCCGGTCGTCCCGGAGGGCGCTCCCGGTGCGCTTCGTCTGCCGATCACTCCGGTCACCCCGACCATTCCGGTCACGAAGGCCTGAACCTACACCGCTCCGGCGACACGATCGCCTATGGACGGATGCTCGGCCTGTGCGGTGTAGGTCTTGTGCGGTGCGCGCAGCTCAGCTGATCGCGACGAAGTCTTTCCGCCGGATCAGCGCCATGGCGGCGATGCCGCCGACCACGGCGACGGCGCCGCTGATGAGGAACAGGTCGTTCAGGGAGTCGGCGAACGACGAGCCGACGGCGTCGCCGATCTCGCCGCGGTACGCCGCAGGCAGGTGGTCGATCACGGTGGACTGCTGTCCTGCGTTGACGGCTCCGGCCACGGCGGCGGGGTCGACGACGTCGGCGGCCGGGCCTTCGAGTCGGGAGCGGAGCCCGTCGACGATCGCCGAGCTGAACAGGGTCCCGTAGACGGCGATGCCGACGGCGATCCCGACTTGGCGGAACGTGTTGTTGATGCCGGACGCCATACCGGACTTGTCGACGGTGACCACGCCGACGGCGGTGGAGGCGAGCGGCGGGTTCACCAGGCCGGCGCCGACGCCTGCGACGAGGAAGCCCGGGATCAGATGCGTCCACGAGCTGTCGGCGTCGAGTCCGGCCATGAGCATCAGTCCGGCGCCGACGAGGATCAGTCCAGGGCCGATCATCCAGCGGGTGGGGATCTTCTCGGTGAGCCGCCCGGCGATGGTCGCGACGACCATGGTCGCACCGGAGAACACGAGCAGCCGGAGGCCCGCTTGCAGAGCGGTCAGTCCCAGCTGGTTTTGCAAGTAGAGGACCAGGTACATCATCATCGCGAACGCTGACCCGTTCATGCAGAACGCCGCTATCGACCCGCCGACGAAGGTGGGGACGCGGAACAGGCTGAGGTCGAACATCGGTTCGCGGATCCGCCATTCGATGATCCCGAACGCGATGAGCAGGACGGCTGCGATGCCGAAGCACCAGAGGACTTTGGTGTCGGTCCACGAGTGTTCGCCCGCTTCGGTGAAGCCGAAGACGAGGGCGAAGAGGCCGACGGTGAAGGTGATCATTCCCGCCCAGTCGATGCGGCGGGCGTGCGGCGCCTTTGATTCGCGCATGAAGAAGAAGGTCATGGCGAGCGCGAGGACACCGAACGGAAGGTTCACGTAGAAGATGCCGCGCCAGCTGATGCCGGTGGTGAGCGCGCCGCCGAGAATCGGGCCGAGGGCGGTCGCGATACCGGTGACGGCGCCCCAGACGCCGAATGCGATGCCCCGGTCACGTCCGCTGAAATTGGCGGCCAGGATTGCGAGGCTGGTGGCGAACAGCATTGCGCCGCCGACGCCCTGGGCCGCACGGGATCCGACGAGCATCTCGGCGCTGGTCGCGGCGCCGCACAGTGCCGATCCTGCGGTGAAGATCGTCAGGCCGATCGCGAAAACGAGCCGTCGTCCGAAGCGGTCGGCGAGGGAACCCGCGGTCAACAGCAGCGATGCGAGCGTGAGTGCGTAGGCGTCGGTGATCCACTGGAGTTGGGTGAAGCTCGCACCCAGGTCGCGTTCGATGTCGGGCAGTGCGACGGTCACGATCGTGACGTCCAGCAGGAGCATGAAGGTGCTGATGCAGACGACCACCAGCGTCAACCATTTGCGGTCCACTCGGATTCCCTTCGGTTGCGGTGTCTTTAGCAGTCAACCAGGTTGACGCGAAGAGCGGACCACATCACCTCTCGAAGGCCTGACGACGTGTGTGCACGCCTCGACCTTCTCCTCGGACACAAATGTGCCTGTCGCCTCCCTTGTTCGGGAGGCGACAGGCACGTCACGATGCTTCTGGGCCTACAAGCCTCCGAGAAGCAGGTGCAGCACGCCTCCGACGATTCCGACAAGGCCAGCGACCAAACCCATACTCGATTCCTTTCGTCAAAGCCTGCTCAACGCCGAATTGCGTTGAGTGGCTGTCCCTTTCGGGATACGAGAAACATTATGGCGGTCGTGTTTCGGTGCCGATTCCGTCTCGGAATCGGCCTGTTTCGGTGTAAGGCGGTCGTGTTAACTTCGGTCGCGGCGCATGGACTGCCAGACTGGCATGGGGCGACCCGGTCTCAGATGTACAACGCCGGATCGGCGTACGGATCGGTCGTCGAAGCGCCGGGTCTGGACGTGGCGGCGAGGCCGACGGCGACGTGTCCGGCCGCGACGTCGCGCACCACGACCGCGTTGGCGCCGACTTTGGCGTCGTCGCCGAGGACGATCGGGCCGAGTACTTTGGCGCCTGCGCCGATGAGGACGCGGTCGCCCACGGTGGGGTGGCGTTTGCCCTTGTTCATGCTGACGCCGCCGAGGGTGGAGCCGTGGAACATGACGACGTCTTCGCCGATCACGGTGGTCTCGCCGATGACGACGCCCATCCCGTGGTCGATGAACATCCGCCGCCCGATGCTGGCGCCCGGGTGGATCTCAATGCCGGTGAGGAACCGCGAGAACTGCGAGAGCAGCCGTGCGGGCAGGCGGAGCAGGCCGCCTGCGTTCCACATCCGGTGTGACACTCGGTGGATCCAGAGTGCGTGGACACCAGGGTAGGCGAGCGCGATCTCGATGATCGACCGCGCCGCGGGATCCCGCTCCTGAGCGACCAGCAGATCTTCGCGCAGGTCGCTCAGGAGTCGGGACAGCGAGGACATCAGTCGACCAGGCCTTCGAAGAGGGCAGTCGACAGGTACCGCTCACCGAAGTCGGGGAGGATGACGACGATGGTCTTGCCGGCGAACTCGGGCCGCTTGGCCACCTGGACGGCCGCCGACAGCGCAGCACCTGACGAGATGCCGACGAGCAGTCCTTCTTCGGTCGCCGCGCGGCGGGCCCACTTGAGCGACTCGTCGATGTTGATGTCGATGACCTCGTCGTAGACGTCGCGGTCGAGCACGTCGGGGACGAAGTTGGCGCCGAGGCCCTGGATCTTGTGGGGGCCGGGTGCGCCGCCGTTGAGGATCGCCGACTCTTCGGGTTCGACGGCGAAGATCTTCACTTCGGGCTTGCGGGATTTGATCACCTGGCCGATGCCGGTGATGGTTCCGCCGGTGCCGATGCCGGAGACCACGGCGTCGACGCCGCCGTCTGTGTCGTTCCAAATCTCTTCGGCGGTGGTCTTGCGGTGGATCTCGGCGTTGGCCGGGTTCGCGAACTGGCGGGCGAGGACGGCGCCGGGACGTTCGGCGGCGACCTTCTCGGCGGCGTTGACGGCGCCTGCCATGCCCTCGGACGGCGGGGTGAGGATGAGTTCGGCGCCGAAGGCGCGGAGGAGGGCGCGTCGTTCCTTCGACATCGACTCGGGCATCGTCAGGACGACGTTGTAACCGCGGGCGGCGCCGACCATGGCCAGGGCGATGCCGGTGTTGCCACTGGTGGCTTCGACGACGGTGCCGCCTGCGGGGAGTTCACCGGAGGCTTCGGCTGCGTCGATGATGGCGACGCCGATGCGGTCCTTCACCGAGTTGGTGGGGTTGTAGTACTCGAGCTTGGCGAGGACGGTGGCTTCTGCACCGTCGGTGATGCGGTTGAGGCGGACCAGCGGGGTCCGTCCGATGAGCGCGGTTGCGTCGTCGAAAACATTGGCAGACATGGCAACTCCTATGTTGCTGAGGATCCGATGGAAAGGTCGCGAGAAGAGGTCTCGCGAGAGTTGAGGGGCTCGTGAGCGCCGGGCGTGACACGTCGACGCATCGACGAGGCACTGCTGGAGGCCGGGCGCTCTACCGACAGTGGTCGGTGAGCAGGTGAACCGTGTGTGCGAAGAGAGCGAGGGACAGGCGACGGCTGTGGTCCACCGTGTCCTCCTCGTGATCGTCGGTCCGTCGGCTGATCAGACAGCCGCTGTTCAGTCTAATCCCGTCTGCCGGTCCCGTGCAGCCGCGACCCCTCAGTCGAGTCCGCGCGCGGCCAAGGTCTCGGCGAATCCGTCGGCGGTGTCCAAGGTCGCGAGGATCGCGGGCGCGAACAGCACGCGTGGTCCCGGCCGCAGGCCCCGAGCACGTCGGGCCTCGTCGACCCGGGTGAATACTTCGGTGATGAGCGGGATGCTGCGGATGGTGAGGGCGAACGTCATCGCAATGAGGTCGGTGCGGACGCCGATGCGTGCCAGCGGCGACATCGCCCACGTGAGCGCGGCCAACATGTCGGCGGTCCGGGTGGTTAGGGTGACGACGGCGGCCAGGCAGACGGAGGCGAGCAGAATGGCACAGACGACGAGCGCGTTGCGCCAGTCGGACAGAATCCATTGCAGGACGAAGAGTGCGATGAGTATCCAGACGACTCCGCGTATCTGTGCCCACACCAGCCGGATCGGCACCCAGGCGAGTGCGAACGACACGATCGTCGCCCCGACCGCGATCCCGGCCGCCATCGGTGTGCGCACGACGAAGGTCATCGTGATGATCGACGCCGCGAGCAGGAGGAACTTGAGTCCGGCGGGCAGTCGGTGAAGCACGGAGCGTCCGGGGACGTAGACGCCGATCACGCCATGGCCCGCCGATAGAACGCCAACGCCGGACCTGGTTCGTCATCGGCGACGACCTGGCCGTCGTCGATGACGAGGACGCGGTCGTAGTCGGTGAGGAAGTCAAGGTCGTGCGACAGGACGATCAATTGTTCGCCCAGCCCGGCGAATGTCTCGCGCAGCATCAGCGAGTTCCGCAGATCGAGCATCGTGGTCGGTTCGTCGGCGACGAGGATCGACGGTCCGAGCACCATGACTGACGCCAAAGCCAGTAGCTGCTTCTGCCCGCCGGACAGTTGGTGTGCGGGTTGGTCGGCGTGCCCGTCGAGCCCGAACTCCGACAGCACCGAGAGTGCTCGCGTCTTCCGTTCGGTCTTGTCTTTGATGGTCCGCGACAGGGACAGCTCGATGTCTTCGGCGACGGTCGGCATGATGATCTGCCGGTCGGGGTCGCTGAAGATGAAACCGACGTCGCGTCGGACGGCGCGCTTGTTCTTGCGGACGTCGAGTCCGTTGACGGTGACGGCGCCGCGGTCGGGGATGATCAGGCCGTTGATCATGCGGGCCAACGTCGACTTGCCCGAGCCGTTGGCGCCGACGATGCCGATCCGCCGCTGCGTCAGTTCGAGGGAGATGCCGGACAGAACGCGACGGTCGCCGAAGCTGTGTTCGACGCCGTCGAACACGATCGACGTGTCAGGCATGTCTGCGGACGCGCAGCGGGGTGATGAGCCCTGGTCGGCCGCGGTGGACGGGTGCGGCGATGAGGGCGGCGAGGATGGCTTTGATCAGGTCGCCGACGACGAACGAACTGTTGGTGGCGAGTGCTGCGCCGACGGTCATGTCGGCCTTGATCATGAGGCCGATGGTGCCGCACGCGTAGAGCACGGCCATGCCGCCGATGAGGTTGATGACGATGCCGAGAACGATGTTGTACTTGGGCATCATCATCGCCGTGAGCACGCCGATCACGATGACGGCGGGGAGGAAGCCGACGAAGAATCCGGCGGTCGGCGCACTCAAGGAGACGAGTCCGGTGCGCCCGCCCGACAGGATCGGCAGGCCTGCGATCGCCAGGACCATGAAGATGACGACGGCGAGCGTGCCCTTCTTCGGGCCGAGGACTGCGCCTGCCAGCATGACGCCCAAGCTTTGCAGCGTGATGGGCACGCCCGCGGACAGGTTGATCTGGCCGGGCAGGCCGAGCACGGCGATGAGCGCCGCGAACACGGCGGCCTGCGTCAGGTCGGCGAGCGAGAGCGCCCACGGTCGGGCGGTGGTGGAGGCGTTGATCACCTGGACATCGTATTTCGTCGGGGTGATGCCCTACGCATCGCCCCCTGTACGTCGTACAGGGATGTGGCGTGTTCGTTGCTCATGCAACAGCGAGCGGCCGTCGGTTCGTCATATGTTCGTATGGGCGCGAGGGTAATCGCCTCCACCGTCACCTGGTGTTGGACAGACTGTTTCGGTGAGCGTGACGGAGATTGCCGGGTACCGCGTCCTTCGCCTGCTTGGCGCCGGCGGAATGGGGCAGGTGTTCCTGGCGGAGCATCCTCGTCTCCCGCGCCACGATGCCGTGAAGCTTCTCGACGCAGGGGTGTCGCGCAGCGACGACTTCAAGGAGCGTTTCCGTCGCGAGGCCGACGTGCTCGCGCAGCTCAGTCATCCGAACATCGTCACCCTGTACGACCGCGGTGAGGTCGACGGCCGGCTGTGGATCTCGATGGAGTACGTCGCCGGCACCGACGCGGCGGAGATGGTGGCCAAACGTGGTCCGCTCGACCGAGAACTGGTTCTGGCGCTCGTCGGCGGCGCGGGTGCCGCACTTGATCACGCATGGCGCAAACGCCGCGTGACGCACCGCGACGTGAAACCGGCCAATATCTTGGTCGGGCTGGACGAGAGTGACGGCGACGCTCGGATCGAGTCCGTGAAGTTGGCCGACTTCGGAATCGCGAAAGCTGCGGGTGAGGCGACCTCGCTCACTGCGACCGGGTTGACCGTCGGCACGATGCAGTACACGTCGCCGGAAGCGATCGAAGGTCGGGAACTAAACAACCGGGCCGACGTCTACTCGCTCGGCTGCACGGCGTTCCATCTGCTTACGGGGCGGCCGCCGTACTCGGGGAGTTCGATCACTGCGCTGCTCTCGGCGCACCTGCACCAGGCGCCGCCGCGGGTGAACGACGTCGCGCCGTCGGTCGACGCGGTGTTCGCGAAGGTCTTGGCCAAGGATCCGGCATTGCGGTACGCCTCGTGCGGTGAGTTCGTCGACGACCTGGCGAGGGCCCTCGACGGTGGGGCGGGGCCTGCGTTCGATCGGACGTTGACCGCAGCGTCGATGCCGCCTGGCGATGTCGCCCGCGGTGAGAAGAACCGGACCGCCGTGTACGCCGTCGCGACGCTCGCGGTGGTTCTGGCTGTGGGCGTGGCCGCGGCACTCGGCGTGTACATCGCGCGGGACGATGGTTCGCCGGCGACAGACGCCGCACCAGTGACGTCGTCGTCGCAGCCTACGCGCGTCACGCGAACCGTCACGGCGCCGGCGACGTCGACCACGGCTGCTGCGGTACCGGAAGGCACGTGGACGCCGGAGGAGGCGCTGCCGGTGACGACGACGGAAGACGCGGTGCCGTACGAGGGCAAGCCTTGTGGGCCGGACGAGTTCGGTGCGACGTCGGACGACGGAACGTTGAGATGCAGCGCGCTGGAAGGCGGGTGGGTGGACACGACGCATGAGGGGCATGCGACGGTGCAGTTCGGCGCGCCGTGCTCCGAGCCGGGCGCGCGTGCGAGGGTCACGGCGACCGAGCGGATCGTCACCTGTCGTGCCGCTGCGTCGGGAGGCAGTTACTCGTGGCAGGACTGAAATTTCGCGCTAGCCGGTTGTGATCGGTGAGCGATGCGCGGACGATGAATGTAATCTCTGCCGATCCGGGAGGTTCCCGATGACACTTCGTCTGCCCGGAGCGAATCGTCGCGCGGCGCATCAGGTGTTCAGTCAAGGGTTCTATCCGGACCCCGAGTTCGATTTCACCGTCCGCTGTGTTCTCGGCGGCACCGGATACGGGGCGGCCGAACCGGGCGAAGTGTTCGCGACCATCGACACGGCGCCGTCCGGCGACCACCAGCGTTGGTTCGACGCCTGGTCGGCGACGGGAGAGCGGGCCCGCGCGCTCGCCGACGCAGAGTGGGCGGCGGGTCGGATGGCGGCCTCGGCCGGCGCCTACCTGCGGTCCGCCACGTATTTTTCGGTGGCGGTGGACGCGGCGAGCGCCCTGGACGACGACGAGGCGCTGCACACCGCCTTTCGACGGCACCGTTCGTCCTGGGACGGTTTCGTCGAGGCCTCCGGACCACTGGCTGAAACGGTGGCGATCCCGTACGAGAGCACGGCCATGCCCGGGGTGTTCTTCACACCAGTCGCAGCGCCGGGGCCGCGCCCGACACTGGTGATGGTCAATGGCAGTGACGGCGCAATCAGCAGCATGTGGGGGCTCGGGGCCGCGGGAGCGCTTGAACGCGGTTACAACGCACTCGTGTTCGACGGCCCCGGCCAGCAGTCAATGCTCTTCGAACAAGGAGTGGGTTTCCGGCCGGACTGGGAGGCGGTGCTGACGCCGGTCGTCGACTTTCTGCTCGCCCGCGACGATGTCGATCCGGACCGGCTCGCAGTGTGGGGGATCAGCCAGGGCGGCTTCTGGGTACCGCAGGCTCTGGCATACGAGAAGCGTTTCGCCGCGGCCGTCGCCGATCCGGGGGTGGTGGATGTCTCGACGTCATGGAATGCGCACATTCCCGAGTCGCTGCTCAAGAAGTTCCGGGCCGGCGACCGGAAGGCGTTCGATCGAAATATGGCGTTCGGGATGAAGTTCTCAACCGACAGCCGACGTACCTGGCGTTTCCGGTCGCGGCCGTACGGGCAGGAGAGCTACTTCGACACGCTTGCCGAGGTCAGCCGGTACGCGCTTTCGGACTCTGTGGCCGCGCAGATCAGCACGCCGTTGCTGATCACCGATCCCGAACACGAACAATTCTGGCCGGGGCAGTCCGCGGCCCTGGCCGATCTGGCAGGCGACGCGACCCTGGTCCCGTTCACCGCTTCGGAGGGCGCCGACTTCCACTGTCAACCGATGGCCCGCAAGCTCTGCGACGCGCGCGTCTTCGGATGGCTGGAGACACAGTTTGGGGCGGTGACGGCACCCAGTCGAGACGGTTGACTGCTTTGGGTGTCAGCCTGGCATTGCCGAACAGGGCTCTGATCAGTGCGAGGCCGCCGGAAATGTCGGTGCGGGGTGGTGTCCTTCCGGTATGGAACCGGTCGTAACCATGTGGATCGTCGTGGCGGTCGCTGCGCTCGTCGCGGCGTGGACGTGGTCACGCGGAGTTCCCCTTTCTCTGGTTCGGACGTTCTCGCCTGTCCGAGCGGCGCAGCAGGAGAGCGCGGCCCGGCACCGTCGGCGGACCGCCGAATGTGAACGGTTCGAGGCGAGCGCGCGAGCTTCCGGCCACGCTGTGGAGCAGGGGCACTTCTCGGGCTTCGAGACCCTTGCTGTCGACGTGTGGATGCGGCGGGACTTCACGTTGCGTCACCGCGCGGTCGGCCTGGGCTGGATTCCGTTCGTCCCGAAGCCCGAGCATCACGAGACGCGAGAGGTCACCCGAGGTCGGCTCGAGCGCGCTTACCGGTTGAACGACGAAGAACGGACCGTCGTCCAGGTGTTGCACGCGGATGACGGGGGCCGGATCGCGATTGCCGCCGCGGTCGTCGCGGCACGAATCTATCGGTATCCCGTGTGGCACAGCGGATTGTTCGAAGACGTGTACGCACGAGTCGATCTCGCCGACGAGGTCACTTATCTGACGAGGGCCGCGACCGAGATCCGTGACCAATTCGGCCGCGCCGAAGCGCCTACCGGGCCTATGGCCTCCGACGAGGACGTCGTGGCTCTCTACATTCAGAAGTCGAATCTGTTGCAGAGTCGGCTCGATGCGCTACTCGAGCGTTTGCGCGCGCTCGACGAGCTTCGAACCGTCGTCGCACGGCTTCAGACGCGATCGGACAAGAACGATTGGCTCGATAGCGCCGGCTCGCTCGACGACGTCGACGTCGGTGCCGACGCGGTGGCCGACTCGCTCTATGCCGTCGATATCCGTGATCGGGCGAAGTCGGCCGAGGCGGCTGCGGCGATTCACTTCGAGTCCGCTCGTCTGCCGAAATTGTTGCCGGAAGCCGAGTAGGTGTTTTCCACCGCCACAACCTCCACCGCAGCCAACTCGTCGGCGCGCAGCGTCGCGTCGATCCCGGCGATCGCTCCGGTCGGCGTGAACGTCACGTCCATCACCAGGTAGAGGGCGCCGCCCTCGCCGGACGGATGTGGAACGGCGACGCCAATTGTGCCGTCGATGAGCACGGTCAGCGCGGTCTTGGCGCGGAACATGAACGCTTCGGCGATGGCCGGTGCACCGTCGACGAGTGCGGGCGCTTCGTCGTCGGCGAAGGTGCGGAACACGGCGTCGGGGTCGAGGAGGTCGACGAGAGCCCGGAAATCCCCGTCTCGTGACGCGGACAGGAATGCCGAAACAGTATGAGCACGTGTCGAACTGGCGGTCGGCGGCTGGACGGACACGCGTTTGCGCGCTCGGCTCGCCACCTGACGCGCGGCGGCAGGCGACTTTCCGAGAATCGTCGCTACGTCGTCGAACGGCACACCGAAGACGTCATGCAGCACGAAAGCGACGCGCTCGGGTGGGGCCAGTGTCGCAAGGACCGCATCGAGAGCGGAGCCCACGGCATCGGCGAGTTGCGCCTCGTCGTCGGGGCCGGCATGTCGGTCGACGGCGGTGACAGTCTCGATGGGCACCGTCTCGCGTCGTGCACGCAGCATATCGAGGCAGATGTGGGAGACGACGGTGGTGAGCCATGCCGTCGGATTGTCGATCTCGTCGTCGACTGTGGCGCTCCGAATCCACGCTTGCTGCACAGCATCCTCGGCGTCTGCCTGCGATCCGAGGATCCGGCCCGCCACCGCGAGCAGTCGCGGGCGCGCGTTTTCGAAAATCTCTGTCTGCACTTGTCACATCCTTCTCCGTTGCGGCGTCATATGTATGACGGAGCAACAGCTTCGTCTGTGACACCTGGCCCGGAGCCGGGTCGATATCGAGGAGCTCGACATGACCGCACGTATGACCAATCCCGCGATGCTGCTGCCCGGCGTGTACGACGCGCTGGCCGCGATCCAGAAAGCCGTCGCCGACACCGGACTGCCTCAGGACCTGTGCGAGATGGTGAACATGCGCGCCAGCCAGATCAACGGCTGCAGCACGTGTCTCGACGGCCATTGGCGGATCGCGCGCCGGCTCGGAGTCAGCGACGAGAAGCTGTTCGCTGTCGGCGCGTGGCACGACATGCCGTACTTCACCGACGCCGAACGCATCGCCCTCGAACTGACCGAGGAACTGACCCGGCTGGCAGACAATCCCGAAGCAGTGTCGGACGACCTGTGGGACCGTGCCGCTGACGAGTTCGACGAGGCGCAGCTCGCGGCACTCGTCGTCGCGATCGGGAACATCAACCTCTACAACCGCGTGAACCATGCGACACGGCAGCCCGGCGGTTCGTGGAAGCCGTGAGACGGCCACATCCGCCGACGTCGGTGTACGTTACTTTCAGTCACGGATTCACTGCTGGAAGAGGCATCGATGCGTCGGATCATCCTGCTCGGCGCGACCGGATACACCGGATCGCGTGTGCTCAACGAACTCGCGATCTCAGGCGGTGCCGACGTCGTCCTTGTTGGGCGCAGCCGCGAACGGCTGCAGGCGCAGGCGGACGCGTCCGGCATTGACTGTCAGATCGTGGAAGCCGATACCGCGGCGCGCGGAGCCCTCGATTCACTGCTGTCCGGTGACGACGTCGTCGTCTCGACAGTCGGACCGTTCGGGGAACTGGGTAGGGAAGTCGCACGCAGCGTCGCTCGGATCGGCGGTGTCTACTTCGATTCGACGGGTGAGCCCCCGTTCATCGAGTGGATGTTCCGTGAACTCGACGAGCGTGCTCGCGAGACCGGAGCGTTGCTTGTGCCCGCGTTCGGGTACGACTACGTGCCCGGCAATATCGCGGGCTGGCTCGCCGCACAGGACGGCGGGCCGGAAGTGGCGGCTGTCGAGGTCGGCTACTTCCTGATGCAGGGCAGTCGCGGTGGGTACCGCCCGGTGAGGTTGAGGCATCTGCCGGACGTGACGACACCGGGTACTCGGGAGTCCGCGTTCAAAGTGCTGGCCGAGCCTGCGTTCGCGTTCCGTGCGAGTGCAGGCGACCGCTTCGGTCTGGAACCGCAGCGTTCGGGCTCGAGGATGCTGCGGTTCGGGGTCGACGGTCATGCCTTGAATGCGCTGTCGATCGGCGGGTCCGAGCACTTCGGACTGCCCGAGGTACTGCCCGATATCTGCAGCGTGGACGTCGGTCTGGGCTGGTTCGGACCGGCGGTGGCGCCGGTGCATTATGCGACGCGAGCGGCCGGACCGCTGGTCACGAGTGACCTCTCGCGGCGGGTGACCGCGGCGGCCGCCGAACGCATGCCGTTCAAGAAGCGGTTTCCGAGAGCGCAGGCGCGGACCGTCGTCGTCGGCCGGACCCGAGACACGGCCGATCGTGTGCTGTCGGAGATCGTGATGGACGGGCCGGAACCGTACGCGATGACGGCCGGCCTGTTGAGTCGGGCGGCGCGGATTGTTGCGGCGGGAGACGGCGAGCCGACCGGCGTGCGTGGACCGCTAGCGGCGCTGGGAGCAGAAGAACTGGTCCGAGTCGGCGAGAAGATCGGATTCACTCGGGTGTGATCGCGGGGTGAGCCTGCGAAGTCGGTCGGGGGACACGCGCTTCCCAACGCGCCCGATACCATCGGCCCATGGACGGTGAGGACAGCAGCGAGCAGATCTACTTCGCCGGCGGCTGCCTCTGGGGAGTCCAGGCTTTCATCGCGACGCTGCCCGGAGTGACCTTCACCGAGGCGGGGCGCGCCAACGGTGCCAGCCAGTCGATCGACGGCCCCTACGACGGGTATGCCGAGTGTGTGCGAACGCGCTTCGACCCGGCCGTCGTGAGCGTCGAGCAGTTGATGGCGTACTTCTTCGAGATCATCGACCCGTACAGCGTGGACCGGCAGGGCCCGGACGTCGGTCAGAAGTACCGCACCGGCGTGTACTCCGACAGCCCGTCCCACCTCGACCAGGCGCGGGCGTTCATCGCAGCGCGCGACGACGCCGATCGGATCGCGGTAGAGGTGCTTCCGATCGCCAACTACGTGCGGAGCGCGCAGGAGCACCAGGATCGGCTCGCGCGTTTCCCCGACGATTCTTGTCATCTCCCCGCGGAGTTGCTGACCAAGTACAGCGACTGAACCAGGGGTGCGGTGGCACCAGCATCGGCGATTACCCACCCCGTGGACTTATGACACGATTGCAAGCGTGAACAACGGGTCGAGTGCACGCCGAGGCCGCCCACCCAAGGGCTCGCCGCTGCTGTCCAAGCCCGCCATCGTGCAGGCCACGCTCCAGGTGATCGACGCCGAGGGGGTGGGCGGGGTCAGCATGCGCGCAGTCGCGAGGGTTCTCGGTGTCGACCCCAAGAGCCTCTACAACCACGTCGACGGCAAGGACGGGCTGTTGGATGCGGTGGCCGAAGCGCTGCTGGGCGCACTCGATCTGCCCGATCCGACCGGTGACCTCGCGGCCGATCTGACGGCGATCACCTACGCGTTCCGCGATCGCGCGTTAGCGCAACCGGACGCCGCTGCACTAGTCCTGACCAGGCCGATGTCGTCGCTCGAGGGACTCGCACCCGTCGAAGCGGTACTGAGCGTCTTGCGAACCGCAGGGTTCGATGCGCGGGAGTCGGTGCATCTCCTCCGCGTCGTCCTCGCAACTTTGATCGGCACGCTGCTACGAGAGGTCAACGCGGGGCCGACATTCGGGTCCGATGACGTCGCCGGGCGCACAGCCGTGCTGGAAGCAAGCTGTCTTCCGGCGGTCGCGGGTGCAGCGCCGTATCTGGCGATGTTCGACGCTCAGCGAGAGTTCGACTACGCGGTTGAGCTGTGCGTCGACGCGGTGCTTCGCCGAGTACCGCGCGCGGCCGATCCGAGCGACGGCGACTAGCCGCGTTGTCCCGACGATTCTCGCGCCGCCGCTAGAAGTGTCGGGTCGTGGGCGTTGACGATCTGTAGTCCAGGGGCGTTGGACGCCAACAGTTCCCGGAGCCGCTCATGATTTTCGCGGACTCTCGGCCAGTCGAAGGCGACGGTGCGCTCCATAGCGAGCAGTCCGAGCGGCGCCTTGCCATGGCCGCCGATCTGGCGGGAATGATAGAAGGAGTCGCCTGCGTGCAGGACCCAGCGACCGTGGCCGGCGTCGACGGCGATGGCAGCGTGTCCGCGACTGTGCCCGGGGAGCGCGAGCATGACGATGCCGTCGCCGATCTCGGTCAGCTCGGTGGCGCTCGCGAATCCGCGCCACTGATCACCGGCTGCGGGTTCGTGGCGCACTAGCTCGGGGCGGTGGTCGCGCTGTGCCGGTAGGTAGCGTGACTTTTCCGCGAACGTCCGCGGCGTGAGCGCAGCGTTCGCTTCGTCGCCGGTCAAGTGGATTCGCGCCCACGGGAAGTCGGCGATCCCGCCGACGTGGTCGGCGTCGAAATGAGTCAGGACGATATCGCGGACATCGTGTGGGTCGAACCCGAGAGCCTGAACCTGTCTGACTGCGGCTTCGGCTTCGTCGAACACCGGACGCACGACGAAGCGCGACGGACCGAACAGCTTGCCGGGTTCGCTTCCGTATCGCAGACCGAGACCGGTGTCGACGAGAGCCAGCCCGGTCGGAGTCTCTACCAACAGGACGTGGCAGACCAACCCGCCGGGTGTCGCGAGCGGGCGCATGGTCCCGCAGTTGAGGTGGTGGACTTTCAACGCCGTCATCGCAGATCGTCCGGTGGCGACGTGTCGGTCAGACGCGGATCGGGTTCCGCCCCGGACATGGCCAGCGCGCCTTTGGCGACGCCGAGGAGGGTCGCCAGGTCTCGCGGGCTCTTCTTGTCCAATCCGCCAATCAGCTGTTTGAGAATCGTGAGCTGGTCGAAGTAGATCCGCTCGACGATCAGGTTCTCGTCCTCGTCGAACACGAAGTATGCGGTCATGCGGGTGCGGTGCTTGCTGCCGGTCGGCGGGATAGCGCCCAGCGGCCCCTTGTGGGTGCCGAGCAGCCAGAACTCGACGATCACCGAATCGTGGCTGTGACGGATGTCGATGATTTCGTGGTCTTGGTCGGGGAACGCGACGCGCGTGGCGTTGTAGTAGTCGCGTACCTCGTGATCGCCGTCGTGGACGATCATCTGGGCGATCAGCTCGTAGTGCGGGTGCGGGAACGTCGACAGGGTGGCGTCCCAGTCCTGCACGACCTCGTCGTGGAAGTGGTCGAGGACAAGCTTCTCGCGGGCACGAAGGACGTCTTCGGGAGGGGTGGTGAATCGGTCGGTCATCGCGGTTCTCCTGGATCGAATCGGGGCGGTGATCGGGAGGGGCGCGGTTGCATCGCAAGGAGTGATCCGCGTCGTGGGGTCGCAAGCGATACTATACCCACGATGTGGATTTAAGGCGTGGCGATGGATTGAGGTATTCGCGGCTGGCTCATCGAGTAGGTGCCTTCGACTCCGGAAACTGCTCGAACATCTGCGAGGTGTCCAGGGCTCCGGAAAGGTCGCATTTCATGAGGTCCTCACTAGTTTTGTAGCGTGATCTGGGTCTGGCGTGGTGGCGGCAGGCGTGGGCGATGTTGGTTTCACCGGCCAGGCGAAGGATTCCGATGGCGGTGTTGCGCAGGCTGGCCATGACGTGTGGGGCGTTGCCGGTGCGGACCTGGGAACGGTCTTCGTCGAAGGTGACGTCGCGGACCCAGTGCAGGCGATTCTCGATTCCCCAGTGGTTTTGGACCCATCCGGCGAGTACGGCCGGTGGTGCGTCGGCGAATGGTGCAGAGGTGATGAGGTAGACGATCTCGACGGTGCGGCGGCCGTCGCGGCCGGTGATCGTGCGACGGAGCTGGGCGACTTGGGAGGCGCCGGGGAACTCGATCCACGCCGGGACGTTGGTGCGGGTCTGGGTGGTTCCGCGGCCACGGTCGGTGCTGGTGGTCGAGGGCACGTCGGCCCAGGGCAGAGTTTTGAGTTTGCGGCGCAGAGTCGGGGTGTTGTTCTTGACGGTGAACACGTAGTCGCCGCCGACGGAGTTCGACGAATCCGAACGGACTACATACTCGCGATCCGTGAGCGTCGCCTCACTTACCGCGAGCATATCGACGACATCCGACAGATGCTCAGCCGGATCCCAATCGTGGCTGCATGTGATCTGTGCCGCCGATCCGGGTTGTCGGAGTGGTGTGCCACAGTATGTCGAAGATGTCGGAAGGTGCGAGATATGACTGATTCGTTACGCGACGATGCGACGCGTCGTGAGTTCGATCTGCGCAAGGCGATGGGTAAGGCGCGGTTCGCGATCGAGCTCAATCCCGGACTCGACATGATCGAGGAGATCACTTGCGAGTTCCGCGCCGCGGTGATCGCGTCGGCGCACCCGTCACGGGCCATCCTGCGGTTCCCTTCACTGACGCTGATGACGCTGGTCGGGCATGCGATAACGTCCTATCGGGACTACTGGGATACGTTCTGGGAAGTGGTCGGCGTCGAGCGGAGTCCGGACATCGAGGCGGCCCTTCGCCACTCGTTGAGCGACCTCTTGCAGCGATGCGGACTTGATCCGATGGTCGGCCACGTCAACGACCATCAGTACGTGATGGCTGTCGCTGCGCACGCCGGGATCCCGATGCAGTCGGTAGACGGGCTCCTGACCTCCCTGGAGGACTACGCGCGTGCGGGACACGACCTCGATGCTCCGTCGTTCATCGAATGGCTGACCGACGCGACCGTCGAACATCGGATGAACCGTCTCGACCTCCCGGTGCAGACGTTCATCTCCCGTGGCGAGACGCTCGCGGTGAATGTGATCGACCGGATCATCGACCTCGCGAAATTCACTCTCGAACAGCCTGACGTCTGGCACGAGGTTCCACTCGACACGACCACGACCGGGGTGCCCGATGTCATCCTGACGCAGATCCTGGCTCGGTTCGCTGAGCGGCCGTTCATGTCTGCGAGCGGCCCTGCAGCGGCGATGTCAGTAGTCCGCCCGGCCAAGCTTCGGTATTCGGTTGAGGACAACCAGATCGTCGTCGAGCTACCGTATCCGATCACCGAACCGCACGTACCGTGGCAGGTGAGCAGTGCGAAGGTGACGGTCGACGTGGTGGCCCAGCGTGGTTGGGGTGCACAGGCCGGTCAGCATCCGCCGACTCCTGCGCCGGTCACCGAGGTGTCGGCCGAGATAGGCGTTGCGCACGAGCCGACGCAGACGCGCAAGCGGTTCGAACTGTTCACCTCACACGAACCGTACGTCTTGTTCACCGAGGGCGGCCGTTGGCTCAAGGCGGGCGGAACACTGCCGCGCGGCCCTGTGTTTGTATTGATACCCCAGGACGCGGAGATCCTCGACTCAGAGACGGATGTCCCGATCGAATCGACGCGCCCGGCCTTTAGCCCGAACGGCTGGCGCGGATGGCGGATCCACACCCTGAACCTCGCCGGGCACGACGGCCTCTTCGTCCGCCGTGCGGGCTCGAAGGAGACCGTGGTCCACACCGAGCCGGAGGGGACGGCTGAGTTCTATTTCGAGGGTGCGGTCAGCGGACTGCGGACCGTGACGGGCCGGACCGTGTACAGCGAACGGCCGGTGGTGGACTTCCCACCAGGCCCCAGTGAAGAGCCGCAGACTTGGCTGGTCGGTACGCGACGGGTCGGAGAAATAGAGTGGACCGAGTGTGAATGGGAGTCAGGTGACGAACTGACGTCGATCGACCCGTTCGACGGGATTCCCGCACCGCTGCTTGGCGAGTTCGAGGTCCGTGTTCAGCGTGGCGCGTCGGTATTGACGTGTCGGCTGTTCATCGCGGAAGGCGTCGAATTCGAGTACGGCGAACTGCGTGTCCCGGAGTCGGGCGGTCTGAGTAATAGCGTCGTCAGCATATACTCGGAGGACCCGCTGACCGCGAGCCCAGGCTTGCTCGCATTCGGTCCGACCGAGCGCGACGCCACGATTCGCCTCAGCGACGGAGACCGGACGTTCGATGCCGTCGTCCGACCGCCGGCCGCGGAACTACGTGTCGACCGAGTGGGCCACCCAGCGGACTGGCGCGTGATCCCGGCTGCGCTAACAGTGAAGGACGTCGAAGAGCGGCATGTCATTGCCATCCGGGTTCCGGATGCTAACGCCGTGACGTTCGAGGTTCTCACCCTCGATGGCGAGGTCC
Organism: Gordonia liuliyuniae; assembly: GCF_021738805.1. Lineage (NCBI taxonomy): Bacteria > Bacillati > Actinomycetota > Actinomycetes > Mycobacteriales > Gordoniaceae > Gordonia > Gordonia liuliyuniae. The sequence continues at coordinate 212,985 of NZ_JAKKOR010000013.1, read as the reverse complement.
GGTGGACCGGCAACGGCAAGCAGAAGACAGCCGGAGTATTCTCCACGAACTCCGAGCGTTTCCGCGACGCAGTCACGGCGTTGGACGACGCGAAAATCGTCGCACACGTGACCCTCAGCGACGGCTCGCACGTGACCGTCGCGGTCTGTAACGTCAGCGCCGTCAAACGCGTCGAAGCTGTGACCATCGTTGACGGAACGCTCCTCTTCGACGGGCTCGCCGACGTCGAGGACCCCGCCGCGTGGATCTGGTCGATGACCGCACCGTGGCGACCTGTGCAGCACGTAGACATCCACGGAGACATCGCCGAGCTGCCCGAGGAGTTGGTCGATGCGGGTGGCGTGATTGTCGACGTCTTCTCCAACGATCCGTTCGGCATCCCCACCGAGCCGAGCCGGCCCGGGCGCGGTGCGGTGATCGTCGAGCATGACGGGTGGGTGCACGAAGACGACCCCGTCCTTGACGAGCTATCGGCGTATCTGGCCGACATCGGCACATTGCCTTCCGTTGACTCGGCCATGCCGCAGGTCTGGGCTGCACTCAAGATCCTGCCGACCGAGACGTCCGATCAGCTTAAGACCCGAGCCGGACTGCTATCGCTCATCGGCCATGATCCGCGGGCCGCGCTGGAAGCGCTTGGCAGCAGCAGTCTCAATGAGACTGAACACGTTTCGATGCTCATCGAGACCTCACTGGTCGATAAGTCGTTCGCCGCGACGATTACCGAGAACCCGCTACACCTGAACCCGTGGATCGGCTCGCTCGTCGAGATCTCCGATCTCCCGTCGCTGCGGGAGCGTGCCGACGAGGTTCTGGAGGAGCGTGCCGAGACGATCGCGTACCTGGCGAAGCAGGGCGGCGCGCCGCTGATCGATCTGTTGCGCACAGGCAATCTCGAGCACCCACTCGATGGCACCTTCGACAAGTACGCACCGGTGTTCGACGTGATGCCGGCCGCCCAGATGGAGTCGTTCATCGAGGCCAGCCGACTGGTGCCCGGGGGGATGCTCGAACGCGACAGTCGGGTGAAGGTGCTTCTTGACGACTTCGGCAACCGTGGAAAATGGTCGCGGAGTCCGGCGTGCGAGAACCTAAATGTGATTCCTCTTCTTACCACGATCCGCCGGAAGCACTCGGAGGTCGCCGACCTGGTCGTGGCGCGGAACGAAGCCCTCGACGGAGTCGATACGGGTGAGTGCCGGTGGGCTACTGTTCCGATGATCTCGATGACCCTCGCCATCGCCGCTCGACTCACCGCGCACCGAATGGCCTACCACCTGGTGACCGCAGAGATCCGGGACGCGTGGGTGACCATGGCGTCGCTGTTCCCAGGCTTGGTCGCCACCGACCTGTTGATCGCAGAAGCCGCTGTCTCACACGCCAAGTACGGCGACTTGATTGGAGATGTCCGATGACCGAGCGCTTGGACCCGCTGCACACCGGCCGTGGAATCGAGAGCGACTACAAGCGTTATCTCAAGACCCTTGTCTCACCGCGGATCCCCGATCTGGCGGCCGCGTTCGATGAGGCGGTCGACTCATCGGACCTCCTGACGAAGGGGCCGCTGCTGGAGCTCACTCCGCCGTACGAGCCGAGTAAGACGGCGCGGGAACTGATCGACGACGGCGTGCTGCACCCCGACTTCGGGGTGCTCGGCGAGGGGTTCAACCTCGACCAACCGTTTTACGCCCACCAGGAATGCGCAATCCGGAAGGTGACCGCCGGGCGGAACCTCGTGGTCAGCACTGGTACGGGCTCGGGTAAGACTGAGAGCTTCTTGGTCCCGATCCTCAACTCGCTTATCGCCGAACGTGCGATGGGGACACTCGGCCCGGGTGTGCGGGCTCTGCTCCTGTACCCGATGAACGCGCTTGCTAACGACCAGTTGAAGCGGCTGCGCGGCTTGCTCGCCGAATGCCCGGAGCTTACGTTCGGCAGGTATACCGGTGAGACCGAGGAGAAGGAGCAGAGGGCCGCAGCAGCGTTCGCCGCGGCGCATCCGGGGGAGCAGCGCCTATCAAACGAGCTGCTCTCACGCGAGGAGATGCGGCGCAACCCGCCCCACATTCTGCTCACCAACTACGCGATGCTCGAGTACCTCTTGCTCCGGCCCGCCGACACGGAATTGTTCGACGGTGCGCATGCTGGCGACTGGCAGTTCGTCGCGTTAGACGAGGCGCACGTCTATGACGGCGCGCAGGGTGCCGAGGTGGCGCTGTTGCTGCGGCGCCTCCATGAGCGCGTGGCGCATGGACGGAGGCTGCAGTACATCGCGACGTCGGCGTCGCTGACCGGCAGATCGCCGGAGACTTCGGGTGTCGAGGCTGCCGGTTTCGCAACTGACCTGTTCGCCGCGCCTTTCGAGTGGGTCGATGGCGACGAGTCGCGGCAGGACGTGGTGACAGCGACTCGGTTGAAGCGTCCGGAGGAGGCGATCTGGGCGCTGTCGCACGACGACATCTTGCAATCGATCGAGGTCGAGGCGGACCGTCTTCACGAGGAAAAGCACATCGTCGCGTTACGGGCTGCGCTAGCAGAAGGGCCGGTGGACGTCGCCGAACTCCGGATGACGATCTTCCCGGGCGCCGAGCGTGCGGCCGAATTGCTCGACGGCCTGGTTGCGATCGGATCTGCGTCGATCGACGACACCGGCAATCCGGTGCTGTCGGCGAGGTATCACATGTTCGTCCGGGCCACCGAGGGCGCGTTCGTCGCGTTCGGCGATGCCGCCCCGAGCGTGCATCTGGGTCGTCATGAAATCGACCCGGTCACCTTGCGGGCGGTCTTCGAGTTCGGCACCTGCCAGCGTTGTGGTGCGGTGCACTTGGCTGGAACGCCGACCAAGGTCGAGGGCCGCGAGTTCTTCAAGCCCGCCAACAATGAGGAGTCGGTACGCTGGCTCGTCTTGACCGAGGACGGCGCCGACGGCGTCGTTGATGAAGACGAAGAGACCTTCGCGGAAGATGAGCGGCGCGGCACCAACCGTAGAACGCTGTGCGGTGGGTGCGGTGTGCTCGCGGATGGTCCGTGCACAAACCCCGCGTGCGTCGGTGGCCCGCTGTTGGCCGTGCGAGAGCATCCACAGAAGACATCGAAGATGGGCACTTGCACGCAGTGCGGTGCACGCGCCCGACAGGTGATTCGGCGGTTGCGGACCGATGTGAACGCCGCTCCGGCCGTGGTGTCGACATCGCTGTACCAAGAGCTGCCGACCGGTGAAATCGGCAGCGAGGAGACCGGCGACGGTCGCAAACTATTGATGTTCTCCGACTCCCGTCAGGCGGCGGCGTTCGCCGCGCCGTACATGGAACGGACGTACGGGCGCCTGCTGCAGCGGCGTTACCTCACCCAGGCGTTGCAGGCGCACGCGCGCAGCGACGACCACCCGGCCGATGTCGAGGACCTCGCCGAGGGCGCGATGAAGCAGGCGCAGAAGGCGTACTACTTTCACGAACTGGACAGCCGGACGACCAAGCTCCGCGCGGTGAACCGGTGGGTTATGGCCGAATTGATGGCCGTCGACCAGCGGCAGACGCTCGAGGGCGTCGGACTGATGTCGGTCGATCTGAAGCGGTTGAGGAAGGCAGTGCTGCCTCGGGGGTTCACCTCGGTTGGGCTCGACGAGGAGCAGGTGTGGGCACTTCTAACCGAACTGGTGAAGACGGTTCGGCTCCAGGGCGCGATGACGCTGCTCGACGACATCGACATCCGCGATGAGATCTTCGAACCGCGGAACGTGTCGGTCCGTATCCGTGCTCACGGCTCGGACAAGGCGTCGCGCATTCTGAGTTGGATGCCGTCGGGCGATGGTCGGTCGACTAACAAGCGCATCCAGCTCGTGACCAAGGTGCTCACGGCGACCGGTGCCACCATGGATCCGGTGCGGTACGCGGAAGGCTGCTGGACGTGGTTGGCCAAGAACGGGTACGTCAAACTCGTCGCCGATCAGCGAAACTCGGACATCTACCAGGTGAGCCACAAGCACCTGGCGTTGCGCTCGGGGCCGGACGTTCCGTGGTTCCGCTGCACCTCCTGCCGGCGTCTGACCCCCCACGATGTCGTCGGAGTCTGTCCCGAGGGAGCCTGCAACGGGACGCTCGAGACGTATGAGATCCCGCGCGTCGACGCCGACCAGAACCACTACCGATCGCTGTACCAGACGATGGTGCCGGCACCGATGTCCGCGATGGAGCACACCGCGCAGTGGCGGTCGGTCAAGGCCGCGGAGATCCAACAGGACTTCGTCGCGGGAAAGGTAAACATCCTGTCGTGCTCGACGACGTTCGAACTCGGTGTGGACGTCGGTGACCTCCAGTCAGTGATGCTGAGGAACATGCCGCCGCGGACGGCCAACTACGTCCAGCGCGCCGGCCGTGCCGGTCGGCGTGCGGCGTCGGCGGCGTTCGTTGTGACGTATGCGCGGCGAAACTCGCACGACCTGTCGAAGTACCAGAACCCGGAGTCAATGATTGCCGGCGAGATGCGGATCCCGTGGATCCCTATCGACAACGAGCGGATAGCGCGCCGTCACGTGCACTCGGTGGCGCTCGCGGCATTCCTCCGCCACAAGGCTGACAACGACGGTATGACCTGGACCTACGCCGGCGACTTCTTCTCACCCGACGCGGATGGCTCGGATGCGCCGTCGACCGAGGTAACTAGGTTCCTCCGTCCGGTGCCTGACGGTGTGGCGCAGGCGATCGACGGCGTGCTGCCGCCGGAGCTGCGCAGCATTCTCGGGATCGACGACGGTACGTGGGTCAACGAGCTCGACTCGCTGCTTGACACCGCGCGGCTGGACATCCGTAACGACATCGAGACGTACGAGCGGTTGATCGAGGAGACCAAGGAGGACAACAAGCTGCTGGGCTTGGCTGCCCGGCTGCAGAAGACGTTGACAACGATCATGCGGCGCCAGTTGATCGGTTACCTTGCCAACACGAACGTGCTCCCGAAGTACGGCTTCCCGGTCGACACCGTCGACTTGCGGACAATCCACTGCGACGGAGACATCGCACGTGAGCTTGAACTGTCACGCGACCTCGCGCAGGCGGTGTATGACTATGCACCTGGCAACCAGGTCGTGGCCGGAGGCAAGCTGATCACTTCGCGTGGCCTCCACAAGCTGCCCAAGCGGGAACTCCGGCGTGTCCAGTACCGTGTCTGCCGCAACTGCGGAGACCTCGAGGCGGGTGTCGTGATCGAAGATCGGGACAGCTGTCCGCAATGTCAGGCAGACCTCGGTCACACCCGCGTTGCAGTGTTTCCGGAGTTCGGATTCGTCGCTGACCATACGGTGCAAGAGGTGCGCCCGGAGCCACCTGAGCGGCGGTGGGGCGGCACCAGCCACGTCGAAAACCTCGGTGAGGTCGGCGATTCCGTCACCTGGCCCGCTGCGAGTGACCCGAAGATCTCGGCGCGGGCGGGTACGCGGGCGCGGATGATGGTGATCTCCGACGGCGGTGGCCCCGGCTTCCACCTGTGCGATTGGTGTGGATGGGCGACGCCGGCTTTGGCGAGAGCTCCGAAGGATCACCGTCATCCGGTCACCAACCAGCCGTGCGTTGGTTTCACGTCGGCGGTGTCACTGGTGCACCGCTACGAGACCGACGTCGCCGAGATCACACTGAACGGGGTCGGCTACACCCGCGACGACGAGCCACAGTGGTTGTCGGCGCTGTATGCGCTCCTCGAAGGCGCTTCTGAGGCGCTGGAGATCAGTGCAGACGACATCGGCGGGACCCTGTCGTGGACGCCCGACGGCGATCGCAGCATCGTCCTGTTCGACACAGTCCCGGCCGGTGCCGGCGCAGTGAAGAAGATCGTCGACAACCTCGACTCCGTCCTCGCGACCGCCCACGCCCGGGTCGACGATTGTGACTGCGGCAAGGAGACGTCCTGCTACGGATGCTTGCGGTCCTTCCGGAACTCGCGGGAGCACGAGCAGCTCAGTCGCGAAGGTGCACTGCGAGTGTTTGCGGAGTTGGGAGTGGGGTGAGTTTCCCGCTGCCCAGCGGGTCGACGAGGGATGCCGGTGGACCGTAGTACGGATGCCGCTGTGGAGCTGACACTTTTGGAGCGGTTTCGTGCGGCCGGCGTGGGAGGGAATCATTTCGCTCGTGTCGAGTGTCACTCTGCTGAGGAACGCTGCGGGCGAAAGCATTCGGCCGGATCGAAATGCGCTGCGCGACGTCTACGCGCGACTGCAGACGCTTGACTACCGACTGATGCCCCTCGGCAGGTCTGGCTTGATGGGTCTGGACTGTTGCCGTTAGATGGGCAGGCTCAGCACTGTGGCCCGGAGCGGTGACCAGTGCCATGCCCCGCCGATAGAGTGTGCGACATGTATGGATGGTGGCCTTCGTTCCAGCACTTCTCGATTCCGGGGTCACACCCAGCAGCTGTGTCTGAGGACCTCGCGTCCGTCGAAGCTCACGCGCGGATGAACTGGAAAGTACTACGCAAAAGCCCCGTGGTCGGTGAGCAGGTCGATGGAGAATGGGTTGTCGCGTATCGGGTCGACAGGGATGGGCTGCATCGGCAGAAGACTTCGCAGCGAAGGCGCTACGACAACGCGCGCAGAGGTGGGAGCCAGGGCACGCTCGCAGATTTGCCGCCGCTGTCTTCCGATGAGCTATTCGTCGCCACAGTCGACCTCGACGCTGGAGAAGCGGCCATTGACGCCGGTCCAGTGTCCGAATACCGATCGGCCGCGGAGAAGTGGGTTGAGCGCATTCCCGTCGAGGCGAGCCTGGCCGCCGTGTTCGGTTACGACTCAGACCGGTCGGTTCTCGCTGTGCGCGGCGAAGCCGACCTCCAAGGACGTCTGCATGCATACCTCACATCGATCGGACACACAGTGGTGCGCCATCGCATCAGGACTACCGATGACGTCGAACTGTTTACCGACCTGTATGACGAGACGAGGGACGTTCTCATAGAGGTGAAGAACGACGTCCAGCGTCAGACGCTCCGCATGGCGCTCGGTCAGATCCTCGACTACCAGCGGTACGTCAACGCCGCGTCGTCGGCGGTGCTGGTGCCGGTTCAGCCGGCGGGCGAGATGATCGCGCTACTCGGGCAGTACGGGGTCGACGTTGTCTGGCCCCACGGGGCTGGATTCGTCTCTGACTCGCACGTTCCGTGGTTGGCACGCTGAGTCGCCGTCTCGACAGCTATCACTCGCAATAGAGGATCCCGTCCCTCGGGGCTCGACGCTCGCAAGGCGCACGATCGAACTTCGCTCCGCCAGGAGCGCGGAGCGTCTAGGAGCGACCGTGTGACGTGATCAGTGGACAGCAGTGTTCGGTCGTAGTGGCTACCCTGACGTGATCGAACCGATACCGCAGCCAGGTGCGCGCTGGATCCTGTCAGTGTGGACGGACCTCTGCGGCGGCGTCTTCAACAAGTGCTTGACGAAGGCGTCGGCCTTTGGCGCCCGTCACGGCTCTTCCGAGCGGAGCCCTGTGTCCCCACCGGGTGACGTGCGCCGTCACATCCCTCGCCACCAGCGTCGATCGTACATTGCTGGACCGATACACTGGCCCCCGTGACGAACCCATCCGCAGACCACTCGCGTCCTGTCCTCGTCGTCGACTTCGGAGCCCAGTACGCCCAGCTCATCGCTCGGCGTGTGCGTGAGGCTCGCATCTACTCGGAGGTCGTCGCTCACGATGCGACGCTCGAGGAGATCACCGCGAAGAATCCGGCGGCACTGATCCTGTCGGGCGGGCCGGCGTCGGTGTACGCCGACGGTGCGCCGACCATCGACGAGAAGCTGTTCGACCTCGGCATCCCCGTGTTCGGTATCTGCTACGGCTTCCAGAAGATGACCGCAGCGCTCGGCGGCGTCGTCGCCAACACCGGTGGACGCGAGTTCGGCCGCACCACGTTGACCGTGTCGGGCAACGGCAAACTGCATCGCGGACTTCCCGAGACGCAGCCGGTCTGGATGAGCCACAACGACGCCGTGCAGAGCCCGCCCGAAGGGTTCGACGTGACCGCGTCGACGCCGGGCGCCCCGGTCGCCGCCTTCGAATGCGTCGAGCGGCAGATGGCCGGCGTCCAGTACCACCCCGAAGTGATGCACAGTCCGCACGGCCAGGAAGTGCTCACCCGCTTCCTCTACGAGGTCGCCGGCCTCGAGCCGACGTGGACCGCGGCCAACATCGCCGACGCACTCATCGCCGATGTGCGCGAACAGGTCGGTGACGACCTCGCGCTCTGTGCACTGTCCGGCGGTGTCGACTCGGCAGTCGCGGGCGCCCTCGTGCAGCGCGCGATCGGTGACCGACTCACCTGCGTGTTCGTCGACCACGGTCTGCTGCGTGCAGGCGAGCGCGAGCAGGTGCAGAACGACTTCGTCGCCGCCACCGGCGCGCGCCTGGTGACCGTCGACGCCGAAGAGACCTTCCTCGGACACCTCGCGGGCGTGTCCGACCCGGAAGAGAAGCGCAAGATCATCGGTCGCGAGTTCATCCGGTCGTTCGAAGACGTCGTGTCCGAAGCACTCGGCGACCGCGCAGCCGAAGGCAAGACCATCGACTACCTCGTCCAGGGCACCCTGTACCCGGACGTCGTCGAATCCGGCGGCGGCAGCGGCACCGCCAACATCAAGAGCCACCACAACGTCGGCGGGCTCCCCGAAGACCTCGAGTTCAAGCTCGTCGAACCTCTCCGCCTCCTGTTCAAGGACGAGGTGCGTGCCGTCGGACGCGAACTCGGACTGCCCGAAGAGATGGTCGCCCGCCAGCCGTTCCCCGGCCCCGGCCTCGCGATCCGCATCGTCGGTGAAGTGACCAAGGATCGGCTCGACCTGCTCCGCCAGGCCGACCTGATCGCACGTGAAGAACTCACCTCGGCCGGGCTCGACGGCCAGATCTGGCAGTGCCCGGTGGTCCTGTTGGCTGATGTTCGCAGCGTCGGTGTGCAGGGCGACGGCCGTACCTACGGCCACCCGATCGTGCTGCGCCCGGTGTCGAGCGAAGACGCCATGACCGCCGACTGGACCCGCGTCCCGTACGAGGTGCTGGAGATCATCTCGACCCGCATCACCAACGAGGTGCCCGACGTGAACCGCGTCGTGCTCGACGTGACGAGCAAGCCGCCGGGGACCATCGAATGGGAGTGAGACTTCCATAGAGTCCTACCGTCAGGCCCTCGCACCTTTGGGTGCGAGGGCCTGATGAGTCTCTCGTCCTTCTCCGGAGGCAGTAACGCTGAAACGGAGTACCGATCGTTGGCCGCGTTGAGCGCAAGAAGGAGGCTACTCAGCCTCGTCTGGCAGTTCCTCGATCTCGGCAATTTCGAACTGCGCCGAGTCCTCGGTCGCATCGTGCCCGATGTCCCGTGGGACGCTCTTACCCATTGCCCCCGCGACTAGATCGCACAGGCGACCGCGCCGTTCGGCGAAATAGAAATCGAAGTCGTCGGCTCGTAACAACTCGGCCGGCACCAAGTGAGCCTCGACCAGGCTGTCGAGCCTGGCACTGTCGATCTGGGCTTTGCGCTCGATTTGAGTAAGGTACGCGGACGGCGCGGCACCGCCGATAGTGCGGTTGGTGACCGCAGAAATCGCGGTCTTATTTACGATGCTCTCACGTCGCTCGTCGTCGATGCTGTGCGCCATACACCACTTCTTGGGGAAGATGTGGTGAATGTCCACAGCCAGATTGGTGTACTGAACTTTGTCGAGCGCCTTGTCTTCCATCCAGTCTCGTGCCTCATTACCCAGCAGCAACGCGTAGATTCCCTTGTAGGCGGCGGCGTTTCGCGTGCGCAGGGAGTGCAGACGAGACTCGACGAATGTCGCGTCGTTGACTGTATTGGGTGTCACGGCATCGGCGTCACCACGACCCCAAGCTGGTACTTGTTCAACGTCGCGGACGAAGCGGGTCTCTATAGCGCCGCCGTAGAGCTCGCCGAGAATCCCACACCAGAGCCAGCGCACCAGCTTTTCCCTCGGCCCGAGGAGGTCTGCGTCACGACCCATCGCAACCCTTATCGCCGCGAGCGGCACCAGTTGCTTCGGGTAAGGCAGGAACTTGGTGTCGAAAATGTGGCGGTCGGCGAGGAAGTCCGATGCCCAGATGAATGCTTCGCGAAGAGGGCCGACCCACTCGAGGTAGTCGGCGAGAGTCAGCTTCAGTACATCTTCTCGCTTGGCTGAAATGGCCGGTGGACGGTTGCCGACATATTCGTGGTTCCGCTTGCGTGTGGTGAGCAGCGTGACGGCCTGGAGGAAGTCCGTGTTCTCCAGCCCCGCCAGCACGGGGTACGCGGCGAACGCCGCCTGAGTTTCCTTCCAGTCGTCGTTGAGGCGGAAGTCTGTGCCGTTGGCCTCGTAGTATTCGGCGTCGCCGGCAAACGTCGCGGTCAGCAGTTCGAACACGTTGAGTGGGAGCCCGCCGACATTGACTTTCTCGAAGACCGTCGCAACTGCGCCCTTGCTCGTGTTCTTGTCGAGCTCGATAGCCGGGATATTGTACGTGCCAGCCGGTTTGAGGACGACATCGTTGAAGTCCTTCATCAGCTCGCGGTCGTCGAGATCGATTAGCCACGTCATTGCGTCATCGAAGATCAGGTTCACCGGGAACATTCCTTCTGCGCGCTGTCTATCTGCGGTGGAGACGTCGCGAACGACGTCCCTGCCAAAGTTGGTGCGTTCGATTCCGTCGGCAGGCAGCGACAGCACTGCATCGTCAATTCGGTCCTCGCCCTGGACCGCGACGCGCATGTCGATGAAGTAGCGACGATCCATCCGCTTTCCACGGCTATCCATCGTGTGCACGATGCCGTCGCCGGTCAACGATTGCGTCAACGATGTCAACCGTTGCTGGCCGTCGAGGAGCAGGGACTCCGCGGTCGCGCCGACCGGTACGTCAACACCTTCGATCGGTCGTGGCTTGAAGCGGATCTGGTCGTTTCCGGTGTTCAGCAGCATAACTACTCCCAGCGGGTGCCCGCGTAGGACTGTGACGAGCAGTTGACGAATCCGCTCGTCCTCCCACTTATAGCCGCGCTGAAAATCCGGGAGCTGGATCTTGCCGGACCCCGCCTTTTTCAAGTACTCGCTCAGCTCGTAGAGCGGCGTTTGAAACCCCATCCGGGACAACTCCTTACGTTGCACTCGACTCGCCTGTCGGCGGCCACGATTACGTGTATTACCACAGAGACACGAGGTACGAGCGGATGATTCGTATAGGCCGTTGCACGCACAGCTCGACCGGCAGGCGGCGGCTACGTTCCGCGCTCGCTGATGATGCGGTCGTAATCCCGCTTCCCGGTGATCTTCATCAGCGGGATGTCGTCGATCTGATCGAACGTGAGGACCGCGTCCGGTCGGGAGAGACGCTCGACGTCGTCCTTCGACGGCTCGGGGACGATGATGGCCGCGTCGCAGAAGTCCCAACCGTCGATCGAGTCGTGGTGCCAACGCCGTTTGCTCTCGTCGAGTTGATGATCGAGCGAGATGAACCAGTTGGCGATCAGACGACGCTGCCCGGGAAGCAACGTCCAGACCTTCTGACGGTCGATCCGAGCGTGCGCCTTGGTGCGCATCACGCCGATCCATTCGAGTTCGTCATCTGTGTTGAAGAACTGCCAGAACCGCCATTTATCCACGTCCACCATGCGTCGGAGCGTAGCCGCGACCGGTGACAATTCCGGGGGAGCGACTCCGCCCGACCGGCGGACGCCTACCGCCGCCGAATACCGCTCATCACGAGGCCGAGCCCCACCACGAGGCCTACGACGAGGATCGTCCACGGTATCGCGCTGGTCTCGGCGATGTCAGGGCCGCCGGCCAGGCCCCACCCCGCGACGAGGAGAGCGAGGACGCCGAGAACCGCGAGGAAGGGGTTGCGGCGGCCTTCGGGAGCTTCGGTGGTCTGCTGCTCGGTCATCGGACTGTCTCCACATTTCCCAGCGCAGTGTGCGCGTCGATCGTCAAAGTCGGGGTCTTCGCGTCGGGGTTCACGACCCCGTCGATGCAGTTCACTTCGCCGACGCCGGCCGAACAATTCGTGCGGACCCGGAGGTCGTTCGGCAGGAGGATCTTGATCTCGCCGACACCCTGACGGACGTCGATCGTCCGGTTCCGGTCCAGGTCGCCGACGTCGCGCAGGTCGAGCGTCGACGAGCCGACCGTCAGTTGGTATTCGTCACGCAGATCGTTGGCCGTCGGCGGATGCCACGTCCGATCGCCCACGCCGCCGTTCGGGAACGCGTCGCCGACGCCCGACAAGCCGGTGCCGATGATCGCGACCACCGCGGCGACCGCTGCGAGTGGCACCAACCCCGAACCGCCGCGACGTCGTTGGAACGACGCAGCGATCAGACCGACACCGAATACCGCGAGGACGAGCGACGCGATCCGGCCGGGCGAGAACCAGTCGACGCCCGCCGCGTTCAAAGCCGCACCGGCAGCACACGTGATCACCGCGAGGCCGAGGAAGATCGGGGTCACCGGCGACCGCGGCACACGCGGGGCAGGCGGCTCGGCGGGAACCGTAGGCTCCGGGAGGTCCCACGCGAACTTGGCTACCCCCAACGGATCCCAGCTCGGCGGCTCGTCCGAGGAACGTTCCAGCGGAACCGTGGGGACCCCATCGGCAGGCGCCTCGGTCTTCGTCATCGAGACGCCGTCGAACGCCGGGACCGTCACCTGCCCGGCGGCGACCTGCGCGTCCACCAGCTGATCGGCCGACGTTCCCGCGGGAGCCTGCGGAGTCCGCTGATACAGCAGCCACCAGCCGGCGGCCATCAACAGCCCGCCCAGCAGGCCGCTCGACCCCCAGAAGTTCTGTGTTCCAACGATCGACACCGCGATGACCGCGAGGATCGCCAACGGAATCCAGCGTGCGTATCCGTTCGCCGTGCGACGTCGCATCCACGGGCCACCGCAGCCCTTCGCCTGGCTGCCAGACGCCTGGTGCGGGTTCCGCTCATCATCGGCGGGGAACGCGATCGCGGCCGCGATGTAGACGATGACGCCGCTGCCGCCGAACAGCGCGGCGACGACGAAGGCGACCTTCACCAGTGTGGGATCCACGCGGTACCGGTCGCCGATACCGACGCACACACCGGCGATGGTGTTGCCGGAACGACGGCGCACCGGCCTGGTGTTCCACATGCTCTGGATAGTCGAAGCGTTCATGCTGATCATCTTTGCGCGCCGACTGTGTGGAGCGAATCGGGCTAAACCCTGAGATCGTCCCTGATGTGCGAACCCGCCCGAACGTGCCACTATCGAATCAATGAAGTCAGAGATTCGCACGGGAGCCGAACCGCGGCTGCAGCGACGCAGCGGCGGCAAGGTGGTAGCCGGGGTGTGCGGCGGTGTCGCCGACCACCTCGGCGTCGACGTGTTCCGTGTCCGCGTCGTCTTCGTCGTCCTCGCCGCCCTCGCAGGCGCGGGCGTCCTCGCCTACGCACTCCTGTGGTTCTTCTGCCCGTCGGGCGACGACACGACCCACGTCGAACCACGCGAACGACGACAGGCATACGGCCTCATCGTGATCGGCGTGATCGCCCTCGCCGCCAACGGAATGGTCGCCACCAGCGCACCCGCCCAATCGATGCTCGCCATCCTGTTCGTCCTCGGCGGCGCGGCGCTCGTCTGGCGCGAAGCCGACGTCACCGGGATCTCGTCGTCCCACTCCCGACTCATCACGTGGACGCGGCTCGTGTTCGGCGCGCTGTTCGTGGTCGGCGGCCTCGTGCTCATGGTCGTCTCGCCCGACACCCCGCTCGCCGGGATGAACCCGATCCTGGTGGCCGTCCTCGTCACCGTCGTCGGCAGCGTCCTGCTCACCGTCCCCGTCTGGATGAAGATGCTGCGCGCCCTCAACGAAGAACGCGCTGCCCGCATCCGCACCGACGAACGCGAAGAGATCGCCTCCCACCTGCACGACTCGGTACTCCAGACCCTCGCCCTGATCCAGAAACAGGCCGACCGACCCGACACCGTCGCGAAACTGGCCCGTCGACAGGAACGCGAACTGCGGCAATGGCTGTTCGGCGACAACGCCCGCCCCAACGAATCGCTCGCCGCCGCGATCAGCGTCGTCGCCGCCGAAGTAGAAGACACGTACGGTCCCGAAATCGAGACCGTGACCGTCGGCGACGTGACCGTCGACGAGCTCCGCGACCCGGCACGCGCACGCGACTGGGGCGCCCTCGTCGCCGCCGCCCGTGAAGCACTCGTCAACGCCGCCAAACACTCCGGCGCCGACACCATCGACGTGTACTGCGAAGTGGCCGACGGCGAAGTGGAAGTGTTCGTGCGCGACCGCGGCGTCGGCTTCGACCTGGACGCCGTCGACCCCGACCGGCAGGGCATCAGCCGGTCGATCCGCGCCCGCATGGAACGCGCAGGCGGGACGGCGCGCGTGACCTCGACGCCGGGACGCGGCACCAACGTCGCCCTCACACTGCCGCGTACGGCCGAGCACACTGCCGCCGATCCGGCCGTCGACAAACCTCGCCCCGAGAACGATCAGGAGATCGCATGAGCCTGTACCGACTGTTCCTCGTCGACGACCACGGAGTGTTCCGCTCCGGGGTGCGCGCCGAACTCGCCGGCGAGGACGGACTCGAGGTAGTCGGCGACGCCGGAACCGTTCCCGAGGCCATCGCACAGATCACCGCGACCCGACCCGACGTGGTGCTGCTCGACGTGCACATGCCCGGCGGGGGAGGCGTCGCCGTCCTGCGCGGCGTGACCGACGCCCTCGGCTCCGAGGCCCCCGTGTTCCTGGCGTTGTCGGTGTCGGACGCGGCCACCGACGTCATCGCCACCATCCGTGCCGGTGCACGCGGTTACGTCACCAAGACCATCGGCGGCGCGGAACTCGCCGACGCGGTACGACGGGTGGCCGAGGGCGACGCTGTGTTCAGTCCGCGGCTCGCGGGGTTCGTTCTCGACTCGTTCACCGGGCGGTCCGCAGTACCCGAACCGCACCTGGATCCCGAACTCGACTCGCTCACCAAACGCGAACTCGAAGTACTGCGACTCCTGGCTCGCGGCTACACCTACCGCGAGATCGCCGAAGAACTCTTCATCTCCGTGAAGACCGTCGAAACCCACGCGTCCAACGTGCTCCGCAAGACCCAGCAGTCGAACCGGAACGCGCTGACCCGGTGGGCGGTCAACCGGCAGTTGGGCTGAGCATCTACATCGTGGGCACTTACACCGTGAGCTCGTAGACCGTGGGCGCTTATACCGTGAGCACGATGATGACGGCGATGATGACCGTCAACAACACCAGCAGCGCGAAGATCGCGGCGGCGAGACCGACGTTGCTGCTCTGCTGCGGAGGCTGCTGGTAGTAGGGCGGGTAGCTCCCTGGACCGGACGGGTAGCCACCGGTCGCCGGGTAGCTCGACTGCACCGGGTACGGGTTCGACGGGTTGGACGGGTACGGCACCGGTTCCGGGGTGGCGCGCGGAGCGTAACCGCTGGCCGTCGGGGCGACGCGTGTCGGCGGGTGCGCGTTCGGACCGGACGTCTGATTCGGCGGAGTCTGGTTCTGGAACGGGCGGGCACCGGGCGTCGACGGCGGGATGATCGTCTCGCGGGCAGGAGCCGATCGTTGCGGTTTGGTCGTGATGAGCCCGGTCAGCACCCGCTCCGTGTTGCCGAGTGTTCCCGCCGCGTACTGGACCAGGAGATCACGAGCCTCCGACATCGTCGGACGAGCGACCGGTGACGGTTCGAGCAACTGCAGCAGTACCGGCTCGAGAGCACCCGCACGCGTCGGCGAATCGATCTGGGCGCTAGCTGCGCGGTGCAGGGTCGCGATGTAGTTCTCGTTGTCGCCGTACGGGGGACGACCCTCGACCATCGTGTACAGCGTGGCGCCCAGCGAGTACACGTCCGACGCCTCGCCCGGTTCGTCGCCACGGGCCACCTCGGGTGCGAAGTAGGCGGGCGTGCCGGTGACGATGCCGGTCTGGGTGAGCGACACGTCGTCCTTGGCGCGTGAGATCCCGAAGTCGGTGATCTTGACCAGTCCCACGTTGCGGCCGGTGTTCGCGATCAGGATGTTCGCAGGTTTGATGTCTCGGTGGATGATGCCCGACGCGTGCGCTTCGGCGATTGCGTCGGCGACCTGCGCGGCGATCTGCGCGGCTTCGATCGTCGGGATGGTCTCGTTGTCGCGGAGCACGTCGGCCACACTGTGCGACGGCAGATACTCCATGACCAGCCACGGATCCTCGCCGTCGAGGGCGACGTCGTGCATGCCGATCGCGTTGCGGTGCGACAGGCGCGCGGCGAGCCGGCCCTCGCGCATCGCGCGCTGACGGTTGGTGAGCGACTCCTCGTCGGACATGCCCGCCGTCGACAGCACCTGCTTCACGGCGACGTCGCGGTCGAGCAGGGTGTCGCGGGCGAGCCAGACGGCCCCCATGCCTCCCTGGCCGATCTGGCGGACCAGGCGATAGCGGCCTGCGACGAGATACGAGGGTGCAGGCGCGGCCGATCCGGTCATAGCGAGAGTCTAGGCCATGGGTGTGACACGTCCTTGACGCCGCTATCGCACATATGTTCGGATGGTTGGCATGAGTGGGTTGCCGGGGCTGGTCGCGGACGACCTCGTGCGGACCCTGCGGATCCCCGAGGCGCCACGCCTCACCGTGCACGAAGTGTTGGCGCCGACCATGCTCCGGTCGGTGACCGGCGATCGCAGGCACACGTACGAGTACGCGGTGGACCCGATGGTGCGCGATGGCGACGACGTGCGGGTGATGCTGAACGCCGCCGCCGTGCTACGCAGGGAGGTCCGACGACGATCGTGGCATCGGTCGACGGTCGCGATCGGGGCGTCCGGGTCCGATCCGTACGGGTCGTTCGAAGATCGATACCGATTGATGCCGGGCGTCATCTCGACGCTCGCCGAGTCGCAGACGCCGTTCGCGCTGCACACCGGGTCGGACCTCGTCGTGCGCGATCTGTCGCTGCTGCGCGTGGTGCGGCACGCGGTCCCGGTGACGGTGGTGGTCGCGGTGCCGTGCCTGGACGTCGACCTGTGTCGACGGGCCGACCCGCAGGGATCGTCGCCGACGGCCAGGATCGAGACCGTCCGACGACTCGCCGAGGCCGGGCTGGCACCGCATGTGCAGATCGCTCCGCTGCTCCCGCTGCTGACCGACTCGACGTCGCAGTTGGACGAGTTGCTCGGCTGGCTCGCGGATGCGGGTGCCGACCGGGTGTCGGTGTCGGTGCTGCAACTGTCCGACGACGGCTACCTCGAATGGATCGCCGACGAGCATCCGGCTCTGCTGCGGCGCTACCGGTCGCTGTACGGGCGTGGATCGTTCGTGCCCGCCGACTATGCGGTCAGGCTCCGGGAACGGATGGGGCCGCTCGTGCAGGCGCACGGATTGACACGGCAGCTCGACGACCGGCCTGCCGTCGCCGTCGCACGGCCGCCCGAGCCGTCCGACGATTCGGCGCTCACTCTGTTCTGAGTCGCGACGAGTAGGCGCAGAGTGCTGCCGTCAACAGCATGACCAGCGTGAGCGGGATGAGGATCGCTTTGCTGGGGGCGGCGAACTCGGCGAGGTCGGGCGCCCCGAGCTGTTCGGGGAGGTCGCCGAAGTACCAGCCGGGCCAGATCATCACCGCCACTGGAACGACGGCGCCGAGAGCGCTGACGACGGCGGCGATCGCGTTCGCCAGACGCGACAGTGGGCGGGCCGACGGCGCGGGCATCAGTGAGATCAACGCCGCGAGGATCGCCACGACGGACGCTGCCACGACCAGCCAACCGCGACCGTCGGGGCCGACTCCGAGGTCGGCGACCTCGGAGTCGCTCATGCCCAACCCGTTCCACGACAGATCGAGGCCGAGGCTCTTCAGGGTCGTCCAAGGCAATGCGGTGAGGGCGATGGCGGTCACGGCGGCCACGATCGTCGCGAACGGGAACAGGCGGGACGGCTGCATGGGTGCCGACTGTAGTGGATGCGGTCGGTGGTAGACGGCGACCGGTGTCGGTGAACTGCGGCGTTGACGATTGTCAGAGGCGAGCCCTAGACTATCGAACAAGAGTTCGAACACCGAGGATTGGGGAGACGATGACTCGGTCAGAGGTTGTCAATGCAGGTCAGCGCGATGTGCCGGGGGAGGTCGAAGAGCTTCGTCGCCGGCTGGCGGGCATGTCGGGAGACACGGTGTCGGAGACATCGGTGCTGCCCGTTCCGGACGCGATGACGCCGTTGTTCCCGCGTGGCGGTCTCTCGCGCGGGACGGTCGTCGCCTCCGCCGGGGCCACCACGGTGCCGATGGCGATCATCGCCGAGACGACCCGAGTGGGAGCGACGGTCGCGCTCGTTGGGTTACCGCGGCTGAACCTGGCGGCGGCCATGGACATGGGAGCCGACCTGAGCCGGGTCGCGGTGGTCACCGAGCCTGGCGTCGACCCGCTCGAAGTGGCCGGGGTGCTGCTCGACGGGATCGACCTGGTGGTGCTCGGTCCGGAACTGGGGCACGGGCGGATGCGCGGCCCGGTCGCGCCGTCGCGGGCGCGTGTGTTGGCGGGGCGGGCCCGCAAACAGTCGTCGACGCTGCTGGTCCTGGGGGACTGGCCGGGCGCCGCGGTCCGCATCTCCAGTGAGGTGACCGACTATCAACACGTTCCCGCCCGACGCAGCGGGTACGGGCGCATCGGCGGATTCGGGGTGGACGTGCAGGTGTCCGCGTCGGGCGCACGGCCGTCGACCGGGCGGTTCGACCTCGTGACCCCGGGCATGGGTGACGAACAGGGAGTTCTGCAGCTGGTGGCGGTCGACGTCGACGTGCGCGCACCAGCACGTCCGAAGCTGGCGGTAGCGAATTGAACGGGGTCGAATCGAACAGGGGCGAGCGGTTCCGGGTCATGGCCGTCTGGTGCCCCGACTGGCCTGCGGTCGCGGCAGCGTCTGCGGTCGGGCTCACCGCCGTCGACCCGATCGCTGTCCTGCACGCGGGCAAGGTGCAGGCGTGTTCGCGGGCGGCGCGAGCGGCCGGTATCCGACGCGGCATGCGGAAACGGCAAGCGCAGTCGCTGTGCCCGGATGTGGTGGTGGCCGACGCCGACCCAGCGCGCGACGGGCGGTTGTTCGATCCGGTGGTGACCGCGGTGACGCAGGTGGTTCCGCTGACCGAGGTGCTGCGTCCGGGGCTGCTCGTGGTGACTGCCGACCGTGCCGCCCGCTACTTCGGCGGTGAGGACGCGCTCGCCGAACAGATCGTCGACGCGGTCGCGGCGACCGGCGTCACCGCGTCGGTCGGGACCGCCGACGAACTGTTCACCGCGGTCCTCGCCGCACGGTCGGGGCAGACCGTGCCGGCCGGGACGGACGCCGCCTACCTGGCGACGCGGCCGATCTCGGACCTGACCGTCGAAGCGGCGCTGTCGGTGCCCGAACGTGCCGACTTGGTGGACTTGTTGTGGCGGTTGGGGATTCGGACTCTCGGGGCGTTCGCCGAACTGTCCGCCGCTGACGTGGCGTCCCGTTTCACCGCGGACGCCATCGGAGCGCACCGGTTGGCCGCCGGACTTCCCGGGCGGCGTCCCAGTCTCGCGCCGATCCCGGTCTCGCTGGAAGTGGAGCACACCTGCGATCCGCCGATCGACCGGATCGACGCGGCCGCATTCCTCGGACGACGCCTCGCCGACGATCTGCACCGTCGTCTGACGGCGGCGTCACTGGCGTGCACCAGATTGACGGTGCACGCGATCACCGAACGTGGACAACGGCATTCGAGGACGTGGCGATGCGCCGAACCGCTCACCCCGGAGGCGACGGCCGCTCGGGTGCGATGGCAGTTGGAAGGCTGGTTGACCGGAACCGCGGGAGGTGCGGGTGCACCGGACTCGCCGATCGCGCGTCTGCTGCTCGAACCCGTCGAAGTCGTCGATCCGGGGACCCTCCAGTACACGTTCGTCGGGGCCGGTCTGCCCGCTGCCGTCGGCGACGGGCTCGGCGATCGCGCCCGACGCGCACTGGTCCGGGTGCAGGGGCTGCTCGGCGGGGAGTCCGTGCGCGTCCCGATCCGCAGCGGCGGGCGCGGCCCTGCCGAACAGGTTGCGCTGGTAGCGCTCGGTGACGAACTCGTCGCCCCGCGCGACCCAGACGCGGCGTGGCCCGACCGGCTGGCCCGGCCGTCGCCCGCACTGCTCTCGCACACCGACGCCGAAGTCCTCGACGCGCAGGGGCGACTCGTCGCCGTGACTCCGCGCGGCGCGTTCACCGCCGAGCCCACCGACGTCCGGATCGGGCGCAGTCTCCACCGTCTGCGGTGGTGGGCCGGGCCGTGGCCGTTCGGCTCCGCTGCCTCCCCCTCTTCTGCGCCCGCTGTCTCCGCGAGAGCCCAAGTGCTGCTGGAAGATTCCCGCGCCTTGCTGCTCTGTTACCGGGAGCAATCGTGGACGGTGGAAGGAGTCTACGAGTAGGTATGCCCAACCAGCGACGGGTGCTTAGCTTTTGCGCCCCAACGCGGCCTCGGATTCGCCGACCATCAGGAACTCCTGGTGCATGATCCGGTTGGTCAGGCGAGGGAAGAGGTGGTGGCCGGCATCGACGAGGTCACCGAGGAATGTGTTGACGCGTTTCGGCCGATTGGCGATCGCGTAGAGGACGCGGGCGGCGGCCTTGTCGACACTCCACACACCGTGCTGAGCCTGGTAGGCATCGGTCGGCGCGATCATCCGGGTCCGCGTCAACGGGAGTCGAACGGTGCTGAACGTGACATGGTCGGACAACGTTTCGGCCGCCGTCGCCGCACTGAACGCTTCGAGGGCGGCCTTCGACGCGCCGTAGGCGCCGAACCGCGGACCGCGGCTCTGTACCGCGATCGACGACACGTTCACCACGTGCCCGGTCTGACGCGCCGTCATATGGGGCAGCAGCGCGAGCGTCATGTAGACGGCGCCGAAATAGTTAACGGCCATCGTGCGCTGGTAGTCGTGCGAACGGTCCACCGAGTTCAACGTCGACCGGCGGATCGAGCGGCCCGCGTTATTAACGAGCACGTCGACGTGGTCATGTTCGGCGATGATCGACTTCACCACGGTCTGCACCGACGACTCATCGGTGATATCGGCCTGGTAGGCGTACGCCCGACCCAGCGGGAGACCGGCAGCCGGAGTCTCGGCTTCCAGTTCGGCGACGGCTTCGGCGAGCCGATCGGAGTCGCGGGCCACGAGAAAGACGTTCGCGCCACGCGTGATGCACATGCGGGCCGTCGCCCGGCCGATGCCTGCCGATGCGCCGGTGATCAGCACGTTCTTGCCGACCAGCGGCCCGCGGGCGTCGGCGCGACGATGCCGCGCCAGATCGAGATGGTCGTACCAGTAGCGCCACAGGCGCGGCCCGTACTCGCAGAGGTCGGGCAGTTCGACGCCGAGGCCGCCGAGTGTTGCGGCCGACTCGTCGCTGCGGAAGTCGACGGGCAGGGAGACGAGGTCGGCCATCGCGGGCGGGATGCCGAGCTGGGTGACGACGATGTCGCGGGCGGCGCGCAACGGTCCGCGCGATCCGGCGGCGAGCACCGGGCGGATCAGCGCGTTGGGAACGGCGTCGAATCCGCGCGGCGCGTCGAAGGCGGGCGCCAACGCGTTCACCATGTCGGTGATCGTGGTGGGGGTCGGATCGGCCAGATGGAACACCAGGCCCGACTCGGCGGGGCGGTGGTCGACGAGCGCGACGATGGAGTCGGCGACATAGTCGACCGGCACCAACTCGATCCGACCCAGATCGGGCATCGGCATCTTCAGGAACGACGGCAGCATGCCGAGCGTCGCGAGCTGCCCGAAGAAGTAGTAGGGGCCGTCGATCTTGTCCATCTCGCCGGTCCGCGAATCGCCGACGACCGCCGTCGGACGGTAGACGCGCCACCGCAGGTCGGGAGTCTCGCGGACGATCTGCTCGGCCTCGAACTTGGTCCGGTGATACGGGGTGGGAAAGCCCTGTCCCTTGTCGAAGTCTGCTTCGGTGAAGACGCCGTCGTAGTCGCCGGACACCGCGATCGACGACACGTGGTGGAGCATGGCGCCGAGATCGACGGACAGTGCCGCGACCCGGCGGGTGCCCTCGGTGTTCGCCTCCTCCTGCGACGCGGCGTCGGCCGCCATGTCGTAGATCGCCGCCAGGTGGACGACGTGGTCGACGTCGCCGAGCCCGCTGATGTCACGGAGGCCGAGTCCGTCCTCGGTGAGATCGCCCGTCACCGTGATCACGCGGTCGCCGCCGTCGATCGATTCGAGCAGCGTCGCGAAGGACGGCACAGAACTCGACCGCACCACCGCGGTGATGCGAGCGTCGGGGTCTGCGGCGAGTAGTCGCTGCAAGACGCGCCGGCCGATGAAGCCGCTTGCGCCTGTCACGAGGTATCCGGTCACTGGAACAGGTTCTCATACATGTGTCTCATGTGGACGAACGAAGGAGTCGGGCGAGGCGGACGCTTGACGCGCCACCGCCCGCGGTGAACCGTGAAGTGCATGCCTGTCGCTGAACTGCTCCGTCTCGGAACCGCCCGCACGATCGTCCGCTGGGGCACCCCGGTCCTGCACCGTCCCGCACGCCCGGTCACCGACTACGGCGACGACCTTCAGGAACTCCTGGCGGACATGTTCGCGACCAACCGGGCGGCGGAGGGCGCGGGCCTGGCCGCTGCGCAGATCGGCGTCGACCTCGCCGTCTTCATCTACGACTGCAGCGACGAGACCGGCCGCAGGCGTACCGGCGTGGTCTGCAACCCCGAGTGCGACCTGCCGGAGGTCGGGGAGCGCCGCCTTGTGTCATACGACGAGGGATGCCTGTCGCTGCCTGGCGCGTTCGTCGAGTTGGCGCGACCGGACGTCGCGACCTGCCGCGGGTACGACCAGTACGGCGAGCCCGTGACCCTGACCGGCGGCGGCACCTTCGGGCGTTGCCTGCAGCACGAGACAGACCACATCAACGGCACCGTCTTCGGAGACCGACTGTCGGCGCGCAGCCGCAAACAGCTCTACCGGCGGTTTGACGCAGTGGCCGCGGAGTATCCCGCAGCCTGGCCCGTGACCTCAGATTCCCCGCTCAGCGTCGAGATGCCTTCGGTGGCCGATGCCGGCTCTGGGCGGGGAATCTGAGGTCAGCACAGTACTAGCCGGCCGTTAGGGCGGCCGATCGACACAAGTATCGAACGTACGTTCTATACTTGTGGGATGGGTTGGAGTAACGGTCCGCCGACCTGGTCGGAGATGGAGAGAGTGCTGTCGGGGCGGGCCCCGGGGGCAGACGACCGGCGCGGTGAGACCTTTCCGCCCACGTTCAACGGGTCCGTTCCCGGCGACGGCGGGGACTCGCCCGCGTGGTCGCGCAAACGCGGCGAGTACGTGGCCGCCGACATCGCCCACGGGACGTCACGCGTCGCCTACGCCGAACTGCACGCGCACAGCTCGTACAGTTTCCTCGACGGCGCATCCATGCCGGAACAGATGGTCGAAGAATCCCAGCGACTCGGTTTGACGGCGCTGGCGTTGACCGACCACGACGGCTTCTACGGTGTCGTCCGATTTGCCGAAGCCGCACGCGAATTCGGCATGCCGACGGTGTTCGGCGCCGAACTGTCGCTGCAGCGCGACGCGCCGCGCGCCGGAGCCGTCGACCCGCCGGGCGATCACCTCCTGGTCCTCGCCCGCGGCGACGAAGGCTATCGACGACTGTCGCGGGTCATCGCCGACGCGCACATGACGGGCGGCGAGAAGGGGCTCCTCCGGTACGACGCTGACGCGATCACGGCCGCCGCGGCGGACGGGCACTGGCAGATCCTCACCGGCTGCCGCAAAGGCGCGGTCCGCCGAGGTCTGGCACGTGCGGGACGAGTCGGCGCGCGGGATGCGCTCGGCGATCTCGTCGACAGGTTCGGCGCGTCGAACGTCGCGGTGGAGCTGACCGCCACCGGCGTCTCCGACGACGACGAACGCAACGCGATCCTCGCCGCGCTCGCCGCCGAGATGCGATTGCCGACGGTCGCGACGACGGGCGCCCACTTCGCGGGGCCGTCGAATCGGAAGCTGGCGACCGCGGTGGCCGCTGTCCGCGCCCGTACTGACATCACGACGATCGACGGCTGGCTGCCCGGCGTCGGCGGAGCGCACCTGCGCAGCGGCGACGAGATGGCGCGTCTGCTGCCCGCGCATCTGGACGCCATCGACAACGCCGTGCAGTTGGCCTCCGACTGCACGTTTTCCCTCGGCCTGATCGCACCGAACCTGCCGCCATTCGACGTCCCCGACGGCCACACCGAAGCCACCTGGCTGCGGCATCTCACCGAGGAGGGCGCGCTGCGCAGGTATGGGACGCGCACCGAACGACCCGACGCGTACCGGCAGCTCGACCACGAGCTCGCGATCATCGAGACGCTGACGTTCCCCGGCTACTTCCTAGTGGTCCATGACATCGTCTCGTTCTGTAAGAGTCACGACATCCTGTGCCAGGGGCGGGGGAGTTCGGCCAACTCGGCCGTCTGCTTCGCGCTCGGCATCACCAACGTCGACCCGGTCGGCAACCACCTGTTGTTCGAACGCTTCCTCTCACCCGAGCGTGATGGCCCGCCCGACATCGACGTCGACATCGAATCGGATCGGCGCGAGGAGGTGATCCAGTACGTGTACTCGCGGCACGGGCGTTCGCACAGCGCCCAGGTCGCCAACGTCATCACCTATCGGGGACGGTCCGCCGTCCGCGACATGGCGCGCGCTCTCGGCTACGCGCCCGGCCAGCAGGACGCGTGGAGCAAGATTCCCGACTCGGCACCCGACGACGTCCGCGACCTCGCATCCCAGATCTCGTCCATGCCAAGACATCTCGGTATCCATTCGGGCGGCATGGTGATCTGCGACCGGCCGATCGCCGACGTGTGTCCCACGGAGTGGGCGCGGATGCCGGGCCGCAGCGTCCTGCAATGGGACAAGGACGACTGTGCCGCCGTCGGCCTCGTGAAGTTCGATCTGCTGGGCCTCGGCATGCTGTCGGCGCTGCACTACGCGATCGACCTCGTCCGTGAGCATAAGGGGATCGACGTGGATCTCGCGCGACTCGACCTCACCGAGGAGGCCGTCTACGACATGCTGTGCCGCGCCGACTCGGTCGGCGTCTTCCAGGTGGAGTCGCGCGCCCAGATGGCGACACTGCCGCGACTGAAACCGCGGAACTTCTACGATCTCGTCGTCGAAGTCGCGCTCATCAGACCGGGACCCATCCAGGGCGGATCGGTGCACCCGTACATCCGACGCCGCGACGGCAAGGAGCCGGTGACCGTCGACCACCCGTCTATGCACAAGTCGCTGGATCGGACGCTCGGCATCCCGTTGTTCCAGGAACAGATGATGCAGGTGGCGGTCGACGTCGCCGGGTTCGACGCGGCCGAAGCCGATCAGTTGCGGCGCGCGATGGGATCCAAACGGTCACCGGAACGGATGGAGCGGCTGCGCAGACGCTTCTACGACGGGATGCGACAGACTCACGGGATCGAGGGCGCGGTGGCCGACCGTATCTACGAGAAGATGGCCGCGTTCGCCAATTTCGGCTTCCCGGAGAGCCATTCGCAGAGTTTCGCGTCGATCGTCTTCTATTCGTCGTGGTTCAAGCTGCATCATCCGGCCGCGTTTTGTGCGGCGCTGCTGCGGGCCCAGCCGATGGGCTTTTACTCGCCGCAGAGCCTCGTCGCCGATGCACGACGCCACGGCGTCCGGGTGCACCGCCCGGATGTGAACGCCTCACGCTCGTACGCGTGGTTGGAGAACGACGGACTCGACGTGCGTATCGGGTTGGCTGCGGTTCGCGGCCTGTCGAGCGACGCCGCGCAACGCGTCGTCGAGGCGCGCGAGTCGGGCCCGTTCACGTCGGTCGCGGACCTGTCTCGTCGCACCGAGTTGACGCTGCCGCAGCTGGAGTCGTTGGCGACGGCGGGTGCATTCGAATGCTTCGGCCTGGACCGTCGCGCCGCACTGTGGGAGGCCGGTGCCGCGGCGGGGCTGCGCGACGACCAACTCGAGGTGACCTCACCCCGCGAGGCCCCGACGCTGCCCGGCATGTCGGAGGTGGAATTGACTGCGGTGGACGCGATCTCGACAGGAATCTCGCCGCGCGCCTACCCGACCCAATACTTGCGCCCCCGGTTGGATGCGATGGGGGTGACGCGGGCCGACGGGCTGCTCGCGGTGCCCGACGGCACGCGGGTGCTCGTCGGGGGAGCGGTGACCCACCGGCAACGGCCGGCCACCGCGTCCGGCGTGACCTTCGTGAACCTCGAAGACGAGACCGGCATGGTCAACGTCGTCTGCTCGGTCGGCCTCTGGTCGCGCTACCGGACGCTCGCTCAGACCGCGTCCGCCTTGCTGATCCGCGGCAAGGTGCAGAACGCGGAGGGTGCGGTGACCGTCGTCGCCGACCGGTTGAGCAAGCTCGATCTAAAGGTCGGGACCAAGTCACGGGACTGGTGTTGATCGCGCGGAGTCGGGATCTCGCCGTCAGCGACGCGGTTCGGGGCCGACGTAGCGGGCGATCGGGCGGATGATCTTGCCTTCGGCAGCCTGCTCCAGGATGTTGGCCGTCCATCCGACGACGCGCGCTGTAGCGAATGTCGGCGTGAACATCTCGGGTGGAAGACCTACCTCGTGCATCAGCACCCCCGCATAGAATTCGACGTTCGCGTATAGCCGTCGTCCCGGCTTCAATTCGTTGATCGCGGCTTCGATCTCAGCTTCGACAGCCGTCGCCTGCCGGACCAGTGGAGAGTCGTAGCGCTGCAGCACAACAGATTTGAGGAGTTCGGCGCGCGGATCACGGGTCCGGTAGACGGCGTGCCCGAAGCCCATGATGACTTCGCCGTGTTCGATCCGATTGCGCACCCAGTCGCGAGTGTTCGACGGGTCGCCGATCTCGTCGAGAGCGGCGAGTGCCCGACTGGGGGCTCCGCCGTGCAGCGGGCCGAGGAACGCTCCGAGCGCGCCGAGCACTGACGACGTCATATCCGACCCGGTGGATGCGACCACCCGGCCGGCGAACGTCGACGCGTTAAATCCGTGGTCGATCGTGGTGACCAGGTATGTGCGCAGGGAGTCCGCCGACTCGGCATCTATCGAACCCGTCGACATCCGCAGATAGTCGGCGACGTGATCTGCATCAGGATCGACGTCGAGAACTTCGAGTCCGCGCGAGATTCGGTGGGCCGCAGCGAGAACCGTCGGAACGACGGACGCCGCGCGTAGAGCGGCGTCGACACGTTCGGTCTCGTCCATGTCGAAGAGCGGCCGGTCGCCGACGCCGAGCGCGGCGAGCGCGACACGCAGTGCGGCGAGCGGTTCGACGTCGCCTGTCACCACCGTGCGTAGCAGGTCGACGGTGGCGCCGTCGACCACACGGAGCGCACCGACACGGCGAGCGAACTCGGCTGACTGCGCCGGTGAGGGGAGCGCCCCGAACACCATCAGATGCCAGACGTCGGTAAAGGTCGCCGACCGCGCCAACTCGGTCGCATCGTATTCGCGGTAGTGGAAGAAGCCCTCCTCCCCTCGGACGTCGCCGATCTCAGTGTCGGTGACGATGACGTTCTTCAGGCCGCGGGGAACGCTGATCGGTGTGCTCATCGCTCGATCATCGCGCTATTGATCAATGTCTGCAATGTTGATTGAATCAACCGGGTGGACCAGTGGATCACCACGTCGGAGGCTGCGGCGCGGCTCGGCGTCAAACGCGGCACGCTCTACTCGTACGTGAGTCGGGGAGTGTTGGTGTCGCGGCGGCAGCCCGGCCAGTCCGAGTCGCTATTCGACCGCACACAGATCGATTCGCTGGCGGCCGCCAAGCATGACGGTCGCCGTGCGGGCGATCGTCTGCTCCGTTTCCGGGCGGTCGCGACGCGAGTGTCCTCTATCCGCGACGACCGTCTCTACCTGCGGGGACGCGACGTCGCCGAGGTGTGCGCGGCGATGGATTTCGCGGCGGCCGCCCGTTTCGTGCTTGCCGTCGACGGGCCGCGCCAGGTGGCGACCGTCGACGACGCGGTGATCGCCGCGGTCGACGTGGAACGCCGCATTCCGCTCGCCGTCGCGTTGATCGCCGCACACGATCCGCTGCGCGTCGATCGGACAGACGCGTCGGCGCGTGTTCTCGGACTCCTCCCGGCCCTGACGCGGGCCGTGCCCGAGATCGACTGGGCGCACCCGTGGGTGGACTTGCTGGCGACGACGTTGATCGACAACGGGCTCGCCGCGTCGACGACGGCGGCGAGGGTCGCGGCGTCCGCGCGGGCCGGGGTGTTCGACGCGTTGCTCGCCGGATACGCGGCGCTGTCTGGACCGCTGCACGGTGGTGCGCCAGCCGCGGCGTACGACATGGTGGATGCGGTCGTCGCAGGCACTCCCGTCGAGCGTGCGCTCGCCGACGCGGTGATCGACGGTCGCCTACCTGGCTTCGGACATGTCGTCTACGGCGGCCCGGATCCGCGTGCGCGGATCGTCTTCGATCGCATCCGCCACGACATGCCCGATTCGCCTGCGCTCGCCGCGGCAGACCAGCTCACCGCGCGCACGGGACGTCCGGTGAACGTCGACCTCGCCAGCGCCGTGGTTGCCCGCGAACTCGAGCTCGGGCCACGAGCAGGCGAAGTCCTGTTCCAGTACGGCAGGACCGTCGGGATGGCTGCGCACGTCGTGGAGGAGTACGGCGAAGCCCCGCTGCGGTGGCGGGGCAGCCCCAACGGAGCTGATCGGGCGACGTCATAGTCGGTCGCATGCCGGACCAGTTCTTCGAACGCCACCTGCGATAGCCACGTGGACGTTCGTTACACCGCGCCGTTGAACCCGTGCTGCCGCCACGCCTCGTACAGTGCGACGCTGGTCGCGTTGGCGAGATTCATCGATCGACGGTCTGGCAGCATCGGGATCCGGATCTGGTCGGTGATGAGTGGATCGCTGAGGACCTCGTCGGGCAGACCGGTCGGTTCGGGGCCGAACAGCAGGATGTCACCCGCCCGGTACTCGACGTCGGTGTGGAAGCGCGTCGCGTGCGAACTGAACGCGAACACACGCTCGGGTTGTAGCCGCTCCCAGGCAGTCGACAGGTCCGGGTGGACCGTCACGTTCGCCATCTCGTGATAATCGAGACCTGCGCGCTTGACCTGCGTATCCGTCATCGTGAAGCCGAGCGGCTCGATCAGGTGGAGCTCGCACCCGGTGTTCGCCGCGATCCGGATCGCATTACCGGTATTGGGCGGGATGCAGGGCTGGTAATACATGATCCGGAACACGGGGAGATTCTATGCGCGCACCCGGCGCGCCTCGTCATCGGCCGGACGCGGCAGTCTGGCCGCGCGGTCATCTCGGACTGTGTAAAACGATCGTGCTACCTTGTGGGTGTGGCACCAACTCGCGAACGTATCCTCACCGCAGTCGAGCCCGTCTTCGATCGGCACGGCTTCGCAGGCGTCGGCGTCGACCGGCTGACCGCGGCCGCCGGCGTCTCGTCGCGGACCCTGTACAAGCATCTAGGCAGCAAGACGGGCCTCGTCGCCGCAGTTCTCGGCGCCCGCGGCGAGCGTTTCGCCCGAGCCTTCGATGTCCTGACGGTGGACGAGCTCTTCAACGCACTGGCGACCTGGGTGCGGACCGAGGGGTCGCACGGATGTCTGTTTCTACGGGCGATGGGGGAGGATGGCGGGTCCGTCCCGGAGATCTCGGCCGCCGTCGCCGAGTACCGCGAACTGCTGTACTCCGTGGTCACACGAGTCGTGGAGTACGAGACCGAGGCCGCGGACGAACTACTTGTTGAGCAATTGCTCGTGCTGTTCGAGGGTGCGACGTCGACAGCCTCGTACCGCGGGCCGCGCGCCGTCGAATCTGCCCGGACCGCAGCGCAGCGACTCGTCGTCACGCGCTGAACCACCACCGATGTGAAACGGAGGCCGCACACGTGCACCTGATGACCGTATTCTCGCACCCGTTCACCGACCACTATCCGGCCGCAGTGATGGACGCCTTCCACGAGCCGTTTCGGCGCGGAGGGCACACCGTCGATGTGCTCGACCTGCACCAGGAAGGCTTCGATCCGCGTTTCACCGAGGCCGACCATGCGCACTTCTGGGGCGGGCCGGCACCGGACGGCATCACTGAGATGCACCAGCGGGTCGAAGCCGCAGATCGGCTGGCGTTCGTCTACCCGGTCTACTGGTGGGGGATGCCTGCCACGATGAAGGGCTGGATCGAACGCGTCTTCACCGGCGGCTGGGCCTACCAGTACGGCAGCGGAGTCGACGACCGTGGAAAGCAGCCGCTCAATGCGCTGCTGCCGAGCATCCCGACCGTGCTCATCGGCATCGGCGGCTCGAAGAAGCGCACGTACGACAAGTACGGCTACGACGAGGCGATGCGCACTCAGATCGACGTCGGCATCTTCGCCTACTGCGGCATCGATGACGTTGCGAGCCATCTCATCTACGACGTCGAAGGCGACCACAACGCACCTCACCGTGACGCAGGACTGCGGCAGGCCCGCGGCATCGCCACCGACTTCCTCGCGCCCGGTCGCCGAGCACGAACGGCGAAAGCTGATCATCTGGCGGCGCGAGCCTCGCTCTCGCCTGTAACCCTTGACATCGGCCGAACTTCCGTGCGAGACTGATATGTTCGCAGCGAACAGCGTCGACCATCTCACGGTCCGCGAGCACTGCTGCGAATCTCCTGAGGACCTCTGGGTCTAGGATCGCGCGCCGGAAGGCGCAGGCGAACCGCGAGAACCTCATTGATGTCTCGACTCCGCTCGATAGCGGAGATGCTCCGCACGACGCGGAGATACGGGCCGACTTTCGGAGCCCAAGACCCACACTTGCACAGCAGTGACGCTTTGTGTCGCTGCCACTTACTCATGCCGAGGAGGCATACCCATGTATACGACGAACGCAATCAACAACGACACGACCGACCTCGATCCGCGCCAGACCGTCTGGTTTCAGATCGACGATGCGACCGGCTTCTACGTGACCGTCGAGGAGTTCCTCGCCGTCGCGCGATCGCAGACCGTAGCCGCCTGATCGGAAGTTTCGCCGCGGCGTGGAACAATGGAACACCGTGACGGCGATTCGACTGGACGGCAAACTCACCCGAGACGAGATCTTCACTGATCTCAAGGCACGCGTGGACGTGCTTCGCGCGGCAGGCATCACCCCCGGACTGGGGACGGTGCTGGTCGGCGACGACCCGGGCTCGCAGAGCTACGTGAAGGGCAAGCACTCCGACTGCGCGAAGGTCGGCATCGCATCGATCCGCAAGGACCTGCCCGCCGACATCACGCAGGAGCAACTCGACGCGACGATCGACGAGCTGAACGCAGATCCGAGCTGCACCGGCTACATCGTCCAGCTGCCGCTCCCGAAGCACCTCGACGAGAACGCGGCGCTCGAACGGATCGCACCCGAGAAGGATGCGGACGGTCTGCACCCGATCAACCTCGGACGGCTCGTCCTCGGCAAGGAGTCGACCCTCCCGTGCACTCCGCGGGGCGTCATCCACCTCCTTCGCCGCTACGACATCCCGCTCAACGGCGCTCACGTGACCGTCGTCGGACGCGGAGTCACCATCGGCCGCCCCATCGGCCTACTCCTGACCCGTCGTAGCGAGAACGCGACCGTCACCCTGTGCCACACCGGTACTCGTGACCTCGCCGCCGAAATCCGCCGCGCCGACATCGTCGTCGCGGCGGCAGGCGTCGCACACCTCATCACCGCCGACATGGTCAAGCCCGGCGCGGCCGTCGTCGACGTGGGCGTGTCCCGCACCGACGACGGACTCAAAGGCGACGTCGCCCCCGACGTGTGGGACGTCGCAGGCGCCGTCTCGCCCAACCCCGGGGGAGTCGGGCCGTTGACACGGGCCTTCCTGCTCGCGAACGTCGTCGAACGGGCCGAGCAACAACTGGCGGCCGCGGGCTCCTGATGACCGACGACCGCGTCGACGAACTCCGGCGAGCACGACGGATCCACGGCTACATCGTGAACATCCCGTTCTACGTGGTGCTCGCGCTCGTCGCCGTGGCAGCGCTCCTGGTGCTCGTCGACCGGTGGCGCCGCGGCGCATTCGTGTTCGGCGCGGCACTCCTCGTCGCCGCGACCATCCGCGCACTCCTGCCGACTACGCGCGTGGGACTGTTGCAGGTCCGCAGCCGGCCGTTCGACGTTGCGACCATGGCAGTACTCGGCGCCTCCGTCCTGTGGCTCGCGACATCGATCGACTCGTTGGGCACTTCCTGAGCGCCATCGGCGAACCGCGCACAACCTTGGCACTCGAACCGCTCCCACGCGACACTTCGAGTGCCAACGTTCTTCAGTGCCCGTGTGACACGGTGGAGTATGCGCGAAACCACCGACACGGATCTGTACCGCCGTTGGATTGACGACCTGTGGAACGGCCCCAAAGACCGCACGAAGCTCGCCGAGATCGCCGAGGAGTTCGTCGATGAGGACTTCGTCGGACATTGGCCGACGACCGACGTGGTGGGCCCCGGTAAGCTCGCGGCCCTCATCGCGGCCGTGAAGGCGACACATAAGGGGCTCGAGTACTCGCTCGAAGTGGAGCCGTTTGGCGGCGACGGCTACGTCGCGGCCCGCTGGATCAGCCACGGAACCGTCGGCGCAGGGGAGAACGTGTACACGTCCGGCAACGACATCCTGCGCATCGCGGACGGGCGCCTCGTCGAATGCTGGGTGGCCTCGCCGGGAGTGTGAGGGCGCGCTATTGCCGCTGAGTGCGGGCCAGCACGAGCGTCTCGCGCAGCAGTTCGCCGATCGGTTCCTTCGCGGTGAGGAACCCGTCGTGTCCGGCGTCGGACGAGATGACGCGGAGACCGCCGACCGTGCCGCCGAGTTCGTCGGCGATCTGCTGCTGCTGATAGATCGGGTACAGCCGGTCGGAGTCGATGCCGCCGACGATCGCCGGGACGCCGCACCCGTTCAACGCGGCTTTCCAACCGCCGCGGCCGCGACCGACATCGTGGTTGCTCAACACCTTCGACAACGCGACATAGCTGCCCGGATCGAAGCGGGTCTTCAACTTCTCCGACTGGTAGTCGAGATAGCTGGCGATCGCATACCGACCGCCGGTCAACGGATCTTCGTCGCCCTGCGCGCTGTTCTCGAAGCGCTCGTCCAACTCGCGGCCGCTCCGGTACGACAGGTGTGCGATCCGGCGGGCGACACCCATCCCCGCCATCGGTGCCCGCGACGTCCCGTAATAGTCGCCGCCCTGCCAGTCGACGTCGTTCTCGATCGCCGCGATCTGGGTGACCTGAGTGCCGATCTGGTCGCCCGACGCATGCGCGCCGACCGCCAGGATCAACGCGGCGTCGACCCTGTCCGGGTGGGTGACGATCCACTCCAGCGCGCGCGCACCGCCCATCGATCCGCCCGCGACCGCGGCGAACCGGGTGATGCCGACCTGTTCGAACGCGATCTGCTCGGAACGGACCAGATCGCGCACGGTCAGGATCGGAAACCGCGAACCCCACGGTTTGCCATCCGGCGCAACCGATCCCGGACCGGTCGATCCGTAGCAGCCGCCGATCGCGTTCGGTGCGACGACGCACCACTCATCGGTGTCGACGGCGCCGTCGGGACCCACCAGACCGTCCCACCAGCCGGTCATCGAGAACCGTTCGTCGGCGGGGCCGGTGACGTGGGAGTTGCCGGTCAACGCGTGCAGCGCGAGCACGATGTTGTCGCGCGCCGCGTTCGGGCGGCCCCACTTCTGGAAGGTGACCGTGACGTCGGCGATGCTCGCCCCCGAATCGAGGTCGAGATCGCCGATGCGCACGGCGACGTGCGTCCCGTCCGGGGCGTCAGCCCAGTCCGGGCCGAACGTCGTAGCGGCCAAATCGGCGCTCACCGACACCCGACGACCCCGCCGTCCACGCCTGCGCCGTGTGCGAGCTTCACTTGGCGGCCTTGAAACCTTCGCCCAGGTCGGCCAAGATGTCGTCGATTCCCTCGATGCCGACGGCCAGACGCACCAGGCCCGGGGTGACGCCCGCGGCGAGCAGCTCGTCCTCGGACAGCTGGCTGTGCGTCGTCGACGCCGGGTGGATGACCAGCGAGCGGACGTCGCCGATGTTCGCGACGTGGCTGTGCAAGGTCAGCGCATTGACGAATTTCTTGCCGGCTTCAACACCGCCGTCGATCTCGAATGCGATGATCGCGCCCTGCCCCTTGGGCAGCAGTTCCTGGCCGCGCTGGTAGTACGGCGACGACGGGAGTCCCGCGTACGAGACCGAGGTGACCTGGTCGTGTCCCTCGAGGAACGCGGCGACCTTCTGCGCGTTGGCGACGTGGCGCTCCACGCGCAGGCTCAACGTCTCGATGCCCTGCGCCAGCAGGAACGCGTTGAACGGGGAGATCGCGGCGCCCGTGTCGCGCAGCAGTTGGGTGCGGGCCTTCAGTGCGTATGCCGGGGCGCCAAGGTCGGCGAAGACGACGCCGTTGTAGCTCGGGTCCGGCGTCGTGAAGCCGGGGAACAGGTCCTGGCCGTCGCGCTGCGCGCGCCAGTCGAACGTGCCGCCGTCGACCAGGACGCCACCGATCGAGTTTCCGTGTCCGCCAAGATATTTAGTGGCCGAGTGGACGACGACGTCGGCGCCGTGCTTGAGCGGGTTCAACAGGTACGGGGTGGCGACGGTGTTGTCGACGATCAGCGGGATGCCCGCGTCGTGAGCGACCTTCGCGACGCCCGCGGTGTCGAGGATCTGGTTGTGCGGGTTCGAGATCGTCTCGGCGAACACGGCGCGCGTGTTCGACTTGATCGCGGACTTCCACGACTCGAGGTCGTCGGGATCCTCCACGAACGACACCTCGATGCCGAACTTCGGCAGCGTGTAGTGGAACAGGTTGAACGTGCCGCCGTAGATACGCGGGCTGGACACGACGTGTCCGCCGTTCTCGACGATGTTCTGGATCGCGTAGGTGGTCGCGGCCATGCCGGAGGCCACGAGCAGTGCGGCGACGCCGCCCTCAAGGGCGGCCACGCGCTGCTCGACAGCGTCCTGCGTCGGGTTCATGATGCGCGTGTAGATGTTGCCCGGCTCGGCGAGTGCGAACAGGTTCGCAGCGTGCTCGGTGTTGTCGAACACGTACGACGTGGTCTGGTAGATCGGCAGGGCGCGAGCGTTGGTGGTTGTGTCGGCCACCTGCCCGGCATGAACCTGGGCGGTCTCGAAGCTCCAGTTCGCGGCGTCAGACATAGACGTCATCACTCTCTCTGTGGTCGGCGGGGCCGAAGCCCGCACTTGGAGGGTCCGACCTTCGGACCCGCGCTTGCGGCGACGAAGCTGCGCCCCGTTGCCGCCAGGTCATCACCCGGAGCACCCCACCGCGGTTGGAGGGTTGCCGGTCAGCAAGCCGGGGCTCTTCGCTGACACTCATGACCTGTCGAGAACAATATCTCACCGGCGCGGGCCCGCGGGAACGCCTCGAGCATCCTGAACTTAAACCCTTTCGCTACGGCAGTGCCGCGTGTTAGAGGGTTGGTGCGGTCAGACGATGGGGCGCCCCTCCTTGCGGGCCTGACGCCATTCCTTGAAGAAGGCCCGCACGATCACGCTCAGGGTGGTCAACGTGACGAGCGGCCACACCAGCACGTAGATGGTCATCCAGAATCCGGTCATTTGCCGTCGTCCTCTCGGGTGGTGGTCACAGGCGGAATCTCCGCTTCGAGGTCGTGCAGTTCGGCGTCGAGGTCGGGTTCGGCCTCACGTTCGTCGAAGTCGCCGGTGCGTACGGCGATGGTGGCGAAGTCGAAGCGCGGGCCGGTGTTGAGCATGGTCAGGCCGACGCACACCATGGTGCTGACCGCGTACGCCACCAGCGATCCGGACAGAACCGCGTACTGGTGCAGGAAGCCGATCGCGAACGGCGCCGCGACCACGGTCGAGACGACGCCGATCACGAGCGCAGGCTTCTTACCGAAGAAGCCGAACGCCATGAGTCCGAGCACCACGCCGATGCCGATGGTCGACAGGACGTCGAAGAAGATGCCGACGCCGCCGTCCATCGAAATCCACGAGAAGCGGACCGGGAGGAAGAAGGCGAGAGCCACGACCACCGCGACGCTGAACGACATGTTGGTGACGCGGTTCCAGTAGAACGACGAGATCACCGGGAACACGAGGGCTCCCCACAGCGCGCCGACGAAGACGAGCAGATCGAGGATGTTCAGGTTGGCGCCGGCGAACACGAGGGCGGCGCAGGTCGCGACGACCATTGTGATGCGGCCGATGAGGACCATGGTCGCGGGGTTCGCCCGCTTCTTGCCCGCGATGTTCTGTCCGTAGATGTCGGCCATCACGATGGACGCGAGCGCGGTCATGTCGGCGTCCGCCGTCGACGCGAGCGAGCCGATGATCATGATGAAGAACAGGCACAGCAGTACGGCGGGCAGATAGGTGGCGGCCATCTGCGGAATCAGGTTGTTGACGTCGCCGTCCATCGGCTCGACACCCGCGTACAGGGCGAGGACGCCGAGCATGCCGATGCCGATGATCGCCGACCCGTAACCGAAGGTCGCGGTGACGAACGTCTTCTTGATCAAATCCTCGCGGACGGCGAACAGGCGCTGAGCGATCGTCTGGTTGCCGATCGCGTACGCGAGGACGGCGGCGATGTACGGCGCGCCCTGGTTGTAGAAGGCGTCCGACGAGAAGAAGTTGCTCTGCGACTCGGTGAGGTTCACCGAGCCCGTGGTGAACAGGTCGGGTCCGCCCGCAGCGAAGAACACCACCGGGATGATGATGACGACCGCGCCGAGCATGAACACGACCTGCACGAAGTCGGTGAGCACCGAGGCGCGGAAGCCGGACCAGAGCGTGTACAGCAGGACGCCGCCGCCGATCGCGATGATGCCCTGCGTGAACGAGAACGGCGAGAGCATGGCGACGAGTGCGCCGCCCGCGATCAGGTTGGAGGTCAAACTGATCAGGCTGCCGAGGATGTTCGATCCGGCGAGCAGGAGCTGGCTCGATCGTCCGTGCCGAGCGAACATCACTTCGGCGATGGTGTGCGCGTTCGGTGCGACCTTTCGGATGCGGCGCCCGAACGGGTAGATGAGGAGGATCATCAGCGCGCCCCACAACCCGTAATGGATGGGTCCGGAGATGCCGTAGGTGTAGCCGGACGTCGCCGAGGCGTACATCGACGACGCCCAGATCCAGGTGGCGGTCATCGATGCGGCCGAGATACCGAAGCCGATCTTGCCGCCGCCGGTCATGTAGCCGTCGGCGTTCTCCTTGCGCTTGCTGATCCGCAGCGCGATGTAGAGGCTCGTCCCGAAGAACGCCACATAGAGCAGGATGACGATCGGGCCGGAGAGGGTTGTCATGTCGGTCATGGGTGAATCACTTTCACGTCGGGCGACGCTGACGCGTCGCGACCAGGCGGTCGGTCGGGATTCGTCCCACGTCAGATGTCCGGCGGCTCCGCGGGGCCGGGCGCAGCGGCTCGTGCGGCGACGGGAGCCCAAGGCATGATGGTGCGAAACATGACTGGGAGGCCGGTGACGCTGCAAGCCGTCGGCAACTGATTCCCCTTCTCTCGGGTGGTGTCACGTGGTGACATAGGCATTGGTCCTTGTACCCAACCTGCGCCGGACAAGCCAATTCATCCGGTTGGGGGACAACGCGAGAAAAGCGCGTCCTCACAGGTGGGCCGTGGTTCCGGTGAGGATTGTTCGAGTGTCGCAACTCACACAAGGTGCGACGTGGAGCGCGCCGCGGACGGCCGGTGACTGACATCACCGACGCGGCCGGGATGGACTGTCCGGGCGCACACGTTATGGCACTGTGCGTGAATCAGCTGTGAGCCTCGAAACGACCGACGTCAGGCCCGACCGAACCGTCGAACCGGCCAAGCCCCCGGTGCCTCTCGCGGTCGTCATCATCGTCCTCGCGCTCGGTGGCTTCGGTATCGGCACCACCGAATTCGTCGCCATGGGATTGCTGCCGAACATCGCGGACGACCTCGGGATCGACGAGCCGACGGCCGGGCACTTGATCTCCGCCTACGCGATCGGCGTCGTCATCGGTGCGCCCGTGATCGCGGTCGCCGCGGCGCGCATGTCCCGTCGGACGCTGCTCATCTCGCTGATGGTGGCGTTCACTGTCGGCAACGCGCTCAGCCTGGTGGCGCAGTCGTACGGGATGCTGATGGTCGCGCGAGTGATCGCCGGACTCCCGCACGGTGCGTACTTTGGTGTCGCCGCACTGGTCGCGGCACACCTGGCGGGGCCGGGACGGCGCGCGCAGGCGGTCGGCCAGGTGATGCTGGGACTGTCGGTCGCCAACGTCCTCGGCGTGCCCGCAGCCACCTGGCTCGGCCAGCACTTCGGGTGGCGCAGCGCCGTTGCGATGGTCGTCGTGATCGGTGTCGTCACCGTCGCCGCGCTCTGGAAAGTGGTGCCGAGCCTGAGTGACATGGTGACCACCGATCCACGGACGGAACTCGCCGGTCTCAAGAGTCGACAGATCTGGTTGACGCTGGTCGTCGGCATGGTCGGATTCGGTGGCTTCTTCGCGTTCTACACCTATCTCAACACGGCGC
Source organism: Gordonia liuliyuniae (assembly GCF_021738805.1). Classification (NCBI taxonomy): domain Bacteria; kingdom Bacillati; phylum Actinomycetota; class Actinomycetes; order Mycobacteriales; family Gordoniaceae; genus Gordonia; species Gordonia liuliyuniae. Next base: position 174,386 of record NZ_JAKKOR010000013.1, on the reverse strand, counting down.
TCACCTCGCTCGGCGGACTCGCCGAGTGGACCGTCCCGATCGCGCTCGCTCTGTTCGGTCTCGGCATGGTGACCGGCAACATCGTCGGCGGTGCCCTCGCTGACCGTTTCGGCGACCGTGCCATCGCGATCGGCATGATCGGCGCTGCGCTCGCACTCGGACTGTTCGCGCTCGTCGTCACCACCGGCTGGCCCGCGCTCATCGTCGCCTTCCTCGTCGGCTCGGCGGGATCGACGGCCATCCCCGGACTGCAGACCCGGTTGATGGATGTCGCGCAGGAGGCGCAGACCATCGCCGCGGCGCTCAACCATTCGGCGCTCAACGTCGCGAACGCTCTCGGCGCGTGGGTCGGCGGTGTCGTCATCGCGGCGGGGTACGGCTACCGTGCGCCCTCGCTCGTCGGCGCACTGTTCGCGCTCGGTGGCGCCGTCGTGCTCGCGGTGGCCGTCCTTATCAAACGGCGCGAGGACGCTGCTGTCGTATCGACCGGCTAGGTGTACTCGGTCAAGACAACTAGGGTCGGTCACCGTGACTGATTCTCCCGTGTCTGATTCTTCTGGCGGCTCGTTCGCCATCACCACCGTCAACGTCAACGGCATCCGCGCCGCGGTGAAGACCCGCAACGAGAACAACCACGGAATGCTGCCGTGGCTGTCCGCGCATTCCACGGACGTGGTGCTGTTGCAGGAGGTCCGGGCCTCCGAAGCGCTCACCCGCAAGGCTCTTGCTCCGGCGCTGGACGACGGCTGGCATCTGGTGATGACCGAGTCGGCCGTCAAAGGTCGTTCGGGTGTCGGCATCCTCTCGCGCACCGAGCCGGCCGCGGTCCGGATCGGTTTCGGCAGCGACGAATTCGACCCCCTCGGCCGCTACGTGGAAGCAGACTTCGATCTCGGTGGCGCCACGGTCACCGCGGCGAGTCTCTACCTGCCGTCGGGCGCAGCGCTCACCGACGACCCGAAGGACGTCGAGAAGTATGAGGAGAAGAATCGATTCCTCGACGAGTTCGGGCCGTACCTCGACCGACTGCTGACGAGCGGCCGGCAGGTCGTCGTCGCGGGCGACTGGAACATCGCGCACACCGAGCGCGACATCAAGAACTGGAAGGGCAACCGCAAGAACTCCGGTTTCCTGCCGCACGAACGTGAGTGGGTCGGCGCCCGCATCGACTCCGGGTGGGTCGACGTCGCACGCCGCCACCACGGCGACGTCGACGGTCCGTACGCGTGGTGGTCGTGGCGTGGCAAGGCGTTCGACAACGATTCGGGCTGGCGGATCGACTACCACCTGGCGACGCCGACGCTCGCTGACCGGCTCACCCGCACCTGGGTGGATCGCCCCGACGCGTACGACCGCCGCTGGTCCGACCACGCCCCGGTCACCGCCGAGTTCGCGTGACGCCGGGCGAAAACCCGGTTGAGCCGATCTGAAAGAATCGGTGCATGACCTCTCCCGCACAGCCCACCCCGTGTCGCCGCGTCCTGTCCGGCATCCAGCCGACGAGCGATTCGTTCCACCTCGGCAACTACCTGGGCGCGGTCAAGCAGTGGGTGGAGTTGCAGGAGGACTTCGACGCGTTCTACTTCATCCCCGACATGCACGCGATCACCGTGCCGTTCGAGCCGAAGCAGTTGCGGGAGCGGACGCGCCGCAGCATCGCGCAGTTGTTGGCAGTCGGCGTCGACCCCGATCGGGCGACGATCTACGCGCAGTCTCAGGTCCCCGAGATCGCGCAGCTGACCTGGGTGCTCACCTGCATCACCGGCTTTGGCGAAGCGAGCCGGATGACCCAGTTCAAAGACAAGGCTGCCAAGGCCGGGCAGGACGCCGCGGGTGTCGGACTGTTCACCTATCCGGTCCTGATGGCCGCGGACATCCTCGCGTTCCAGGTGGACGCGGTGCCGGTCGGCGAGGACCAGCGCCAGCACCTCGAACTGACACGCGACCTCGCGGAGCGGTTCAACAAGCGCTTCGGTAAGGCGTTGACGGTCCCTAAACCGCACATCGTGCAGGAGTTCGCGAAGATCTACGACCTGCAGAATCCGACCGCGAAGATGAGCAAATCGGCAGAGAGCGACTCGGGGCTGATCAATCTGCTCGACGACCCGAAGCGGTCGGCCAAGAAGATCCGGTCGGCCGTCACCGACAACGATCGAGTCATCGCGTTCGACCGTGAGAACAAGCCCGGCGTGTCGAACCTGCTGACCATCCAAGCAGCACTGACCGGTCGCGGCGTCGACGAGATCGTCCGAACCTACGAAGGCAAGGGCTACGGTGACCTGAAGGTCGAGACGGCGGAGATCCTCACTGACTTCGTGTCGCCGTTGCGCGGCAAGGTCGATGAGATCCTCGCCGACACGGCCTACCTGGACACGATCATGGCCGACGGCGCCGCCCGCGCCCGCGAGATCGCGGCGACGACGCTCGCCGACGTCTACGACAAGGTAGGGTTCGTCGCGCCGAAGGGGTGATCCGCGGGGGCGGCCCGTGTGAGGATGTGCCCATGTGACGATATGCACATCTGACGATGTGATGGCCCGGCACAGGTGACAACCCGACGACAAGAGGAATGTGTGGACCGCATCAAAGCCCTTATCGCCCGATTGAAGGCCTTCTTCGCGACTGTCATGGAGTGGCCGCCCGTTGCACGCCTGATGGCGATGCAGGACCATTACAACCAGCGACGGGGCAACACGTACGCGGCGGCGATCAGTTTCATCGGCATCCTCTCGCTTGTGCCGGTTCTGATGGTCGCGTTCTCGGTGGCCGCTTTCGTACTCGCCAGCCGTCCGGAACTGATCCAGGACATCACCGACGCCGTCGTGGAGAACGTGCCGGGCGAACTCGGAACGCAGCTCAACGACATCATCGGTTCGGCGATCGAATCTCGCCGGGCCGTCGGTGTCATCGGTCTGTTGAGCGCGGCTCTCACCGGGCTGGGGTGGATGGCGTTGGTGCGCATGGGCCTCAGCGAGATGTGGGGTGGTCGGCAGCAGCGCAGCGCGGTGATGGGCAAGGTCTACGACCTCATCAACTTCGTCCTCCTCGGCGTCCTGTTCGTCGGCACCATCGCGATCACCGTCTTCGCTTCCGGACCGGTGGGCAAGTGGGTGCTCGGCCTCGTCGGCGTCGAGGAGACGTGGTGGGGCAAATGGATCCTGAAGATCGCCGCGGTCATCATCTCGGTCGTCGCCACCTGGCTGCTCTTCAGCTTTGTGCTCGCGAAACTGCCGTTGCAGAAGCTGCCCATCCGCGTCGTGATGCCCGGCGCGTTCGTGACGGCGATCGTGTTCGAGATCCTCAAATCGCTCGGATCGGTATACCTGCAGTCGGTGATGAGCAGCCCCGCCGGTGCGGCGTTCGGTCCGATCATCGGTGTGATGGTGTTCGCCTACCTCGCGTCCAGGATCGTCCTGTACGCATCGGCCTGGAACGCCACCAACCCGGACAACGAGAAGTACCTGACCGTCGACGAGGTGGAGAACCCCGACGACGACGAGAAGGGGCCCGTCTACCTCGCGCCCATCCAGAAGGTCTCCAGTGGCCCGAAGGCGCGGGAGATCCTGACCGCGGCCGGACTCGGAGCAGCGGCAGGTGCGGTCGCATCCGCAGTTACCAGTAAGCGGCGCGAAAAGTAGTCCGGGCGAACAGTAGTCAGGGCGAAAAGGAATCAGCGCCGTCTGCGACCGAACCGGACGGCGATCCATGCGGCGGCACCGACGATCAGCACCACCGCGGCCACCCCGATCCAGGAGATATTCCACGCGGTGTGGACATCGTCGCCGGTGGGCGAGCGTTCGGTCCCGGCATCGTCGGGCGCGGCATCGGCCAGCGACCCGATCGAGGTCCCGGCCGGTGCGGCGAACCCGTAGTCGAGCAGGCGGACCGCCTGGTCCGAGTACAGATTGTCGAGCTGGTTCACGCCATACATCTGGACGATGAGCAGTGTGCGGCCGGCGCGTTCGACGGCGCCGACGAATGTCTTCAACGCGTCGTCGGTGTAGCCGGTCTTGCCGCCGAGCATGCCGGGGAAGCCGTCGCGGAGCAGGGTGTTGCTGGTGCCCATCGTGTACCCGGGGTGCGGCTTGTCGCCGGGAACGTCCTTGAGCGGCGGGAAGCCGGGGAACGGGTAGGTCGTCAACGAAACGATGTGGCGGAACGTCTCGTTCGCCATGGCGTCACGGAAGATGAGGGCTTCGTCGTACGGGGACGTCGACATGCCTGCCGCGTCGAGCCCGGACGGGGTGGTCGCGCGGGTGTCCTTCGCGCCGAGCGACGCGGCCTTCGCATTCATCGCGGCCAACGTCTGGTCGTGCCCGCCGAGCTCGCGAGCGAGGGCGTTGGCGCAGTCGTTGCCCGACACCATCAGCAGGCCGGTCAACAGGTCACGGACGGTGTACTTGCCGCCCGGCCCGATCCCGCACGAGTCGCCTTCCATCCCGTAGTCGTTGAGCGTCCCCGTCACCGTCGTGTCGAGGTCCAGCTCGTCGAGCACGGTCAGCGCGAGCAGGACTTTGACGGTCGACGCGGGCCGGTACCGTCCGTGCGGATCCTTGGCGGCGATGACGTCGCCGCTGTCGAGGTCGGCGATCAACCATCCCGCACTCGTCAGGTTCGTCGGGAGTGGGCCGGCGGCCGGATCGTGGACGACGTCGCAGCCGCTCAACTTCTCGCCGCCGACCGCCGGGGTGGGCACCGGCAGGGGAGTGGGCGTCGTCTCACCCGGTGCCACGGCCTCGGACGTGTCGACCGCGGGTGGGGTGTGCACCTGGTGCGGACAGTCGGCGGTGTCCGGGTGCGCGGCAGGCACGAACTCGGTCGGATACACGGCGTCCGGGTCGGCATGCGCCCAGGTGTTCCCGACCACGGCGGGGAGCGCGACGAGGACGGCTGCGGTGAGGAGGCTCGCAAGCCGCCCGGCGGGTGATCTGGACATCGCATAAGACGGTACCTGCCGCTCGTCGGAGCTTGGCTCGACGTTCCCCGCAGTCTCAACTCTCCGGGTTGCCCCCTCAATGCGGCTTAGCAGGCTGGGCGCAGGCTGCTAGCACGCACTGAAGCTGCGACAAGGGAGCTGAGGTTGCGAGAGAGCCCCGACTGGTATGGTCGGGGCTCTCTCGGGGCTGCAGAGAAAGGTCTGCGGTTTCTAGCGCGAGAACATCAGGGCGCGTTTGACTTCCTGAATGGCCTGCGTCACCTGGATGCCGCGGGGGCATGCGTCGGTGCAGTTGAAGGTCGTGCGGCAACGCCACACGCCGTCGACGTCGTTCAGGATGTCGAGACGCTCGGCTGCGGCCTCGTCACGGCTGTCGAAGATGAACCGGTGAGCGTTGACGATGGCGGCCGGACCGAAGTACGAGCCCTCGTTCCAGAACACCGGGCAGCTCGTCGTGCAGCAGGCACAGAGGATGCACTTGGTGGTGTCGTCGAAGCGGGCGCGGTCGGCCTGGCTCTGCAGACGCTCGGCGGTCGGCTCGTTACCCGACGTGATCAAGAACGGCTTGATCGCGCGGTACGCGTCGAAGAACGGCTCCATGTCGACGACCAGGTCCTTCTCCACGGGGAGGCCCTTGATCGGCTCGATGGAGATCGTGATCTCCTTCGACGAGTCCTTCGGCAGCAGATCCTTCATGAGGAGCTTGCAGGCCAGACGGTTGACGCCGTTCACACGCATCGCGTCCGAGCCGCACACGCCGTGCGCGCAGCTGCGGCGGAACGTCAGCGAACCGTCCAGGTAGCCCTTCACGTAGAGGAGCAGGTTGAGCAGGCGGTCGGTCGGCAACGCCGGGACGCGAAAGCTCTCGAAACCCTGCGCGTCCGGATCCTCCGGGTTGAACCGATAGATCTTCAGCGTGACCATGGTCGCCTCGGCGGGGACGTCGGGCAACGGTGGCTCGCTGGTCGCTGGGTTCTCCAAAGTGGCAGTCATCAGTACTTACGCTCCATTGGCTCGTAGCGGGTCTGGACGACGGGCTTGTAGTCGAGCTCGATGTCGGCGAGCAGGCCCAAGCCCTTCTTGTACGCCATGGTGTGCACCAGGAAGTTCTCGTCGTCGCGCTTCGGGAAGTCCTCGCGGGCGTGTCCGCCGCGCGACTCCTTGCGGTTGATCGCACCGGCGACGGTGACCTCGGCCATCTCCAACAGGAAGCCGAGTTCGACGGCCTCGAGGAGGTCGGTGTTGAACCGCTTGCCCTTGTCGTGGACGCGGACGTGGTTGTACCGCTCCTTGAGCGCGCGGACGCCGTCGAGCGCGGTGGTCAACGTCTCCTCGGTGCGGAACACCGACGCGTTGTTGTCCATCAGCTGCTGCAACTCGGTGCGGATGTCCGCGACGCGCTCGTTGCCGTGCTCGGAGAGCAGCCCGGCGAGCCACTCGTCGACCAGCTTGGTCGGCGTCTCTTCGATCTCACTGAACGCCGCGGAGTTCGCGTAGTCGGCGGCGGCGATGCCCGCACGACGACCGAACACGTTGATGTCGAGCAGCGAATTGGTGCCGAGACGGTTCGCTCCGTGCACCGAGACGCACGCGCACTCGCCCGCGGCGAACAAGCCGTGGACGATCTGCTCGTTGTTGCTGAGGACCTGACCGTTGACGTTGGTCGGGATGCCGCCCATCACGTAGTGGCAGGTCGGGTACACCGGGACGAGCTCGGTGACCGGGTCGACACCCAGGTAGGTGCGCGCGAACTCGGTGATGTCGGGGAGCTTCTCGTTGAGCACATCCTCGCCGAGGTGGCGGACGTCGATGTAGACGTAATCCTTGTTGGGGCCGGCACCGCGACCTTCGAGGACCTCCAGCACCATCGAGCGGGCGACGATGTCGCGTGGCGCAAGGTCCTTGATGGTCGGGGCGTATCGCTCCATGAATCGTTCGCCGTCGGCGTTGCGGAGGATGCCGCCCTCGCCGCGGACCGCTTCGGAGATCAGGATGCCCAGACCGGCGAGGCCAGTCGGATGGAACTGGTGGAACTCCATGTCCTCGAGCGGCAGACCCTTGCGGAAGATGATGCCCATGCCGTCACCGGTGAGGGTGTGCGCATTGGACGTCGTCTTGTACATGCGTCCCGAGCCGCCCGTGGCGAACACGATCGACTTCGCGTGGAAGACGTGGATCTCGCCGGTGGCCAGCTCGTAGGCGACGACGCCGTTGGCGACGGGCTCGCCGTTCTCGTCGGTCGTCATGTTGATGTCGAGCGCGTAGAACTCGTTGTAGAACTCGACGTCGTGCTTGACGCAGTTCTGGTACAGGGTCTGAAGGATCATGTGGCCGGTGCGGTCGGCGGCGTAGCAGGCGCGGCGGACCGGGGCCTTACCGTGATCGCGTGTGTGGCCGCCGAATCGACGCTGGTCGATCTTGCCCTCAGGGGTGCGGTTGAAGGGGAGACCCATCTTCTCCAGGTCGAGCACCGCATCGATGGCCTCCTTGGCCATGATCTCGGCTGCGTCCTGGTCGACGATGTAGTCGCCGCCCTTGACCGTGTCGAAGGTGTGCCATTCCCAGTTGTCCTCTTCGACGTTGGCGAGTGCGGCACACATGCCGCCCTGCGCCGCGCCGGTGTGGCTGCGAGTCGGGTACAGCTTGGTCAGCACTGCGGTGCGGGCGCGGGGCGCGGCCTCGATGGCCGCGCGCATGCCTGCGCCACCTGCACCGACGATGACGACGTCATAGCGATGTTCCTGCATGGTGTTTCTCAGTACTCCTTAGCTGCGGCCGAAGGTGAGGATCGCGTAGGTGCCCAAGACGAGGATCAAGATCATCGAGAGGCCGAGCAGCACGTTGAGCCAGAAGCGGGTGCTGTCCTTGCGTGAATAGTCGGCGATGATTGTGCGGACACCGTTGGCGCCGTGGATTTCGGCGAGCCACAGCATGAAGAGGTCCCAGACCTGCCAGAACGGCTGCTTCCAACGATCGGCCACGAAGCTCGCGTCGATGCGGTGCACCCCGTCGTCGACCATGAGCATGATGAACATGTGGCCGAACGTGAGGATGATCAGGGCGATGCCCGAGAAACGCATGAACATCCACGCGTACTTCTCGAAGTTGCCGCCCTTGTGCGGACGCGGGCTGCGGGGGTTGTCCAGGCTGGCGGGACGGTCGTACTCGGTACCGAGTGTCTTGACTTCAGTCATTGTTTTCTCCCGGTCCTAGAACGCGTGGGTGATCAGGATCTGCAGCAGGCGGGCCGCAGCAGCGATGAACACGATGGCGAAGACGGTCAGGACGGTCCAGAGCATCTGGCGCTGGTACTTGGCGCCCTTGCCCCAGAAGTCGACCAGGATGACGCGAAGGCCGTTCAGTGCGTGGTACAGGACGCAGAACACCAGACCGATCTCCATGAGGCCGATCAGCGGCGTCTTGTAGGTCTCGATGATCTCGGTGTACGTGTTCTCGTTGACCGAGATCACGGCCGTGTCGAGGACGTGCACGAAGAGGAAGAAGAATATGGAGACGCCGGTGATGCGGTGCAACACCCACGACCACATTCCTGGGTCACCTCGGTAGAGAGATCGTTTGCGCACCGGTGCTGGTGCGACCTCGGTGGGGGTGCTCATCGCGAAACTACGCCTCCAAAGTCGTTGTCATTTACTGGTGTCTCGAGGCGTGCGAGCGACGACGCGGCGGGACCCATCGCACCTGACTTTAAACCTAAGCTGAGGCCTATCGTGAATTGCCCGAACAATGTGATCAGGGTCCTCGAATTTCTTTAGGTATGCCTTACCTTTTGTATTTGACAGCTCGGCGAGAGGGAATTGTGACGCCCATAGACTTCGAAGTTCTTCGAAAGGCGGCTGCGACCGCGATGACCAGGGCGTATGCGCCGTACTCCCGGTTCCCGGTGGGGGCCGCCGCTCTCACTGGGTCTGGCGAATTGATCACCGCAGCCAATGTGGAAAATGTCTCATATGGTCTCGGTCTCTGCGCCGAGGTGGCTTTGGTCTCAGTCGGTGTTTCCCGAGGTGCCCTAGACGGCCCGCCCGGCAGCGGGAACAAGAGTCTCGCCGCTGTCGCAGTGTGCGACGGCGACGGCCGGGCGCTGACCCCCTGTGGACGATGTCGTCAGGTGCTGCTGGAGTTCGGCGGCCCGGATCTGCTCGTCGACGGTGCCCGCGGGCCGCGACCGCTCGGCGACCTGCTGCCCGACGCGTTCGGGCCCGGCGACCTCGACCGCGTGTGGAGGCCCTGATGGACCCGATAACGGTGATCGCGGCCAAACGCGACGGCGGGGAACTGTCCACCGAGCAGATCCGGGAGGTGATCGCCGGGTACACGTCCGGCGGCGTCGCACCCGAGCAGATGTCGTCGCTGCTCATGGCGATCGTGCTCAACGGGATGGGACGACGGGAGATCGCTGACTGGACCGCCGCGATGATCGACTCCGGTGTCCGGCTGGATCTGACCGGGCTGCGGACGGTCGACAAGCATTCGACGGGCGGTGTCGGCGACAAGATCACGCTGCCGTTGACGCCGCTGGTGGCGTCGTACGGCTTGGCTGTTCCGCAGTTGTCGGGGCGGGGTCTGGGTCATACCGGTGGCACTCTCGACAAGCTCGAGTCCATCCCGGGGTGGCGCGCCGATCTCACCGTCGACGAGATGCGGGCGCAGCTGCGCGAGGTCGGGGCCGTCGTCTGCGCGGCCACCGCCGACCTCGCGCCCGCCGACCGCAAGCTGTACGCGCTGCGCGACGTGACCGGGACCGTGGCGTCGATCCCGCTGATCGCCAGCAGCATCATGAGCAAGAAGATCGCCGAGGGGACGGGCGCTCTCGTCCTCGACGTGAAAGTCGGATCGGGGGCCTTCATGAAGACCTACGCCGACGCTGCGGAACTCGCCGAAGCGATGGTCGAGCTGGGCGCGGATGCAGGCGTCGACACGCGGGCCCTGCTCACCGACATGTCGTCGCCGCTCGGCCGGACCGCGGGCAACGCCGTCGAGGTCGCCGAATCGCTCGAGGTTCTCGCGGGCGGCGGACCGTCCGACGTCGTCGAGCTGACGGTGGCGTTGGCGCGCGAGATGCTCGACGCAGGTGGGCTCGGTGAGGTGGACGTGGCAGAGAACCTGCGCAACGGCCGCGCGATGGACACGTGGCGCTCGATGATCATCGCGCAGGGCGGTGACCCGGACGCCCCGCTGCCCGCGCCGCGACACACCCACGTCGTCACCGCGACCGGTGACGGACACCTCGGCGCCCTCGACGCGCTGGCGGTCGGCGAAGCCGCCTGGCTGTTGGGAGCAGGCCGGTCACGTCCCGGCGACGCCGTCTCCTACGCCGCGGGCGTCACCTGGCATGCGGGCGTCGGTGACCCGGTCCGCGCCGGCGAACCGCTGTTCACGCTCGCCTGCGACGACGAGTCGCGCCTGGAACGGGCCGTCGAGCGGCTCGATGACGCGGTGCAGATCGTCGCGCCGGCGGCCCGGCCAGGCCCGCGCGTGCTCGGGCGAGTGGGCGACCGAGCTCAACCCCGCCGGTAGGCCTTCGGCAGCGCGATCCCCTCGGCCCGGAACACCGAACGCAGGCGGGTCGGGTAGTCGGTGATGATGCCGTCGACGCCGTAGGAGAGCTGCGCACGCATGTCGGACTTCTCGTTCACCGTCCACGGGATCACCCGTAGGTCTGCGGCGTGGGCGTCGGCGACGAGGGCGGCGTTCGACAGCGCGAAGGCAGGGGACAGGACGTCGAAGCCCGCGGACTTGACGGCGGCGACGACGTCGCCGCCCGAACGGTCGTAGTCGACGGGGCCGAGCCAGCGCGAGTCCGACTTCCACGTCGTGTCGTCGTAGAGGGCCACCAGCGGGATGCTCGGCTCCTGCGCGCGAACCAAGGGGAGGCTGCGCCAGTCGAAGCTCTGGATCTCGACGCGGTCGGTGAGGTGCGCCTTGCGGACTTCGCGCAGGATCGACGCGACGAACACGGCGGGCTGCGCGCTTCGGTCACGTTCTTCGGCTTCGATCTTGGTCTCGATGTTGAACCGGACCTTGTTGTTCTTGTATTTCGCGGCCAGCGCGAACACCTGGGGGAGGGTCGCGATACGGTTTCCCGGTACCGGCTTCGCAGTCGGAAAGTCTGCGAGCTTCTTGTCGCAGATCAGCGTCTGGATCTGACGGTTGGTCAGATCATGGACGTCCTTGCCGACGTACGGGAACTGGCGGTCGCCGACGAACGCGGGCAGCGTGTCACGGCACTTGTCGGCTTGGATCTGTGGGTCGTGCCAGACCACGGGGACCGAGTCCTTGGTCATGACAACGTCGAGTTCGAGCGTGGTGACGCCCAACTCGAGCGAACGGGCGAAGCCGTACAGCGATTCCTCGGCGTGCTCGCCGCGTCCACCGCGGTGCGATTGGAGTTCGACGCTCGTGTCGGTGGTGGGTTCAGCATGGACGGGGCCGGCGAGCACGGCGCCTGCGGCGATCGCGGCCGTCACGGCGGCGGTGGTGAGGCGGGCGAGTCGAGAAGTCATGGCGCAGACGCTAACGACGCCACGGGAACGTTCGGCGACCCAGGAGTTGCGTGCGGCTGACCGGATCGTGTCATCGACGGGCGGGGCGCTCGCGCCGTCGTTCATCCGGCGAGCGAGTCGATGCTCGGCCGGATACGGTCGAGCCATGATCACCGTCGAACAATGCCGACTGGCGCCCAAGGTACTTCTGCACGATCACCTCGACGGCGGGCTGCGCCCGGCGACGGTCCTGGATCTCGCGCGCGAGACCGGTTACGACAAGCTGCCGGCGGACGATGCCGTCGCGCTCGCCCGCTGGTTCCGCACGGCCGCCGACAGCGGTTCGCTGGAGAAGTACCTGGAGACGTTCGCGCACACGGTCGGCGTCATGCAGACGAGGATCGCACTGGAGCGGGTGGCGCGCGAATGCGTGGAGGACCTCGCCGCCGACGGCGTCGTCTACGCGGAGATCAGGTTCGCGCCGGAACAGCATCTCGAGGCGGGGTTGACGCTCGACGAGGTGGTCGACGCTGTTCTCGCCGGGTTCGAGGAGGGACGAGTGGCTGCACGCGCGTCGGGGCGCGGCATCGTGGTCGGCGCTCTGCTGACCGCGATGCGGCATGCGGCGCGCTCCCGCGAGATCGCTGAACTCGCCGTCCGATTCCGAGACCGCGGGGTTGTCGGCTTCGACATCGCGGGCGCAGAAGCGGGCAACCCGCCGAGCAGGCACCTCGACGCGTTCGAGTATCTACGCGCCGAATGCGCCCACTTCACGATCCACGCGGGTGAAGCGTTCGGACTGCCGTCGATCCACGAGGCGATCGCGTTCTGCGGCGCCGACCGGCTGGGCCACGGGGTGCGCGTCACCGATGACATCGATCTGACCGCCGGACTCGGCTCGGCGCGCCTCGGACGTGTCGCGAACTATGTGCGCGACAAGCGGATCCCTCTCGAGATGTGCCCGAGTAGCAATGTCCAGACCGGCGCGGTCGCGTCGATGGCCGACCACCCGTTCGACAAACTCGCTCGACTGAGGTTCCGCGTCACCGTCAACACCGACAACCGGTTGATGAGCGACACCACCATGAGCCGCGAGTTCATGGTCTTGCACGAGCAGTTCGGCTACGGGTGGGCCGACTTCGAACGCTTCACCGTCAACGCCATGAAATCGGCGTTCCTCCCGTTCGGGGAGCGTCTCGCACTCATCGACGACGTGATCAAACCCGGGTTCCGAGTGCTGATGGGCTAGCGCCGGCGACGCACGCGCCGCCGAACGTTGGCACTCGAACCGTTCTCCAGGAGCGGTTCGAGTGCCAACGTTTCGTCGTTGACCGCTATCCGCGCTTGACGAGCCGGTCTTCGAAGTCGTGCACGAGGGCGGTCCAGACTTCGGCTTCGTTGTCGTACGGTCCGGACGGGGCCAGCCGCTTCGGATCCGGGTTGATCGCATAGTCGACGAGCCAGCCGAGCGGAGTGGTCGACGCGAGCTGCTCGTTGACGGTCTCGATGCCCGCGTAGTCGGCGGCGTCGGTGAGCAGCTCGACGGCCAGGTCGATCTGGCGAGACTCGACGCGGCGAGGGCCGTCGAGAATGTCCTCGTCGATGCCCTGGAGCGCGTACACGTTCTCCGGCAGCACCTGGTACTCGATCTCGGCGGTCTCGGCGGCGCTGCGCACGTCGGCGAACGTCGACAGCTTGGACAGATCGTGCTCGGAGTCGCCCGCCAGGAAGCGGGTCAATGCACGCTCGGAGCCGAACCCGAAGATCTGCCCCTTGGAGCCGAGGAACAACGGGTCGTCGCCGAGGTAGCAGCGCAGCGTCAGGAACTCACCGGCATCGGTGTAGATGCGGATCGGGTCGATGCCGACGGCCGCCCAGAAATCGTCCTCGTCTACTTCATCGTCGTCGTCTTCGTCGTCGGAGTCCTCCTCATCGGAGTCTTCGTCGGAGGCTTCGTCGTCGTCATCCGAGTCGACGTCCGCTCCGACCAACTCGTCGATGTCGTCGTCCGGTTCGTCCTCGTCCTCGGCCGATGCCGCGGCGGCCAGCTCCTCCTCGGCCTCCTCGACGGCTTTCGCGTCGACCTTCGGCTTGGCGACGACGTCGTCGAGCGCGTCGATGACGTCGTCCCAGTGCTTGGCGATGATGCGGCCGATGCGGACCCACAGGTCGATACCGTCACGGCCGGCGAAGTCGTTGGTGCCGACCGCTACCGCGCCGAGAATCGGGTTGCCGGTGAAGAACTTGACGACCGGCTCCAGGTCGCATACCTCGCCGATGATCCGCACGATCTCGAGAGCGTCCTCGAGTTCGGCGATCACCTCGGGCTTCGGGTCCTCAGCGGCCAGTTCGGGCACGCCGATCAGGTCGTAGGAGTGCCGGTCGTCGGGAATGAGTTCCTCGGCCTGCAACTTCTTGATCGTGTCCCACGCGGGGTGGTCGGCGAGGTCGTTGTCGTCGTCCCCGCGCACGAAAGCAGCGAGTTCTGCGACAGAGTCGAGAACGTACAGATCCTCGTCGAGCCCAAGGAAGGCCTCCCACTCGTCGTCGCCCTCGCGCCATCGCGGGGCCCACAGAGTGAAGAGGTTGCCTTCGGTGAGTCCGAGTTCAATGGGGACAATGTCTCCGGCCATGATCACAGAGCGTAGTCATGTTCGGCCGATCCTGCTCAACGCCCCCGCCTCAACGGCCCGACAGCCCGATCTCCGGCGACTCTGGGCACTGTCGCGACACGCCGACGGTGATGGAACCGAACCCGCGTCCGGCGCGTCTGACTGAGTATGAAGACAGTCACAGTTGAACCAGCATCAGTCGGTCAGGCGGTGCAGACGCAACAGCGCGCGGCAGACCAGGTGGCGACGCAGGCGAACGCCGAACGCATCGACACGGGAGCACTCGCGGCGACATTCGGTCTGATCGGGGCAGGTTTCCTGTCGGCGCTCGCCGACGTCGGCGCGCAACGCACCCGGACCCTCGACGGCCTGAGCGCCGCGCACTCGTCGACGGCGTCGAAGACGGTGACCGCCGACCGTGCGTACTGCGGCTGCGACGAGGCCTGCGCGCAGGCGGTGGCGGTATGAGCGCCGCACTGTTGATCGCACCGCTCAAGATGCTGGTGTCGGTGCTCGGCACCGGAGTGCTCCCGCCCGGTGCGACGACGGCCCTCGGCAACGCGGAGACGACCCTCACCGCAGCGTCGGACGAGTCGGCGCGGACCGTCGCCGCGGTAAAGACCGGATGGAAGGGCGACGGCGGAATGGCCGCCGCGTCGACGGCGACGACGCTCGCCGCCGCCGACTCCGCGGTCGGCCGGGCCGGCACCGACGTCGCGACGACCATCGAATCGGCGGCCGGACACGTGCGGACCGCGAACATGGCCCTGAACGCGCTCGTCGAATCGTTCGTGACGGCAGCGTCGGCAGTGCCAGCGATCGCGACACCGGCCGGACTGGCCACGCTGATCCCACTCGCGCTCGACCACATCGCACGCGGCGTCCAGGTGATTCAAAAGGCGCAGACCGAACTCGAGGCCGACACGGCTGCTCTCGGCAGGCACAACGCGCCCGCCGAGGTGACGACGGGTTCCACGCAGACGACCGCCACGAGCGGAGAGGGAACCAAGATCGTGCTGCCCGACGGGTCGACGGTGTACGCGCCGAACGAGCGCGCCGCGACCGCCGTCCGCGCCGCCCTCAGCGTGCAAGGCACCCCGTACGTGTGGGGCGGGACCACCACCGACGGCTTCGACTGCAGTGGCCTCACCCAGTGGGCGTACCAGCAGGCGGGCGTCGACCTACCGCGACTCGCGCAGGACCAGGACACCGCGGGCGTCGCGGTGTCCCAGTCGGACCTGCAACCCGGTGACCTCGCCGTCTGGTCCGGTCATGTCGCGATGTACATCGGCAACGGCCAGTACGTCGAAACGGGCGGCGACCCCGTCGGTGTGTCGCCGCTCTACACGAACAACGCGGGACAGTCGTTCGAAGGCTTCTACCGTCCCAACACGTGAATCCGTGGCGGTCGTGCACGTCCTACACTTCTCCTATGACGACGGCTTCTTCTCTTGACGTCCGCGTCGTCGACCATCCCGCTACTCGCGCGTGGTTGACGATCCTGCGGGACAAACGGACCGACAACCCCGGATTCCGCGGCGCGCTCGCACGGCTCTCGTCGATGCTCGTCTACGAGGCGCTGCGGGACGCGCCCGTGGACGAGTTTGACGTGCAGACTCCCGTCGCTGTCGCACCGGGCGCCCGAATCCAGTCTCCGCCGCTGTTCGTGCCGGTCCTGCGGGCCGGTCTCGGCATGCTCGACGCCGCACTCGACGTGGTGCCCGACGCGCGCATCGGCTTCATCGGGGTCGCCCGCGACGAGGAGACGGCGCTGCCCGTCGAATACCTCGCATCGCTGCCGGACGACCTGTCGGGTCAACCCGTGTACGTCCTCGACCCGATGCTCGCGACCGGCGGATCGCTGGTCCACACACTCGATCTGCTTGCCGCGCGCGGCGCCGACGATCTGACCGCGGTGTGCGTCGTCGGGGCTCCGCAGGGCATCGCGGCTCTGGAGGCCAGCCCTCACCGGGTTCGCGTGGTGATCGGAGCCGTGGACCAGGGTCTTGACGACCACTCGTTTATCGTCCCCGGACTCGGGGACGCGGGAGACCGCCAGTTCGGCCCCCGCTAGCCGGCCCGGCTCGATGCAGAACATTCGTCGTCGCGAGTGGACGCTCGCGATGGTCCTGGCCGCCGTAGCGGGTGGACTCGATGCGATCGGTTTTCTCGAACTCGGCGGGTACTTCGTATCGTTCATGAGCGGGAACACGACGCGGATGTCTGCCGAAGCCGTCGACGTCGGCTGGAGTGTCGCCTGGCATGCGGTCGCACTCATCGGCCTGTTCTTCGTCGGCGCCGTGGCGGGTGCGATTCTCGCGCAGTATCGCGACGGGCGGGTGACGGTTCTCGTGGCGTCGACGCTGCTCGTCGGGAGCGCCGCCGCACTCGGCTTGCTCCCGTCACCGCCGTTCCCGCCGGTGCTGGTCGTGGCGATCGCGATGGGCGTGATGAACGCGACGTTCCTGCGTGACGGCGAGGTGTCGATCGGCGTCACCTACATGACCGGAACCCTGGTGAAGGCGGCGCAACGCCTCGGCCTGGCGCTGCTCGGCGGACCGCGTTGGCTGTGGGTGCGTTACCTCAGCATGTGGGCGGCGCTGGCCGCCGGGTCACTGCTCGGCGCGTGGGTCTATAGCTGGTGGCCCCTGGTCGCGCTCTGGGCGGTGTTCGCAGTGCTGATCGGCACGACCGCGGTCACGTGGGCGCTTCGACGTCAGTCCACCCACGCCTGAATCATCGATTCGACGTGTGGGCCGTCGCCCGCCGGAGTGATGACGAGCGCCGATGTGCTGACCTCGTAGGTCGTTCCGCCGTTGACCGCGGTGAAAGTGTTGCCTGAACGGGTCGGGTATCCGATCTCGATGGATCCGCCGTCGGCTGAACCCTTGTAGTAGTTGCGGCCCACCTGTGAACCGACCTGGCAGACGACGACCTGAGACCGATCGGTGTAGCCGACGAAGACTGCGGCGTCGTCGGCGTTGCACCGCGCGGACGATCCGCTGAATCCCTGCCAGTCCGCTCCCGACACTGTCGGCGACGAATGCGAGGTCGTCGGCGGTGGCGCGGTGGTCGGGATGGGGTCCTGCGCGGTGGGTCCCTGCTGCGGCTGCTGGGTGACGGTCACCGTCGAACCCGACTGCGCCGGCTTCGGCGATGAGGATTCGCTCGAGGATCCTGCGCTCGCTGTCTCGTCCGAGTGCGAGTTCGCGTATACGAGGGCGCCGGTGACGCCGCCGATCAGCACGAGCACGCCGATGACGATGGCGACGATCACGGCGGGCGACGCCCAGGGCGACCGCTGAGGACCTCGGGGCGGCATCGGGTACGTCATCGGTTACGGTCCTCCCTGAGTTCGACGGTCGCGACCTCGTCCAGCGCGCGCTGGAGTTCCCCCGACACGTCGGCGCGTACGCGACCAACACTAGTGCCTGCGGCGGAGCGGGTCATTTGTCCGTAGATCTTCACCTTCGGCTCCGTCCCGCTCGGCCGTACGAACACGCGGAGTCGCTCGGTCGAGTCGAGTCGAAACCCCACGAACTCCACGCCATCGGTCCGCAGTCCGTCGTCGCGCGACGCGTAGTCGGCGCCGGTGACGTCGAAGCCAGCGAGGACGCGCGGCGGGTGGGCGCGAAGCCAGGACATGTACGCGGTGATCTGCGCGGGGTCGTCGAAGCGGAGGGAGCGCTGCGCGGTGACGTAGACGCCGCGCCGTTCGGCGAGCCGGTCGAGCGCGGCCGACAGTCCGCCGCGATCGGCCCAGTCGCGTGCGATGCGGGCACAGGCGAGCGCCGCGCTGATCCCGTCCTTGTCGCGGACGGCGTCGGGGTCGACACAGTGACCGATCGCCTCCTCGTACGCGTAGACGAGTGGTTCGCCCGCCCGCACCAGCCATTTGAAACCGGTGAGCGTGCGGCGGGCGTCGGCGCCGCGGGCGAGCGCGTCGTCGTGCATCAGCGTGCCGGAGACGACGGAGCTCGCTACGACGGGGCGTGGTCCACTGCGGACCAGCGCGTCGTCGAGGATCGTCGCGCCGAGCAGCGCGCCCGTCTCGTCGCCGGTCAGCATCCGCCACGTCTGTCCGTCGGAGACGCCGACCGCACACCGATCGGCGTCCGGGTCGAGTGCGATCGCCAGGTCGGCGTCGACCCGCGCCGCGGTCGCCAACAGGAGGTCGACGGCGCCCGGCTCCTCCGGGTTCGGGAAGGCGACGGTGGGGAAGTCGGGGTCGGGGTCGAACTGTTCGGGTACCGGGTGCACGTCGGGGAATCCGGCGTCGCGGAGCGCGTCGACGACGAGAGTTCCGCCGACTCCGTGCATCGCGGTCACCGCGATGCGGACGTTCGGGCCGTCGGACGCGGGGAACCGCACGCGCAGCCGCGCGAGGTAGTCGTCGCGGATCCGGTGCGCCCGCGCATCGGGTGTGACGGGCGTGCGCGGGACGTCGTCGCCGACGGCGCGGATCGCCTGTTCTATCGCTCGGTCGGCGGGTTCGACGAGTTGGGCTCCACCGTCGAGATACACCTTGTAGCCGTTGTCGCCGGGCGGATTGTGCGACGCGGTCACCATCACCCCGGCCACGGCGTCGAGGGCTCGGCACGCGAACGAGACGAGCGGGGTCGGGCCAGGGTCCGGGAGTGCGACGACATCGAATCCACACGCCGCCAACACTTCTCGCGTAGCAGCCGCGAACTCTTCGGACCCGTGTCGACCGTCTCGTCCCACGACGACGGTCCCGCCCGCGTGCCCGTTCGCGGTCAACCAGGCGGCCAGGCCGGCCGTCGCACGTGTCACGGTTCGCACGTTCATACCGTCTGGGCCGTCGTGGACGGGGCCGCGCAGCCCCGCGGTGCCGAACGTGAGCATCAGCCGCGGTCGCCGATCTCGCGAATCACGGACGCGAGGAGTTCACCCATCCGGGACGCAGATGCGCGACCGACGGCGAGGACTTCGGCGTGATCGAGCGCCTCGCCGGTGATCCCGGCCGCGAGGTTGGTGACCAACGAGAGACCGAGCACGTCGAGGCCCGCCGCTCGCGCGGCGATCGTCTCGTGGACCGTCGACATGCCGACGAGGTCGGCGCCCAGCACACCGAGCATGGTGATCTCGGCCGGCGTCTCGTACTGGGGGCCCGGCAGCCCCGCGTACACGCCCTCGGCGAGGGTCGGGTCGATGCGGCGCGCCGCGGCGCGCAGGGCAGGCGAGTACGCGTCGACCATGTTCACGAAGTGCGCGCCCCGCAGCGGTGACCGGCCGGTCAGGTTGATCTGGTCGGCGATCAGGACCGGCTGGCCGACGGACATGTAGGGGCGCATGCCGCCCGCCGCATTCGTCACGACCACGGTGTGGACGCCGGCCGCGGCGGCGGTCCGGATCGGGTGGACGACCCGCGCCAGGTCGTGTCCTTCGTAGGCGTGGATCCGGCCGAGCATGACGAGCACCCGGACGCCGTCGACGTCGATCGACGCGATGGTGCCCGCGTGGCCCTGTGCGGACGGCGGCGCGAAGCCGGGGAGGTCGAGCATGTCGATCTCGGCGGACGGTGTGCCGATGGCGGTGGCCGCGGGCGCCCACCCCGACCCGAGGACGACCGCCACATCGTGTCGAGGGCAAGCGGTCTGGGCGGCGAGAGCGTCGGCGGCGGCAGCCGCAGCGGAGTCGGGGTCGATGGTCGGATCCATGCGACAACCCTAAGATAAGGTTTTCAGCTATGCCGTACTTGAACGTGACTGACGACGCCGCTGAACTGTTCCTCGGAGCCGAAGGCGTCGAACTGGACGAGTCGAACCCGGAGAACCGTTTCGCGCTGGCGTGGCTCGACCAGGTCACCGCCCTCCTCGACGAGGCGTTCGCCGCCCGCAAGCCGCTGATCGTGTCGGCGACGGGCAAGTTCTTCTCCAACGGCCTCGACACCGACTACATCGCCGCCAACGCAGGCGACCTGCCCGGGTACCTGGACACCATCCACCAGCTGTACGTGAAGGTCCTGACCGCTCCGGCACCGGTGATCGCCGCGGTCAACGGGCACGCCTTCGGCGGAGGCGCGATGCTCGCGCTGTGCGCCGACTACCGCGTCATGCGCTCGGACCGGGGGTTCTTCTCGCTGCCCGAAGCCGCGCTGAACATGCCGTTCACGCGGGGGATGGCGTCGCTGATCCGCACCCGCATGTCGGACACGACCGCCACCGAGGCGATGCTGACCAGCCGACGCTACGGCGGCGACGACGCGCGGGCCGCGGGCATCGTCGACGAGTCCGTTCCTGCGGACGCGATCCTCGGCCGGGCCCGCGAGGTGGCGCGTGAACGGGCGGCGCTGGTCGGTGACAACCTCTCCACCATCAAACGCGGACTGCGACTGCCGCTTCTGGAGGATCTGAACACGGCGACTCCTGTCACCCTGCTCTGATGCTTCCGGTCATCTCCGATTGGTTGGACGCCAACCTCGATCGAGTGATCGGCTGGCGGCGCGAACTGCACGCGTCGCCAGAACTGTCGATGCACGAGACGAAGACGACGGCGACCGTCGTCCGAATCCTCACCGCTGCCGGGCTCGCTCCGCGCATCCTGCCCAAGGGCACGGGCGTCGTCTGTGATCTGGGGCCCATCGATCAGCCGCGCATCGGGCTGCGGGCCGACCTGGACGGTCTGCCGATTCCGGAGCAGACGGGGCTGCCGTTCGCCTCCCGCAACGAGGGCGTCTCCCATTCATGTGGGCACGACGCGCACTCGGCGATCCTGATGGGCGTGGGACTCCTGCTCGCCGAGATCGACCGTGACGGCGGGCTGCCGTTCGGGGTTCGGCTCCTGTTCCAGGCCGCGGAGGAGGTGATGCCCGGCGGTGCGCTCGACGCCATCGACGCCGGGGTCACCGACGGACTGAGTCGCATCTTCGCGCTGCACTGCGATCCGCATCTGCAGGTCGGCACCGTCGGACTGCGGGCGGGGCCGCTGACGTCGGCCGCCGACCGCGTCGAGGTGCATCTGCACGGGCCGGGCGGACACAGTTCGCGGCCACACCTGACCAATGATCTGGTGTACGCGATGGGCGCGATCATCACCGGAGTGCCGGGGATCTTGTCACGACGCATCGATCCGCGGTCTGGCACTGTCGTCACGTGGGGCGCGGTCCACTCGGGGAACGCGCCGAATGCCATCCCGCAGGAGGGGCGGATGCGCGGCACCGTCCGCACCGGCGACCACGACACCTGGCGGAAGTTGGAACCGTTGGTACGCAGCGTGATCGGTGAGATCGCTGCGCCTCTCGGCGTCGCCTGCGACATCACGTACTTCCGCGGTGTGCCGCCCGTGGTGAACGAGGCCGACAGCGTCGCGCTGCTGCGTCGAGCCGTCGAAGCACTCGGTCCCGGCGCCGATGTCGACACCCCGCAGTCTGCGGGCGGTGAAGACTTCGCCTGGTACCTCGAACGGGTGCCGGGCGCGATGGCGCGACTCGGCGTGTGGAGTGGTTCGGGCCCGATGTGCGACCTGCACCAGCCGAACTTCGACATCGACGAGCGTGCGCTCGGCATCGGCATCGCAATGTTGGCCGGAGCCGCGCTCGGCGTCTGACCGTCACTCCGGCACTACTGACACGTATGCGGTATGTACTCGGCCGAATTCGCCGATTCGGGCCGAATATGTGCTAATAAATCCGCGATGCGAGGGGTGTCAGTCGTCGTCGAGCGGTGCGTCAGGGCCAGGACCCACGTTGCGGGCCTCGTGCAGGCGGAGCCGTTCGACGTAGTCGGCCGGGGCGCCCGCGACCTCCGCGGCGTCGGCCATCACGCCGAGATAGCGGGCCGACGGCAGACCGCCCTCGTACCCGTCGATCACGTACAGCCAGGCCAGAACCGGGCCGTCCGCAGTGTCGACTCGGGCGCGGATCTTGCGGTGGACGCCGAGTTCGGTGCCCTCCCAGCGGTCGAGGTTCTTCTCATCCTCGGGCGGGACGTCGTACAGGACGACGAAGACGCACGCACCGGGGTCGTCGCGATCCTCGGTGACGGTGGCGAGCGAGCCCTCCCAGCCGATGTCGTCTCCGGCGAAGGTCAGCCGCCATCCTTTCAACCACCCCGTCGACGACATGGGGGAGTGGGGCGCCCGCTGCAGCATCTGCGCGGGATCCATGTTCGAGGCGTAGGCGGCGTAGATCGGCACGGGCCAAGCCTATGCGCTCACGCAATGCGTCGCAGCCGTGACCCGGCTAAGTTTGTACAGGCGGCCCCGTCGAATCAGCAATTGGGGCGCAACAGCAATAGGAGAGTGCCACTGTGTCCAGAATCGTGATCATCGGCGGAGGCCCCGCGGGCTACGAAGCGGCCCTGGCGGGAGCCGCGTACGGCGCCGACATCACGATGATCGACGCGGACGGTCCCGGCGGAGCCTGCGTCCTGTGGGACTGTGTGCCTTCCAAGACCTTCATCGCGTCGACCGGTATCCGCACCGACGTCCGACGCGCACGCGACCTCGGCGTCCACGTCCAGGTCGACGCGTCGGCGATCGATCTGCCACGCATCCACCAGCGGGTGAAGGATCTGGCGTTCGCGCAATCGGCCGACATCCGGGCCCGTCTGACCAGCGAGGGCGTGAAGATCGTCGCCGGTCGTGCACGTCTGGCGCAGGCCCAGCCCGGTATCGGCGCGCACACGGTCATCGCGACCGCACCGGACGGTACCGAGCAGGAGTACGAGGGCGACGTCGTCCTCATCTCGACGGGTGCGTCGCCGCGGGTCCTGCCGTCGGCGGTGCCCGACGGCGAACGGATCCTCAACTGGCGTCAGCTGTACGACCTGCAGGTGCTGCCCGACCACCTGGTCATTGTCGGCTCGGGTGTCACCGGCGCCGAGTTCGCGCACGCCTACACCGAGTTGGGCGTCAAGGTCACTCTGGTGTCCAGCCGTGACCGGGTGCTGCCCCATGAGGACGAGGATGCTGCGCTCGTCCTCGAGGACGTGTTCTCGGAGCGCGGTGTGACGCTCATCAAGCATGCGCGCGCCGACCGGGTGACGCGCGACGCGGACTCCGCCACCGTGCACCTGGCCGACGGCCAGCAGGTGACCGGATCGCATGTGTTGATGACGGTCGGTTCGGTTCCCAACACCGACGGTCTCGGGCTCGACGACGCGGGAGTCGTCACCGACCGCAACGGCTACATCACCGTCGACCGGGTGAGCCGCACGTCGGTGCCCGGCGTCTACGCTGCGGGCGACTGCACGGGCCTGCTCCCGTTGGCGTCGGTCGCCGCCATGCAAGGCCGTATCGCGATGTACCACTCGTTGGGCGAAGGCGTCAGTCCCCTGCGGCTCAAGACGGTCGCGTCGGCCATCTTCACGCGACCGGAGATCGCGAATGTCGGTGTGTCCCAGAAGGCGATCGATGCGGGCGAGTATCCGGCCCGCACCGTGATGCTCCCGCTCAAAACGAACCCGCGCGCCAAGATGAGCGGCCTGCGTCGCGGCTTCGTCAAGATCTTCTGCCGACCAGCCACGGGGGTGGTGATCGGCGGCGTCGTCGTCGCGCCGAATGCGTCCGAGCTGATCCTGCCGATCGCGTTGGCCGTCGAGAACAAGCTGCAGGTGTCCGAGGTCGCGAACACCTTCTCGGTGTACCCGTCGCTGTCCGGGTCGGTCGCCGAAGCGGCGCGCCAACTTGTGCGCCACGACGATCTGGATTGATGGTCGACGTTGGCTTCTTGGTCTGAGCTGGCCGCCCGCGAACACCGTGCATCGGTGATCGTGCTCGCGGGCGGCGTCGCTCTCTATGCGATCAATGTCTATCTGACGACGAGTCTGCTGCCGAACGCCGTCGTCGACATCGGCGGTGAAGAGCTGTACTCGTGGACGATGACGGTGTTCCTCGTCGCATCCGTTATCTCGTCGATGTTGGTCAGCCGGGTGCTGTCCCGGTTCGGCGCCCGCTGGTCGTACGTGGCGGGCTTCGTTGGCTTCGCGGCGGGCACGGTGGTCGCGGGTGCGGCGCCGACGATGGTCGTGATGCTCGTGGGGCGCGGCGTGCAGGGTTTCGCGGGCGGGATCCTCGTCGGACTCGGTTTCGCCGTGGTGCGGACCGTGCTGCCTGCACGTCTATGGCAACGGTCGATCGCGTTGATGTCGGCGATGTGGGGTGTCGGGAACGTGATCGGCCCGATCGTGGGTGGCTTCTTCGCTCAGATCGGCGCGTGGCGGGCGGCGTTCGCTCTGCTCGCGGTGATTGCGGTCGCGTTGGTGGCGCTCACGTTCCGCGCGTTGCCCGCGGGCGCGGGGGAGGCGTCGGCCGACGCGGTCCCGTGGGGGTCGCTCGTGCTGTTGACGGGCGCGGCGGCCGCAGTGTCGATCGCGTCGATCGTCGACGGCGCGGCGACCGTGATCCTCCTGGTGGTCGCACTGCTCGCGGGCGTCGTGTTCGTCTGGTACGAGCGTGGCGCGGCGAACCGGGTGCTGCCGGAGATGACCTATCGTGGCCGGTCGCCGCTGCGATGGATCTACCTCGGCATCATCGTCCTGGCCATGGTGTCGACGGTCGAGATGTTCATCCCGCTGTTCGGCCAGCGGATCGGCGGACTGGGACCGCTCGCCGCGGGACTGCTCGGTGCAGCGATCTCGTGGGGATGGACGGTCGGCACGTTGTCGAGCAGCGGCGCAGAGACCGACCGGATGCGCCGCGTCGTCCGCGTCGCCGGCCCGCTGATCCTGGCGGCCGGACTGGCCGCCTACGGCCTCCTGCAGGTGAACGATCCGTCGACCTGGGTGATCGTCGGCTGGTATGTGACCCTGCTGTTCGCCGGAACCGGCATCGGCATGGCGATTTCGCACTGGTTCACCGCCGGGATGCGGGTGAGTACGGACGACGCCGAGGCCGCGCAGGCATCCGCGGGTCTCAACACGAGCCAGTTGATCGCGAACGCCTTCGGCTCGGCGATCGCAGGTGTCCTCGTCTCGCTCGGCGGTCCGGACGTCGTCGGCTCGGCACGGGTGCTGACCTTCGGTTTCGCCGCGCTCGCTCTGGTCGGCGTCGTCGTCGCGTTCCGTGAGTTCGCCGCCGCGAAGTCGTGGCGGGTCGAACCCACCCGCGCTGAGCACGACGTCCGACTGTGACGCCTTAACCCTCTACGTGGTGTCACCACTGACACCGACGAGAGGGTTAAGGCATCACTGTCGCGTCACGCGGCGAGTAGTGCGTCGATCTGGTTGATGGCGCCCGACGCGCCTTCGACGACGCCCATGTCGAGGACCTTCTGCAATTCGTCGGCGCTCGTGTACGACGACTTATAGACAGCACGCGTCCCGTTGTCGGTCGACGAGAACGTGTATGTGTTCACCGAGACTGGCATCGAGTCGACCGGGTTGAGGTCGGTGTCGGCGAACCCGTCGCGGAACGAGAACGACGACGTCGGGTCGATCGTGACGAACTCCCACCAGCCGCCGAACTTCTCGCCCTCCGGGGACGTCATGTAATAGGTGGCGCGCCCGCCGGGCGTGAAGTCGTGCTCGACGAACGTCGCCGGGAAAGTCGGCGGGCCCCAGATCTTCTCGAGTTGGCGGGGATCGGCGTAGATCTGCCACACGCGTTCGACCGGTGCGGAGAACTCCGCGGTGATCGTGAGGCTGAGGGCGTCGGTGTCGGTGGTGACGTCGATGACAGGCATGATGTGCTCCTAGGCGTGGAATGCTTTGCGTTTCAGGTGTTCTCGGACTCTTCATCGGCGAGTAGCTCGTCGATCCGGTTGATCCGGCCGCGCCAGATCTGTTCGATGTCGCTCAACATCGAGGACACCGATCGCACAGCCGCCACGTCGCCGGACGCCAACTGCCTGCGCCCGTCCCGTCGTTTGGTGATCAATCCCGCCTTCGTCAGGACTGCGACGTGCTTCTGTACCGCGGCGAAGCTCATGTCGTACTTCTCCGCCAACGCGCTGACCGAGTGCTCGCCGGCCAGGACACGCCGCAGGATGTCGCGACGTGTCCGGTCCGACAACGCGTGGAACAGTGCGTCTGCCCTGTCCTCGTCGTCCTCGGCCATGCATTAAACATACAACCAAAGAGTTGTATGTCAAGGCCGGGGAGACGACGAAGACGGGGTGAGGGGCGGGCGATCGACCCTTAGGCCAGCCCGAAACTATGCTCGACCGCCTGATTCCAGCCAGCGAACAATTCGTCCCGCTGCTCGTTCGGCATCCGCGGATCCCAACGCCCACCCTCGGCCCAGTTGGCGCGGATGTCGTCGGTCGACTCCCAGTAGCCGACGGCGAGACCGGCCGCGTACGCGGCGCCGAGGGCGGTCGTCTCGTTGACGACCGGTCGGACGACGGGCACGTCGAGGATGTCCGACTGGAACTGCATCAGCAGTTCGTTCACCACCATCCCGCCGTCGACCTTCAACGTGTTCAAGGTGACGCCGGAGTCGGCTTCCATCGCCTCGATGACCTCACGTGTCTGGTAGGCGCTCGCCTCCAGGACGGCGCGGGCGATGTGGTTGCGGTTCGCGAATCGGGTGAGGCCGACGATGACGCCGCGCGCGTCGGCACGCCAGCGCGGCGCGAACAGTCCGGAGAACGCGGGCACGAAGTAGACGCCGCCGTTGTCGTCGACGGCCCGCGCCAACTCTTCGACCTGGGCGGCGTCCGAAATGAGGCCCAGATTGTCGCGCAACCACTGGACGAGGGAGCCGGTCACCGCGATCGATCCTTCGAGCGCGTAACGGGCGTCGTCGTCACCGATCCGGTAACAGACCGTCGTCAGCAGTCCGTGATCGGAGTAGACGGGCTCGGTCCCGGTGTTGAGCAGCAGAAAATTGCCGGTGCCGTACGTATTCTTCGCTTCGCCCGGGTCCAGGCACGCCTGCCCGAACATCGCGGCTTGCTGGTCACCGAGGATCCCGGCCAACGGCACACCGGGAAGGGCGCCTTCCGCGCGCAGCGGTGCGATGACCTCCGAGCTGCTGCGGATCTCCGGCAGCATCGATACCGGGACGCCCATCTCGGCGCAGATCTGCTCATCCCACGCCAACGCGTGCAGGTCCATCAGCATGGTCCGGGACGCATTCGTCACGTCGGTCACGTGGAGTCCGCCGTCGACGCCGCCGGTCATGTGCCACGCCAGCCAGCAGTCCATGGTGCCGAATGCGAGCTCGCCGCGCTCGGCGCGTTCGCGGGCGCCGTCGACGTTGTCGAGGATCCACCGAATCTTGGGTCCAGCGAAATAGGCCGCGAGGGGGAGCCCGGTGCGCGTGCGGTACCGATCGACGCCCTCGTCGCCCGCCAGCTCCTCGCACAGGGCGTCGGTGCGGGTGTCCTGCCAGACGATCGCGTTGTGCACGGGTACGCCGGTAGCCCGATCCCACACCACTGTCGTCTCCCGTTGGTTGGTGATGCCGCACGCGACGATGTCGCCGGGAAGCAGTTCGACGGCCGCCATCGCGGCCGCGGCGACGCGGCGGGTGTTGCGCCAGATCTCGACCGGATCGTGCTCGACCCATCCGGCGCGCGGGAAGATCTGTTGGTGTTCGAGCTGCTCGGACGCGACCACTCGGCCCGCCCGGTCGAACACCATGGCGCGTGTGGACGTGGTTCCCTGATCGATTGCGACGACGTACTTTCCGCGTGAACTCACGGCCACAGTGTGTCATGTCACATCGTGACTGCGGTGCCGCACCTGCGTCATAGTAGGCTCGCGCGCATGGAGACCGAGTTCAATCCGGACCGACCTGCCGACCTCACCCCCGCCTACCGGAACGAAGCGTGGCGTCGGCTGGGCAGCGAGCAGTTCGACATCGTGGTGGTCGGCGGCGGCGTCGTCGGTGTCGGTGCGGCACTCGACGCGGCGACACGCGGTCTGCGCGTCGCGCTCGTCGAAGCCCGTGACATCGCGTCCGGGACGTCGAGCCGTTCGTCGAAGATGTTCCACGGCGGGCTCCGCTACCTCGAGCAACTCGAGTTCGGTCTGGTCCGGGAAGCGCTCCACGAGCGCGAGCTGTCGCTGCGGCTGCTGGCGCCGCACCTGGTGAAGCCGCTGCCGTTCCTCTACCCGTTGACCCGACGGATCTGGGAGCGCCCCTACGTCGCGGCCGGCCTGTTTCTCTACGACCGGATGGGCGGCGCGAAATCGGTTCCGGGACAACGCCACGTCTCCCGGTCGGGCGCACTGCGCGTGGCGCCGGGACTCAAGCGCCGAGCGCTCATCGGCGGCATCCGCTACTACGACACCGTCGTCGACGACGCCCGCCACAGCCTGACGTTGGCGCGGACCGCGTCGAACTACGGTGCGGTGATCCGCACGTCGACCCAGGCCGTCGGTTTCCTCACCGAAGCCGACCGGATCAAGGGTGTGAAGGTCCGCGACAGTGAGACCGGGGAGACCACCGAGGTCAAGGCGCACTGTGTGATCAACGCGGGCGGCGTGTGGACCGACGAAGTGCAGGCACTATCGAAACAACGCGGGCACTTCACGGTTCGCGCCTCTAAAGGCGTCCACATCGTGGTGCCACGCGACCGGATCGTCAGCGAGTCCGCAATCATCCTGCGCACCGCGAACTCGGTGCTGTTCGTCATCCCGTGGGAGACGCACTGGATCATCGGGACCACCGACACCGACTGGAACCTCGATCTCGCGCATCCGGCGGCGACCCGCAAGGACATCGACTACATCCTCGACCGAGTGAACACCGAGCTCGTCACCGCGCTGACGCACGACGACATCGAAGGCGTCTACGCCGGGCTGCGGCCGCTGCTGGCGGGCGAGGACGAGGGCACGTCGACGCTGTCGCGCGAGCATGCCGTCGCCGTCGTCGCTCCCGGACTCGTGTCGATCGCAGGCGGCAAATACACCACCTACCGGGTGATGGGCGCCGACGCCATCGACGCGTGCATCGACTACCTGCCGTCGCGGGTCGCGTCGTCAATCACCGAGCGGGTGCCGCTCGTCGGCGCGGACGGATACTTCGCGCTGATCAACCAGTGCGAGCACCTCGGACAGCGGTTCGATCTGCACCCGTACCGGATCCGCCGTCTCCTCAACCGGTACGGCTCGATGTTCGACGACGTGCTGCACTTCAGCGACGAGGATCCGTCGCTGCTGCGGCCGCTCGCCGCCGCACCCCAGTATCTGCGCGCCGAGATCGTCTATGCGGTCGCCGTCGAAGGCGCGCTGCACCTGGAAGACGTGTTGGCGAGGCGCACCCGGATCGCGATCGAGTACAGCCATCGCGGCGTCGACTGCGCTGTGGAAGTCGCCGAGCTCATGGCCCCGTACCTCGGGTGGGACGAGGCCGACGCGGCGCAGGAGGTCGCCACCTACACAGCACGGGTCGAAGCGGAGATCGCTTCGCAGCGCCAGCCGGACGACGAGTCGGCCGATGCTCTTCGCGCCGCAGCTCCCGAAGCCCGCGCCGAGATCCTGGAACCGGTGCCGGTCCCGGACTGATCAGCTGATGACGCGGTCGGGTTCCGGGCCGATAGTGAAGCGTCGACCGCTGATCTCGTCGACGGTGATCCGCACGTAGATCGTCTTGAGTGTCGGAATCCACGGGCGCAGGGGCGCCTGGTCGGCTTCGGCGATCTCGTCGGTCCCCGTCAGGATGTGGGCGGATCCTTTGGCGATGACGCTCCACCCGACCCGGCTCGTGAACGCGTCCGTCTCGAAGCACACGCGTTCGTTGACGGCCAACGACGACAGCTTGGTGCCTTCTGCTGTCCGCAACAGGATGGTGCGGTCGTCGACGTGGACGTTGAGGGGGAAGATCTCCGGCTGATTGTCGACACTTACCGCTAGACGTCCGAATACGGTGCCGCTCAACAGTTCCCAGGCCTGGGCCTCGGACATCTCGGTCACTGAGTCGTTATGCGTGGTCATACGCCCCATCCTTCCCCGCCACAGTGCCCGTGGCTAGGGACTTACGGCTGCTGGCATCGGGGACAGAAGTACGCGCTCCGCTCGCCCTGCCCGTCGAGCCCGCCGAGCATGTCCCGGACCACGGTGGTGCCGCACCTGCGGCAGGGGCGTCGATCCCGCCCGTATACCCACAGTTCGCGGCCCCGCGCGGTGACGCCGGTGGTCGACCGGATCGGCCGCAGCCGGTTCTCCCACAACAGGCGATGCGCAGTCTCGACGATCCCGGGCAGATCGACGTCGGCGACGCGCGCCGTCGGACGGACACGGTGCAGAAAGCAGATCTCGCTGCGGTACACGTTGCCGATGCCTGCGAGAAGGCGCTGGTCGAGGAGCGCGACGCCGATCGGAGTGTCGGGCGACCGAGCCAGGTTCGCGACGGCCGTGGCGGCGTCCCAGTTGTCGCCGAGCAGATCGGGCCCGAGGTGTGCGACAGCGGTCGCCGGGTCGGCAAGGACCTCGACGACCCCGAGATCGAACCCGACCGCTTCGACATCGTCGGTGCACAGGACGACGCGCGCGGTGTGCCCGGGCCTGCGCCATCGCGTACCGAGCGGCCCGACCTGCCAGCGGCCCTCCATCTTCAGGTGCGAGTGGATCGAGGCGGTGCGCTCGCCCGCGGATACGTCGATGAACAGGTGCTTTCCCACCGAGCGGACGCCGGTGACCGCCCACCCGGACAGGTCGGTGGTCGCATAGCGGGGCACTCGGAAGTCGGTGCGGGTCAGGGGTTTTCCGGCCAAACCGGCGCGGAGCCGGTGCGCGGCGGCGAACACGGTGTCGCCTTCGGGCACGCCTCAGCCCATCCTCGGGTCGTAGTTCATCCGGAGTCCGCGCGGCGTCGACGAGAATCCCGCGGCGCTCAACTCGCGGCCGAAGTCTGTCGACAGCACCGGTTGGCCGTCCACCTGATCGACGTGGATGCGTGGCACGCGGCCGGCGCGGACTGCGGCGACCACCGTGCGAGCCGCTGCCGCCAAGAGTTCGGCGTCGTCGGTGAACGTCAATACCGTCTTCCCACCGCGTTCGATGAACACGGCGAGATCGCCTGCGACGAGCGCGACGACCGCGCCGGCCTTGCGGCCCGGGCGGTGACCGGTGTCCTCGCGCGAAGGCCAGTCCAGTGCCGCGCCGTGCGGGTTCGCCGGGTCGGTCGACGCCAGCAGCACCGCCTCGGTCCGGCGGTCGCGGGGCACGTCGACCTCGTCGCGCAGCCGGTCAACGGTGTGTCCGGCCGCGAACTGGGCACCGCCCAGTCCGTCGACGTAGTAGCCGCGCCGCACCTGCCCGCTGTCTTCGAAGACGGTGAGCGCCTTGTACATCCGGGAGAAGCCGCCGTCGATCTCACTGACGGTCACCGCGCCCTTCGTGACGACACCGAACCGGTCGAGCAGGATCTCGCAGGTGGCGGCGGCCTGCGTCGTGGCGTCGATCGTCGGACGCTGCAGCGCCGACCACCGTCCGCCGAGCAGCGGTGGGACCGCCGCGGCGACACCGTCGACGCCCGCGAGGTATCGCGCCGAGAGTCGGGCGGTGCGCAGGCGCGGCGCGCGGCCCCGTGACGCGTGCGACGGCGACGACGGGCGGCTCCGTGTCGGATTCAGCGCCGCTCGGACCACCGAGAACGAGTCGTTCGTGACACGCCCGGCCCACACCAGGTCCCACAGTGCCGCCTGCATAGCCGAGTCGTCGGTTGCGGCGACGTCCCGCAGTTCGGGGGCCCGCAGCGCGTGGCCGCCGTCGAGGGCCGCGACGATCCGCTCGTGGAGTTCGGTGAGCTCGAGGTCGTCGGCGGGCCGCAGCGTGAGCGGCGCCGCGTCGGACAGGTGCAGCGCGATCCAGCCGTCCGACCCACCGATCGCGCCGTGCCCAGACCAGGTGACCTCGCCTGCGGCGAGCAGCTCGTCGAGCATTGCCGGCGTGTAGTTGCGGACCCGGGTCGGCAGGACGAGCGTCTCCCACGCCGACGCCGGGATCGGGTGCCCGGCGAGCTGTTCGACGACCTCGGCGACACCCGACACCCCCGTCAGCCGGGCCCGGTCCACCACATGCTGCCGGTCGAGCAGGAAGCGGGAGAACGCTTGCGTCGACACAGGTTCGACTTCGGCGCGCCCCGCGGCGAGCGACCCGCGGCGTAACTGGCCGAGTACCTCGTTGTGGCACCACTGCCGTTGCGCCGGCCCGTCGTAGGGAACGAACTCGCCGTCGAGAACGATGCGGCGGCCGGCCAGTGCGTCGAGGGCTCCGGCGACGACGGCGACCGCCATGCCGAGCGATTCGGCGGCCTCGTCCACCGTGAACGGTCCGTGCGTGCGCGCGAAGCGGTGCACCAGATCGCCGATCGGGTCGCCGACCGCGACGAGGAAGTCGGCGGGCACGCCGAGCGGGAGTGGGACGCCGAGCCCATCGCGCAGGCGGGCCGCATCCTCGACGGCCGCGAACAGTTCCCGGCCCCGATGGCGCACGGCGATCGCGCGGCCCGTCGTCGCGAGTTCGTCGAGTGCGGCCGCCGCGTCGACGTCGTCGCGGCACCTGGCGGCCACGTCGTCGACAGTCAGCGGTCCGAGCCAACGCAGTAGGTCTCCGACGTCCTCGGTGTCGCGGGCTCGGCGGTCGGGAGCGAGCCGTTGCAGGCGAGCCGTGACAGCGGCGATGACGTCGGGGTCGAGGAGTTCACGCAGGTCGACGCGGCCGAGGAGCTGCGAGAGCAGAGCAGTGTCGAGGGCGAGCGCGGTCGCGCGCCGCTCGGCCAACGGCGCGTCGTCGTCGTAGATGAACGCGCCGACATAGCCCAGCAGCATCGACGCCGCGAACGGCGACGGCGACGCCGTCTCGACTTCGACCACCCGGACCTTCCGTGAGCGGATCCGGGTCAGCAGCTCGATCAGCGCAGGCAGGTCGTACACGTCGGCGAGACATTCGCGGACCGTCTCCAAGACGATCGGGAAGTCGGGGAACTGGGCGGCGACCGCGAGGAGTTGCGCGCTGCGCTGGCGCTGCTGCCAGAGAGGCGCGCGTCGACCCGGATCGCGCCGGGGCAGCAGCAGGGCGCGGGCGGCGCACTCCCGGAACCGGGACGCGAACATCGACGAACCCGCCAACGCCTGCGTCACCTGGTCTTCGACGTCGTCCGGGTCGGCGAGGAACACGTCGGCACCGGGCGGCGCATCGTCGGTGTCGGGCAGTCGGACGATGATCCCGTCATCGGTCGCGGTGGTCGCGCCGTCGATCCCGAGACGCGACGACAACTGCGCTCCGATCGCCGATGCCCACGGCGCGTGCACGCGCAGCCCGTACGGGGAGTGCAAGACCAGCCGCCAGTCGCCGAGTTCGTCACGGAACCGTTCGACGACCAGTGTGCGGTCGGTGGGGAGCGTGCCGGTGGCCTCGCGCTGCTCGTGCAGAAGCGACGACAGGTTTCCGCGGGCACGATCGGTCAAACCCAGCCGCTCGGCCTGCTTCGCGAGCTTGTCGTCGTCGGAGATCGATCCGATGAACGCGCCGATCGCGGCACCGAGTTCGGCTGGCCTGCCCTGCGAGTCACCGATCCAGAACGGGAGTCGGCCCGGCATCCCGAACGCCGGGGTCACCAGCACGCGGTCGTGCGTGATCTCCTCGATCCGCCAACTCGACGCGCCCAACGCGAACACGTCGCCTACCCGCGACTCGTAGACCATCTCCTCATCGAGCTCACCGACTCGCCGAAGCTGACCGGAGTCGCTGCCCGAACCCGTCCCGTCGGGCCCGACCGTTCGGTTCCCGGCCCCCGCCAAGAACACCCCGAACAGTCCGCGGTCGGGGATGGTTCCGCCGGAGGTGACGGCCAGCCGCAGGGTGCCGCGCCGGGCGGTCAGGACACCCGCGGCGCGGTCGTAGTCGACACGCGGGCGGAGCTCGGCGAACTCGTCCGACGGATAGCGGCCCGAGATCAGGTCCAGGACGCCGTCGTAGACGTCGCGCGTCAACTCCTTGTACGGCATCGACCGGGTGACGGTCGCGTACCAGTCATTGACGTTCACGTCGTGCGCCGCAGTCTCGGCGATCGTCTGCTGCGCGAGGACGTCGAGCGGATTGGTCGGGACAGCGAGCGACTCGATCTGGCCGCGACCCATCCGATCGACCGTCACAGTCGCATGGATCAGGTCGGTGCGGTGTTTCGGATACAGGATGCCCCGGCTGATCTCGCCGACCTGATGCCCGGCACGCCCGATGCGCTGCAGACCGGACGCGACCGACGGCGGCGACTCCACCTGAACCACCAGGTCGACCGCACCCATGTCGATGCCCAATTCCAACGAACTCGTCGCCACGACGCACCGAAGACGACCCGACTTCAGGTCGTCCTCGATCGACGCCCGCTGATCCTTACTCACCGACCCGTGATGCGCCCGAGCGAGCACGCTCCCGGCTTCGGAAGTTTTGGGCCCGCTCGCTGCGCTCCCGGCGCCCGAATAGATGGGCCCGCTCGCTGCGCTCCCGGCGCCCGAGGTATTCCCGGATCCCGACTGGTACGACGGCATCCCGCCGGGCACAGACGGATTCGCCTTCGCAGGGTCGTGGGGTGCGCCCGCGCGGGCGGCGGCGATCTCGTTGAGCCGCGCCGTCAACCGTTCGGCGAGGCGCCGCGAGTTCACGAACACGATCGTCGACCGGTTCCGGCCGATCTCGTCGACGATCGACTCCTCGATGAACGGCCATAACGATCCGGCGGTCGGGGAGAACGCGTCGTCGAGGTCGGCCCCGGCAGTGGGGACTGGTGCCGGCAGGTTCGCCATGTCGTCGACGGGCACCTCGACGCGGAGGTCGAACGTCTTGGCGGCACGTGGTTTCACAATGGTGCACGGCGTCGCCCCGGACAGGAAGCCTGCGATCCGCTCCTCGGGGCGGACCGTGGCTGAGAGTCCGATGCGTTGCGCGCGGCGGGGGAGCAGGTCGTTGAGTCGTTCGAGCGACAGCGCCAGGTGCGTACCGCGTTTGGTGGCGGCCACGGCGTGCACCTCGTCGACGATGACCGTGTGGACGCTCGTCAATGTCTCCCGTGCCGATGACGTCAGCATCAGATACAACGATTCGGGCGTCGTGATCAGGATGTCCGGGGGCGTGCGTTGCAGGGCCCGACGGTCCGCCGCCGGGGTGTCGCCCGACCGCACGCCGACCGTCACCGACGGCGGCGGCGCCCCGAGCTCGGCGGCGGCGTGCGCGATGCCGGTCAGCGGCGCCGCCAGGTTGCGTTCGACGTCGACGCCGAGCGCCTTCAACGGCGAGATGTACAGGACGCTGACCCCCGAGCGCTCGGTGTCAGGGTCGCGGGTCAGCGTGTCGATCGCCCACAGGAATGCCGCGAGCGTCTTACCTGATCCGGTGGGTGCGACGACCAGTGTGTCGTCGCCGTTCGCGATCGCGTCCCACGCGCCGGACTGCACCGGCGTCGGGCGTGCGAAAGCCCCGGTGAACCAGCGTCGGGTGGCTGGCTGCATCCGGTCCAGTGCGGAGTCGCGGGTGGCCACATGACCATTCAATCGCATGGCACCGACAATCCGCGTCTGCCGCAGCCTCACCTACGTTCCCGCCTGCTCGTCTCGTCTCAGCAGCCTGCGCCCAGGCTGCTAGGACGGATCAAGGGGGCGGCAGCGTCGGTGAGGTTGCGCGAACGTACCTGAGGCTGTGGGGTGCGCCCAGGAGTATGGTCCTTTTCATCCCGGTGCGGGGAATTCGGTGAGAATCCGAAGCGGTCGCGCCACTGTGAGTTCTCGCCTGCGGGCGGGACGAGCCAGATCACCGGCCGGGTGTACCGCCACTACGACCCGGACGCCCGATCCGGAGGACAGGACGATCTGATCCATGACGCTTTCCGCCGTCTCACCCCAGGACGCGACCCGCGCCCTCGCTCTCCCCGATGTCTCCGTCGTCAGCACCGCACTGGTGCTGACTGCGACCGTGCTGGTCGCGGCGTTGGCCTACTACTTCCTCGGCTACGACCAGGGCGCCGTCTCGATCTTCGGAGACGACACCCACGTCCACGAGTTCATCCATGACTCGCGGCACTTCCTCGGCTTCCCCTGCCACTAGAACGAGGAAGAGACTCAGGACTGAGGAAGAGAACAGAACATGGAACGCAAATTCATCGGCGCAGGCCTGCTCTCCGGTCTGGTCGCCGGGCTCATCGCATATGCCTACGCACGCATTTTCATCGAACCGCAGGTCGCGAAGGCCATCGACTACGAAGGCGTCCGGTCCGACGCCGAAGCGATGCTGAGCGGCGAACACGAGCACGAGCACGAATTGTTCACGCGATCCGTGCAGGAGAACATCGGTGCGGGCATCGGCACTGTCGTCTTCGCCCTCGCGATCGGTGCGCTGTTCGCGGTCGCATTCACGGTGGCGTGGGCGTACGTCGGACGGCGTCGACCGTCGACCGACCCCCGTGCGCTGGCCGCCGCGCTGGCGGGGGTCGCATTCGTCGCGGTCATCGCCGTCCCGTTCTTCGTGTACCCGCCGAATCCGCCCGCCGTCGGTGAAGAGGACACGATCGGTTCGCGATCGAGTTCGTATCTGACAATCACGATCGTGTCGATCGTCCTGGCGATCGTCGGCGTCCTGGTCGCCACCTCGTTGTCGTCTCGGATCGGCGCCTGGTGGTCGAGCATCGTCGGCGCTGTCGTGTACCTGGTCGGCGTGAGCATCACCGCGTCGCTGCTACCGGAGTTCTCAGAGGTCCCGGGCCCGGTCATGGACGGCGATCGGATCGTCGCACCAGGCTTTCCCGGCCAAGTGGTCGCCGACTTCCGCGTCTACGCGATCGCCAACCAGGTGCTGTTGTGGGTGGTGCTGACCACCGTGTTCATCGGACTCCTCGGTCTGATGATGCGTCGCACCCGGTCGACGGTCGCGGCGGCCGAGAGAGTGTCGGCCTGAGCGTCACCGTTGTGGTCGCGGGCCGGACCGCGCCCAACCGTACGGTCCGGTTCGGCGGCGAACACGACGACCTCGACGTACGCGGGCAGCGCGACGTCGCCCGCCTCGCGGTGCCCGCGGCACCGACCTACCGCGTCGGGCCGGAGACCTCTGCGGTCCAGACCGCCGAGATCCTCGGTGTGCGCGCCGAAGTCGATCCGGCCCTCACGACCCTCGACGTCGGGCGGTGGCGCGGCCTCGCACCTGAGGAAGTCGAAGCAGAGGCGGACGCAGTCGAACTGTGGCAGTGGTTCACTGACCCGGACACGGCACCGCACGGAGGCGAGACGGTCCGCGACTTCGTCGCACGAATCCGGTCCGTCGTCCGTGACGGCGACGCGCTGATCGTCGCATCGCCCGTCGCGCAAGCAGTGGCCTGCGCGAGCGCTGCGACGTACTTCGCCGTCGACGTCCGTCCGTCGTCCGTGCTGTCGGTGAATCTGTCGTAGTCTTCGGAATCATCCCAGCAGGAATTGTCCCAGCAGAAATTGTCCCAGCAGGAATTGTCCCAGCAGGAATTGTCATAGCCGCGTGCCATCCTGCAGGTATGAAGCGGGGTGACGAGAAGCTGGTGGTGCCGAAAGACTGTGTTCACTGGTGTCACCGCCAGCCGTACGCGGAAACGGTCTTGGACGATTACGCCGAGGTCGACCTGGACAAGTGGAATCGGCAGTTGGAGGCGCTGCGCATCCCGGCGCGCGTCTACGCGGTGAACGCCGATGGTAGCCAGATCGAGTCGGGGGTCGGACACATCCGCCGAGGCGACCTCGACGCGGCGAGCACCACGCTCGACCTCGGTTCCGAGCCCGCGTTGAACAGGTTGTACCTGTGCGCCGCATGGCTCCGCTCGCACCGGGACCGGGGCGGCTACCGGCGCTTCCTGGATGTGCGCGATCCGCACGACGGTTACCGCCCGTTCGATCTCATCGCGCGAGCGCTCGACGCGTGCGAGGCCGAGCCCGCGCTGGTCCAGACTGGCGCGTTCCGCACCTGGTCGGGGTGGCCGGTCGCGCCGGGTGTCGGACACTCGCTGATGTCGCTGTACTGCTGGGCCGTCCACGGGGCGAAACCTGACCGGCCCCAGCTGCTCGACAAGTTCAGCGCGTCGAGCATGATCCGGTACGGCTGGATGGAGGACGGCGGGGCCTCCCAGTTCTCGGTGCGGACGTACGCCCGGTACTCCAACCTCATCCACCGCTGGGCCGGCCAGGCAGGCACTAAGCCTGAAATCGTGGAACTCTGGCTCAACCGCGACTGGCATCGGCGCCTCGACCGCGGCGTTCGGCAGGACGATCTGGCCCTGTGGTGACGATGCCCCGAAGCCGGTCGGGGCACGTTAGGCGTGCTCGTGTCGTGGACGCTACTGTCGTGAGCAAGGTAGAACACGTTTCAATTGCTTGGAGGTCGCATGTTCGAGTGGTCCGACGAAGACGTGATGGTGCGGGACGCCATCCGCGGGTTCATCGCGAAGGAGGTCAGCCCGCACATCGAGGAGCTTGAGAGCGGCGAACTCCCTCCGTACGACATCATTCGCAAGATGCTGGCGACGTTCGGCATGGACGCGATGAACGCCGAGAGCCTGGAGAAGGAACTCGCGGCGGAGGAGGCCGGCGAGAAGCGAGCGCCGAGCGGAGGGTCGTCGAGCCTGGGAAGTTCGATGTTCCTCATCCTCAACATGGAGATGGCGGGCGTCAGCTTGGGCACGATCGGCTCGATGGGCGTCTCGATGGGGCTGACGGCGTCGACGATCCGCAGCCGCGGCACACTCGCACAGAAGCGGCGGTGGCTGCCCGACCTGGTCACGATGCGCAAGGTCGGTGCCTGGGCGATCACCGAGCCCGACAGCGGCTCGGACGCGCTCGGCGGCATGAAGACCACCGTCCGGCGCGACGGCGACGACTACATCCTCCGCGGTAACAAGACGTTCATCACCAACGGGCCGTACGCAGACACGATCGTCGTGTTCGCCAAACTCGACGAGGGCGACGGAACTCCGATGCGTGAGCGGAAGGTGTTGACGTTCGTCCTCGACGGCGACATGCCGGGCCTGACGCGCGGCAAGCCCTTCAAGAAGATGGGCATGATGAGTTCGCCGACCGGCGAGTTGTTCTTCGACGAGATCCGGTTGACGCCGGACCGCCTCCTCGGCGAGACCGAGGACACCGGAGCCGACAAGCGTGGCGGCGACAGCGCGAAGTCGGGCTTCACCGCCGAGCGGATCGGCATCGCAGCACTCTCGCTCGGCATCATCAACGAGGCGCAACGACTGTCGATCGACTATGCGCGCAAGCGCACGCTGTGGGGACAGGAGATCGCGAAATTCCAGCTCATCCAGCTCAAGCTCGCCGAGATGGAGGTGGCGCGACTCAACGTGCAGAACATGCTGTTCGTCGCGATGGAGGCGTCGAAGGCAGGCAAGCCGCCGACTCTCGCGCAGGCGTCGGCGATGAAGCTGTACTCGTCCCGGGCGGCCACCGAGGTCGCCATGGAGGCCGTGCAACTGTTCGGCGGTAACGGCTACATGGCCGAATACAAGGTCGAGCGGCTGGCCCGCGACGCGAAGTCGTTGATGATCTACGCAGGATCGAACGAGATCCAGGTGACGCATGTCGCGAAGGGGCTCCTCGCTGACTGACAACAGTCGACTGGGGAAACACTAAGCAGGGCCGGGGCGACGACCGCCCCGGCCCTGCTCGTGATCTGAGTGCCTGCTTGTGAGGTGAGTGCCTGCTCGTGAGGTGAGTGTCAGACGGCCGCAGTCTCGGCGGGCACGCTCACGCGACGGTAATCGAGGTAGTCGTCGACGATGTCGCCCTTGCGGAGCTGCTTGACGTCGGCCGAGACGGCCATGGTCATCGTCCACGGGGCTTCGGTGCCCTGCTTGGGCAGCCAGTTCAGCGCCCGCTGGACGTAGCCCGCGCCGAAGTCGAGGAGTGGGCGCGTATCCATGTTCTTGTCGGCGACGGCACGGACCGAGGTGTACTCGCTCGCGTCCATGTAGGTCAGCATGCGGCAGAAGTATTCGCAGAGCAGCCCGATCTTCAACGTCCACGATGAATTCGTGTAGCCGATCGCCATGGCGAAGTTCGGTACGCCCGACAGCATCATGCCGCGATAGGCGACGGTGTCCGAGAGGTCGACCGTCTCGCCGTCGACCTTGATCTCCATGCCGCCGAACAACTGCAGGTTGAGGCCGGTCGCGGTGACGACGATGTCGGCGTCGAGTTCGGTGCCGTCCTCCAGGAGGATGCCGTTCTCGGTGAACGTCTTGATGCGGCCGGTTTCGATCGACGCGGTGCCCTTGCTGATGGCCTTGAACAGGTCGCCGTCGGGCACGACGCAGAGCCGCTGGTCCCACGGGTTGTACGGCGGGTTGAAGTGGGTGTCGACGTCGAAGTCCTTCGGCAGCAGCGCCGTGTTGGTCGCCCGGATGATCTTGCGAGCGGGCTTCGGGTACCGCTGGCAGAGGTTGAAGACGATCTTCTGCTGAAGAATGTTCTTCTGGCGGCTCAGCGCATAGCCACGATCGGCGCCGAGGACCTTCTTCATGAAGTTCGAGATCGCGTCCTCGCGGGGGAGCGGGATCACGTAGGTGGGAGTGCGCTGCAGCATCGTGATGTGTTCGGTCTCGCCTGCCATCGACGGGACCAGGGTGACGGCCGTCGCGCCGGAACCGATGACGACCACCTTCTTACCCGCGTAGTCCAGGTCCTCGGGCCAGTGCTGCGGGTGGACCACCTGGCCGGCGAACTTCTCGATGCCCGGGAACTCGGGGGTGAACCCTTCGGCGTAGTTGTAGTAGCCGGTGCCCGAGAACAGCCAGCGGGCCTGGATCACGAAGTCGTCATCGGTGTCGTTGCGGTGGACGGTCACGTTCCACACCTGCTCGGCCTCGGACCAGTCGACGGAGGTGGCGCGACGGTTGTACACGATGACTTCTTCGAGGCGGTCCTCGGTGATCGCCTCGTGCAGGTAGTCGAGGATGCGTGGAGCGTCGGCGATCGCCTGTGGGTCGCGCCACGGTTTGAACTCGTAGCCGAAGGTGTTCAGGTCCGAGTCCGAACGGATGCCCGGGTACTTGAACAGGTTCCAGGTGCCGCCCGCGACGTCGCGGGACTCGATGATCGCGAAGCTCTTCGACGGGTGCTCGGTGCGCAGGTAGTGTCCCGCGCCGATCCCGGAGATTCCTGCTCCCAGGACGAGCACGTCGAGCGGGCCGTCAGTGAGGATGGCGTCAGTGGTCATGGCCTGTCCGTTCTTGTCGAGATTCTCCGGCGGTCCCGTGCCGATGCAGTGGTCCGTCGACGATCAGTGTGTATCAATGATCGTTGTTACAGTGGCCCCTGTGCAAGGGTGAATCGCATCAGTTGTGCGCGGGGTGCAGTGCATAATGCACCACATGGACTTGTTTCCTGTGGATACTCCAGTGACCCCTGCCGTCGCCGAACTGATCCGGACGGGAGTGCGGGCCGTTCTCGATGCGCCGCCGGAGTGGATCGCCGAGCTCAACTCGGCCGCGACCAGCGGGGCGGGCATGGAGGGCGTCGCTGGCGATTCGCCGCTTCTGGAAGTCGCTTTGCGGATCAACGCCGGGAATCTCTCGCATTGGGCGGCGGTCAACATGGTCGAGCCGGGGGCTCGCGTCCCCGTCGCGATCACTGAGGAGGCGCGAGCCTACATCCGCGATCTCGCACGTCGAGGGTTCGACTCGCGGGCACTCGATTCGTTTCGGACCGCTCAGAATGTCGCGTGGCGGTTGTGGATGCAAATCTGCTTCGGCCTCACCGACGATCCCGAACTCCTGCGCGAACTGCTCGAGGTCACGTCGACGTCGATCGCCAGATTCATCGACGACACGGTCCGCGAACTCGCGGAACTGATCGAGACGGCTCGTGCCGAACTCGCCGCTGACACGCACGCCCAGCGGCGAGCAGCCGTCGCGCTGGTGCTCGAAGGCGCGCCGATTACCGCCGAACGAGCGGAGAGCCAGCTGCGGTACCGACTGGACGGCCCGCACACCGCGCTGGTGCTGGTCGGCGACCCGGGGACGCCGCCGGAGGACCTCGAGGCGACATGCGAGTCGATCATGGAGGCGAGCGGTGTGACGCGGCGGCTCGTCGTCATCTCCGGAGCGTCGGAACTGTGGGTGTGGCTGCCGACGGCGACGGTGGCTGCCGACGACGCTGTGTCGGCTCATCCCGGGGTCCGCGTCGCGATCGGATCGGCGGGGGAGGCGCGGGACGGGTTCCGCACCAGTCATTTCCAGGCACTCACTGTGCGACGGCTGCTGGGGCGTCCGCGGTCCTCGAGACGGGTGGCCCGGTACGAGCAGGTGCGACTGGTCGCGCTGCTGGGGGAGGACCGGGCAGCTGCCGACGAGTTCGTGACGTCCACACTCGGCGAGTTGAAAGGCGCCGACGTCCAGGTCCTGGAGTGCGTCCGCGCGTGGTTCGCCGCGGGGTGCCGAGTTAGTGAGACGGCCGCGGTGCTGTACACGCACCGCAACACCGTCCTCCGTCGGCTCGCGCGTGCGGATGCTCTGCTACCGGTCCCCGTTCGCGAGAACCCCGTCCACGTCGCTGTCGCACTGGAATTGCTCGACTGGATCGTGTGAGTGCGGCCGCGCTAGCTCCCTCAGGCAGGACGGTACGGGACTGAGTCGCTGACGAGTTCGTCGACGTGGATTCCGTGGCCGAGCATCGGGAAGGCGCGTTGCGGGCAGGCCGGGCGGTCGCACACCTTGCAGCCGCCGCCGATGGGGACGACGGTGCGGGGATCGGTGAAGTCGATGCCGGTCGTGTACACGAGTTCGTCGGCGTGCGCGAGGTCGCAGCCGAGGCCAATCGCGAACTCGGCAGCCGTCGACAGGTGGCCCGGCGCGGACGTGTCGGTGGTCCGCGCCAGCCAGAAGTACTTGCGGCCGTCGGGCATCTCCGAGACCTGCGTGCGGATGCGGCCCGGTGTCGAGAATGCGTCGTGGACCACCCAGAGCGGACAGTTGCCACCGACACGAGAGAAGTGAAACGCCGTCGCCGATTGCCGTTTCGAGATGTTCCCGGCTCGATCGACGCGGACGAAGATGAACGGAATCCCGCGGTCGCCTGGCCGCTGCAGCGTCGACAGCCGGTGGCAGACCGTCTCGAACCCGACCTCGAACCGTCGGGCGAGGAGTCCGATGTCATAACGGAGTTCCCGTGCGGCCGAGGCGAAGCGACCATAGGGGAGCACGAGCGCGCCCGCGAAGTAGCTCGCCAACCCGACTCGGAGGACGGCTCGGGAACCCTCGGCCACCGACGACGCCGCGATCAACGCATCGATCTGCTCGCGGTGGGACAGCAGAGCCACCTGGGTGGCCAACGCGAAGGCGCGTTGCCCGGCCGTCAGATGTCGCGCCAGAGTGACGGTCGACGACTCCGGATCGAAACGGCGTTTCGCCGTCGACGGGTCCGTCGACGAACCGATCACCACACGGACGCCGAAGACGTCGTCGAGATGATCGGCCAACTGCAGGTCGAGGCCGCCGACGGTGAAGCGGGCGTCGGTGAACAGGTCCTCTGCGGCGACGTCCAGCTCAGCGATGTGATTGCGGCGATCGTAGAAGTAGTCGCGGACCTGCTCGAACGGCGTCACTGGGGCGTCGGGGGCCACGGTGTCGGCGGATCGACGGTCTTCGAGCGCGGTGGTCGCCGCGCTGAGTCTGCGATGCAGCGTGACCAGTGTCCGACCTACGGACGGCATCCGCGAGACCAACTCGGCGATCTCGGCGCGATCGGCCGGGTCGCCGTGCGCGA
The DNA here is from genome assembly GCF_021738805.1 of Gordonia liuliyuniae. NCBI lineage: Bacteria > Bacillati > Actinomycetota > Actinomycetes > Mycobacteriales > Gordoniaceae > Gordonia > Gordonia liuliyuniae. The sequence continues at coordinate 130,712 of NZ_JAKKOR010000013.1, read as the reverse complement.
GAAGCGCATCGGCGACGTCCGCCGACAGTCGGGCATCACCTGAGTCGGCGAAGAAGTCTGCCGGCAGGTCGAACGTTGACGTGAGGTTCAACAGCACCGGCACAGTGATCGGACGCTGGTCGTTTTCCAACTGGTTCACATAGGTCGTCGACAGGTCGACGCGTCGCGCGAGAGCTGCCTGCGAGATGCCGAGATCGGCGCGCAATCGGCGCAGTCGCGCGCCGACGAAGGTCTTCGCCATGAGAGTGACTCTACGTCACCGCGTGTACGCAACATACGCATAAATCCATCAAAGAATCCGCAGAAATACGCATCTGCCAGGTCTTTCTATCGATACCTCGTCGTGCGTACGGTGCAAATATGATCAATCACGAAGTACGTACACGTCGCAGTGCAGAGGATTTCCCGATCGAGGAGCACCTGGCGTACAAGATCGCCCAGGTCGCGGTCGACCCGGTGGAGGTGCCTCCCGAGACTGCCGAGATGATCGTCAACCGGATCATCGACAACGCCGCGGTGAGTGCGGCGTCCGTGGCCCGTCGACCGGTCACGAGCGCGCGACGTCAAGCGCAGTGCCGCCCGCTGACCGGCGGCTCAACCGTGTTCGGCGTCGACGGTGAGTACGCACCAGAATGGGCGGCGTGGGCCAACGGGGTCGCCGTCCGCGAACTCGACTTCCACGACACGTTCCTCGCGGCCGAATACTCACATCCCGGCGACAACATCCCGCCGCTCGTCGCCGTCGCGCAGCGCACGGGAGCCAGTGGAGGCGATCTGATCCGCGGACTGGCCACCGCGTATGAGATCCAGATCGACCTCGTTCGGGGGATGTGCCTGCATGAGCACAAGATCGACCACGTCGCACACCTCGGGCCGTCGGTCGCCGCGGGCATCGGCACCATGCTCGGCCTCGACGTCGACACCGTCTACCAGGCCGTCGGCCAGGCGCTTCACCTGACGACCGCCACCCGCCAGTCGCGCAAGGGTCTCATCTCCAGCTGGAAGGCCTACGCGCCGGCGCACGCGGGCAAGATCGCCGTCGAAGCCGTCGACCGTGCGATGCGCGGCGAGGGCGCCCCCGCTCCGATCTGGGAAGGCGAAGACGGGGTGATCGCCTGGCTGCTCGGCGGGCCCGACGCGCGCTACACGGTGCCGCTCCCCGGCCCCGGTGAAGCCAAGCGCGCGATCTGTGACAGCTACACCAAGGAGCACTCGGCCGAATACCAGAGCCAGGCCCCGATCGACCTGGCGCGGCGCATGCGGGGCCGGATCGGCGATCTCGATCAGATCGCGTCCATCGTCCTGCACACCAGCCATCACACGCACTATGTGATCGGCACCGGTTCGAACGACCCGCAGAAGTTCGATCCGACCGCCAGCCGCGAGACGCTCGACCACTCGGTCATGTACATCTTCGCCGTCGCGCTCCAGGACGGCGAGTGGGATCACGAGCGCTCCTACGCACCGGAGCGAGCGGCGCACGCCGACACCGTCGAACTGTGGAAGAAGATCTCGACTGTCGAAGACCCCGAGTGGACGCGCCGCTATCACTCGACCGACCCGAACGAGAAGGCGTTCGGCGCACGCGCCGTCGTCACCCTCAAAAGCGGCGAGGTCATCGAAGACGAGCTCGCCGTCGCCGACGCGCACCCGCTCGGCGCCCGCCCGTTCGCCCGTACGCAGTACCTCGACAAGTTCGCCCGCATGGCCGACGGCGTGGTCGAGCCCGCCGAGCAGGCACGGTTCACCGCCGCCGCCACCGGACTACAGTCCCTCGCCGCCGATGCCCTCGGTGGACTGAACGTCCGTGTGCTCGACGACGTGCTCGCCTCCGCGCCCGCCACCGGTGCGGGACTCCTCTGATGGCGGGACAGACCACCGGGCTCTTCAGCTCCGGCGTAAGCGACGCCGTCAAGCGCGCGAATCTGCGCGCCGCTCTCGACTCCGGCGATCTGCAGCGGTGGCCCGGCGCATTCAGCCCGCTCGTCGCGAAGATCGTCGCCGACGCCGGCTTCGAGGGCGTGTATGTCTCCGGCGCGGCGCTGGCCGCTGATCTCGGGCTGCCCGACATCGGCTTGACGACCCTCACCGAGGTCGCTGCGCGCGGCGGATCGATCGCCCGGGCGACCGATCTCCCGACGCTCATCGACGCGGACACCGGGTTCGGTGAGCCGATGAGCGCCGCCCGCACCATCACCACGCTTGAGGACGCGGGGCTGGCCGGCTGCCACCTGGAAGACCAGGTGAATCCGAAACGGTGCGGTCACCTCGACGGCAAGGAAGTCGTCCCGACCGAGGACATGCTCCGGCGCATCGCGGCGGCCGTCGGCGCCCGGCGCGACCCGAACTTCATCATCTGCGCGCGCACCGACGCCCGCGGTGTGGAGGGGCTTGACGCCGCCATCGACCGGGCGAAGGCCTACGTCGACGCGGGCGCCGACCTCATCTTCACCGAGGCGCTCGCCGATGAATGGGAGTTCGAGACCTTCCGCAGGGCGGTCGACGCCCCGCTCCTGGCCAACATGACCGAGTTCGGAAAATCGGAGCTGCTCACCACAGATCAGTTGCGCGACCTCGGATTCAATGTCGTGATCTACCCGGTCACCACACTCCGGCTCGCGATGGGCGCCGTCGAATCCGGACTGGCCGCCATCGCGGAGACCGGCACACAGGCGGGGCAGCTCGACGTCATGCAGCACCGAGCGCGGCTCTACGAGTTCCTCCGCTACTCCGACTACAACGCCTTCGATCAGAACCTCTTCACCTACACCAGACCGCGCTCCGACCGCAGATCAGGGAAGTGACCCCCATGAGTACTGAATCAACTCTGAATACCGAATCAACCCCGCGTACTGAATCAACCCCGCGTACTGAATCAACCCCCACCATCTACAAGGGGCTCGCCGGGGTCGTCGTCGATACGACGGCCGTCTCTAAAGTGGTGCCCGAAACCAACTCGCTGACCTACCGCGGCTACGCCGTGCAGGAGTTGGCGGGGAACTGCTCGTTCGAGCAGGTCGCGTACCTGCTGTGGTATGGCGAACTGCCGACCGATGCGCAGTTGGCGCAGTTCACCCAGCGTGAACGGGCCAGCCGTCGGCTGGACCGGTCCGCGCAGGCTGTGTTGGCGCGGACACCGGACACCTGCCACCCGATGGACGTGGTCCGCACCATGATCAGCTACCTGGGCACCGAGGATCCCGACGAGGACTCCACCGATTCGGCGACGCTCATGGCCAAGGCACAGCGGATGTTCGCGATCCTCCCGACGATCGTGGCGGCGGACATGCGACGGCGCCGCGGCCTCGACCCGATCGAACCACACCACGCACTCGGATATGCCGAGAACTTTCTGACGATGTGTTTCGGCGAGATCCCGGATCCGGCGATCGTGCGGGCCTTCGAGAAGTCGATGATCCTGTACGCGGAGCACAGCTTCAACGCGTCGACGTTCTCCGCGCGGGTCGTGACCTCGACCGGGTCGGACATGTATAGCGCCGTCACCGCGGCGATCGGCGCTCTGAAGGGCTCGCTGCACGGCGGCGCGAACGAGGCGGTCATGTACGACATGATCGAGATCGACAGTCCGGAACGCGCGCGGCCGTGGCTCGCCGCCAAGCTCGACGCCAAGGAGAAGGTGATGGGTTTCGGCCACCGTGTCTACAAGAACGGCGACTCCCGCGTTCCTACCATGTACGACGCTCTCGTCGAGGTGTCCGAGCATCTCGGACAGAGCAAATGGCTGCGGATCTACCGCGAACTCGAAGCGGAGATGACCTCACGCACGGGCATTCTGCCGAACCTAGACTTCCCGACCGGCCCCGCCTACCACCTGATGGGCTTCGACATCGGCGCCTTCACCCCGATCTTCGTGATGAGCCGGATCACCGGGTGGACCGCCCACATCATGGAGCAGTCTGCGTCCAACGCGCTGATCCGTCCGCTGTCGGCCTACAACGGTCCGCAGCAGCGCCGGATGCCTGCGTGACGTCAGATTCCCCGCTCAGGGGCGCCGACCGCTTGTGCGGCCGGTGTCGGTGCTGAGCGGGGAATCTGAGGTCACTGGCCGTCAGCGCACGGCGTGCGCGGCGGCGACCATGTTGGTCAGCGCCTCGGCGACCTCATCGGTGGTCCGGGTTTTGAGACCGCAGTCGGGGTTGACCCACAGGCGGTCCGCCGGAACGGCGGAGAGCGCCTCACGCAGCGACGCGGTGACCTCGTCGGCGGCAGGAACGCGCGGTGAGTGGATGTCGTAGACGCCCGGCCCCACCTGGTTGGCGAATCCGATCCCGTTGAGGTCGGCGAGGACCTCCATGTGCGAGCGTGCTGCCTCGATCGACGTCACGTCGGCGTCGAGGTCGGCGATCGCCCCGATCACCTCGCCAAACTCCGAATAGCACAGATGCGTGTGGATCTGGGTGGCGTCGGCGACCCCGGACGTCGACAGACGGAAGGCAGTGACCGCCCACGCCAGATACGCCGCGCGGTCGGCCGCCCGCAGCGGTAGCAACTCACGCAGCGCGGGCTCGTCGACCTGAATGATCGCCGCCCCCGACTGCTCGAGGTCGATGGTCTCGTCGCGGATCGCGAACGCCACCTGGTTCGCGGTCTCGGCGAGCGGCTGATCGTCGCGCACGAACGACCACGCGAGGATCGTCACCGGACCGGTGAGCATGCCCTTAACCGGCTTGGCCGTCAACGATTGGGCGTACGCGGTCCAGTCGACCGTCATCGGGGTCGGGCGGACGACGTCACCGAACAGGATCGGCGGACGCACACAGCGCGAACCGTACGACTGGACCCAGCCATTCGAGGTCGCGAAGAAGCCGTCGAGCTGCTCGGCGAAGTACTGGACCATGTCGTTGCGCTCGGGCTCGCCGTGCACGAGGACGTCGAGCCCGATCGTCTCCTGCAGTGCGATGACGTCGGCGATCTCGGCCCGCATGCGCCGGGTGTACTCGGCGTCGTCGATGGCTCCGGTGCGCAGTGCCTGCCGGGCCTTCCGGATGTCGGTGGTCTGCGGGTACGAGCCGATGGTCGTGGTCGCCAGGGCAGGCAGGTTCAACGCCGCGTGCTGCACGGCGCGTCGCGCCGCAGAGTCCGGACGCGTCCAGTCGGCCGACGACAGCCCGGCCAGGCGGGTGCGGACCGAGTCGACGTGCAGTCTCGGGTCGTTCGTGCGGCTCGCCAGTGCGGTGGCTGCCGCATCGAACGCCTCGTCCTGGTCGGCGCGGCCGTTCGCGTACGCGCGGGCCAGTGCAACGACCTCGTCATGCTTCTCACTCGCGAAGGCCAGCCAGCCGCGGAGTGCGTCATCGAGACCGTCCTCGCCTGCCAGGGTGTACGGCACGTGCAGGGTGGAGCACGACGTCGAGACCGCCAGCGAGCCGACCGATCCGCGCAGCGACTCGAGCGTCGCGAGGGCGGCGTCCAGGTCGGTGCGCCACACATTGCGTCCGTCGACGACACCGGCGACGACGACCTTGTCGCCGAGTCCGGCAGACTTCACACTCTCGACTCCGCCCGCGACGACGTCGACGCCGACGCCTTCCACACCGGTGCGGGCCAGAGCCGCGAGCGACTCGCGCGCGTCGCCGAAATACGTCTGGACCAGAATCGACGGCCGCGTCGCCACCTCAGACAGCGTCGAGTAGACGCTCTCGGCGAGTGCCGGGAGGTTCTCGACGGCGTCGGTCACCAGGATGGGCTCGTCGATCTGTACCCACTGGGCGCCGGCCTCGGCGAGACGGCCGAGAAGGTCGGCGTACAGCGCGACGACCTCGTCCAGACGGGCCAGCGGCGCGTCCGCTCCGTCGACGGCCTTCGACAGCGCGAGGAATGTGATCGGGCCGATGACCACCGGGCGTCCGTGCACCCCGTCGGCTGCCGCCTCTGCGAGTTCGGCCAGAACTTTGGTCGCGTCGAGAACGAATGACGTGTCCGGGCCGATCTCCGGCACGATGTAGTGGTAGTTCGTGTCGAACCACTTGGTCATCTCCAGCGGTGCGACGCTGTCTGTGTCGCTGTGATCTGGGCCGCTGTGGCCGGCGCCGCCGCGTGCGGCGGCGAAGTAGCGGTCGAGCGGATCGCTGATCGCCTCGACGCGCGGTGGCAGCGCACCGAGCATCACCGCGGTGTCGAGTACCTGGTCGTAGTACGAGAACGTGTTGACCGGAACCGAGTCGATGCCGGAGTCGGTCAGGGCGCGCCTGCTCGTCGCCCGCAGATCGGCGGCGACGGCTTCGAGAGCGGCGCGGTCGGAACGACCGGCCCAATAGGCTTCGACGGCTCGTTTGAGTTCTCGATTCGCGCCGATACGGGCGGTGCCCGGGACAGTCGCAATGAACGGTGCGGTGGTCTGTGTCGTCGTGTCGACGGACATGGATGCTTCTTCTCCTGCAAACAGTGGTGACGACCGTCGCCCGACAGGAGATGCGCTCCATCGGGGTGCGAGCATGCTCGCACCCGACCGGAGCCATCGCCCGATCCACGAGGCGGACAGCCACCGAGCGCGGCGCGCCCGGTACGACAGGCAGGTCTTCGGGCTTGTCGGCGTGCGCTGTGCGCTCCTACTGGTCGTCGCTTCCCAGAACCGGTTCACGGATCCAGTGCATGTGACGGCGGTCGTTCCGACATACCGCTGCGGGTCAGCTCCGGATTCTCACCGGATTCCCTCTTTCGACGCCCGGAACGACGAATCGCCGGGCGAACCTGTTGCGAGGCTGATTCTATCGATGCGTCGGCGCTTTCCACATTCGCGAGATCGTGTGCGTTAAACCCTGGCGTCGACCGGTGTGGCCTCATCGCCGGGCTTGCCGACACCACCGGTCTTCGCCAACCGCTTCGCGGCGTCGAACTCGGCGTCGATCTCCGGGTTCGGCCGGTACGTGATCAGGCTGACGACGATGGCGGCGAGGAAGCTCGCGGCAACGCCCGGCACGATCTCGTACATGTCGTCGCTCAACGACGACTGGCCCCACGCGTAGGCGACCACTGCGCCCACCACAATGCCCACGAGTGCGCCCCACGAGGTGAGTCGGCGCCAGTACAGCGAGAGCACGATGGCCGGTCCGAACGCCGCGCCGAAGCCCGCCCACGCGAACGCGACGAGGTCGAGGATGCTGTTGGACGGCGAGATCGCGAGAACGGCGGCGATCACAGCGATCGCGAGGACGCCGAGACGGCCGAGGCGGACGTACGTGGTGTCGCTGAGTTCACGTCGACCGGTCTTCGCCGCGACCAGCTTGTACAGGTCTTCGATCAGCGCAGACGAGCAGACGATCAACTGCGACGAGATGGTCGACATGATCGCGGCGAGCACAGCGGCCAGGACGAGGCCCGCGATGAACGGGTGGAACAGGATCTGGGACAGCGCGAGGAAGACGGTCTCGGAGTCCTCGGGAGCCTCCGTGGTGTGTTCGGCGAAGTAGGCGATGCCGACCAGGGCTGTGCCGACGGCGCCGAGCGCGCAGGCGAACATCCAGGCGATGCCGATGCGCCGGGCGGTGCCCGCCTCGGCGGGCGAGCGCAGCGCCATGAAGCGCACGATGATGTGCGGTTGCCCGAAGTAGCCGAGACCCCATGCCGCCGACGAGATGATTGCGATGGCCGAACTGCCTGCGAAGAAGCTCAGATCGTCGGGATCGACCGCGCGGACCCCGTCGATCGTCGCGCCGACGCCGCCCAGGTTGATGACGCCGATGATCGGCACCGCCAGGAGCGCGATGACCACCAGTACGCCCTGCGCGACGTCGGTCAACGACGCGCCGAGGAACCCGCCGAACAGCGTGTAGAGCATCGTCACGCCGGCGACGATCAACATGCCGACCGTGTAGTCGATGCCGAACGCGCTGTCGAAGAACTTGCCGGACGCGACCATTCCACTGGAGACGTAGAAGGTGAAGAACACGAGGATGATGACGCCGCAGGTGATGCGCAGGATGCGCGACGAGTCGCGCAGGCGCGTCTCGAAGAAGCTCGGGATGGTGATCGCGTCACCGGCCACCTCGGTGTACGCGCGCAGCCGTGGCGCGGTGATCTTCCAGTTGGTCCACGCGCCGATCAGCAGACCGATCATGATCCACGCTTCGGAGAGCCCCGACAGGTACATCGCGCCGGGCAGACCCATCAGTAGCCATCCGGACATGTCGGAGGCACCCGCGCTCAGCGCGGCGATCCACGGTTTGAGCCCGCGATCGGCGAGCATGTACCCGTCGAGGTCGTTCTTGGTCTTGCGGTACGCGTAGTACCCGATGCCGAGCATCGCCGCGAAGTACAGGACGACGGCGAAGATCTGAAACGCTCTGCCGTCGGACGCTACTGACATCGGGGCTCCCTCTGGTGTTGGTCGAAGACGTGGATGCGATCACCTGTCTGCCATCCGACCACACGACTGGGCGTATGTGATCCACATCTCGTACCTCGGGAATTCTGCCGCCCCGCGCACGCGTCACTAATGTGGATCCGAACGAATCGGTTCGACGATATTCGTTCGCGTGCACGAAGCGTCAGGCGGGGAGCGTCATCGGGGCGTCGTCAGCTCGGTTGCGAGCAGGTGGAACGGCCGGTTCGGATTCCCGAACCGGTGCAACGTCATCGACACCGCCTGTTCGTTGAGCCAGTACCGTAGCTCGACCCGCCCCGACGAGGTGACTGCGTCGTCGAGCAGTGCGACGTCCGGCCGTGCCGCGGCTGCAGCCAGGACCGCGGCGGGCGCCGAACCGACGAGCCGGATCCGCGGCGCGCCGATAGTCCTGATCGAAGCGGCGAAGTCCGTGTCGGAGGCCGACGCCGCCGGTATGCCCTGCGATGTCGCGACACCCACGACCTGTGCGGTCGCCGACCCGACGTCCGGTGACACGCTGACCCGTACTCGTGCGCCCGACGTCGCCGCGGCCGCGAGTAGCCGGGCGGTCGGCGCGGGACCCGCGTCGGCGGACACGCGCAGGACGAGGTCCGCGGGTCGGTAGCGGAACACGTTCGCCTCCGCCGCCAGCCCGGACTCGTCACGGCCGGCGCCGAACTCTGCGGCCCAGGCGCGGTCGTCGTCGGCGAGCGCGTGCGCCAACCACTGCTTCTCGGCGTCGGTGAGGCAGGACGCAACCGACCGGGCCAGCGAGGCGACCGCCGGTGTACGCGGTGCCGAGACCGCTGCGTCCGTCGAGGCATCCGTCTCGCTTGCCGGGGCATCGGCCCAGGACCCCAACAGCATCAGATAGTTCGGCCCGCCCGCCTTGGAACCCAGCCCGACCGACGAGCGCTTCCAGCCGCCGAACGACTGGCGGCGCACGATGGCCCCGGTGATGCCGCGGTTGACGTAGACGTTGCCCGCATTGACCTCCGCGAGCCAGGTTCGGACCTCGGCAGTGTCGAGCGAGTGGAGTCCCGCGGTGAGCCCGAAGTCGGTGGCGTTCTGCAGCGCGAGTGCCTCGGTGAGGTCGTCTGCGCGCATCAACCCGAGGACCGGGCCGAAGCATTCGGTGAGATGGAAGAACGATCCCGGCGCCACGCCGTCCTTGATGCCGGGCGACCAGAGTCGGCCGGAGTCGTCGAGCATCCGCGGCTTCAACAGCCAGGATTCGCCCGGCTCCAATGTGGTGAGGGCGCGGCGCAGCTTCTCGCTCGGCGGCTCGGTCAACGGTCCGACGGTGGCGGCCAGGTCGGTCGGCCATCCGACGACCATCGACGAGGCAGCGTCGATCAATTGCCTGCGGAACCGCGTCGACGAGTAGGTACTGCCGACGAGAATGCCGAGCGACGCAGCCGAGCACTTCTGCCCGGCATGACCGAACGCACTGTGCACGAGATCGGCGATCGCCAAGTCGCGATCCGCCGACGGGGTGACGATCATGGCGTTCTTGCCGGATGTCTCCGCGTTGATCCGCAGGTCCGTCCGCCAGGACGCGAACAGTGCCGCCGTGTCCGACGCGCCCGTCAAGATGACGCGGTCGACGTCCGGGTGACTGATGAGAGCGCGGCCGGCGTCGCCCTCGTCCGGGAACACACCGAGACATGCCTCGCGCGGAACTCCGGCGTCCCACAGTGCTTCCAGCACCGCCATCGAGCACCGGGGGGTGGGTGCCGCCGGTTTGTGGATCACCGCTGCACCGACCGCGAGAGCGGCGAACGTCCCACCCGCGGGGATGGCGAGGGGGAAGTTCCACGGCGGCGTCACCACGATCACGCGGTCGGGGGTGAATCTTGCCCCGTCGATCCGGTCGAGTTCGAGCGCCCGGTGCGCGTAGTAGCGGGCGAAATCGATGGCCTCGGAGATCTCCGGATCTGATTGCGCGACCGACTTGCCTGCCTCCGCGGCGGCGATCGACACGAGGTGGCCCCGACGACGCGACAGCAGGTCGGCGGCGCGATACAGGATCGCCGCGCGCTCGGCGGCGGGCCGGGCAGACCAGGCGACCGCCGCAGTGCGGGCCCGTCCGACGAGGTCGTCGACGTCGGATGCGGCCAGCGTCGGCGGAACACTCTGCGCGTCGAGCCACCCCGGCGCCGCGCTGCGGGCGATCGCCGCTCGCGCCCACGCCTGGTTCGCGTACAGCGACGGATCGGTATCGGGCTCATTCGTGAACGAGGGGAGCGTGCCGGAGAACGGCAGCGACGGGCGTTCGGCTGCGGACTCCTCGGCCGCGCGGTCCTGGCGGTGATTGGGCAGCGGCGGCTGCTCGCCGCGCTCGTCGAGCAGGCGCTGCAACCCGTGGACGGCAGTGGTGAACCGGCCGGCCTCGCGTCGGTGGACGTCGCTGTCCGGCGCGAGATCGAAGATGCCGGACATGAAGTTCTCCGACGCGGCGTTCTCCTCGAGTCGGCGAACCAGATACGAGATCGCGACGTCGAACTCGGTGGGCTTGACGGTCGGCACGTACAGCAGCAGACGTCCGACGTCGAGGCTCACCACCTCGGCCTGCTCGGTGGCCATGCCCTGCAGCATCTCGAACTCCACGCGGTCGCTTACGCCCCGCGAATCGGCGAGCAGGTGGGCGAACGCGATGTCGAAGAGGTTGTGTCCGGCGACGCCGAGCCGAAGTCCTGCCGTCCGCTCACGCGTGCACACCCAGTGCAGGACGAGTTTGTAGTTGGCATCCGTCGCAGCCTTCGACTCGCATGTCGCCGTCGGCCAGCCCGCAACCTCCGCGTGGACGGTCTCCATCGCCAGGTTCGCGCCCTTGACCAAGCGGACCTTGATGCCCGCACCGCCCGTTGCTACCCGTTCCGCGCCGAACGCGGCCAGACGCTGCATCGCGCCGAGCGCATCGGGCAGATAGGCCTGCAGGACGATGCCCGCCTCGTAGTCATGCAGCTCAGGCCGCGACAGGAGGCGGGTGAACACGGCGATCGTCAGTTCCAGATCGCGGTACTCCTCCATGTCGAGGTTGATGAACTTGCTGCCGGCAGGTGCCGCTGCGGCCTCGGTGTACATCGGCGCCAGCCGCTCGACGACGTAGTCGACCGTCTCGTCGAACGCCCACATCGAGATCTGGGACGCGATCGACGAGACTTTGATCGACACGTAGTCGACGTCGTCGCGACGCAACAGCGCCCGCGCGTCGGCGAGATGGTTGTCGGCTTCGGCGTCGCCGAGAACGGCTTCGCCGAGGGGATTGACGTTGAGGCGGTGGTCGCCTGCGCGCAAGGTCGTGACCGCCTTCGCGAACGGCTTCTCGCGGGCGTCGACGATCATGTGGCCGACCATCGCGCGCATACGTGCGCGGGCGATGGGGATCACGACCTTCGGGATCCGCTGGGAGAGGGCTGCGCCGGCGCGCAGTTGCAGCAGGTCGAGTGCGCCGAGCGAATCAGGTGCGTCGGCGACGATCTCGGCGAGCGCAGCTCCCGCGGCTGCGGTGTCCTCGGTGCCGATGACGCGGTCGACGAAGCCGACGGTGAAGTCGAGGCCCTTCGGGTCGGACAGGACCGCGGCCAGGCGTCGTGCGGAGGCATCCGGGCGGTCGCCCCGAGAAGCGGCGTCGGTGAGCCACCGGGTGACCAGATGGTCGGCCCGGACTGCGAGGTCGGCGAGAGTCGCCGGCTCGGCGGCGTCCGTCGCGGACGTGTCGTGGTGGGAGTCGTGCGCAGTGGTCATGTCTGCCAGTACAGTCTGCGAGCCGCCGACCCGCCTCGTGCATTCTCACAACAACGACGTCTATTCGTTGTTCGAATCTCTGAAGGTGCTGTCAGGATGTGAGCATGCCGGAATTTCAGGGAGCCCCGTTGGGTGATGTGATCGATGCCCTCGACACCGCCGTCGACTGGGCGGTGACCGGGGCCGATGGCGTCGTGGTCGCCGATGTCGCGCTGCTCGACGCAGACGATGTGGCGGCGGGAGCCGATGCGTCGACCGATCTCATCGTCCTCGTGGGGGTCGACGGCGATCGGATGCGCGAGTGGCTGCTGCGCGAGCACCGGGGCCGTCTGCCGCGCGCGATCCTCACGAAGGCGTTCACGGGGCCGGCCGAGGCGCAGCCGATCGTCGACGAGTCGGGTGTCGCCGTCGTCGGCGTCCACGCGCGAGCGCGGTGGGACCGGATCCTGAGCCTGGTGCAGGCCGACCTGCACCGTGGGCGCGAGGCCGCCGGGCACCCCGGAGATCCGGACGTGCTCGCCGACGTCGATCTGATCGGGCTCGTCGGCCTGGTGGCGCGCGGGACGGGCGGGCTGGTGTCGATCGAGGACGCGACGAGTGCGCGGGTCCTGGCCTACTCGCCGTCCAACGGAGAGGCCGACGATCTGCGTGTGCAGACGATCCTCGGGCGGGAGGGCCCGCCGAGCTACCTCGCACTGCTGCGCAGGTGGGGTGTCTTCGACGCGATCCGTCGCGGGGGAGAAGTGGTCGACGTGCCCGCTGACGCCGAGCACGCGATGCGGCGGCGGCTCGTGATCGGCGTGCACAGCGCCACCGGTCGGCATCTCGGCTCGATCTGGGTCCAGGAAGGCGCGACCGCGTTGGTCGCGGACTCGGTCGACGTGCTGACCGGCGCCGCGTCGGTCGCGTCACGGATCCTGACCCGGTCGATGGCGGCGCCGTCGGCGGAAGCTCAACTGCTGCAGCGACTCTTCGGCGAGCACGGCGGGGTCGACGCATCGTCGGCCGGCGCATATCTCGGGTGGCCGGTGACCGAGCGCGCGGCGGTGATCGGTATCGCCGCGGAGGGCGGGTCGCTCACGCCCACCGACGCGATCGCCGCCGTCGGCGGAGCCGTTCGGCTGCACGCGAGCGCGTACGCGACGTCGGCGCTCACCACGTTGATCGCCGAGCGCGCGTACATCCTGGTGCCCGCCGCCGACGTCGCGCCGATCACCCGCTGGGTCGGTCAGCTGGTCGCCCGGTTCGACGGCGACCCGGTGTTGGGCGGCGGCCGCCTGCACGCGACCGTCGTATTCCCGGTCGACGGGCTGGCCGAGGTCGCCCGGGCTCGCCGCGAGGTCGATCGCGTGTTCGCCGCGACCCGCGTGGGCGGAGCCGATCGGGTGACGACGCTCGCCCAGGCGCGCACCGCGGTACTGCTCGGCGAGATCCTCGACGCGCTCGTCGACCGCGACCAACTCGTCGACCCCAGGGTGACCGCCATGGTCGCGTACGACACCCAACGCACTGCGCACCTGGAGGAGAGCGTTCGCGCCTACCTCGACGCCCACGGCAACGTCCGCGATGCGGCGAACCGGATCGGCGTCCACCCGAACACACTCCGCTACCGCGTCGACCGAGCCCGTCAGGTGTCCGGACTCAATCTGGACGACCCGGCCGAGCGTTTGTTGAGCGCCTTGCAGCTCGCGTTGCTGGACCGCCGTCGGCTCACCGCAGGTTGAGCGAGGCAACTACTCAGACAAGCTGAGAACTACTCCTCAGACAAGTGCTACTGTTTCGCCGTGAAGAATGCGGAATGGACAGGCGTCGAGGCGGGCATCGGATTCACCGGCGGAGCGATCGGAGGACTCCTCGGCGGTGGCAGTGGCGTGTTCTACGTACCGGCGCTCGAACGCACGACGACGCTGTCTCGGCACGCGCTGCACGGCACGGCGGGAGCAGCGAACATCGCGGTCACCGGCGTCGGTGCGGCGGTGTTCGCTGCAATCGGCGGATCGGTCGACCTGCGCGCAGGGGCGGGGATGGCGCTCGGTGCGACCGTCGGCGGACTGTTCGGCGCTCGACTGGTCGTCGCGGTCCCGCAGCGTCCGCTGCGTTGGCTGTTCGTCGCGATCCTCGTGGCTACTGGGGTCAAACTCATCCTCGATGCGACGGGTCTGGGATTGTCGTCGGGGTCGGCTCTCATCTCCGACGAGATGATCGCGAATCTCGCGTACACGATCCCGGTGTCGCTGGCGTTCGGTGCGGTGATCGGTGCGTGGGCCGCCGGTATGGGGTTGGGCGGCGGTCTCCTCGCCGTTCCCGTCCTGATGCTGTTCTTCGGCTCCGACCTACCGACGGCGGAAGGCACGTCGCTGCTGATGTTCTTCCCGAACGCGATCGTCGGGACTTACGGGCACATGCGGCAGGGCACAGTCGACCGCAGGCTGGCGACGATTCTGAATCTCGGGGCGCTTCCGGGGGCGGCGGTCGGCGTGCTGTGCGCGCTCGCCGTCGACGCCGCAGTGTTGTCGATCATCTTCGCAGCGTTCGCCATGGTCATCGCGGTGCGCGAGGTCCGGCGACTCATCGGGGACCTGCACACGTGACGGTGTCGTACGTACGGTCGACACCATGACTACTCAATCGCTCGCATTCGAATGGACGGACACCAACCGAACGTGGCTGATCGAGACGCCGATCAGGATCGTCTGCTTCATCGTCGCCGCGCTCGTGGTGCGATGGCTGTTGTTCCGTGTGATCGACCGCGTGACGAAGCCGCGCGCGTCGCGGGACGACGGTGGCAAACGCCTCGTCCGCGGCTTACGGGAGCGGACCGGGGCGCGCAGCAGCCCGAAGGCGAACGCACGCCGCGCGCAGCGCGCCAAGACGATCGGCTCGGTCCTCAAATCGACTGTGTCGGTCGTCATCCTCGTCTGGCTGGTCTTGTCGATCCTGTCCGAGCTGGACGTGAACATCGCTCCGTTCATCGCGTCGGCCGGCATTCTCGGACTCGCCATCGGTTTCGGCGCTCAGCACCTGGTGGCCGATGTCGTGTCCGGTGTGTTCATGATGATGGAGGACCAGTACGGGGTCGGCGACATCGCCGACTTCGGTGAGGTCATCGGCGAGATCGAATCCGTCGGCCTCCGCATCACGACTGTGCGCGACATGGACGGCACGCTCTGGTACATCCGCAACGGCGAGATCCAGCGGGTCGGCAACATGAGTCAGGACTTCGCCGTCGCCCGCCTGGAAGTCCCTGTCGCCGTCGACGCAGACCTCGAGCGGGCGCAGGACGTCGCGCTGAGTGCGGCGCTGCGTGCTGCGCGCGACGCCGAGATCGTCGAGGAGGTCCTCGGCGAACCCGAGATGCTCGGCGTCCAAGAGGTCACGTCGTCCCACGCGATGCTGCGCATGACGGTGACCACGAAGCCTGGTGCGCAGTGGGGTGTGCAGCGCCATCTGCGCAGCCGGGTACTCGGAGAGTTCGAACGAGAGTCGATCAGGCTGCCGATGCAGTCCTGGGGCGCCGCCTTGGCCGGGGCCGCCCGGTAGTCGGGCCGGAATCGCGTTGCACAACGGTCGCCAGGCAACCGTTGTGCAACGCGATTCGGCGGTGGTACCTACTTCGCGAAGGCGTCGATGATCCGGGGACGGAGTTCGGCTGCGGCGATCACCGCATCGACCGAGCCGACACGCACCGCGCGGTGGATGTCGTGGACGCCGTCGAACTCGGCGGCCATCTCGGAGATCTTCTCGGCCCGCACGGATGCGCGCAGCTCGTCGAGTTCGGCGCTCAACTCCGCACGCTCGGCGCCCGACGCGTCGGCCGCCTGCGCGACGAGCTCTTGGACCCGCGGGTCCTTCGCAGTCCGCACGCCGACCTCACCGGCGAACACGACCGCCGCGGCGGGGGCTCCGCCGAGGACGGACGCGAACGACCCGTCGATCGCCAGAACCGTCATGTTCGGGTTCAGCGCCTTCGAGAAGACGACGAACGCGCCGCCGTGGTAGCGGGAAATGACGCAGAAGACGATCGGACCGTCGAAGTTGATGATCGCGCGGCCGATCTCGGCGCCGTATTCCAGCTGCAGCTTGCGCAGTGACTCCGGGGAACCGTCGAAGCCGGACAGGTTCGCCAGGACGACCACCGGGCGGTTTCCGCTGGCGGCGTTGATCGCGCGGGCGGCCTTCTTCGACGACTGCGGGAACAGCGTTCCCGCACTGAAGGTGTCCGGGCCGTCGGTCGGCAGGAATCCGCGGCGGTTGATCGGCGTCGACTCGATGCCGATCAGGGTGACGGCGCGGCCACCCATGTGCGTGTCCTGCACGACGACGGTGTCGGCGTCGCCCATGCCAGCCCACCGCTCGAAAGCAGGCAGATCCTGGTCGGCGACGGCGCGCATCACCGAGCGGATGTCGAACGGCTTCTTCCGATCCGGGTTGGCAGTCGCCGAGAAGATCTCGCCGACTGTCGCGAACTCGCTGCCTTCGGACTCATGCGGGAAGTCGGAGATGTCCCGGTCGATCGGGTCAGACGACGCGGCCGCACGCGGGGAATCCTCGCCGGGAGCCACATAGGTGTGGTCGTAGTGGCTCATCACGATGTCGATCGCCGAGTTCAAGTCGGGCGCCCAGTACTGCGCTTCGCCGTTCGGTCCCATCACCCGGTCATAGCCGCCGATGCCGAAGTTGTCCTCGGCCGACACGCCGCCGGAGAAGTCCAGGGCCTGCTTGCCGGTCAACACCATCGAGGAGTCCGGGGTCATCACCAGGATGCCCTTCGTGTGCATCAGCATCGTCGCTTCGGCGTTCCAGTACGCCTGCCCGCCGACGTTGATGCCGCTGACGACGATGTTGATCTCGCCGCCGTCCTGAGTGAACTCGACGATGCGCTTGAGCGTCGCGGCCACCCAGTCGAGGTTCTCGGTGCCCGAGTCCATGCGTACCGCGGCGCCGGACGACAGCGCGTACCACTCGACGGGTAGCTTGCGCTCCTCGGCGAGATCGAGCGCAGCCGAATAGCGGCGGCACTCCGGTTCGGTCAAGGCTCCGAGGGCCTTCGTCGGATCGCCGAGCATGACCACCCGCTGCACGCCCTCTGGATGTTTGTCGGTCGGCGTGCTCACGACACCGACGACGACGGCCGCAGTGTTGCTGCCCTTCGGCCGATCGACGGGGACCAGGAGGTCGTCGACGAGGTCGTATTCGGTGAAGTCGCCGAGCCGATCGACCAGCTCGTACGGGTACACGGTGCCGCGGCTGGCGGCCTTCAACACCTTCTGGCGGTACTCGTCGAGCGGTTCCACCGGCTCGTCGTCCGGCACGCCGACCTCGACCGACGGCTTCCCCGTCGGATCGAACGTGATCCGCACGGCGACCTTCGACAGCACACCAGTCTTCTTGTCGCGCTGACGTCCGATGAGCAGGACCTCTTCCAGGCCTGCACCCTCGACCGACGTCGCGTCCACGGTGTGCTCGACGATGCGGCGCAGCGTGTTGTCGGACACGTCGATGGACGGCCAGATGTACATGACGATGCGGTTGGTGTTGAACCGCTTGTTCGACGGGCGTTGGGTCTGTGCGCCGCGGATCGCGTCCACACATGTCGCGAACGTGGTCTCCGCGGTCGGCAGGGTCAGCAGTTCACCGTCGTCGGCCACAGCGGTCAGGTCGCGGATCTGGGTGAACGCGATCAGCCGGTCGTCGGCCGGGTTGGTGGTCGCGACCGCGCGGAACAGGTACACCTCTTCGTCGTCCGACGACGACAGTCGCGTCAGCTCGAACTTGCGCAGCCGTTCCATCTGCATGCGACGCGCGATGTGCGGGTGCAGGCCACGGATCAGTCGATCCTCGGTGAGACCGGTCGCCGACTGGCGGAATGTGAAGTGATGGTGCATCGTGTCGTCGCCGCGGCCTGCGACGGTCGCGGTGATCCGGTGAACCGACTCGGGCAGGGCGCCGGCGCCGATGACGTCGTCGAGGGCGGCAGCGCGCTCGTCGAACGACGCCGGCTGCCCCTCCCACCGCAGGTAGATGTCGGCGTCGAGAGCCGGCGTCTTGCCCGCCAGCTCGACGAGCCCCTCCAGCGCAGCGGCCAGGTCGTCGAAGCTCGCAGCGACCGAGACCAGCGTCGAGCCGTCGCGCTCGGCGACGACGAAGGTGCATCCGCCCGAGCGGTGGGACGCGATCTTCGTGACCCCCTTGTTGCCGTAGTAGCGGCGCGTCAGGACTTCGAGCATCACGGCGTCGTCGAGGTCGTCATGCTCGAGTCGTTCGCTGAGGATCGACACGAGCGGCTCGGTGCTGCGAACCATGTCGGCGATGCGCTCGGCGCGGTCGGCCACCGTCGGGGTGGCGTCGAGGACTGCGAGGTGCTCGCGGACCCGGCTGTAGACGGCGTCGCGGGTGCGACGCAGACGCGGCTGGCCGTACCAGGCGTGCAGCACGCCGCGCGCCAGGTTGGCGACCGCGGGGAGCCGACCCTGGGTGGCGGCCACGAGGCGTTCGAGGGAACGACCGGTCGCTTCGCTGTCCTCATGATCGGGTGCGGGCTCGCTCAGCCAGCGGCGCAGGATCGCGGTCACTACCGGGACGGTGTCACCGGGTCGACCCAGTGCGAGGAAGATCCGGAACACGGCCTCTTCCAAGTCCGGGGTGCGTTCCAGATCGTCGATGCCGTAGTGCTGCAACGCGTACGACAGTTTCGTCTGAAACCGCTCGGGGACGCCGGCGACGTCCACGTCCAGGCTCTGGAGATAGGTGTGGAAGTGTTCGCGGGCGCTGTGCACGCGCGCATCGTTGCCGACCTCGTCGGACGGTCGTTGCTCCGAGAGCGCGGCAATGTCGCCGAACACGGTCACGAGCTCGGTCTCCGCCTCGTGCGGCGCGAACCCGCCCGCGATGGCGGCTTCGCGCGCAGCGAGATAGTCGGAGAGGACGCGGCCGGTGTCGGCGGGGTCGCCGTCGAAGCCGAGTAGCAGGCTGCGGAGATCCTCCAGGCCGCGGGCGAACAGTTCGTCGGTGCCGACGGGGCCGGGGTCCTCCGGCAGGTCGAGCGCCGCCGCGTCCGACGTGGTCTCCTCGGCTTCGGAGTCGTCTTCGATCGGTTCGAGGCGCAGCAGCGGTGCACCCGTCTCGACCTGGGCGCCGACCGTCACGCCGCACTCTTTGAGGCGAGCCTTGAACGGCGCGCGTAGGACGGTCTCCATCTTCATCGATTCGAGGACCAGGACGGGGTCGCCTGCCTCGACTTCGGCACCGACGTCGAGTGGGGTCGCGATGACTAGCGCGGGCGCGGGAGCACGGACGACGCCGCCCTCGTCGCGACTGATGCGGTGCGTGACGCCGTCGACGTCCACCAGGTGGATCGGGCCGTGCGTGTCGGTGAGCAGACGGTAGCGGACCCCGTTCACGGTGAGCTGGCCGGCGTGCGCATCGAACCGCTCGACGTCGACGTCCGTGGTGCGCGCGTCGTCGCCTGCCTCGACGACGACGCGGAAGCGGTGCGCGCCGACACGGGCGACGCGCACCCGATAGCCGATGCCGCGCAGTTTGAAGTCGAGCGGACGTCCACTTTCGTGGAGCACCTGCGGGCGCCCGCCCGACGCGGTCACAAGCAGGCGAGTCCGCTCGGTGGCCTCCTCCTCCTCGTAGGCGTCGATGGCGGCAGCGGCGAGGGCGACCGTCGAATGCTGATGGGAGACGAGGCGGCCCTCGTCGCGAACCCGGTCGATCCAGCCGGTGTCGGCCGAACCGTCGATGACCTCCGGCTGGTTGAGCAATTCGAGCACGAAACTCTTGTTCGTGGCGCCACCCTCGATGATGACGCCGGTGCGACTCATGGCGCGGCGCAGCCGCCCGAGTGCCTGCTCGCGGTCGCTGCCGTAGGCGATGATCTTCGCGATCATCGAGTCGAAGTCGGCGGGGATCGTGTCGCCTTCGCTAACACCGGTGTCGACGCGGATGCCGGGGCCGGTCGGCAGGTTGAGGCGAGCGATGCGGCCGGGTGACGGCGCGAAGTCGCGGTCGGGGTCTTCGGCGTTAAGGCGGGCTTCGACGGCGTGCCCGCGTTCGACGGGTTTGACGCCGTCCAACTTGTTGCCGGACGCCACATGCAGTTGCGCGCGCACCAGGTCGAAGCTGTTGGTCAACTCGGTGATCGGGTGCTCCACCTGCAGACGGGTGTTGACCTCGAGGAAGGCGAACAACTTCTCGCCCGGGTGGTACAGGAATTCGACGGTCGCGGCGCCGCGGTAGCCGACGGCGTTCGCCAACCGCTCGGCCGACGCCTTGACCTCGTCGGCCTGCTCGGCGGACAGGACGGG
This sequence comes from Gordonia liuliyuniae, assembly GCF_021738805.1. Classification (NCBI taxonomy): domain Bacteria; kingdom Bacillati; phylum Actinomycetota; class Actinomycetes; order Mycobacteriales; family Gordoniaceae; genus Gordonia; species Gordonia liuliyuniae. The sequence goes on along the minus strand of NZ_JAKKOR010000013.1, from coordinate 110,306 downwards.
CGACGACGACTCTTCGATGACCTTCTGATTGCGTCGCTGCACCGAACAGTCGCGGACGCCGAGGGCCCACGCTGTGCCCTGGCCGTCGGCGATCACCTGGACCTCGACGTGGCGCGCACCGGTGACGAGTCGTTCCAGGAAGACGATGCCGCTGCCGAAAGCACGTTCGGCCTCTTCACGGGTGCGCTGGTAGGCGTCGACGAGTTCGCTGTCGTCGGACACCTTGCGGATGCCGCGTCCGCCGCCGCCCGCGGTCGCCTTCAACATGAGTGGATAGCCGATGTTGGCGGCGGCCTCCTTGGCCTCCTCGACGTCGCTGACCGGTCCGCGGCTCCACGGCGCGACCGGCACTCCGACTTCCTCGGCGATCAGCTTGGCGCCGATCTTGTCGCCGAGTTTGCGCATGGCGTCGGCCGACGGGCCGATGAACGTGATCCCGATGCGGTCGCAGAGTTCGGCGAACGCCGGATCCTCGGCGACGAAACCCCAGCCGACCCACGCCGCGTCGGCGCCGGATTCGACGAGCGCGCGCTCGAGGATCTCCATGTTGAGGTACGGGCGTGCTGCTGCCGGACCGAGGTCGTAGGCGATGTCGGCTTCCCGGACATAGGTGGAGGTGCGGTCCACATCGGTGTGCAGGGCGACGACCTCGACCGTTTCGCCGGTCTCGGCACTGAGGTCTCGAACGGCATTGATGAGGCGCATGCCGGCCTCGCCTCGGTTCACGATCGCGATGCGCTTGAACACGCAGAGCTCCTTGCTGTGGGGGAAGTTCGGGTGGGGCTGCGGGCACGTCGGGCGCTCGCTACGAGACGAACGGTGTGGTGCCGTGGACGATTGTCGCAAGTTCAGTGTGCCCGGGGCCACCTTTTGGGGTGTGACAAGAAACCCTTACTTGCTGGTAGCAGGCATTTGTCCGGGGTTGTGGGGCCGTTACGCGCGAGTAGCGACGGGCTACGGGGGAGTAGGGATGAGTGGGCCGGTCGTCAGACCGAGCGCGCCGGACGCGAAACGCGTCACCGGGCCGACGGCGTCGGCGAGGGCGTCGTCGTAACCGTCGCGTGCGACGCCGACCAGATCGGCCGTGGTCGCACCCGTCGCCCGCACTGCGATGAGCGCGACGGTTTCGCCGGTCGTCGGAACGCACACCGCCCAGACGAAGCGGGACTCGTCTGCCCACCCGTCGTTCGCGGCCCGGATGTATGCGGCGGGATCATCGACGTCGAAGAGCGCCAGGGCCGGGACGTCAGAGAGCCGGTCGTCGTCTCGCAGCGCGCGGAGGTACCACGCGCCCGCGAAGACTTCGACCGGCTCCATGAACTGCTGAGTCGAGTCCGGTTACTTGATCTCGAGGAGGACGGTGCCCTGGGTGACCGGAGCGCCCGCCTCGGTGGCGAGCCCGGTGACGGTGCCGTCCTTGTGGGCGGTGACCGGGTTCTCCATCTTCATCGCTTCCAGGACGACGACCAGGTCACCCGCGCTGACGGTGTCGCCTTCGGCGACGGCGACCTTGACGACGGTGCCCTGCATCGGTGCGGCCACCGCGTCGCCGGAGGCTGCCTTCGCGCCGCCCTTGGTGCGGGTGCGGGCCTTCGGCTTCTTGCGGATCGCGCCGTTCGTCGCGCCACCGCCGCCCAGGTTCAGGTCGCCGGGCAGGGAGACCTCGACGCGACGTCCACCGACCTCGACGACGACCTTCTGGCGCGGCTCGGCGTCGTCCTCGATGGGCTCGGCGCCGGCGTACGGCTCGATCGTGTTGTCCCAGTCGGTCTCGATCCACTTGGTGTAGACGTCGAACTTCTCGTCGTCGCCGATGAAGGCGGGGTTCGAGACGATGTGGCGGTGGAACGGGATGACCGTCGCCAGACCCTCCACTTGAAACTCGGCGAGGGCGCGACGCGAACGTTCCAGCGCCTGCTGGCGGTTCTCGCCGGTGACGATCAGCTTGGCGAGCATCGAGTCGAACTGACCGCCGATGACGTCGCCCGCGACGACGCCCGAGTCGACGCGCACGCCGGGGCCGCTCGGCTCCTTGTAGACGCTGATCGGGCCCGGAGCGGGGAGGAAGCCGCGGCCTGCGTCCTCACCGTTGATGCGGAACTCGAACGAATGACCACGCGGGGTCGGATCCTCGGAGATCGTGAGTTCCTTGCCTTCGGCGATGCGGAACTGCTGGCGCACGAGGTCGAGGCCGGAGGTCTCCTCGGTGACCGGGTGCTCCACCTGCAGGCGCGTGTTGACCTCGAGGAACGAGATGGTGTCGCCCTGGACCAGGTATTCGACGGTGCCCGCACCGTAGTAGCCGGCCTCGCGGCAGATGGCTTTGGCCGACGAGTGGATGCGCGAGCGCTGGTCGTCGGTCAGGAACGGCGCGGGCGCCTCTTCGACGAGCTTCTGGAACCGACGCTGCAGCGAGCAGTCACGGGTGCCTGCGACGACGACGTTGCCGTGCTGGTCGGCGATGACCTGGGCTTCCACGTGCCGTGCCTTGTCGAGGTACTGCTCGACGAAGCACTCGCCGCGACCGAACGCGGCGAGCGCCTCACGGGTGGCCGACTCGAACAGCTCGGGGATCTCTTCGACGGTCTGGGCGACCTTCATGCCGCGGCCGCCGCCGCCGAACGCCGCCTTGATCGCGACGGGGACGCCGTAGGTCTTGGCGAACTCGACGACCTCGTCGGCGCCTTTGACCGGATCCTTGGTGCCTGCCGCCATCGGAGCCTTGGCACGTTCGGCGATGTGGCGAGCGGTCACCTTGTCGCCGAGATCGCGGATGCTCTGCGGCGACGGGCCGATCCAGGTGAGTCCTGCGTCGAGGACGGCCTGCGCGAAGTCGGCGTTCTCGGAGAGGAAGCCGTAGCCGGGATGGACGGCGTCGGCGCCCGACTGGGCTGCCGCGTCGAGGAGCTTGTCGAACACGAGGTACGACTCGGCGGAAGTCTGGCCGCCGAGGGCGAAGGCTTCGTCGGCGAGCTTGACGAAGACGGCGTCGGCGTCGGGCTCTGCGTACACCGCGACGCTGGCGATGCCTGCGTCCTTCGCGGCGCGGATCACGCGAACCGCGATCTCGCCGCGGTTGGCGATAAGAACCTTCTTGATGGTCGTCTGTGCAATCGAACTTGACACTGGCTCTCCTGGGGCGGGCCCACGCGTGCGGGCATTCGTCGGGCTTGCATGACGTCCGGGCGTCGGGCGATCCGATGCGGACCGCTCGCCGACGGGCGTCGGGGCTTGCGCGTCGCTCGCGGGTATCCACGTGTGGCGCTCACCGAGACGCTCCGAGAACTCGGGGCGCCGCGATTTCCGAGACTCAGCGTATAGCACCGAGCGATTGCTCGGTTGAGGCCGTCCTCGGATTTCGGGAACTGGTTCTACTCCGCCTCCGCTGTACTCGCGAGTAGCTGGGCGAAGTCGTCCAAAAACGGCAGCACCGGGCCCGGCTGCTCTGCCGGATAGCGCGAATGCATGCGTAGACCGGTCGGCGTCCGGTTGAGCCAGACGTAGACTTCGTCGCCCGAATAGGAGTGACTTCGCAGCACACGCGCCCAGCCGGCGTCGGCGTTGGCGGCAGTGGGCGTGCCCCGCGTGTCCATGAACGAGACGACGAAGCGAGGGGCGGGCGGCGGGCCGAGCAGCTCGGCCACGCGCAGAAACGGCAACGACGCGCCGTGCCGACCGTCCCGCAGTCCTTGGGCGGCCCGCCGCGTGGCCGTGGTGAGATCCGGCGAGTCCGAGACGTCCACGGCGACCGGCGACAGGCCGACGAACCATCCCAACGCGTGCAGCCACGCCGGATCGTTGCGCGTGTGTCGAGGCATCACCACCGCGAAGTCCTCACTGGGGGCCACCCGGTGGTAGGCGAGTGCGAGCGTAGCCACCAGGCCGGCCAGCAGGTTCCCGCCTGCCGCGGCCGCGGTCGCCTCGAACGCGCGGGTCTGCGCGTCGTCGAGCAGTCGGAGGGTGCGCGAGGCCTGCGGTGGATGCTCGATGTCGAACGGTTCGTCGGGCGACGACTCGACCGGGGCCAGCGGCGCGAAGTGCGGGACGCTGCCGTGTCTCGCCAAGAACTCGCGCCACGTCTGGACTGCGGGATGTGTCGCGTCGGCGGAGTCGGCCCGGCTGCGCTCACCGTTACTGAACTCGATGTAGCTGCTCGTCGATTCGAGGGTGTGCGGGCGGCCCTCGCGCGCCGCGCGATACAACTCGGTCAGCTCGTACTGTGCGGTGACCAGCGAATAGCCGTCGACGAGCGAGTGGTCCGCAGCGAACAGCAACGTGAACGAGTCGGCGCGCGCGACCGTCGCGAACCGGTACGCGGGCCAGTGCAGGGGAGCGGTCGCCCGGTCGAACGATCCCGCGACCTGCTCCAACAGCAACGGTGTCTCGGTGTACCAGCCGATCCGGCTCATCGTCAGGTGAGCGCTGCCCGGCGCAGTGCTATAGCGCTCGGTGTGGTCGTGTTTGAGGACGACATGGGTGCGCAGCACCTCGTGACGGTCGATCCACGCCAGCATCGCCGCGCGCACCGCGGGCACCGACATCGGTTCATCGAAGTCGATGGACAGGCCCAGCCACGATTCGCGTCCGCCTTCGCGCTGCGTCCGCGCCCGGTACTCGAACGCGGCACGAAGATGCTGTTCGTGGTTGTGCGAGGTGAGCCGGTCGTCGCGGCTCCAGCTACCGAGACCGCCTTCGACCGTCGGTATCCACTCGACGAGTCCGCCGGGCTGTACCGGCGCGTCGAGTATCTGCAGAAAATCCATTCGACGCTACGAACTCACTCCGCCCGACTGTTCGGCGACCTGGCGCTTGATCCGTGCGAGCATGCCGGCCATACCGCGGAGCCGCAGTGGACTGATGACGGCGGCCAGGCCCAGATCGTGGAAGAAATCGGCGGGGACCTCCGCGATCTCCTGCGCGGACGCGCCGTTCAACCCTTGATGCAGGATCGACGCGAAACCGCGTGTCGTCGGCGCCTCGGGAGGTGCGCTGAAATACAACGTGACGGCCGAGCGGTCAGCGGCATCCACGGACAGGAAGATGGGCGACTGGCACTCGGGTACCGGTTCCATCGCCTCTTCGTGCATGGATTCGGGCAGATCGGGGAGTTCGCTCGCGAACTCCAACAGCAAGGTCACCTTGTCGGAGTCGGCGAGTGCCGAGAAGTCGTCGACGATCTCGGCCAGGGCTGAGGGCAGAGACACGATAGGCCCCCTCGTCAGCGCGCGCCGGGCGCGGCGCCCGGCTCTTCGCCCTGCGCGATCGGGACGCGCACACGGTTGCCCCATTCGGTCCACGAGCCGTCGTAGTTGCGGACGCTTGAGAAGCCAAGGAGGTAGGTGAGCACGAACCAGGTGTGGCTTGAGCGTTCACCGATGCGGCAGTAGGCGATGGTCGGCGTCGTCGGATCGAATGCGCCGTAGATCTCCTCCAACTCGGGGCGGGACCGGAAGCGGCTGTCGGGTGCTGCGGCCTTAGCCCAGGGGATCGACACCGCGGTCGGGATGTGACCGCCGCGCAGCGCGCCCTCCTCCGGGTAGTCGGGCATATGGGTGCGTTCGCCGGTGTACTCCTGCGGCGACCGGACGTCGATCAACGGCGTCGTGCCCAGCGAGGTCAAGACGTCTTCGGCGAACGCGCGGATCGACGGGTCGTCCCGCTCGACGACGGGGTAGTCGGTCGCGGGGTAGACGGGAACGTCGAACGACGTGTCGCGCTGCTCGTCCATCCAGGCATCACGGCCGCCGTCGAGGAGACGGACGTCCTCGTGTCCGAAGAGCGTGAACACCCACAGCGCGTAGGCCGCCCACCAGTTGTTCTTGTCGCCGTAGATGACGACCGTGTCGTCGCGTGCGATGCCCTTCTCGCTCATCAGCTTCGCGAACTGTTCGCCGTCGATGTAGTCGCGGGTCACCGGGTCGTTCAGATGGAGATGCCAGTCGACCTTCTGCGCGGTCGGAATGTGCCCAATGTCGTACAGCAGGACGTCTTCGTCCGATTCGACGATCTTGAGCCCCGGAGCGCCCAGATGGGCCGACAGCCACTCGGTGCTGACAAGACGTTCCGGGTGTGCGAACGAGGCGAAAGCCGGGTTCGAGTCGAATTCCACTGGCATGAGCGAGTCTCCCGAGTTCTGGTGCGCGGCGGCCTAAGCCGACTGTCCCATCTAGCATACGGTCGGCCGAATGACGGTGTTGGGACGGTGCGCCGTCGTGTCCTGTTAGCGTCACTTCATGCGAATGGGTCCGAAGCGCCGAAACGGTGCGAAACGAATCATGTCGGCGGCGGTGAGCGTCATCGCCACAGCCGTCGTCATGACGGGATGCGCCACCGGTCAGGACGGCACCCCGACCCGCACCGCACCGCAGCCGCCCGCACACTGCACGACTACCGAGTGCCCCGAGCTTCCCGTCTACTCCAGCAAGCAGATCGCCGACAGCGGGGTCACTCCGGCCAACGCGTCCACGACCGTTCCCGCATACATGACGGAGGTCCTCGACGACCTCGACCGGACGTGGCAGGAGTGGTTCGCCGAACTCAATATCGAATCCATCACGCCCGGCCGCGTCCTCATCCAACCGGGAGAGACCTTCACCTCCGAGTGCCTCGGCAAGTCCGAGTCGGTGTTGACGAGCGACTTCCCGAATGCGCTGTTCTGCACGCTCGACAAACAACCCGACGGCCAGGGCGTCGAGCGGACCGGGTCCATCGTGCTGCCCGTCCAGACGTTCGCCGACATCTGGAACGGCAGACTGTTCGGTAGCGACGGCATCATGCTTGGCGACTTCACCGCCGCCACGATCATCGCCCATGAGTACGGGCACAACGTCATGTACCGCCTCGCCGACGCGTACGGCATGAGCGAATCGCAGTTCCCGCGCGGCAACGATCCCGAACTCCTGGCCGACTGCTTCGCAGGCAACTGGGCGGGCACCGTATTCGCCCGCAAGGACCTCTCGATCAAAGAGATCGCGCAGGCCGCCGTCCTCATCTTCAGCATCGGCGACCCCCTTCCCGATCAGGGCCACGGCACGTCCATCGAACGCGTCCAGGCGTTGACCCGAGGATTCACCGAGAAGCTGACGGGCCACGGGCAGCCGCTCACGTGCCTGAAGAACTACTGGCCGGAGGCGCTTGGGCCGTAACCTCCGCGTTGGTGACGGTCAGGGCGCCGGGAGGGTTCTTCGGCAGTCCTCGCTCGTCGCCCCGAGGCTCACGTCCTCCAGAGATCGGTCACGTCGACGCCGACCCGAGCAAGCAGTTCCCGGGTCAGGGGGAGGCTGATGCCGATGACGCTCGACGGGTCGCCGGTGATGCCGTCGAGGAGCCAACCGCCGAGACCGTCGAGCGTGAACGCGCCGGCGACCTTCAGCGGTTCGCCCGTCGCGACGTACCGTGCGATCGTCTCGTCGGAGACGTCCGAGAAGGCGACGCCCGTCGACCTGTGGTCGGCGACGACCGATTCGACGGCGCCGTCGCGCAGACGGGTCACACAGTGGCCGGTCAACAGGTGGCCGGTCTTGCCGCGCATCCGCTTCCACCGAGCGATCGCGACATCGGGGGTGTGCGGCTTACCCGACAGTTCGCCGTCGAGCAGCAGCATCGAATCACACGTGAGGACCACTCCGTCGACGCGAGCCGCCTCGAACGACGGATTGCCGTCCGACCGGATCGACGAGACGATCGCCTCGCCCTTCGCCCGGGCCAGACGGGTCACGACATCGGCAGGCGGAACGTCGCCCATCGCGGCGACGATCGCGTCCTCATCGAGATCGGCGACGAGGACCTGAGGAACGAGTCCGGCGTCGCGCAGCACGCGAAGACGTGCCGGCGACGCCGAACCCAGAACGACAGATATCGAGCCCATCAACCGCGGTTGGGGAACGACGACGGCATGCCCCATGTCGAACGATGCATGTCGGTCGGACGCCCCCAGTCGTTGCGCGTGACGGGGCCGGTGTCGCCGCCGCCACCGCCCGCGGACGCGAGCACGCTCACCAGGGCGGCGACGTCCTCGTCCGTCGGATTGCCTGACACGACGGTCAGGAACGGCTTCGCTGGGACGCTCTCGGCGCTACCCTCTGCGGTCGACTCCACAGCATTCTCCTCAGTCACACCGGTCATAGTCACACCGGTCACAGTCACACCGGTCACAGTCACACCGGTCACAGTCACACCGGTCACAGGGGGATGTTTCCGTGCTTGCGCGGCGGCAGCTGCACGAGCTTGCGTTCGAGCAGGCGCAGCGAGTTCGCGATCTGACCGCGAGTGTGGCTCGGCGGGATCACCGCGTCGACATATCCGCGTTCGGCGGCCACATACGGGTTGACGAGGGTGTCCTCGTACTCCTGCTGCAGCTCAAGGCGGAGCGCGTCGACGTCGTCGCCGTCGGCTTCGGCGTCCTTCAGCTTGCCGCGGTAGACGAACCCGACGGCGCCCGAAGCGCCCATGACGGCGATCTGCGCGGTCGGCCACGCCAGGTTGACGTCGGCGCCCATGTGCTTGGAGCCCATGACGTCGTACGCGCCGCCGTACGCCTTACGGGTGATGACGGTGATCTTGCCGACCGTAGCCTCGCCGTAGGCGTACAGGAGCTTCGCGCCGCGGCGGATGATGCCGTTGTACTCCTGGTCGGTGCCCGGCAGGAAGCCCGGGACGTCAACGAGCGTGATGATCGGGACGTTGAAGGCGTCGCAGGTGCGCACGAAGCGTGCGGCCTTCTCGGATGCGTCGATGTCCAGGCACCCGGCGAACTGGGTCGGCTGATTGGCGACGATGCCGACGCTGCGGCCCTCCACACGACCGAAGCCGACGACGATGTTCATCGCGCGCTCGGCCTGGACTTCGAGGAACTCGTCGTCGTCGAGGATCCGGCGGATCACCTCGTGGATGTCGTACGGCTGGTTCGGCGAATCCGGGATCAGCGTGTCGAGTTCGAGGTCCTCGTCGGTGAGGTTGTCCTCGATGCTGCCGGACGCGACGTTCGCGGGGAGACGCGGAGCGTCGGCGCGGTTGTTGCTCGGCAGGTAGCTGAGCAGTTCCTTGACGTACTCGAGCGCGTCCTCTTCGTCCTGAGCGACATAGTGGGCGACCCCGGACTTGGTCATGTGCGTGGTCGCGCCGCCCAGATCCTCCATGGTCACGTCCTCGCCGGTGACGGTCTTGATGACGTCGGGACCGGTCACGAACATCTGGCTGGTCTGGTCGACCATCACGGTGAAGTCGGTGAGCGCGGGGGAGTAGACGTGGCCGCCTGCCGCCGCGCCCATGATCAGCGAGATCTGCGGGATGACGCCGGACGCCTTCACGTTGCGGTGGAAGATCTCGCCGTACAGGCCGAGCGAGACGACACCCTCCTGGATGCGGGCGCCCGCACCCTCGTTGATGCCGACCAGCGGACGGCCGGTCTTGAGCGCCAGGTCCATGACCTTGACGATCTTCTCGCCGTACACCTCACCGAGGCTGCCGCCGAACACGGTCACGTCCTGGCTGAACACGCAGACCTCGCGGCCGTCGACCGTGCCGTAGCCGACGACGACGCCGTCGCCGACGGGACGCTTCTCGGCGAGGCCGAAGTTGGTGCTGCGGTGGCGGGCCAGCGCGTCGAGTTCGACGAAGGAGCCGTCGTCGAGGAGGTGAGTGATGCGCTCGCGGGCGGTCAGCTTGCCCTTCGCGTGAATCTTCTCGATCGCGCTTTCGCCGACCGGGTGTTCGGCGTCGGCGAGGCGATTGCGCAGGTCGGCGAGTTTGCCGGCCGTCGTGTGGATGTCGGGTGTAGCGCCTTCGTCGCGCGAAGCAGTCGTCATGAACATCGACTTTAACGAGACAGGTGTGACTCCGGTCAACCGGATCGTATGTGAGAATATCCTCACATTCACTTATGCAGGTTGTTTCATAGCGGGGCTAGAGTGTCTGCTCATGACCGAATCCGCTCTTCCCGACGCCGCTCGCCTGCGTGACCTGCTCGCCGGAACCCGGTGGCACACCGTCGAAGTGGTCGCCGAGACCGGATCGACCAACGCCGATCTGATCGCGCGCGCCGAGGATGCAGACGTGGTGGGCACGGTGCGGGTCGCCGGCTTCCAGTCGGCAGGCCGCGGACGACACGCCCGGGTGTGGAAGACGCCGCACGGCCAGCTTGCGATGTCGGCGGCAGTGCTGGTCCGTCCGTTCGATGCCGAACGGGTTGGTTGGCTGTCGCTGCTGACCGGACTCGCCGTCCGCGATGCGCTGTCGGCGGTTGCGGGCGTCGAAGCCGAACTCAAATGGCCGAACGACGTGCTCGCACCGTCCGACGACGACGGCCCCGGCGGGAAGCTGTCGGGCATCCTCTCCGAGTTCCGGCCGCTGCCCGAAGGTGGCGGCATCGCAGTGATCGGGACGGGCGTCAACGTCGACCTCGATCCCTCGAGTGTCGAGAACGCGAGCGCGGCTTCGGTGAGCGGGCTCGCCGGCCGAGCCGTCGACGGAACCGAGGTGGCCGCCGCCTATCTGCGGGCACTGTCGGATCGCCTCGCCGACTGGCCGGACGGCGTCGACCGACTCGTCGCCGACTACCGAGCGTCGAGCGCGACCCTAGGCAAGCGTGTACGTCTGATCCTGCCCGGCGATGTCGAGGTGATCGGCGACGCCGTCGACGTCGACGATCAGGGGCGGATCGTCGTGCACGGCCCGGACGGGCCGGTCGTGGCGTCGGCGGGCGACGTCACGCATCTACGCCCGGTGTAGGACTAGTGCCTACCGCTGCTTACGGCGGCTCGCGGTCCCCATCGTCGGGATCAGGGTGAACACGGGCAGGCCGATGATCAGGTGCATGATCGCGGTGCCGATGCCGGTGGAGATCTCGGCCGACAGGGCCAACGGGATGACGACGCTCGCCGCGATGAGCAGCCCGACGACCCAGCGGTAGAACTGGTCGGGCGCGGGCGTGCCGATCTGCAGCAGGTACCAGAGTGCTCCGCCCAGGATGGCGACGACGAAGCCCACGAGCGCGAACCACAGTTCGTCCTGGGCAAGCGGATTCCAGATTCCGAGCTTGCCCGAATCATTCACCTTCTGGGTGACGGTCCGGATGATCCAGCCGACCAGCCAGGCGGCAAGGCCGGTGACGACGCCGGTCATCAGGACGCCGCCGCAGAACATCAGCGGATCGATGTCGGGGCCGCGCCGCGGCGTTTTCGGCTTGGGGCTCTGCTGCGCGTACCCCTGTCGGGTGTAGTCCTGGGGCTGCGGGGAGTACTGCTGCTGGGAGTACTGCTGCTCGGTGTAGCCGTACTCGTAGTCGTTCGCCTGGCTGTACGCCCGGGTCTGCGGATTCTGGTTCGCTTGGTAGCGCGGGTCGCGCGGATCGTAGTTCGTCATCTCTCGCAAGCACCTTCGCCGTCGCATCGCCTCGTGCTCGCACACACCTGCCGTCCGACGAGCACCTCGTGCATCGAGTGTAACGACGACGGCGCGTTACAGGTCGACACCTGAACGTCTTCGACGCACTAAGCTCGGTCCACATGGGATATCCGCGCGACAATCTCGCACCCGGCGAACAGGTCGTCATCCATCGTCACCCGCATTGGAAGAGTCTCATCGTCCCGGTGCTGTTGTTCTTGGTGGTGACCGCGCTCGCCGGGGTGGCCCTCGGCTACATCAACACCAGCGATTCGTTGTCGGACAGGACGTCGATGTGGTTGACGATCGCGGTCATCGTCGTGTGGGCGGTGGCGACGGCGTACTCGCTGGCGCGCCCGGTGCTGTCGTGGCGGACGACCCATTTCGTCGTCACCGACCGCCGCGTCATGTATCGGAACGGGATCATCACACGTTCGGGGATCGACATCCCGATGCGCCGGATCACGTCGGTCGAGTTCCGGCACGGTCTCGTCGACCGCATGCTGCGGACCGGCACGCTCGTCATCGAGTCGGCATCCGATGAACCGCTCTCGTTCCACGACATCCCGAACGTCGAGGCGGTCCACGCCGAGCTGTATCAGGAGATCCTCGACGAGGACGACGACAGTAATTTTGGCCGCAGTAACTATGGCCGGGGTGACTTTGGCCGAGGGGACTACGGCCGGGGGCGCCGCAGATGACAGCCGCCCGTCCGATCCTCCTGGCCGAAGACGACGCGGCGATCGCCGAACCGCTGGCACGCGCGTTGACTCGCGAGGGGCACGAGTGCGTCATCGCGCCGACCGGTCCCGACGCACTCGACGAGGTGCTGTCCGGCGACTATGGGCTGCTGATCCTCGACCTCGGGCTGCCGGGGATGGACGGTCTGGAGGTGTGCCGTACGGTTCGCGCACACCTACCGGAGATGGCGGTGCTGATGTTGACCGCCCGCACCGACGAGGTCGACTTCGTCGTCGGTCTCGACGCGGGCGCCGACGACTATGTGGGCAAGCCGTTCCGTCTGGCCGAACTCCTGGCCAGGGTGCGTGCGCTGATGAGACGCAGCACCGCCGTCGAGGACGAGGACGTGGTGCTCGACTACGGCGACATCCAACTCGATGCGCGGGCGCGGCGAGTGGTCGTCGACGGCGAGGAACTGACGTTGGCCAACCGGGAGTTCGACCTGCTGCAGTTTCTGATGGAACGGCCGGGGGAGGCGCTCGCTCGCGACGAGATCATGACGCAGGTCTGGGGATCGGTCGATCTGCGGTCATCGAAGACGCTCGACATGCACATCTCGTGGATCCGGCGGAAGATCGGCGACGACCAGCCGACGCGGAGCAAGCACATCGTCACCGTGCGCGGTGTCGGGTTCAGGTTCGATCCGTAGAGGTGTCCGCGTGCGCAATCGAATACTGAAGATGATGATCGTCACCGTCGCGTTGATGGGGCTCCTCCTCGGTGTGCCGTTGACGATTCTCTCCGTCCAGGCCATGTCCCGGGAGGCGCGCCAGAACCTGTCGGAGAGCCTCAAACGCATCTCCGAGTACGTGCTGTCCGAAGAGACCGGCGGCCACGACGTCCCGCTCACCGACCTCGATCTCGACCAGTTCAGGCTGTTGGTCCCGTCGGACGGGCGGCTGAGTCTCGACGTTGACGCCGATCGCCCGGACGGAACGGTGATGTCGGTGCATCGGGAGATCGGCGCCGAGCAGCATGCCGACACGATCGCCGAGTCGGTGAGTCTGGGGCCGCAGGCGCGCATGACTTTGGAGATTCCGGAGGAGAACGTGCGGCCACGGCAGCTGGTCGCGGTCGGGGTGCTGTTCCTGGTGATCACCGGGTCGGTCGCCGGTGGTGCGATCGTCGCGGTGGTGACGGCCCGCAGGCTGTCCGAGCCGTTGACGGCGGTCGCCGCACGTGCGGGCGCGATGGCGCGCGGTGACTTCTCATCCGAATGGCCGTCGTACGGCATCGACGAGCTCGACCGTGTCGCGGAGGCGTTGGCCGACGCGAACCGTGAGATCGTGTTGCGGCTGGAGCGGGAGGGCGAGATCGTCGGAGACGTCTCCCATCAGCTGCGTAGCAGGCTCACCGCTGTCCACCTGCGGTTGGACGAGCTGACTCTGCACAGCGACCCGGCCGTCGTCATCGAGGCGGAGGCCGGTCTCGAACAGGTCGAACGTCTGTCGCGGGAGCTCGACGAACTGGTCGCCGCGTCGCGCGAGGACACCGCAGGCCGCGGCGCGATCGATGCGCGAGACGTCGTCGACACGTTGATCGGCGACTTCGAGCCGGCGTTCCGGGCCAAGGGCAGGCGGCTGCGCTCGGAGACATTGGGTCGGATCCCGATGATCGCCGGGAAGCCGGGGCGTCTCCGGGAGGCGTTGAGCGTGCTGATCGACAACTCGCTGCAGCACGGCGCGGGTACCACCACCGTTCGGATCGCGAACCTGCCGGCCGCCGAGATGGTGCGGTTGACGGTCGCCGACAGCGGACCGGGCATCCCCGACGAGATCGCGCTGGACGTGTTTCGACGCGGGTTCTCCGGCGGCAGCCGCAGCGGTATGGGGCTGTCGTTGTCGCGGGCGCTCATCGAAGCCGAAGGCGGGCGGCTGGACCTGACGTCGCGGCGGCCCGCGGTGTTCGCGATCGTGCTACCGGCTCAAGGACGGCGGCCGTTCGACGACGGTCACGTCAGGCGTGACCGAGTTCCTCATCGGTGAGTTCGTCGGGGTTCGGGTTGACGTCGGTCGAGCCGCCGTCGCCGCCGCGCGGCTCCTCGTCGGGGAATGCGAAGCGTCGCAGCGCCCAGAATCGGAATGCCATGCCGAACAGGTTGCCGATGATGAACGCGAGTAAGAAGTCGAGGACGGCGAGCTCAAGGCCCGCCAAATTCTCACGCATCCCGAAGACATTGTTGGCCAACCAGAGCGGGGCCGCGGTGAGAAGCACCGCGACACCGCTGATCAGGAAGAACAGCAGGGCTTCGTGGTGTCGTTCGCGTCCGCCACGATTCTTGAACGCCCACTCGCGGTTGAGTATGTAGCTCAGGATCGTCGCGACGACGCCGGAAATGATCCGGGCGACCACTGGCTTCTGTTCGAGAACGGTGAACGCGAGCATGTAGTAGATCGCGGTGTCGATGACGAATGTCGTGCCGCCGACGATGGCGAACTTGATGAGCTCGCTGTGCTTCATGACGAGCCGGTGGAGTGGCCCCGGCAGCATGGAGACTGCCTTGTCGATTGTCAGCACAACGGACGAGTGTACGTAATCGTCCCGTCACACACACATCCGCGGACGTCTGTGCGGCGTTTCGTGCCGGACATGACACCATTGACGCCGTGAGTTCGCAACCGCGTCGTACAGAACTGGGTCGCACAGAATCGCGCCGGACAGAATCGGGCATGCCGACTGTCACCATGATCGGGGGCGGGCAGCTGGCCCGCATGACCCATCAATCCGCGATCGCGCTGGGCCAGTGCCTTCGTGTGCTGGCCAGTGGCCCGACCGACCCGGCGGCCCAGGTGAGCGGCGACGTCGTCTTCGGTTCGCACGAGGTCCTCGACGACCTTCGCGAGGCGGCCGAAGGCGCGGTCGCGTTGACGTTCGATCATGAGGGTGTCCCGTTGGGACTCTTGGAGGCGCTCGAGGCCGAGGGCGTCGCGGTGCGCCCGCCGTCGAAGGCGCTGCGGTTCGCGCAAGACAAGCTCGACATGCGCAACCGGCTCGCCGAACTGGGGCTGCCGGTGCCCGACTACGCCGACCTGTCCGGCGACGTCGCCGCGGCTCGCGACCAGTTGATCGCGTTCGGGGACCGGAACGACTGGCAGGTCGTGATCAAAGCGGTCCGCGGCGGCTACGACGGGCGTGGCGTGTGGCTGGTCGATGGACGCGATAAGGCACTCGCGGTTTTCGACGAGCAGGCGGGCGGCGACACGGTCCTGATGGCCGAGCAGAAGGTGACGATGCGTCGGGAGCTGTCGGCGATGGTCGCGCGGTCGCCGTACGGTCAGGGCGCTGCGTGGCCGGTCGTCGAGACCGTCCAACGCAACGGGCAGTGCGCCGTGGTGCTCGCGCCCGCGCCCGACCTCGATCGCGAGATCGCGCAGCAGGCGCAACAGATGGCGCTCCGATTAGCTGACGAACTCGGCGTGATCGGCGCGATGGCGATGGAACTCTTCGAGACCGCAGACGGCAGGCTCGTCGTCAACGAATTGGCGATGCGCCCGCACAACAGCGGCCATTGGACGATGGACGGTGCGGTCACCTCGCAGTTCGAGCAGCATCTGCGCGCCGTTCTCGACTATCCGCTCGGCGACACGTCACCCCGCGCGGAGGTCGTGGTCATGGCGAACGTCCTGGGCGCCGAGCAGACGCCGGAGATGTCGGTCGACGAACGTCTGCACCACCTGTTCGCGCGGATGCCCGATGCGAAGGTCCACATGTACGGCAAGGGAGAGCGGCGCGATCGGAAGGTCGGCCACGTCAACGTCGTCGGCGCACCCGGCGACGACGTGGACAGGGTCCGCGAACGCGCCGAACGTGCCGCGCACTGGATGAGCCACGCCGTCTGGACCGACGGCTGGGACCCGCACGCCTGACATTTCGCCGTACCACCACGTATAGCGGTAGAACTGGTTGGATGCGGCTCGGAATCGACGAATACGCGTTGGTACGACGAACCACTTTGGAGGAAGACGAATGGCAGAACGGGCAGGACCTCGCGTCGGCCTCATCATGGGCAGCGACTCGGACTGGCCGACGATGGAGGCCGCCGCCGAGGCACTCGCCGAGTTCGGCGTCCCGTTCGAGGTCGGTGTCGTCTCCGCGCACCGCACGCCGCAACGCATGCTCGACTATGCGAAGAACGCTGCCGCGCGCGGCGTCTCGGTGATCATCGCCGGTGCAGGCGGCGCCGCGCACCTGCCGGGGATGGTCGCGTCGGCGACGCCGCTGCCGGTGATCGGCGTGCCGGTCCCGCTCAAATACCTCGACGGCATGGATTCGCTGCTGTCGATCGTGCAGATGCCCGCGGGCGTCCCGGTCGCGACGGTGTCGATCGGCGGCGCACGGAACGCGGGACTCCTCGCCGTCCGCATTCTCGCCGCCGGCGATCCCGCCCTCCAGTCGGCGATGGAAACCTTCCAGGCGGGCCTGGAGACGATGGTCCTGGAGAAGGACGAGAAGCTCCGCAAGAGCCTCCTCGACGGCTGACTATTCGGTCGCCGCTCGAACCAGAGTCGGGCTCCTCAGCGCCGTGTGACGGGAGCAGCGAGCATCCCGGTGGCGGCGTCGACGATGAAGTAGCCGATGGAGGTCCAGTCGCCTTCGGCGGTCCCCGCTTCGAGGTCTGCCTCGTAACCGGCGCACAGGCGCAGGGTGAGACCCGCGAGGATGCGAATTCTCGGAACGAGGACCGACTCGGGTACGTCTGCAAGCTCAGGGACTCGAGTGATCCCGGGGTCGAAGAGGACGCTGTTCTCGATGGTCTCGCGCATGGAGTCCTCGGCCGACGGTAGCGACATCGCCTGATAGTAGAAGCGGGCGTGCCAGCTGGGGACCGGCAACGACTCGAGGTATCCCACCCACGGCAGGACTCCGGCCCCGATGGTGTCGTGCAGAGACGGCTCGTCCGGCAGCATGTCGACGATGGCGGCGCGTCGCGCAGCGACCTCGTCGCGGCCGCGAGCGAGCAACGCTGCGATCATGTCGTCGCGTCCGCCGAAGTGGTATTTGATCGCCGAATGGTTCGCGGTGCCTGCGTGTTCGGTGATCTTTCGGTTCGATACGGCGTCAATGCCGTGGAGTGCGAAGAGCTCTTCCGCCGCATCCAGCAGCGACTCCCGTGCGCGGTCCCCGTACTGTGCCATCGCCTCGATGTCCCTCCGGTCGATCAGTATGCATTCACCTACATTTTTCCACAATTACGCCACATGGCGTAATGTTGCGCGAGTACGTGATCGCAGACCGCTGGCTCGGTCGCTCGCGATCACCTCACCACGAAGGGGAGCCTATGTCGGCAGAGACGGACGAGGTCGGTGCGACCACGGAAATGGACGACGAAGCGGCTGCGGTTGCGAAACGCGCGAAGATCGAAGGGATCGTCCGCATCGCGATCATGTTCCTGATGCCGTTGGCGATCGTGGGCATGATGATCTGGGGCTACATGGGTGCGATGCACTCGCCGACGCCCCGGGATATGCCGATCGTCGTGTCCGGACAGGACGCCGGAGGATTCGCGACCGCGCTCGAACGCGCCGACTCGGACGCGGTCGACATTCGAGTCGATGTCGACGCGAACAGTGCTCGTCAACGGGTGGTCGATCGTGAGGCTGTCGGAGCGGTGGTCGTCAACGGGAAGACCGCGACCCTGTTCACGGCGAGCGGTGCGGGAGCATCTCAGTCGACAATCGTCACGACTCTGGTGACACCGGCCGCGGCCGCTCACGGGCTGACGCTGCAGACCGAGGACCTGGTGCCGCTGCCCGCGGACGATCCAGCAGGGCTCGGCGCGATGTTCATGACGACGGCGATCGTGATGGCGGGCTACCTGCCCTTGTCGATGATGTTGTCGAACTCGCCGCAATTGCTGCGGCTGCGTCGCTTCCTCCCGCTACTCGCGGGATGGGCTGTGCTTATCGCCGGAGTGCTCGCGCTGGTTACCTGCCCGATCCTGCACGTCGTACCTGCGGGCCGCGTGCTGCCTGTGATGGGCGTCGCGATACTGGGCGTGGTGTCGATCGGGTTGGTGCAACTGTTCTTCACTCGAATATTCGGAGCGATGGCGACCCTGCTCGCCATGCTGTTGCTCATGGTTCTAGGCATGCCGAGCTCGAATCTGAGCATTTCGATCTACACGGCCCCGCCGTTCTATGACGTCTTCCATTCGTTCCTGCCACTGCCCGCGATCGGGGAAGCGCTGCGGTCGGTTCTCTATTTCAGTGGCGACGGTGCAGGAAAACACCTGATGGTGTTGGGTATCGGCGGCCTGGCCGGCCTGGTGTTGACCATCCTCGTCGACGTGCGCAAGCGCCGAACGTCCAAGTCGGCGACGGTCAACGTCACCATGCCGTCGCTGCGCGGCGCGTCACAGCCGGACACTCCGTTCTGGCGGTACGCCGCGCTGCTGTTCTTCCCGCTCGCGATGGTCACCATGATGATCACGGCCATGCTCGGCGCCATGCATTCACCGACGCCCAAGGACATGCCGGTCGCGGTGGTCGCGGAGTCGGAGCAGCAGGCGCAGGTGATGGCCGACGGACTGTCGCAACAGATGCCGGGGATGTTCGACATCAGTGTCGTCGGGTCGACGGATGAGGCGCGGACGCAAGTAGCCGATCGCGATGTCGTCGGAGCGTTCGTGCTGCCCAGTGCAGCCGAGCCGCAGGCGACGGTCATCACCAGTCAGGCTGCGAGCAACAGTGCCGCCCAGGTCGTCGACACGATCTTCACTCAGGTGGCACAGGCCCAGAACATGCCGGTCGTGACGGATGACATCGCACCGCTGCCCGACCGCGACAGCATGGGGACGGTGACGATGTACATCGCGATGGGCTGGTTGATGGCCGGCTTCATGGTGATCATCGTCGGCGCGAACGCTGCTCCGGCGAGCCGACCGCTGCCGAAGCTCCTGCCGATCGTCGGGGTCTACTCGGCGTTCATGTCCGGTGTCATCCTGCTCATCGCGGACCCGCTGACCGGCAGCATCGAAAGCGGCCACGCGTGGGAGTTGTGGGCGACCGGCACGATAGCGACCTTCTGCGTGGCGATGTTCGCGACAGTCTTCGAGAGACTCGTGGGTATGCTCGCGATCATTCCAGTGATCGGCATACTCATGTTCCTCGGCGTTCCCGCATCGAGCGGTGCGATGTCGGTGTACATGGAGGCGCCGTTCTTCCGTGCGATCCACGACATCATCCCGATGGGCGCGGCAGTCGAAGCGGCCCGGTCGATCCTGTACTTCGGCGGTGACACGCTGGGATCGGCGATCCTCGTCTTCGTGACGTGGGGAGTGATCTCGTTGATGGTCGTTGCGATCATCGACCGGCTGAAGCCTCTGCGGACGACCTCGGAGATGGTCGAGGTGCCGCACCCGGCGTTGGGCGACTCCTACGTGCCGAAGGAGGTCGAGGTCGACCTCGAAAAGGCCCGGAAGGCCCCGGCCACCTGACCGACGCTCCCGAGGGCGGTGACCGCGTCGTTTCGTCACGCCGGTCGGCCGCCCGCTGGCGGGGCGTGACTGGCGGATAGCTCAGCGGGACAGTTCTCGCACCACGTCGCCCGCCGCGATGGCCCGGGCCGAGCGGAAGCCTGATCCGGCCCACAGGTTGATGACATGCGGATCGTCGGCCGCCGCTTTACGGATGCCGCCGGTCAACGTGTTGACCTGCGGGTAGGCCGACGGCGCGGCGGCGGTGTTGGCGCGGACGAAGTCGTTCTCCAACCCGCGGGCGAGGCGACCGGAGTAGGCGCGGGTGGTGACGGTCGTCGTGAACCGCGGGTCTGCCAGCGCGTCGCGATGTGCCTGCCGCGTGCCCGCTTCGGGAGTCCGCAACAGCAGCGTGCCGATCTGCGCGGCGGCCGCGCCCGCGTCGAGGATCGCGCGGACGTCGGCCGGTCCTGCGACACCGCCTGCACCGACCGTCGGCAGGCCGGTCTCGGCGACCACCGCGCGCACCAGATCGAGGGTCTCGACCTGTGGATCGACGTCGGCGATGCCGAACGTCGCGCGATGTCCACCGGCCGAGAAGCCTTGTGCGCACAGCGAATCGACGCCGAGCTCGGCGGCGACGCGCGCCTCGACCACGCTGGTCACGGTCGCCGACACGGCGACGTCCACCGCGTGTAGGCGGTCGACGACGCTGTGATCGGGGAGGCCGAACGTGAACGACACGACCGCCGGGCGTTCGCGAACGAGCACGTCAACCTTGGCGTCGAACGAGTCGTCGGTGAACGGCACCGACTCCGGCAGGACGACGCCGACGCGCTCGGCGAGCGGTGCCAGTCGGTCGCGGTACGCAGCCAACTCGTCAGGGTCGACGTCGACGCGTTCGGGCACGAACAGGTTGACGCCGAAGGGGCGCGAGGTGAGCGAGGCGATTTCGCGGACGGCCGCCGTCAACGCGTCCGACGACAGGTAGGCCCCGCCGTAGAAGCCGAACCCGCCTGCGTCCGATACGGCGGCGGTGAGCGCCGGGGTCGACACACCCCCGGCCATCGGGGCGCCGATGATCGTCGGCCCGGAATCGTCGAATGTGTGCACGGTCGTCCTCATCTCACTCGCAGGATCTCCAGGGGCAGCTCGGAGGTGAGCGTGAACCCCATCTTCTCGTACAGGCGGCGCGCCGGATTGTCGGCCGTCGTGTGCAGGAACGGTGCGCGGCCGTCGGCGACGGTCATCTCCGCGACGGCGGCGACGAGCCGCCGCGCCAGGCCGCGTCCGCGCGCGTCGGGGTGCGTGCACACCGCGCTAATCTCGGTCCATCCGGGCAGCTCCAGGCGTTGACCGGCCATGGCGAGAAGTCGGCCCGAGTCGGGGTCGCGGTAGCCGAGGTACGCGCCCATCTCGATGGTGCGAGGCAGGAACGGGCCCGGCTGGGTGAGCTCGACGAGCGCCGTCATCTCCGGCACGTCCGCGGGGCCGAGTCGAACCACCTCCGGATCGGCCGCGGGTGCGACGGCGTCACCGCGGTACTGCACCAGGGCGACGGTGGCGACCACCTCGAACTGGTCGGGCAGCCCCGTCCTGCGGTCGCGTAGGGATGCGGTACGCCCTCGTCCGGTCAAAGCGGCGAGGTCGGCGTAATCCTGGTCGGTCATCTCGCGTGGATGACCGTAAAACACCGACACATCGGGTTCGAAGGTGACGATGTTCCCGCGGGTCCGGGCGAACCGTGCCTGGGGTCCGCGCAGCGCGGCGGTGAACGGGTCATCGAGCACATTCGTTGCGACGGCCTGCGGGTTCATGCGTGCTGCAACTTCTGCCGAAAGAACCCGATGATCTGGTCGAGGGTGTCGCGGGTCGGCTGGCCGGGCTCGTCGATGAGATGCTCGGTGACCACCGAGTGCGGCGGAAGGGTGCCGTCCGGGTTCGCTGCGTCGTCGGGGAGTTCGACACTTATGAAGGCGTCGCCGAGTTCGCGTCGGAGGAACTCGAACCGTCCGCCGGGCGAGAGTGCGTCGCCCTCGAAACGCGCGCCCATCACTTGCAGGCTCTCGCTGCGGCAGCGTGAACGCACGCACGCCAGGTCTTCAGGCGAGATGTCGATCGTGCGGCGTCGGCTCGGCGTGATGCCCAGTGGCAACGATGGCTGCGACAGGACTGGCGCGAGCATCGTGTCGTCCACCGACATTCCCAGCGCGAAGCCGCCGGTCACGCACATGCCGATCGCGCCGATCCCCGGACCGCCGCATTCGCTGTGGGCGACCCGCCCGAGTGCGCGGAGCCACGCCACGACCGGTGACGTCTCGCCGACGGCGAAGATCGTGAACTCGCGGCTCACGCACACCTTGCTCAGGGAGCGGACCATGCCCGCGCCCGCTCGCGGCAGGTCCGACAGTCCGCCTGGGTTCGGTTCGGCGCCGTCGACGCCGAACAGCGACGGGACGAAGACAGTGAAGCCTGCGTCGGCGACACGGCGCGCGAACTCGGCGACCTTCGGGGTCACCCCGGGAATCTCCGGGATGACGATGACGGCGGGTCCGTCGCCGAGTCGATAGTAGTGGTGCGTGATCGCCTCGTGGGTGAACTCGCGGCGGTCGAATCCGGTGAGGGCAGCAGGGATTTCCACCACTCCAGCTTGCCTCACCTCCGCCGCGTTGGATACTGGATGGCATGAGTGCGGGCGCAGTCGCGAATGAGTCCGACTCGGCGGGATTCCGGATGCAGGTCGTCGCCGAGTCGATCCGATTGTTCGCCGAGCACGGATACGAGGCGACGACGGTCGACGCCGTCGCCGCGGCGGCCGGCGTGTCGCGTCGCACCCTGTTCCGGCAGTTCCGGTCCAAAGAGGACTTCATCTTCGCCGACCACGAGCAGCTGATGGCGTTGGTCGCCGAGCAGTTGGCGGCGGCCGAGGCCGCAGGCGATGACCCGTGGTGGTCGGTCTGTCTCGCGGCCGAGGAGGTCTTCGCACACTTCGCGGCTCATCGTGACCTCGCGACGGGACGGTATCGAGTGGTGTCGCAGGTCCCCGCGCTGCGTGATCGGGAACTCGTCACCACCTACCGCTATCAGCGGCTCTTCGAGGATTCGCTGCGGCGTCGACTGCCGGATGTCCCACGTGTTCGGCAGGTGGCCTACGCGGCGGCGGTGACCGGTGCACACAATCATCTGCTTCGTCAGATGGTGCGGGGCGACGCGGCGGCGACCGCCGATGTGCTCCGCGCCGAGCTGCGACGGATCCACGCGACAACGGTGATGCCCAGCGGCGCAAGCGCACCGCCGACCAACGCGGTCACGGTGGTCGCCCACGGCGCGGATCTCAGTCCGGATGAGATAGCCGACATTGTCCGCGAACGATTGACCTGGCACGCAGTGCCATGATGAACTCAGTTAGTTCCCCAATCAGTGACACTCAGTGACAGAGCTGATGTCGGTTAAAGGAGTAGTCCATGGGCAAGTTCGGTAACCCCGATTTCGACCTCTTCCAGCTGCCGGAAGAACACGAGGCACTTCGTGAAGCGATCCGTGCGCTCAGCGAGAAGGAGATCGCGCCGCACGCGAAGGACGTCGACGAGAACGCCCGCTTCCCCGAGGAGGCTCGTGCCGCGCTCGTCGCCAACGGCTTCAACGCCGTGCACGTTCCCGAGCAGTTCGAAGGTCAGGGCGCCGACTCGCTCGCCGCCTGCATCGTGATCGAAGAGGTCGCCCGCGTCGACGTGTCCGCCTCGCTCATCCCGGCTGTCAACAAGCTCGGCACCATGGGCCTGATCCTCTCCGGTTCGGACGAGCTCAAGGCCAAGGTCCTGCCGTCGATCGCATCGGGTGAGGCGATGGCGTCGTACGCCCTGTCCGAGCGCGAAGCGGGCAGCGACGCCGCGGCCATGAAGACCCGCGCCCGCCGCGACGGCGACACCTGGGTGCTCAACGGCTCCAAGTGCTGGATCACCAACGGTGGACAGTCCGCCTGGTACACCGTCATGGCCGTCACCGACCCCGAGAAGGGTGCCAACGGCATCTCGGCGTTCATGGTCCACAAGGACGACCCAGGCTTCACCGTCGGACCGCTCGAGCACAAGCTCGGCATCAAGGGCAGCCCGACCGCCGAACTGTATTTCGAGAACTGCACCATCCCCGAGGACCGGATCATCGGTGACGAGGGCACCGGCTTCAAGACCGCGCTCGCCACCCTCGATCACACCCGCCCGACGATCGGCGCGCAGGCGATCGGTGTCGCTCAGGGTGCGCTCGACGCGGCCATCGCTTACGTCAAGGAGCGCAAGCAGTTCGGCAAGACCATCAGCCAGTTCCAGGGCGTCGAGTTCATGATCGCCGATATGGCGATGAAGGTCGAGGCCGCTCGCCTCATGGTGTACGCGGCGGCATCACGTGCCGAGCGCGGCGCAGGCCCCCTCGGGTTCATCTCGTCGGCGTCCAAGTGCATGGCGTCCGACGTCGCGATGGAGGTCACCACCGACGCCGTCCAGCTGTTCGGCGGTGCCGGCTACACCACCGACTTCCCGGTGGAGCGCATGATGCGTGACGCCAAGATCACCCAGATCTACGAGGGCACCAACCAGGTCCAGCGGATGGTCATGGCTCGCGCGCTGCTGCGCGGCTGAGTCGAGAAGAGCCTCACGAACGATCGCCCGCACCGGCCGGACCGCACTCGGCGACCACGAGGCGGTTCCGGCCGGTGCGTTTGGCTTCGTACAGGGCGTCGTCGGCGCGGCTCATCGCCGAACTGAGGTCCTCGGAGGCGTCGGCGACGGCCAGGCCCGCCGACACGGTGACCGGCCAGCCGGGCACCGGCGACTCGATCTGGGCTTCTTCGACGGCGGCGACCAGCTGTCGCGCACGGTCGGCCACGGTCGACGCGGTGTCGCCGGTGATGATCGCCGCGAACTCCTCGCCGCCGAGTCGATAGATCCGCGCAGGCACAGCTCTCGCGGACTGGGTGAGCACGTCCGCGATCTGATCGAGGCACCCGTCGCCCGCGAAGTGCCCGAATGCGTCGTTGAATTGTTTGAGATGGTCTACGTCGATCATCACGATCGCTCTGACACCCGTGTCACCGTCGGCGGGTCGGCTGGCGGAGTCCTCGGCGAACTGCCGTCGGTTCGGTAAGCCGGTCAGCGGATCGGTCCGTGAGAGAGCATGCAGGCGCTGGGACCGCTGCCAGTTGAGATTGGCCGCGCGCTGCAGCCGGTACGACGCCTGGATCACCACCGCCGTCATGAAGGCATCGGCGAGAACGCGAGGTAATCGCCGTCGTAGGCAGGAACGGCGAGGCACTCGACGACAAGGATCCCGATGTACAGGACGACCATCGCGGGGAACATCAACCGGAACCGGATCTGCACGACGCCGAGGCTGAGTAGGACGGCGACCGGCATCAGGAAGGTGACGATCTCCTGCGCGTGAGGAACGTCGGACGCGCGCAACCACATCTGTCCGGCGATGACCGGGGCGACGCATACGACATGGATGACGGCTGCCCACGGACGCAGACGTCGCCAGGTCGCGGCGACGATGGCTACCACCGCGGCCGGAATCATCAGGAAGCCGTACACCACCCGGCTCGTCGTCACGGTGGTGTCCGGGAGCGCGAGCAGCCCGGGCGCGACAGCGGCGACGGCGACGACGATCAGCGCGATGCCTGCCATGATCACTCGCCGGGCGACGAGTCCCGAACGGTCGAAGTCGGCGAGGAACGCACGATCATGTTCACCCAGGGGATCCTCGACCTCGACGGACACCTCGTCGACCGGTCGTTGCAGTCGGGCGTCGACCGTCGGGTCTGAGTCCGGGATCAGCGTCGCGGCTGCCACGAGTCGGTTTCGTCCGTCGTGCTTCGCTCGGTAGAGTGCGGCGTCGGCGGTTGCCGTGAGTACCGCTGCGGCGCGGGCTGGGTCCTCGGGCGGCGACCCGAGTGAGGCGAATCCGGCGGATGCGGTCACGGGCGTGTCGAACCGTCCGGACGGCAGCTGGAGCGATGCCACATCGCCACGAACCCGGTCGGCCTGAGCGCGGGCGGCCTCCGGGCCGTCGCCCGACCACACGACGACGAACTCCTCGCCCGACAACCGCGCCGTGAACGTGCTCGGTCCGTCCACCGAATCGGCGATGCTGCGGCCGATCGCGGCGAGAGTGCGGTCACCGGCTGCGTGCCCCAGGGCGTCGTTGAGAACCTTGAATCGGTCGACGTCGAGGATGGCGAGCGACACCGGCAGCGGACCGTCGGTCAGCGCTCTCTGAAGCTCGTGATCGAAGGCACGCCGATTGGGCAGCCGGGTCAGTTCGTCCGTGGTCGACAGGGTGTTCAGGCGACGCTCGCGCACCCAGCCCAGTTCGGTCTGACGCTCGTGGAGCCAGGACGACGCCAGCGGCACGAAGAAGATCGCGCCTGCCGCTCCGATGTCGATGACGCTCGCGCTGGTGATCGGGATCGTCATCGCCTCGATGATCGCGAGAGTCGCGAAGCCGACGAGCATCGCGGGCACCAGCACGACGAACCGAATGTGCACCACCAGCAGGCTCGCAAGGTACGCGATCGGTATCAGGATGGGGATCTCGTCGTAGCCGCCCTGCTCCGACAGCGACCGAATCACCATGAAGGTGATGACATCGAGATACACGGACGCGATGAACAGCCCCGTCGACCAGGGCGGTGGCGTGCGAGGCAGACAACTCACCACCCGGATCGCGGCCGGCACGACGAGCCAGAGGCTCGCGAACGCCCAGTCGTGGATGAGCGGATGCGGTTGGTTGAACAGGATCGGACGCAGTATCCACATCGCGGCCAGTCCCAGCGCCATGATCACGGTGACCTGCGCTTTGGTCGCTCGGCCTGCCGCGACGAAGTCCGCGTGGAACAGCGCGGACTCGTGGGACCGGGACGCAGGGCGACGAATCATAGGCGGGACTGAGAACTTTCGTGGCAGGGGACGGCGAGGTCGAGCAGTGCAGATCGCAGGCAGTGATTGTCATCACAGCGTGCGGCCGCGTCTTAAGGTATTCGCTCGCCGATTGCCAGATGTTTCAGGTCACCCGATTAGCGGTGCCAAGGTCTCGCCGAGCAGGCTCACCCGGCCCGGCAGGTGGCCGTTCGCCATCAAGTTGACACTGAATCCGTCGACACCGGACTCCAGCAGGGCCTCGTAGCGGGCTCGAACCTCGTCTGGGCTGCCGACGATGAAGCCGTCGCGACGCCCGGCGGCCTGCGGCGCGCGTTCGATGTAGGCGTCGAGCTCGGCCACCGCCTGATCGTGCGTCTGGGCGATGCACGCATAGGTCTGGAGGCTTACGGTGATCTCCGACCGGTCCCTGCCGAGGCGCTCGCAGTGTCCGTCGAGCGCGGCGAGTTTGCGGCCGATCTGGTCGGGGGCGCAGATGATGTTCGACTCGTCGGCGTACTGGGCGACCATCCGCAGCGTCTTGCGCTCGCCGCCGCCGCCGATCATCACCGGGACGCGGGTCAGAGGAGCGGGGGAGTTCACGGCGTCACGCACCGTGTACCACTTCCCGTCTAAGCTCGGCCGTTCTCCCCGCAGCATGCCGAGCACGATCTGCAGGGACTCCTCGAGGCGCTCGAAGCGATCGGTGAACGTACCGAACTCGAAACCGAGACTGTCGTGTTCGAGCTCGAACCAGCCCGCGCCGATCCCAAGCTGAGCGCGGCCGCCCGACACCACGTCGAGAGCGGTGACCGTCTTGGCGAGCAGAGCAGGCTCACGATACGTGTTACCGGTGACGAGCGCGGACAGCCGGACCCGCGAGGTGTGCTGTGCGAGCGCCGACAACAGCGTGTAGCACTCGATCATCTCCTGGTCGTGGGCGCCGATCATCGGCAGCTGATAGAAGTGGTCCATCACGAACACGGTGTCGAAGCCCGACTCGTCGGCTTCGACGGCCTGAGCGCGAATCCGATCGAAGAGGTCCGCGGGGGCGACGCCAGGGTAGGTGAAGTTCGGGATCTGGTAACCGAGTCGTGTCATTCTCCCGAATGTACTGCCGTCGCCTTCTCCATGGCGGCGATCGCGGCCACGCGCTCGGCGTCCGCGCCGCGCACCCACACCAGCGACGCGCCGTGCAGCAGTGGTGCCACCACGTTCGCAGCGATCGTCTCGGCGGTGTTCCACGGGAGAGTCGATACGATCCGATCGCCCTGGCGCGCGGTCGATTCCGTGGCCGCCAGGGTCTCGGTGGACAGGTCGTTCAGGGCGAGTCGCCCGGTGCCGGACGGCCGATACTGGTCGCCGTGCGCGCGGACCGACTCGCCGAAGTCGTTCACCCCGATCGGCAGTTCCCGCGAGCCCATCGCGAACGGATCGAGCGGGACGACGACGATCTCGTCGGCGTCGTGCGCGTCGAGGCGGTCACGGCTGGTGAACACCACCCGAGCGTCCCCGTCGGCGTCGTCGACTAGGACGTGCGCTCCCGCCCACCATGCCCCGAGGAGGACCGCCGCGCTCTGCCAGTGTTCGGGGAGGTCGACGCGCACCTCGTCGCCTGGGACCAGACCGATCTCGTCGCGCAGGTAGTTGGCGATCTTCGCCGCCCAGTTGCCGAGCGTCGCCGCGGACAACTCGGTGCGTTCGCCGGTGCCTTCGTCGTAGAAGGTGAACAGCGGGCGGGCGTGGTCGGCGACCCGACCGAGGACGAGTGCGGTCAACGTGTCAGTCATAGGACCATCGTCGCCGACGCCGCTCAGTTGACGCAGACTGGGCCGTCGTTGTCGGCCTTGATGACCGTGGGCGATTTGGTGGACGGCTGCGACGACGATCCTTCGTCAGATCCGGAATCGTCACCGCCCTGGTCGCCGGTGTTGACGATCGAACCCGCGCCGACGTACGTGTTGGTGAGCGCGAGCTTGAGGCGATCCTCCGGCAGCGACGAGTCCACCCGGATCTCGATACCGCCACCGAGGTCGGTCACCAACTGCTTGGCGCCCTCGTTGTCCTTCGAGTTCGCGAACACCAGCGAGTCGAACTCGTTCATCGGCTTAGTCGAGGTGGCGCCACGTTTGAAGCCGCGGCTCGCCAGCAGTCTCGACACGTTGCCTGCGAGCCCCTCGACGGTGCCCGCGTTCACGACGTCCACCGTGTAGTCGGCTCGCGGATCGTCCGACTCCGACTTCGACGACTCACCGCCGCCCAACAGGCGTTCGACGAAGGCGTGCACCGCAGTCGGGTCGATGCCGAGCACGCTCTGGGTGCCGTCCTCGCTCCACGCCTGGTCGTCGGCGACCGGGATGGTGGCGAACTTGATGTTGCCCCCGGTCAGATCCTTGAGTTGTTCGGCGAACCCGAGGATGTCCCAGCCGTCGTCGAGGAGCACCGACTTCGACACCGCGTCCTGCAGTTCGTTGAGCTTGCCGGTGTCGGTGAGAGTCTGTGTCGACAGGATCCGCTGTGCGAGGGAGGCCATGTAGACCTGCTGGCGAGTGATGCGGTCGAGGTCGCCGCGCGGCAGATTGTGGCGTTGTCGGACGAAGCTCAAGGCCTGCGGGCCGTCGAGGGTCTGCCTCCCCTTGCGAAAACGCGCTCCCGACAACGGCTCCCGGACCGCGTGCTTGAGACACACTTCGACGCCGCCTACCGCGTCGGTGAGCAACGCGAACCCGAGGAGGCCGACCTCGGCATAGTGGTCGACGGTGACGCCGGTCAGGTTCCCGACGGTCTTGATCAACGCCTGTCGCCCGGCTTTGGTACCCGCTTCCTCCGCCTCGGCTTCGCTCGCGCCGTCCTCGACCTCCTTCGCGCGGACCGTCTCCCGCGTCGCGCCGTAGGCGGCGTTGACCTTGCTCTTACCGAGGCCCGGGACGTCGACGTACGAGTCTCGCGGGATCGACACCGCGGTGGCGGCCGAGCCATCATTCGGAATGCGGACGAGCAGGATGGTGTCCGTGCTCGTCGTGACCTCACCGCTCACCCTCAGACGTTTGAGCTCGTCCTCGGGGAGCGGATTGCCGTTCGCATCGTTCCGCGAATCGGTGCCGACCAGAAGGATGTCCACCGCGCCGTCATCGCCGCCGCCGAGCCCGAGGCCGCCGATCTGGGTGGCCGACGACCGGATCGAATTGACTTCACTCCAGCCGAACCCGGTTACCACCAGGACGACGATCGCTAACAGCGCGACGACGGTGCGGCCGATGTGCTTGGGGGCGATCCCGGCGATGGGGCGCGTGGCCCACAGTTTCACCGTGTCCCGGAATGAGCCGGCCGTCACCGTGCGCTTGCCACCCGACGTCTCCGACGGCTTCGCAGCCGGCCGCCGCTTGCGGGGACGGGTGTGGATCTCGTCGGAGGTTCGACGGCGCCGCGCCGCGGTGTCCACCGGTGCCGGGCGGCGTCGACGCGGTGCATCCCCACGCGGAGCATCCCCACGCGGGCGCGACGGTGTGCCGTCAGTGCTTCCGCGTGTGCCCCCGCGGGGGGAGTTGTCCCCGCCGCCTTCACGTCGCTGATCCACGCCTCGGTCGTCCCCTTCACTGCATGTCGTCGACGCGCGCCGTTCGACGCGCTCTTCGCCCGAGGATACTGGCGAGTCCGGTGCGGGTCGGGGAAGCGCGCCCCGGCGTGGGCGATGCCACGCTCGCAGTGAGATAGGCGGGGGGAGATAGGCGGGGGGAGATAGGCGGGGGGAGATAGGCGGGGGGAGATAGGCGGGGGGAGATAGGGCGGGGGAGATACAGCGGGCGAGATACAGCGGGAGGGGAGATGCAGCGGGGGCGACACAGCGGACGGGAGACACGGGCAGTAGAGCGCGATCGCCGGTGAGGCACGATGGTCGGCGTGAACCATCCTTCGACGATCTATGTGATCGGTGCCGCAGGCCAGCTCGGATCCGCGCTCCTGTCCTCCCGCTCGGTCCCCGACGACGCCCGCGTGGTGGGGATGCGATCGTCCGACATCGACATCACCTCCCCGAACTCCGTCGAGACGTCGCTCACCGACCTCGCCGCGGGAGACGTCGTGCTCAACGTCGCCGCGTACACCGACGTCGACGCCGCCGAGACGGCGAGCGGTGCCGCCTACGCGGTGAACGCCGATGGGCCGGCGCACCTCGCCGCGGCCACCTCGGCTGCCGACGCACATCTGATCCACGTCTCGACCGACTACGTCTTTCCGCGCGGCTCGTGGACGTTCCCGCTCGAACCGTCCGACCTGCCCGCCGACGCGGCGCCAGACACCGTCTACGGAGCGAGCAAACTCGCCGGTGAACGGGCGGTGCTCCGCGCCGACCGGGACGCCGTCGTCGTACGAACGGCGTGGCTGTTCACCGGCCGCGCCCCGGTCCGCGACTTCGTCACAACTATGCGGCGACTGGAAGGCGAGCGCGACGAACTGACCGTCGTCGACGACCAGCGCGGCTCGCCGACGTATGCGCCCGACCTGGCCGACGGACTGTGGGAGCTCACCGCACGCCTCCGGTCGGGTCGTTCGGGCGGTGGAGAGGTGCTGCATGCGACTAACGGCGGCGACGCCACCTGGTGTGATTTCGCTCGCGCTGTCTTCGCCGGGATTGGAGCCGACCCGAGCCGTGTGAAGCCTTGCAGCACAGCACAATTCCCCCGTCCCGCGGCACGTCCGGCGTACTCGGTGCTGTCCGCGGCGAGCTGGGCGCGAGCGGGTCTGACTCCGCTGCGTGACTGGCCGGACGCCCTACAGGACGCGCTCGACGTGTCGTCTTCGGGTTAGTCTGTCGCGGTGACTGCACCCTTCGGCGTGGTGACCGTGACGTACTCGTCCGGTGACTACCTGCACAACTTTCTGCGCACGCTCTCCGACGCGACGCAGCACACGCCGCACGTCGTGATCGCCGACAACGGGTCGACCGACGGCGCACCTGAGAAGGCTGCTGCCGACCACGACAATGTGACACTCGTGGAGACCGGCGGAAACATCGGCTACGGCGGCGCCATGAACCGCGGCGTCGCCGAACTCGACCCCGACGTCGAGTTCATCGTCATCGCGAACCCCGACGTCGAGTGGTCGCCCGGCTCGCTCGACGAGCTCGTCGCCGCCGCACGTCGCTGGCCGCGTGCCGCGAGCCTCGGCCCACTCGTCACCGAACTCGACGGTTCGGTGTACCCGTCGGCGCGCGCCGTCCCCGATCTCGTAGCGGGTACGGGGCACGCAGTCCTCGGAGCCGTGTGGCCGTCGAACCCGTGGACCAAGGCGTATCGCGACGACGAACGAGGCCTCACCGAGCGTCCGGTCGGCTGGCTGTCCGGATCGTGCCTACTGGTGCGCCGCAGCGCGTTCGACGGCGTCGACGGCTTCGACTCCCGCTACTTCATGTTCATGGAGGACGTGGACCTCGGCGACCGCTTCGGCCGAGCCGGCTGGCTCAACGTGTACGTGCCGAGCGCTCGCGTGCTGCACGCCAAGAGTCACTCGGTCAGCAAGCATCCCGAGAAGATGATCCCGGCGCACCACGCGAGCGCGTACCGCTTCAACGCGGACCGCAATCCGGGGCCGCTCCGCGCGCCCCTGCGCCTGGCGCTGCGGGCCGGACTCGCCGTCCGATCGAAGATCGCGGTCGCCGCGGCTCTGCGCGAGCGACGCCGCGCCGAGCAGCCGTGACGAGCACCCGCGCATCCGACACGTAATTCTGGAAGGAAACTCTGTGGCACCGTCTGTTCAGGCACTGGTCCTCGTCGGCGGCAAAGGCACCCGGCTGCGTCCGTTGACGCTGTCCGCACCCAAGCCGATGCTTCCGACGGCCGGGCAGCCGTTCCTCACGCACCTGCTGTCGCGGATCCGCGAAGCGGGCGTAACCGACGTCGTCCTCGGGACGTCGTTCAAGGCCGAAGTGTTCGAACGGCACTACGGCGACGGATCGTCGCTCGGGCTCAACCTGACGTACGTGACCGAAGAGCACCCGCTGGGCACCGGCGGCGGCATCCGTAACGTCTACGACTCGTTGACCGCTGACACGATCCTCGTCTTCAACGGCGACGTGCTGGGCGGCACCGACATTCGCGACGTGGTGACGACCCATCAGGAGTCGGGCGCGGAAGTGACGCTCCACCTGGTCCGGGTGAGCGACCCGCGTGCGTTCGGCTGCGTGCCGACGGACGCGAACGGCCGTGTCACCGCGTTCCTCGAGAAGACGCAGGACCCGCCGACCAACCAGATCAACGCGGGCACCTACGTCTTCAACCGCGACGTGATCGGGGAGATCCCGTCGAACCGCGCGGTCTCGGTGGAGCGCGAAGTGTTCCCGGCGCTCCTCGCCGAGGGTCGCCACATCCACGCGCACGTCGACGCCGCGTACTGGCGTGACATGGGCACCCCGGAAGACTTCGTGCGCGGCAGCGCCGACCTGGTGCGCGGCATCGCCCCGTCGCCCGCGATCGCGCAGCAGTGCGGTGAAGCTCTCGTGCTCGACGAGGCCGACGTGGCGCGCAACGCGGTGCTCATCGGCGGGACCGTCGTCGGCCGCGGGGCCACTGTCGGTGCTCGCGCACGACTCGACGGGGCGGTCGTGTTCGACGGCGCGGTCATCGAAGCTGGTGCAGTGGTCGAACGCAGCATCGTCGGCTTCGGCGCGCGCGTCGGTGCAGGCGCGCTCGTCCGCGACACGGTGATCGGCGACCGCGCTTCCATCGGCGCGCGCTGTGAACTGCTGCGCGGTGCCCGCGTGTGGCCGGAGATCCAGATCCCCGACAGCGGGATCCGATTCTCGACGGACGTCTAGCGCCCCGCCGGCGGTGCGATCTCGGCCGACGGGGCGATCTCGGCTGACGGGCCGGGCGCGGGCGTCGGTGCCGGCGACGGCTTCGACGGAGTCGGTGGTGGCGGCTTCGTGGGCAGGTGCGGCAGGAACGGCAGGTGCGGCCTGGTCGGCCGAGGCGAGCTGGATGTGCTCGGAGCCGTCGACGGGGGTGAAGTCGACGGTCGCGTCGTGCTCGGCGAGCTTGTCGAGCTCGGCGGGGGCGCCACTTCGTTGGTCGGCGACGATCCGGTCGGCGGTGTGGTCGGCGGGAGCGGCGGAGCCGTGGTCGTCTCCTCGACAGGCGCGAGTGCCCGGTCGGGCACGGTGCGATCGGCGATCACGTTCTGACCGGACAGGGTGTAGTCGACGTCGACGGGCCCGCCGGTCGGGTCGGCGCTGACGTCCTGGCCGTTGAGCCACCGGTAGCGGACGGTGACCGTGTTGCGCGTCGACCCGACGACGGAGGTGAACGCGGTATTGACCTCGGTGTCATAGCGGATGAAACCGTCCGCATCGAAGAACAGGACGCGTTCGGGCGAACTCCCGGTGCCCCCGGCGAGCCCGGCTTCGACCCACAGCAGATCAGGGCACGAGCCGAGGGCGGCGGGAGTCGCCGTGGTGACGACGAAATCGTGGCCGTAGTACGAGTCGATCGCGGACACTGCCTGCGCGACGATCGGCGATGCCGGGTCGACGCACTTCCCGTGGCCCGCGGTCGCGGGGAGTGCACCGGCAGACACTGAGCCGTTCGCGGGTCCGCCGGTCACCACCGAACTGGACGAGACGGCCGTCGACGTCGACCGGATCGGATCGGACTCAGGACTGTCGTCGCCACTGCCGCGGCAACCGGTCACCGCAGCGGCGACGCATGCCGCGACGGCCGCCGCAGTTGCGATCCTCCTCATGCAGCCCAGCCCTCCCCTCGATCTGATGTCACCAGTTCCGTCGCCACCAGTTCTATCGAGTTCGATGGTCGAGACAGTAGTCAACGAGTCGGTCGAATAGATGACTCGAAAACATTACTAGCACGTACACGGCCGATTGAAGCTAAGCGGGGCGAGTAGATACCGCATACGTGCTAGTAAATCCGTCAGCGACTTTTCGCGGCTGCCAGGAGCCCGGTTCCGACGGGAATCACGGCCGGCAGAAAGCGGTCATCCTCGGCGACGATCATCGCCGCTTCACGGGCGGCGAGGGTGCGCGGGTCGGTGGACTCTCGGTCGTCGATCGTCCCGTCGGCGGAGGCATTGTTGACGACGAGGAGGCCGCCCGGCCGAAGGATGCGGATGGCTTCGGTGACGAACGCCGGGTACGACAGTGGCAGCCCGTCCACGAACACGAGGTCGTACGACTCGTCGGCCAGTCGGGTGAGCACATCGGTTGGCGCGCCGTTGATGAGCCGGGTTCGTCCGGGCGCGATTTCGGCGTCGGCGAACGTCTCACGTGCGGCACGATGATGTTCGGACTCGGGATCGATGGTGGTCAGGACTCCGGTCGACGGCATCCCGGCCAACAACCAGAGGCTGCTCACGCCGACGCCGGTACCGATCTCGACAACGTGTTCGGCGTTGCCGGTCCGCGCGAGGAGCGACAGCAGGGCGCCGGTGGCCGGGCTGACGGCGCGCGCGCCGAGTTCTTCGCCACGCATCCGTGCCGCGGTCATCGCGTCGTCCTCGATGATCGCGGACTCGGCGTAAGCGTTGAGCCGCTCGGTGGTCTGCGAACCCGTCGTGTCAGTCATGTGAACGAGGGTGCCACAGTGGCACTGACCAGGAATCACCCCACGCCGACCACCTCCGATTCCCATCCTCAGGAAACACACAGGGCAATCTGGGTCCGCCCACATTCGGATGCGAGAGGGTCATAGGCGATGGCACGGAATATCGATCGCACCGCCGACGTTGGACAAACGGACAACGGCGATTCTGTTTGCGACAGTGCAAGGAAAGGAATTGGCGCTTCACCGATGAACCACTCTGACCCGACCGATTCCACACCGCGTGGCTCCTTCCGCGGCACTGCGGGCTTCGACGCGACCGGCGACAAAGACCTGATGCCGTCGTGGGACGAACTCGTCGCCGAGCACGCCGATCGCGTCTACCGTCTCGCGTTCCGTCTCTCGGGTAATCAGCATGACGCCGAGGACCTCACCCAGGAGACGTTCATTCGGGTGTTTCGCTCGTTGACCAGTTACAAGGCCGGCACCTTCGAGGGCTGGCTGCACCGCATCACGACGAATCTGTTTCTCGACATGGTTCGGCGTCGCGCCAAGATTCGCATGGAGGCGCTCGAGCCCGTCTACGAGAAGATCCCGACCGACACGCCCGATCCTCAGCAGGTGTACGCGGACGCGAACCTGGGCCAGGAGTTGCAGGAGGCGTTGGATTCGTTGGCGCCGGAGTTCCGTGCGGCGATCGTCCTGTGCGACATCGAGGGACTCTCCTATGAGGAGGTCGGTGCGACGTTGGGCGTCAAGATGGGCACGGTCCGCAGCCGCATCCACCGCGGTCGGCAGGGGATCCGTGAGTTCCTCGCAGCGCGCGGTCACACGGACAGCCGATCGGTCGCCGTCGCCAGTGAGGTCTGATCGCGTAAGCTGGGCGCGACCGATCACATTGGGCCGCCTCGGCGGCCGCCGAGTGGAAGGGGCGCCGCCCGTGGGTCTGGGACACCGTTCCTCCGGTCGCCGTTGGGCGCCGGTGACTTCGTCGATCGTTCCGAATCCCGAGCGCCCGCCGCGTCAAGAGTTCGCGGCGACCGAGCATCTCGCAGTGGAGGCCGTCGTCGCCTACGTGGACAACGAATTGTCGCCGATGGCCACGACGCGCGCCGACGCCCACCTGGTGTTGTGCACGAGGTGTTCGGAAGAGGTCGTCAACCAGGTGCGTGCGCGGTCGCTGCTGCGCGGTGGCGCGCAGATGAGTGCTCCGCCGTCGCTGCTCGGCCAACTCAGTCAGATCCCGACGCGCGAGATCGACGTACGTCGTGCAGGTCGATCGAATCGTCGGAGCCGCTGACTCGTGACTGATGGAACCCCCTCGTCGCGGGACGAAGCTGTATTCGGACGTCCGGCAGGCGTCACTGGATCGTTCGCGAACACTCCGAACACAGATCGTCCGCAGCCGAAGGTCGCTGCACCGGACCCGGTGTTGAGCGAGGCGTTCGGTCGTCCGGAAGGCGAGACGCAGACTCTGCAGCGTGACCCGCACGCGGTGCCGGACGACGACGAGCCGGAGGCGCCTGAAGATCCGTGGCGGAGTCCGGCGTCTGGTGTCGCGTTGGCGTCCCCGGCTCTGGCCGAGGCGAAGCCGCCGACCCCGGTCGATCCGGGTCCGAAACTCGGGCTCCGCGATTTGTTGTCGGGTCGCCGAGTGCACTGGTGGGCGTTGGCGTCGTTGTTGATGGCCGCGCTCCTCGTCGGAGTCTTCGGTGGTCTCGTCGGTCGGTGGACGGCGGAGGTTGCGACGCCGCTCAACTCTGATTCGGTGCGTCTGAACGTCGACGATTCTGACGACGACGATGACGGCACGACTGTCACGAAGGTCACGAACGCGATGGAGAAGGCTGTCGTGACCATCGAGGTGCGTACTGGCGGCGGTGGGGTGAGCGGGTCGGGGTTCGTGATCGACAAGCGCGGCTACATCGCGACCAACAATCACGTCGTGTCGATGGCGGCGTCTGATCGCAGCGCGAAGCTCGAGGCCGTGTTCTCCGACCGGAGTCGTGTTCCTGCACGGATCGCCGGGCGGGATCCAAAGACCGATCTGGCGGTCATCAAGGTGGATGACGTTCAGAACCTGACGGTGTCGACGTTGGGCGATTCGTCGAAGGTGAAGATCGGCGAGAACGTCGTCGCGTTCGGTTCTCCGCTGGGGTTCTCGAAGACGGTGACGACGGGGATTGTGAGCGCCGTCGACCAGCCGGTGCCGTTGCGGCCGGACGCGGAGTCGGACACGGACACGGTGGTTAACGGGATCCAGACGGATGCGGCGATCAACCACGGCAACTCGGGCGGCCCGCTCGTCGATTCGAAGGGGCGCGTGATCGGGGTGAACACGGCTGCCGCGACACCAAACGGCGGTTCGATCGGTCTCGGCTTCGCCATCCCGGTCAACGAGGCGATCCCGGTGTTCGATGCGCTCATCAAGGACGGCCGGATGAAGCATCCGACGATCGGTGTCAGCGCTGCGACGGTCCGTAACGACAAGGTGTTCGGTGCGCAGGTACGTGATGTCGCGCAGGGGAGTGCTGCTGCGCGCGCGGGCCTGCGCGAGGGCGACGTCGTGACGAGTTTCAACGGTCGTCAGATCGAAGGCTCTGACGAGTTGACGGTCGCGGTCCGTACATCGAAGATCGATGACGAGGTGAAGTTCACCTATTGGCGTGAGGGCAGGACCTTCGACGGTACGATCACGCCGGTCAGCGACTAGAGACGGATCGAGCTGGTTCACGAATGTTCAGCAGTATCGGTTGGGGCGAGATCGTTGTGCTGCTCGCTGCGGGGCTGATCATTCTCGGCCCGGAACGTCTGCCGGGGGCGGTGTCGTGGACGATGCAGTCGATCCGGAAGGTCCGCGACTACGCGACGGGCGCGTCGGGGCAGCTGCGTGACGAGATGGGCGCGGACTTCGATCAGTTCCGTGAGCCGATCCAGCAGATCAACGAGCTCCGCCAGATGAGCCCGAAAAGCGTGGTGACCAAGCATCTTCTGGGCGGCGACTCGTCGTCCGTCGACGACCTCGGTCGTACGGTCCGTGAGACTCTCGACGTCCAGAGACTGTCCAAGCCGTCCCGTCCCGAGCCTCAGGCACCGGCGGCGCCTCCTCCTGCCCCTTCGCTCGAGAAGCCGAGCGTCACGAAGCGTTCCCACGACTACACCGACTGGGACGCCACGTAATCACCCGCGCTACTCGCCAGAACCATTAGCTCCGAGACTTGTGACCACATATTGGTCACAAGTCTCGGAGCTAATCGCGTAGGCAGTTCAGAGCGGCATCTTGTCGATAGTCGCCCGCGTGAAGGCGAGCGCACGATCGCAGATCTCCGAGATGGGAGGCTGGGGCCTCCCAAAGTGCGTGACCATCGTGATGACAGACGCCTGCCCGGACTGGACATAAGTGTCGCACTGGTCCCCGGTCGTATAGATATGCACGCCGACCTGGCGGCCGGAAATCACTTCGTCTGGGAGCCATTGGTTGATGCCGCCTGATCTGCGTTCCTTCGACGTAGCAAGCCCAGGAGAATCGCCAACGAACTGACTGAGGTTCCATCGATCGTGCGGATCTGATCGAACATATCGCCACTTACATCCGCGGAGAGTCTGTCCGCTGGTGCCAGCCGCATCGGCGACGGAATCTGGGTCGATTCGAAGCTTGCCGAGTTGGTAGTCGCCGAGCGCAGTGCATGGTTCGTAGGGGCTGCCGTCGTTGCCAGGGTTCCATCGTCGCTCAAACTGAGTGTCGAACGGCAGTCGGTTGCCAGCGTCGTCGACCTGGCGGGTCCCGGTGTTGTCTTCTGCAGTAGAGGTGTGGGTTGTGACCGTTGCATAGCCCTCTTGCGAGCAGCCTACGACGAGCAAAGTGGCAATAAGCAGGAGCAATGCGTGCCACCGCCACCTAGCTGCCATTTGGTTGTCCATTGGCCGGCGCATTTGCAGAGTCTGTGCCTCGCAAGTTGCGGTCCGCGGCGAGGGCGGCATCAGCCAGGCTCTCAGCGCTCGCAGCTAGCGTGCTTAACGACTGTGTGCCGTGGTCGACCAGCAGACGCAACTGTGCGAACACTGCGAAGCCTTCCTGACACCCGACGCCGAAGTAGTTGGTGCTGACGACGCCACGAAGTGAATCACTCAGCGCTTCCAGCTCAACCCCGGCGGCTCGCGCGGCGGCGGCGCGCGCGTTCCAGGCAGCGATTTCGGAGGCTACGTCGTTGCTCACTGCGACTCCCTGGGCTGGTGCGAGTTGAGGGCTCCTACTCAGTTAGACGCACGGTAGCGCGGTTCGGTTCCACGGACTCGCCGAAACCGGAAGATTCGGCGAAGACGGGTCAGTCGTGCCGGGTGGTGTCGATGCCGAGACTCATGCCTGCGAGGCCGCGTCGTCGGACCGCGAGCTTGTCGGCGACGGCGCGGAGAGCTGAACCGGAAGCGGAGTCGGGGTGAGACAGCACGACGGGGGTGCCCTCGTCGCCGCCTTCGCGGAGCTGCTGTTCGAGAGGCACCTGACCGAGGAGTTCGACGGGGGCGCCGACTGCTCGGGTGAGCCGTTCGGCGACCAACTCACCGCCGCCGGAGCCGAACGGCTCCACGCGCGAGCCGTCGGGCAACTCCATCCA
Organism: Gordonia liuliyuniae; assembly: GCF_021738805.1. Classification (NCBI taxonomy): domain Bacteria; kingdom Bacillati; phylum Actinomycetota; class Actinomycetes; order Mycobacteriales; family Gordoniaceae; genus Gordonia; species Gordonia liuliyuniae. The sequence goes on along the minus strand of NZ_JAKKOR010000013.1, from coordinate 70,702 downwards.
CGACATGTTCTCGACGACGCCGAGGATCTTCTGGCGTGTCTGCAGTGCGATCGCGCCCGCGCGTTCGGCGACTTCGGCGGCCGCCTGCTGCGGTGTGGTGACTACGAGGATCTCGGCGCCCGGAATCAACTGAGCGATCGAGATCGCGACGTCGCCGGTCCCCGGGGGAAGGTCGAGGAGGAGGACGTCCAGGTCGCCCCAGTAGACGTCGGCGAGAAACTGCTGGAGTGCGCGGTGCAGCATCGGGCCACGCCAGGTGACCGGGGTGTTGCCGTCGGTGAACTGCCCGATCGAGATGAACCGCACGCCGTGGCTCTGCGGCGGCATGATCATCGACTCGACCTGTGTCGGTTTGGCGTCGCTGCCGAGCATGCGGGGGACACTGTGGCCGTAGATGTCGGCGTCGAGCACACCGACGGACAGCCCGCGGTCGGCGAGAGCGGTCGCTAGATTGACGGTGACGCTCGACTTTCCGACACCACCCTTGCCCGATGCGATCGCGTAGACGCGAGTCAGGTTGCCGGGCTTGGAGAACGGGATCTCGGGTTCGGCGCGGTCGCCACGGAGTTTCTTGCGGAGTTCGGTGCGCTGCTCGTCGTCCATCACGTCGAGTTCGACACGGACTGCTCCGGCGCCCGGAACGTCCGACACCGCAGTGGACACGCGGTCGGTGATCTCGGTTCGAAGCGGACAACCCGACGTCGTCAGATAGATTCCGACGTCGATGCTCCCGTCGTCGGCGATCGCCACCGACTTCACCATTCCGAGGTCGGTGATCGGTTTACCGATCTCAGGATCGGAGACCTTACTGAGCGCAGAACGAACTGCGGATTCGGTGGGAGTACTCACGCGGCCCAGTCTAGTCAGTGTTCGGGGGCCTTCGAGTTCAGGCCAGCCTCATTCGACGTACCGCACGAACCCGGCGGACGATTCGGTCACGGGAGGACAGGCGGAGGCGGCAGACAGATCGGTCCGAGGCACTGCGGTTTCGGACTGGGTTTCGGCTTGTCCTTGCTGGAAGAGGGCGGCGTGGACGGCTTGCTCGGCTTCTTCGACTCGTCGCCGTTCTTCTTATCGTCCTTCTTCTTGCCGCCGTCCTTCTTATCGTCCTTCTTGTCCTTCTTCTTCTCGTGGTCCTTCGGCGGTGTCGTCATCTCCGGGATCGGAGTCGTCGGCATCACACCCGCGGCGTATGCTGCGGCCCAACCGAGCACGTTGTTCGCGTAGGCGACGGAGTGGTTGTAGCGCATCACGGCGCCGACCTTGTTGGACGCCGACATGATGTCGACGACGCCCGAGCACAGGTAGCGACCAGCCGAATAGGTGGCGTCGAAGACGTTGTCCGGGTCCGACTTGTCGTCGCCGTTCGCGTCCGAACCCCAACTGGCCCAGGTACTAGGGATGAATTGCATGGGCCCCATCGCGCGATCGTGACCGCGGTCGCCGTCGAGATCGCCGCCGTCGGAGTCAGTGATCACCGCGTTACCGGCGAGCGAACCGTCGAGCACCGGTCCGCGGATGTCGGTGAGGGTGTTGCCGTAGCGGTCGACGTTGCCGTTCCCAGCGTGGCCGGACTCGATGCGTCCGATGCCTGCCAACAGGTACCACGGGAGCTTGCACTGCGGGGTCTCGGCTGCGACGCGGGTCGCCGCCAGCTTGTATGCCCTCAACATGATGCCGGGAATGCCGAGGGGGCCGGACGGCAGATTCGCCGCGATCCGAAACTGGGCCGCCGACTCCGCCTCTTGGTCGGCTGGGTCGGACGGGGGAGCGAAACCGGTCAACTGCCCGCCTTGCGACGGGACGATCTGGGTGACGTCGTCGACGGCGGTGATCGCGGCATCGTTCGATGTGAGCAGCGACGGCCCGATGTTGATCGGGCCTTGCGCAGACGGAAGCGAGGTAGAGCCGGCGGTCATCCCGCCGAGCAGCACAGCCCCGACGGCGACCGTGCCGACGCCCACGGCTACTCCGCGCCGTGGCACACGTACCCGCTTCGGGCTGTGCCGGAAACTCATCCCCATATTCGCGAACTCCAGTCGAGTGTCATTCGCGCGGTTTCAGGCGAACATCTGTCATCATCCACCCCCGCGGTTGTGAGCAAGCATACAGGGCGATCAATCCTGTTACGTACCGGATTCGTCCGAACGTGTACCCGGGGCCTCGTCGCGGAGCTTCGCGGCGACACGTTCGGCGATGTCTTCGACGGCGTCCTCCAGTTCGCGGCGCAGATAGTCGCGGGTCACGGTGTCGCCCACGGCGAGTCGGACCGCAGCGAGTTCGCGCGCGAGGAACTCGGTGTCGTCTTTGGTTTGCGCGGCTCGACGACGGTCCTCGTCGAGCGAGATCCGGTCGCGATTCTCTTGTCGATTCTGGGCGAGCAGGATCAGCGGCGCCGCATACGCGGCCTGTGTCGAGAACGCCAGGTTGAGCAGGATGAACGGGTACGGATCCCACTCGAACGCGAAGACGCCGATGTTGAGGAAGATCCAGATGATGACGACGATCGTCTGAATCGCGAGGTACCGCCCGGTGCCGAGGAACCGGGCGACGCGCTCGCTGTAGACGCCGACGACGTCCGAGTCGAGATTCAGCCGGAAGCGTCGCCGGGTGTCGGCAGGCGTGTCGAGGTGGCGGGGGCTCATCGGATGTGGCCTTCGAGATCGTTCTCGCGCCAGTCCCTGGGCAGCAGCGCGTCCAAGAGGTCGTCGACCTGGACGGCGCCGAGGAGGTGCGAGGTGTCGTCGACGACGGGCGCGCACACGAGGTTGTAGGTGGCGAAGAACCGGCTCATCGTCTCCAATGAGTCGTCGGGGTGCAGGCGCGGCATCTCTGCGTCGAGGATGCCGCCGATGAGGTCGGCGGGCGGTTCGCGCAGCAGCCGTTGGATGTGCACGGCGCCGAGGAACTTGCCCGTCGGAGTGTTGGTGGGCGGTCGGACGACGAAGATCATGCTGGCGGCCGCCGAGTTGATGTCGGGGTTGCGGATGCGGGCGAGCGCCTCGGATACGGTCGCGGTCGCGGTGAGGATCAGCGGTTCGGGCGTCATCACACCGCCCGCGGTGTCCGGAGAGTGCAGGAGCAGTCGCCGGACCGACTCGGACTCCTCGGGGTCCATTCGCGCCAGTAGCGCTTCGGCCTCCGAGGCCGGCAGCTCGGCGACGAGGTCGGCGACGTCGTCAGGATCCATCGCTTCGAGGACGTCGCCCGCACGCTCGGGTTTGAGGCTGGCGAGCACCGCGCTCTGGTCGTCGGTCGGCAACTCCTGCAGGATGTCGGCGAGCCGCCCGTCCTCGAGTGCCGCGGCGATCTCGTTGCGTCGCTTCGCCGGGAGCTCGCGCAGCGCGTTGGCGACGTCGGCGGGACGCATGTCTTCGAACTGCGCGAGCGCACGTTCCACGCCCTGCCCGACGCGGGCCAGCTCGAGTCGGCTCATGCCGACGACGTGGCGCCACTCGATGATCAGTGTCTCGCCGCGACGTCGAAGGCCCTTACGGGTGGAACGGACGGCGACGCGAGTGACCATCCAGTCACGGTTGCGGTTGCGTTCGATCGCGAGGTCGACGACGGTCAGGTCGACACCGTGCAACTCCGGATAGTCGGGGTCGTCGGTGCGGACCATGCTGTCGAGGACCTGGCCGATGGCGAGCGCCTCGTTCGGGCGGACGCTGAGCTTGCGCAAGTTCACATGCCCGGTCGTCAGCGTCACGGCGTCGGGTTCGATGCTCGTGACCCGCAGCATCGGCACGAAGATCCGGCGTCGAGTCGTCAGCTCGACGGCGAGACCGAGCGCGCGGGGCTGTTGGCCGGGCAGATGCATCGAGATGACGACGTCACGTACGCGGCCGATCGATTCACCGTCCGGACCGAGGACCGCGAGGCCGACTAGTCTGGCCACAAAGACCTTCTGGGCAGGCATCATGTCTACAAGCCTAGGAGACACAGCGCAGAAGCGAACGCCCGGAACGTTTGTGACAGGAGTGAAGTGATGACTAACCCGATGCGACAGACGCCCGGACTGCCGACGCCGCCGAAGGGGTGGCCGGTCGGGTCGTACGACACGTACGAGCAGGCGCAGCGTGCCGTCGACCATCTTTCGGACAACCACTTCCACGTAGAGAACCTGACGATCGTCGGTGTGGACCTGATGCAGGTGGAGCGCGTATTGGGCCGTCTCACCTGGGGGAAGGTGATCGGCGGCGGAATCGTGTCGGGCGCCTGGCTCGGCCTGTTCCTCGGTGCGTTGATCAGTTTCTTCTCGTCGGACAACCCATGGGTGCCGATCGTGTACGGCGTCATCGCTGGCATGGTCTTCGGTCTGATCTCGGCCGCGATCCCGTACGCGGCGAGTCGCGGCCAGCGTGACTTCACGTCGTCGATGCAATTGGTCGCAGGACGGTACGACGTGCTGTGCGACCCGAAGACGGCCGAGCAGGCTCGGGACATGCTCGCCCGCCTCGCGATCTAGAACACCGCCGAATCTAGACACCGCCGCATCTAGAACGCCGCCGGGCTCGTGTTCGTGATCGGTCCGAACACATACGCACGGGATGTGCGGTGTGTCACTCACCGGTGCGATACCCTACTCGCACATCGGCTTTCAAAGCCGATTTGCGACGGTAGGAGGCTTGGCGGGTATGCGACCAGAGGATTCCTCCGGCGACGGGATCGGTGCTAGCCCACCGCGTCGACGCCGGTTGTGGACGAAATTGGCGATTGCAGGGATCGCCGCTGCGGTGACGGCGCCCATGCTGACCGCGTGCGGTTCGGACTACGAGCAGGGCGTCATCAACATGTACGCCGCGGCCGACGGCTTCGACTACATCGACGAAGTCGCGCAGAGGTGCAGCGCCGACTCGAACGGCGAGTACAGGATCGCGATGCACATGCTGCCGAAGGAAGCCGACATGCAGCGGCTCCAATTGGCGCGACGACTCGCAGGCAACGACTCGGGTCTGGATCTGATGGCGATGGACGTCGTGTGGACCGCCGAGTTCGCGGACGCAGGTTGGGCGGTGCGGGTCCCGGACGACATCGCCGAGAAGACCCGGCAGATATCACTCGCGGGCCCGGTGGAGACCGTCGAATGGAAACGCGACGACGACACCGCGAAGAGCCTCTACGCGATCCCGTTGTGGGCCAACACCCAGATGCTCTGGTACCGACCGGAACTCATGAAGGAGACCATCGACACGACGACGGCTCCGACCACGTGGCAGGGCATGCTCGACGACGCGGCGAAGATCAAGGACGCGGGCGGGCCGGCGGCGATCCTGCTGCAGGCCAAGCAGTACGAGGGCCTTATGGTGTGGTTCAACTCGCTCCTGGAGTCAGCAGGCGGTGAAGTCCTCGACCCGAACGATCCGTCGAAGGTGACGCTGACCGATACGCCGGAACACCGTGCGGCGACCGTCGAAGCGTTGACCGTGATGCGTCAGGTCGCGACCGCGCCGGGTGCGGACCCGTCGATCTCCAACTCCGACGAGGGCACCGCCCGAACCGACATGGAGGCAGGCAAAGGGGCGTTCGAGATCAACTGGCCGTTCGTCTTCGCGGGCATCAAGGAGAACGGTGCGGCGGGTGAAGCCAAGATCATGGGCGATTCGCTGACCGGTTTCAAGGACATCATCGACGCGACCGCCGACGATCCGACCGATCCGCGCATCGCGAAGGTCAACGACGCGACCCGCAAGAAGTTCGACTTCGCCGCCTACCCGGGGATCACCTCGGGCAAGACCGCGAAGTCGACGCCGGGCGGTTTCAACCTTGCTGTCGCGTCGACGTCCAAGCAGCAGGATCTGGCGTTCAAGGCGGCATCGTGTCTCACCGATGAACAGGCGCAGAAGGTGTACGCGGTGCGCGGCGGAACGCCGCCGACCATCGCGTCGCTGTACGAGGACGCCGACTTCCAACTCGCGTATCCGATGTACGAGATCATCCGCCGCCAACTCGACGAGGGCGCCGCGCCACGGCCGGCGACTCCGCGATACCAGGACATGTCGACGGCGATCACTGCGACGCTCAGCCCGGTGGGGCAGTGGAATCCCGAAAGCAAGGCCGATGAGCTGGGCAAAGTCGCACAGAGTGCTATCGACGGGGAGGGGATCGTCCCGTGACCAGTGACGACAACGATGAGCCGACCAATCGGGGCGGTCTCACACCGCACGGTGACGGTCCGGACACGAGCCCGGGACGCCACGCGCGTCCCGAGGACCGTGCGCCGGAGCGGCCCGTAGAACAGACCGGCCCGATCCCCACCGTCCACTCGGACGTGTGGGTGGCGCCGGGTACCGAGCCGACGCGGCCGACGGCGACTCCGCCGGAGACTCGGACCGTCGTCCCGGAGCCCAAGCAGACCCCGGTGTCGCCGCAAGCCGCGGAACCGCGACCGGAGTCGGAACAGCCCCAGCAGCAAACCCCCCAGCAGGAAACCCCCCGCCCACCGACCCCGCAGCAGGCGCCCGCGCCCGGCGTGCGGCCCGCCGTGGACACACCACGCAACCCGGTTCAGGAGCGACGGCCGGCACCTGCGCGTGCCGGGTCGGCGATGGCCATGTCGGACATTCTCGAAGTCGAACGTCCCGCACAGGCGACGCCGCAGACGGTCGGGGCCAAGCAGTCCGGGGTTACGAAGTCCGGACGCAAGTCGTCCGAACGCCGGCTCGCCTTCCTGCTCGCGGGTCCGGCGGCGCTGGTGATGCTCGTCGTCACCGGATACCCGATCCTCTATTCGATCTGGCTGTCGTTCACCGACGAGAACCTGCGCGAACCGGGTTCGGGAAGCTTCGTCGGGTTCAGTAACTACGGCACGGTCTTGGGTAGCGGTTACTGGTGGACCGCCCTCTGGGTGACGGCTTACATAACGGTGATCTCGGTGATCATCGAACTCGTCATCGGTATGGCGATCGCGCTGGTCATGCACCGCGCGATGTTCGGCAGAGGCCTGGTGCGCACCGTCGTGTTGATCCCGTACGGCATCGTGACCGTGGCCGCCGCGATCTCGTGGAAGTACGCGTGGACGCCGGGCACCGGCTACCTCGTCAACCTGCTGCCGGACGGGTCGACGCCGTTGACCAGTCAGATGCCTGCGCTGTCGGTGATCATCCTCGCCGAAGTGTGGAAGACGACGCCGTTCATGGCGCTGCTGTTGCTGGCCGGACTGGCGTTGGTGCCGGACGACCTGCTCAAGGCCGCGCAGGTGGACGGTGCGGGCGCCTGGACGCGGCTGGTCAAGGTGATCCTGCCGTTGATGAAACCGGCGATCCTCGTCGCGCTGCTGTTCCGCACGCTCGACGCCTTCCGCGTCTTCGACAACATCTACGTCTTGACGTCGGGCAACCACGACACGGGATCGGTGTCGATGCTCGGCTACAACAACTTGTTCAAAGCGTTCAACCTCGGCACAGGGTCGGCGATCAGCGTCTTGATCTTCTTGTGTGTCGCGGTGATCGCGATCGTGTTCATCAAGGGATTCGGCGCTTCGGCGCCCGGTTCCGACGACGAGGGGAGGTAGCGGGAGAATGAATGCTCTCAATCGTCGCCGCGCCGGATGGCTGATCGCGAACACCTTGGTGGTGCTGTACGCGATCATTCCGCTGTGGTGGATCATCAGCCTGTCGTTCAAGAGCCCGGGCACCGTCACTGACGGCAACTTCATCCCGACCTCGTGGACGTTCGAGAACTACCGCAGCATCTTCGACACCGGGTTCTTCACCTCGGGCCTCATCAACTCGATCGGCATCGGCCTCATCTCGACGTTCATCGCCGTCCTGCTCGGCACGATGGCCGCGTACGCCATCGCGCGTCTGGAGTTCCCCGGCAAGAAGCTGCTCGTGGGCGCTGCACTGCTGATCGCGATGTTCCCGCAGATCTCACTCGTCACCCCGCTGTTCAACATCGAGCGGAGCATCGGCCTGTTCGACACGTGGCCCGGCCTGATCATTCCGTACGTGGCGTTCGCGTTGCCGTTGGCGATCTACATCCTGTCCGCGTTCTTCCGCGAGATCCCGTGGGAGCTCGAGAAGGCGGCGCAGATGGACGGTGCGTCGCCCGGGCAGGCGTTCCGCCGAGTGATTCTGCCGCTCGCTGCGCCGGGCGTGGTGACCGCCTCGATCCTCGTATTCGTGTTCGCCTGGAACGATCTGCTCCTGGCTCTGTCGTTGACGTCGACCGAACGCGCGCAGACCGCGCCCGTCGCGATCGCCAACTTCACCGGTGTCAGTCAGTTCGAGGAACCGACCGGCGCCATCGCGGCGGCGGCCGTCGTCATCACAATTCCGATCATCATCTTCGTGCTCTTCTTCCAACGCCGTATCGTGGCCGGACTGACCTCCGGCGCCGTGAAGGGATAACCCATGGCCGACATCGTTCTGGACAACGTTTCCAAGCAGTACCCGGACGGCTCGACCGCCGTGCACGGCATCGACCTGCAGATCGCCGAAGGCGAGTTCATCATCCTGGTCGGACCGTCGGGCTGTGGCAAGTCGACGACTCTGAACATGATCGCCGGTCTCGAGGACATCACGTCCGGCGAACTCCGGATCGGGGGCGCTCGCGTCAACGAGACGGCGCCGAAGGACCGTGACATCGCGATGGTCTTTCAGAGCTACGCGCTCTACCCGCACATGACGGTGCGCGAGAACATCGCGTTCCCGCTGACACTGGCAAAGAAGTCGAAGGACGAGATCGCGGCGAAGGTCGACGAGGCCGCCCGCATCCTCGACCTGGGCGAGTATCTCGACCGCAAACCCGCGAATCTGTCCGGCGGCCAGCGGCAGCGCGTCGCGATGGGCCGGGCGATCGTCCGCTCGCCGAAGGCGTTCCTGATGGACGAGCCGTTGTCGAACCTCGACGCGAAGCTCCGTGTGCAGATGCGCACCGAGATCGCGAACCTGCAGGCCCGCCTCGGCACGACCACCGTGTACGTCACCCACGACCAGACCGAGGCGATGACCCTCGGCGACCGCGTCGTCGTCATGCGAGCCGGGCACGTCCAACAGGTCGGGTCGCCGCAGGAGCTGTACGACAATCCGGTCAACCTGTTCGTCGCAGGCTTCATCGGCTCACCGTCGATGAACTTCATCCCGGGACGCCTCACCGCGACCGGTGTCGACACCCCAATCGGGCACGTCGAGTTCCCGGACCACGAGCAGGTGACCGGGCGGGCACGGCAGACCGGAAGCAACGGCGAGGTTCTGCTGGGGATCCGGCCCGAACATCTCGTCGACGCGGCGCTCACGCACCCCGCCGAGCTCGAACAGTTCCTCACGTTCGACATCGACGTCGATCTCGTCGAATCGATGGGGTCGGACAAGTACGTGTACTTCACGCTGAGTGCGCCCGACACCGCGAACGCGATCCTCCACCAGCTCGCCGAGGAGTTGGGTTCGATGACGGCGGGCGGCCAGAAGGTGGCACGTCTGACGCCGTACACCGATGTCCGACGCGGCGGAAAGCTGACTCTCGCGCTGAACACGGCCCGTCTGCACGTGTTCGACACTGCGAGCGGTTCCACCCTGCGCTGAGTCGACCGGACCCCACCGCATCGCGGCGCCGTGCTTGACTGGTCGGGTGAGTTCAACTTCAGGATCGATCACCGATCGGGTGGTCAAGCATGTGGCGGGTGTCGTCGGCTCGCAGCCGCAGCGCGCGTCGGTGACCTTCCTCGGCGTGGAGCCCGTCGATGTGCTTCGATTCGTCGACGGCGACGAGGTGGTGTTCGCGACCGTCGGCTGTGCCCGCCATCCGATGCACGACCCGAACGATCTGGCGCCCGACCCGGTCCGCGGGCCGCGCGCCGAAGCGATCGTGCGGATGCGGGCGGTCTCACCGCTTCCCGGCCTGCACAAGTCGTTGGCGACGCTGGCCGCCGCTCCCGCCGTGGAAGGCCTCGTCCTTGCCGAGGACTCGCTCGTCGACCTGCAGGAACCGCTGTGGGTTGGCGCGATCTGCTCGGCGTTCCTCTTGACCGCCGACGCGGAGATCGCCGACCTGCCGCTCGACGAACCCGCCGAGCCGGTCCACTTCCTGCGCGCCGTTCCGGTCACCGCGAACGAGGCCGCATGGGTCCGGTTGAAAGGCGCAGCCGCGCTGCGCGACGCCTGGGTCGAAGCAGGCGTCGACATCGCCGACCCGACGAGATCCGCTGTCAACCCGAGCTGACCGAAACGACTCGCGCTGCCGGCCGAGACGGATAGCGCGACCGGTACGACCGGGTCAGAGCCAGTGGTTTCTGCGGAGGGTTCGCCACAGGGTGAAGCAGACGCAGACCATGAGAGTCAGCAGGACCGGATAACTGTAGGGCCAGTGCAGTTCGGGCATGTGATCGAAGTTCATGCCGTAGATGCCCGCGATCGCGGTAGGAACGGCGGCGATGGCCGCCCACGACGAGATCTTGCGCATGTCAGTGTTCTGCTGGATCGACACCTTCGTCGACGCGGCGTTGAGCAACGTCGTCAGGCGCTCGTCGTATTCGGCGATCAGGTCCGTCGCCTGCGTCAGGTGATCGGCGACATCGCGGAAGTGACGGCGGATCTCCTTGGCGTCCGGCGACATGACGGGACTGTCGAACCGGACCGGGGACATGTCCGACGTCGACTTGTTGCCGGACAGTCGAGCCAACGGCATCACGAGCGGGTAGACGGCGCGCTGCAGTTCGAGGACTTCGCGTTTGAACAGATAGACGACGTCGATGTCGACGTCGTTGTTCTTCGTGGAGAACACACGCTCCTCGATCTCGTCCACATCCGACTCCATCTCGGAGACGACGGCGAGATAGCTGTCGACGACGCGGTCGGCGACAGCGTGCACGACGGCCGACGGCCCGAGTTTGAGATGGTCCGTCATGTGCTCGAGACGTTGGCGCACACCCGCGAGGTGGGTGTGGTCGCCGTGACGGACCGTGATCACGAAGTCCCGGCCCGCGAGAACCATGATCTCGCCGGTCTCGACGATGTCGTTGGCCACTTCGAGTGAATCGTGGTCGACATAACTGATCGTCCGCAGAACGAGGAACACGGTGTCGTCGTACAGTTCGAGCTTCGGTCGCTGATGCGCGTGCACCGCGTCCTCGACCATCAGCGGGTGCAGCCCGAACGCTTCGGCGACGTCGTTCATCTGCCGTTCGTCGGGCTGGTGCAGCCCGAGCCAGACGAAGCCTTCGCCGCTCTCACGGACCTGCGCGAGTGACCGCCGGAAGTCCTGCGTCCCCTGGCTACGAACGCCGTCGACGTAGACGCCGCAGTCGACGACGGCGCGTGCCGACGGTACAGGAGGCGTCGGCGGGTCGGCCGGAGCACGTCCTGATCCACGGTTTCCCGGCTGCAACATGCGCGGAATGGAAGGCATTGTGATGATCTTACCGATGTGAGCGCTCGCTGTAGGCCGCCACTTACACTCGGGCAGTGCCGTTTGAACTCTCCGTCTACACCGCGACCGCGATCACCCTGATCGTCATCATGGATCCGCCCGGCCAGGTGCCGGTGTTCCTGTCGTTGGTGGGACGACGGTTGCCGGAGGATCGACGCCGCGCCGCCTGGCAGGCGCCGCTCGTGTCGCTGTTCGTCATCTCACTGTTCGCGGTCGGCGGCCGGGCGATCCTCGCGTACCTGCACATCGGGATCCCGGCACTTCAGGGCGCGGGCGGGCTATTGCTCCTGCTGGTGGCGCTGCAATTGCTGACAGGAGCGGGAGAGCCGCCGGCGGCGAAGTTGTCGGACGGAGTGAACGTCGCGCTAGTTCCGCTCGGCACCCCGCTGCTCGCGGGGCCCGGCGCGATCGCCGCGGTGATCGTCGCCGTCAGCGAAGGTCACGGGGACGTGGGCGCGTACACGGCGATCGCCGCGGCGATCGTCACCGCACACATCGTCGTCTTCCTGGCGCTGCTGTACTCGACCACACTCATCCGCGTCCTCAAGGTCGGCGGCATCACGTTGCTCGCGAAGATCGCGGGTCTGCTGCTCGCGGCGATCGCCGTCCAACTTATTGCGACGTCGGTCATCGGGTTCGCCGCGACGGCGTGACCGGCCGCGTCGACTACGGTTGCATCTGATGGGCATTCAACAACGAATCACGGCGGTAGTCGCGGCGGCGGTCATCGGCGCTGTCTCCCTCACCGCGTGCGGCAACGATGAGGACACGGCGCTGACCGTCGGGCACGACGGGTCCGCCGCGTCGCGGACCGCGGCGGCGGTGTACGCGGGCGCGTTGGCGCGGACCGGCATCGACGTGCGCAGCACCGCCGACTCGGCAGCGCAGCCGGACCTGCTCGAGCAGGTCGCTTCGGGCGATCTGGGGCTGTATCCGGCGTTCACCGGCGACCTGTTGGTGCAGTTGACCCCTGCCCCGAAGGCAGTGGCCGCCGAGGACGTACTCGCCGACGTCAACCGGTCGCTGCCTCAGAACGTGTCGGTCGGCGATCCGGCGCTCGTCTCGGACCGGTGGCAGATCCTCGCGCCACAGAAGGCGATCGAAGGCGCGGACGTCGAATCGCTCGCCGACTGTGGCAAGTTCCCCGCGGGCCTGCCGCTGGTCGCCACGAAGACGCCGCCCGTGTCGGTACTGGACGCGGTCGCCGTCTGTCACCACGGCCCGGTGAAGACGGTCGAGACGGCCGATGAACTGGTGACCACGGTCCGCGCCGGCGGTGTCCTCGGTCTGACGACGGCGCTCGACGCCGCCTCGGTGCCGGATCTCACCGACGTCCAGACCCTCAAGTCCGACGGCGCGCCGATCGCCCAGCAACTCGTTCCGGTGTACGCGAGCGGGCAACTGGAGAAGCCTCAGCTCAAGGCCCTCAGCCGCGTCGCGGGTGAACTGACCACAGCGGACCTCGCGCAGATGGTGCGCGAGGTCCGCGAGGGCTCCGATCCGCGTGTCGTCGCCGGGCAATGGCTGTCGACACACGGGGCCTAATCCTTCCGCTCTACTTCCCGAACTTGTTCAGCGCCCAGCCGGTGACGTTCGCGCTGATGCCCTGGTACTTCGACGCGACCAGACGCACCGACAGGTCGAGGACTTTCGCGTCGGCGCCGACGAGGACGCGGGCCTGGTTGCGCTCGACAGCCTTGATGATGATCTCGGCGGCCTTCTCCGAGCTGGTGTTCGCCAAGTACTTGTCGAACAGAGCCGCGGTGGCCTTCTGGTCGTGGTCGCCTGAGGTGGTCGCGTTGCGCGCGATCGCGGTCTTGATGCCACCGGGGTGCACACAGGTCACCTTGACCGGGTGCTTCGCGATGATCATCTCCTGGTTGAGGGCCTCGGTGAATCCGCGGACGGCGAACTTCGCCGAATTGTAGGCGGCCTGACCGGGCTCGGCGAGGAGGCCGAACAGCGACGACGTGTTCACGATGTGACCGTCGCCCGACGCAATGATGTACGGCAGGAACGCCTTGGTTCCGTTGACGACACCCCAGTAGTCGACGTCCATCACACGCTCGATGTCTTTGAACTCAGTGTGCTCCACTTCGCCGTGGTGCGCGATACCCGCATTGTTGAAGATAGCGTTCACGGTGCCGTAGTGGGCGGCGACGGTGTCGGCGTACTCGAGGAATGCTTCCCGCTCGGCGACGTTCAGGATCTGTGAATGAACTTGCGCGCCAGTCTCTTTCACCAGTCGCTCGGTTTCGGCGAGGCCGTCCGGGTTCATGTCCGAGACGGCGAGCTTGGCGCCGCGTCGACCGAGCTGAACGGCCAGGTCGCGGCCCATGCCCGAGCCTGCACCGGTGATGACGATGACCTTGTTGCGGAAGTCTTTCACGATTGTCCTTCTGTTCAGATGTGGTGGATTTCGGCGGAGTCCGTGCGCGAGGCTCAGGCGCCTGCTGCCCGCGTCAAGTCGCTGGACTCGACGCGGGGCGTCACGTCGTACGCCGCGACGTCGAACGCACGTGTCTTGTTGCGGAAGGTGAACGTGAAGCCCGGCCACAACGAGGTGATCTTGCCGTTCGCGTCCTTGTACCAGGACGCGCAGCCGCCGGTCTCCCAGACGCTGTTGCGCAGCGAATGCTGCAGTTCGTCGTTGTATCGGTCCTGTGCTTCGAGTTTGACTTCGGTGCGCCCGATCCCGGCCTCGCGCGTCTTGCGGATGTAGTCGACGAGATAGTTCAGCTGCGACTCGATCATGTACACCATCGACGTGTGACCGAGGCCCGTCGACGGTCCGACCAACAGCATCAGATTCGGGAAGCCATGGACGAACGATCCTTTGTAGGCCTGCATGCCGTCGGCAGCCCAGACCTGTGCCAGGCTCTTGCCGCCGACGCCGCGGATCGACTCGAACGCGGGGGAGTCGGTGACGTGGAAGCCGGTCGCCACCACGATCACGTCGACGTCGCGCGTGGTGCCGTCCGCGGTGACGATGCCGGTCTCGGTGACCTCGGCGATGCCGTCCGTCACCAGATCGACGTTCGGTCGGTCGAGCGTCGGGTACCACTCGTTCGACTTCAGAATGCGTTTGCATCCGACGGCGAACGTCGGGGTCACGGACTTGCGGAGCTCCGGGTTCCGGATGCCGCGGAAGATGTTGGCGCGGCAGATCGCCTCGACGGGCTTGAGGGCATTTGGCGCGAACGTCATGCCGGCGGCGACGCTCTCGTTCGCGGTGTAGATGGTGCCGCGGATCAGGTTCTGCAGACCGGGCACGTTCTTGAACGCCCAGTTCTCGACGCTCAAGTAGGGGCGCTCGTTACGCGGGATGATCCACGGTGCGGTGCGCTGGTAGACGTCCATGTGACCGACGGTCTTGCCGAGCTCGGGCACCACCTGGATGGCGGACGCGCCAGTACCGATGACTGCGACGCGCTTACCCGCGAAGTCGTAGTCGGTGTCCCAGCGCGCGGTGTGCACGATGGTGCCGCCGAATCGGTCGATGCCCTTGATGTCGGGCAGGTTCGGCTCGCACAGGGGGCCGATGCCGCCGACGACGATGCCCGCGCGGACGGTGACGGTCTCGCCGTTCCGCTCGGCCCGCACGGTCCAGCGGGATTCGTCGTCGTTCCAGTCCATGTCGGTGACGTCGGTGCCGAACCAGGTCCGGTCGGCGATGCGGTGCTCGTCGGCCACGGCGTTGATGTAGCGGTGGATCTCCGGCTGGTGGGAGTACGACCGGCTCCAGTCGGGGTTCTGTGCGAACGAGTACGAGTACAGGTGCGACGGTACATCGCACGCAGCCCCCGGGTACACGTTGTCCCGCCAAGTGCCGCCGAAGTCGCTACCGCGATCGAGGAGGAGGTAGTCGTCGTGTCCTGACTGAGCGAGCTTGATGGCCGCACCCAGACCGGAGAACCCGGCGCCGATGATCACGATCTCTACATCATGCGTTGTCATGGTCTCCACGATAAGACGTTGTTGAATGTGAGTCAATAGCCAATTGAACGAAGGTCAATAGTGGCCTAGGGTGGAGCCATGACGTCATCGAGAACGCGCATGAGCCCGGATGCGAGGCGTCGCCAGCTCATCGATCTCGGCGTCGCGATGGCGGGGGAGCAGCCATTGGAGTCGATCACCATCGAATCCGTGGCCGAGGCGGCGGGCGTGTCGAAGGGCCTGATCTTCCACTACTTTGAGTCGAAGGCCGACTTCCATCTGCAGGTGGTCCGTGAACAGGCGCAGATCATGCTCGATCGGACCATGCCGCGCCAGGACATCACCGATGTCCTGGAGGTGCTGCGCTCCTCGGTCGCCGCCTACGTCGACTACGTCTCCGACAACGGGCGGGGCTTCATCGGTGTCATACGCGGCGCGACGAGCGCGGATCCGGAGATCCGCGACGTCGCAGACAGCACGCGCGCGGCCATGTCCGAACGCATCCTCAAGCGGGCGCCCGAATTGGGCATCGAGCGGTCGCCTGCGATCGAGCTCGCCGTGGCGGGCTGGATCGCGTTCGTCGAGGAGACTCTTGTCCGCTGGCTCGCCGACCCCGCCGTGACCCGGGAACAACTCATTGCGATCCTCGTCGCGGCACTCCCGCTGCTCGCCGGTCTCGTGGGCGAGGCTGCCGGGTAGCCCGACCGATACGAAAGAGGCCCGAAAGAGCCCGGCCCCTCCGCATCGCGGAGAGCCCGGGCTCTTCTCGGGTATCGGCCTACTCGAACGCGGCGTCGACGATCTCCGCCTGCTCGACGGCGTGCACCTTGCTCATGCCCGACGACGGCGCGGACATCGGGCGACGCGAGATGCGACGAAGATTTCGCAGAGCGGGGACCAGTTCAGGCAGCCACAGGCCGAGGAACGGCCACGGACCCTGGTTGGCGGGCTCTTCTTGGACCCACGCGAAGTCGGTCGCATTCGGGTACTGCTCCAGTGTGCGCGCCAGGCGGTGGTGCGGGACCGGGTACAGCTGCTCGACGCGGACGATCGCGACGTCGTCTCGGCCACCCTTCTCCCGCTGCGCGGCCAACTCGTAGTACAACTTGCCGCTCACCAGCAGGACCCGCTTGACAGCTGCGCGGTCGGCGCCGTCCTTCGCGAAGTGCGGGTCGTCGATGACCGACTGGAACTTGCCCTCGGTGAAGTCCTCGATCGGGGAGACCACTGCCTTGTTGCGCAGCATCGACTTCGGCGTGAACACCACCAACGGACGGCTGATGCCGTCGTGGACGTGGCGACGCAGCAGGTGGAAGTAGCTCGCGGGCGTCGACGGAAGTGCGACGGTCATCGAACCCTCGGCGCACAGCTGCAGGAAACGCTCGATACGGCCCGACGTGTGGTCGGGCCCCTGGCCCTCGTGGCCGTGCGGCAGCAGCAGGACGACGTCGCTGCGCTGACCCCACTTGGCCTCGCCCGAACTGATGAACTCGTCGATGATCGACTGCGCACCGTTGACGAAGTCGCCGAACTGCGCCTCCCACAGGACGAGCGCGTCCGGGTTCGCGACGGCGTAGCCGTACTCGAAGCCGAGGACCGCGAACTCCGACAGCGGTGAGTCGTACACGAGGAAACGGCCGGTCGCGTCGTCGCCCAGGTGGTTCAGCGGCGTGTACTCCGAGCCGTTGTCCCGGTCGATGAGCACCGAGTGGCGCTGCGTGAACGTGCCGCGGCGTGAGTCCTGGCCCGACAGGCGGACGGTGGTCCCCTCCTGGACGAGCGAACCGAACGCCATCAGTTCGGCGAACGACCAGTCGACGTCGCCCTTGGTCGTCATCTCGCGGCGACGCTTGATGACCGGCTTGACGCGCTGGTGGGCGGTGAAGCCGTCCGGCAGGTTGACGAACGCGTCCCCGATCTCCTGCAGGCGGTCCTGAGGAACGGCGGTGACGAGCTTGGTGCGGAGCGTCTGCTCGCCCTCGACGGAGGGCGAAGCCTCCGGCGTGAACCGATTAAGCTCCTTGACCTCGACGAACACGCGCTCCAGCTGGCCCTGGTAGTCGCGCAGCGCGTCCTCGGCCTCCTTGGTGGAGATGTCACCACGGCCGATCAGAGCTTCGGTGTAGCTCTTGCGGACGCTGCGAATGTTGTCGATCACGTCGTACATGGCCGGTTGGGTCATCGACGGGTCGTCGCCCTCGTTGTGGCCGCGGCGGCGGTAGCAGACGAGGTCGATGACGACGTCGCGGTTGAACGCCTCGCGGTAGTCGACGGCGAGCTTGGCGGCCCACACGCAGGCTTCCGGGTCGTCACCGTTGACGTGCAGCACGGGTGCGCCGATCATCTTGGCGACGTCGGTGCAGTACTGCGTCGATCGCGAGTACTCGGGGGCGGTGGTGAAACCGACCTGGTTGTTGACGACGATGTGGATGGTGCCGCCGGTGCGGTAGCCGTTCAGCATCGACATGTTGAGCGTCTCGGCCACCACGCCCTGGCCGGCGAACGCGGCGTCGCCGTGCAGCATGAGCGGCAGGATCTTGAACTGCTGCGACTCGTCGAGCAGATCCTGCTTGGCGCGGACGATGCCTTCCAGAACCGGGTCGACGGCTTCGAGGTGGCTCGGGTTCGCGGTCAGCGAGACGTTGATCTCGTTGTCGCCGAACATCTGGTAGTAGGTGCCCTCGGCGCCCAAGTGGTACTTGACGTCGCCGGAACCGTGGGTCTGGGCCTGGCCGAGGTTGCCCTCGAACTCGGTGAAGATCTTCGAGTACGGCTTGCCGACGATGTTGGCGAGGACGTTGAGGCGGCCGCGGTGCGGCATGCCGATGACGACTTCCTGCACGTTGTGGTCGGCGGACCGGTCGATGACCGAGTCCATCATCGGGATGACAGTCTCGGCGCCTTCCAGCGAGAAGCGCTTCTGACCGACGTACTTGGTGGCCAGGAACGTCTCGAAGGCCTCAGCGGCGTTGAGCTTGCTCAGAATGTACTTCTGCTCGGCGACCGGCGGCTTGACGTGCTTGATCTCGACGCGTTCCTGCATCCAGCGCTGCTGCTCGGGATCGAGGATGTGCGTGTACTCGACACCGATGTGACGGCAGTAGGCGTCACGCAGCACCGACAGGACGTCGCGCAACTTCATCTTGTCCTGGCCGTGGAAGCCGCCGACGGTGAACGTGCGGTCGAGATCCCACAGGGTCAGGTTGTAGTTGAGGACGTCCAGGTCGGGGTGGGACGCGCGAGCGTCGGAGTCCATCGCGAGCGGATCGGTGTCGGCCATGAGGTGACCGCGACTGCGGTAGGCGGCGATCAGCTCGAGGACGCGCGTGTTCTTGTCGACGATGCCCGCGGGCAGGTCGCGACGCCAGCGGATGGGCTCGTACGGGACGTGCATCGACGTGAAGATCTCGTCGTAGAACGCGTCGTCGAGCAGCAGGTTGTGGATGGTGCGCAGGAAGTCGCCCGACTCCGCGCCCTGGATGATCCGGTGATCGTACGTCGAGGTCAGGGTCATCAGCTTGCCGATGCCCATCTCGGCGAGCTGCTCGTCGCTTGCGCCCTGGAACTCGGCCGGGTACTCCATCGCGCCCGCACCGATGATCGCGCCCTGGCTCGGCATCAGACGCGGCACCGAGTGCACGGTGCCGATGGTGCCAGGGTTGGTCAGCGAGATCGTGACGCCTGCGAAGTCGGCGGCGCCGAGCTTGCCGTCGCGTGCACGGCGGACGATGTCCTCGTATGCGGCGACGAAGCCGGCGAAGTCGAGGGTGTCGCAGTTCTTGATCGCGGCGACGACGAGCGTGCGGGCACCGTTCTTGCCCGGCAGGTCGATCGCTAGACCGAGGTTCGTGTGCGCGGGCGTGATCACGTTCGGCTTGCCGTCGATGACTCCGAAGTGTCGGTTC
Organism: Gordonia liuliyuniae; assembly: GCF_021738805.1. NCBI lineage: Bacteria > Bacillati > Actinomycetota > Actinomycetes > Mycobacteriales > Gordoniaceae > Gordonia > Gordonia liuliyuniae. The sequence continues at coordinate 51,494 of NZ_JAKKOR010000013.1, read as the reverse complement.
ATGTTCGGGAACGCCTTGACCGCCTGGACGATCGCGTAGCCGAGAATGTGGGTGAAGCTGATCTTGCCGCCGCGGGTGCGGGCCAGATGGTTGTTGACGACGATTCGGTTGTCAATCATCGCCTTCGCGGGGATCGCGCGCACGCTCGTCGCGGTCGGGATCTCCAACGACGACGTCATGTTGCGGACGATCGCGGCGGACGGACCGCGCAAGACCTTCGCTTCGTCTTCGGCCGGCTCGCTCTGAGATTTCGCGGCGGCAGTCGACCGGCTGGTGCCCGACGCGGCCTTGGTGGCTGCGGCCTCGGTCGTCGTCCGAGCCGAGGTCGGCGACGGAGTGCGCGAGGGTTCGGTGTCGAGCGTGACGGCTTGCTTGGGGGCGACGATCGGGGTGCCGGGCGCTGCGGTCGCCGGTGCCGCGGGGGTGGCTGCGGACGCGGCCGGGGGTGATGCCGGCGCGCTGCCGTTGGTCGGACTGTAGTTTTTCAGTACTTCATGCCAGCTCGGATCCACAGAGGAGGGATCGGTCTTGAACCGCTGGTACATTTCCTCGACCAGCCATTCGTTCTGTCCGTAGTCGGACTCAGAAATCGAACTGCTCACAGCGTTGTCTCGCCTCAATTCACCCAGTGCTTTGTCGTGTCACCTGGCTGATCGAGTGCGGCTTGTGGTCGCAAACGCCAGCCAATTAACCAGACTACGCGGCTGTGTCGTTCGTCGCCGCGTTCAGGTGAGGATGGAGGGGCAGGTCACTCTCATGTGCTTGAGATCATAGGTTCGGCCGGGTCGGCGTCTGCTGACAGGCCCGCATCCCAGAGGCGGCGATACGGTCCGTTCGCCTCGTACAGGCTGTCGTGATCCCCGTATTCGACGATCCGGCCGGCGTCGACGACGGCGATCGCGTCGGCACGCGAAGCGGTGCCGAGCCGGTGGGCGACGATGACGCTGGTCCGCCGTCTCGCAAGGGCGTCGCCTGCCGCGAGGACCTGGGCTTCAGTGGCCTGATCGAGCGTGGCCGTCGCCTCGTCGAGGAGGATCAGATCGGGTTCGACGAGTTCGGCGCGCGCCAACGCGATGAGCTGGCGTTGACCGGAAGACAGGCTGCGCCCGCGTTCGGACACGGTGTGCGCCATGCCGCCGGGCAGGGCCGCGATCATCGTCGCGGCGCCGACTCGCCGCGCAGCGTCGGCGATCTGCTCGCGGCTCGCATCCGGCTGACCGAACGCGATGTTGTCGGCGACGTCGCCTGCGAACAGGTGGGGCTCCTGCGGGACCACACCCAGACGCGAGCGATACCGGGCGAGTGGGATCTCGCGCAAGTCGCGGCCGTCCATGCGGACGTGCCCGGACGTCGGGTCGTAGAAGCGGGCGAGGAGTTTCACAATCGTCGACTTGCCTGCACCGGTCGCACCGACGAGTGCGAGCGAGCTGCCCGGCGGCACCTGGAGGTCGATGTCGGCGAGTGCATCGTCGGCGGCGCCGCGGTAGCGGAAACCGACGTGCTCGAGCGCCACCGCGCCGTCGAACCCGGTGCGCGTGTCGGCGTCCGCCTGTGCATTGTCGGCGGCGACGATCGATGTTTTCGTGGTGAGCAGATCGCGGATTCGACGCAACCCGACCGCGGCCTGCTGGTAGCTGTCGAACACCGTCGTCAATTGCTGCACCGGGCCGAACAGCATCGCCAGGTAGAGGACGAACGCGACGAGTGTGCCCGGCTGCAGTTGTCCGGATGCGATCTGGTGGGCGCCCACGCCGACGGCGACCGCGGTCGCGAGGTCGGCACAGAACTGGATGAACGGGAAGTACGAGGCGACGGCCCGCTGCGAGGCCATCCGGGCGCCGTACCAGGCCTGCGATCGCTCGCCGAATGCGGCGACCGCCACCGGGATGTGGTGGTAACCGCGCGTGGTCGACAATCCTGCGATGTTCTCCTGGAAGTCGGCGTTCACCGCGGAGACGAGTTCTCTGGTGCGTGTGTACGCGGCTGACGAGACGCGCCGGAACCAGACGGTGGCCACCGCCAGCACCGGGAAGATCGGGAGGATTGCGAGCGCCACCTCCCAGTCGGTGATCACCAGGGCGGCGAGGACCCCGACCAGGGTGAGGAGAGCGACGACCGCGGACGACAGGCCGGTCTGCAGAAATCCCGACAGGGCATCGACGTCCGTCGTCATACGCGTCATGATGCGGCCGGACAGTTCGCGCTCGTAGTAGTCGAGACCCAGCCGCTGCAGGTGCGCGTAACTGCGGATGCGTAGCGAGTAGAGGACGCGTTCGCCCGCGCGGGCGGCGACGATTGTGTTGATCCGTCCGGCGACCCACGCGAGCGCGACGAGAGCGATGCCGACACCGGTCGCCGTGATGATGACGTCGGTGCTGTCGGCGTCGAGCACGTGTCGTGCGATGGACGGGAAGGCGAGGCCGACGAGGGTGTCGACGGCGATCGTGCCGATCAACGCGATCAGCAGTACGCGGACCGGCCGAAGGATCTGTGCGAGTCCGAACGTCGGGCGTTCGGCTCGCGCGGCGGCCTCGTCGACGTGCGGGGACTCGTCGGCAGGCGGAAGGGCCGCGACGGCCGCTTCGATCTCGGGGGTGGCGGGCATCGCCCCGAGCGCCCCCGACATCGGGCCGCCCGCGGAACGCCGTCCGACCGCGGCGGAGACCGGCGGTTCGCCGACGCGGCGGCCGCCGGACGCCGGGACGGCTCCACCGGGCCACAGCTGGTCGACCGACAGGGCGAGCTGCCGGTCCAATTCGAGGTGCGGGGCGGCCTCGGGGCCCGCGGGGGACATCAACCGGTTGAACTCGGTGCTGCGCGCCGCCAGTTCGTCGGCGGTGCCGATGTCGGTGATGCGCCCGTCCTGCAGGACCGCGACCCGGTCCGCGATCGTGAGCGTCGACGATCGGTGCGCGAGCACGAGCATGGTGGCGCCGTCGTCGCGCAGACGGCGCAGAATCCGTGACTCGGTGAGCGCGTCGACGGCGGACGTCGCGTCGTCGAGGACCAGGACGCGGGTGTCGGCGTGGAGGGCGCGGGCCAGCGCGACGCGTTGACGCTGGCCGCCGGACAGGGTGAGGCCGCGTTCGCCGACTGTCGAGTCGAAGCCGTTGTCGAGGGCGGTGGCGAAGTCGGCTGCAGCGGCGCGCGCCGCGGATTCGACAGCCTGCCGGTCGGCGGGCGACTCCGGTTCGGGCCCGAGGGCGATGTTGGCGGCGATGGTGTCCGAATAGAGGAACGGTTCGTCGTCCACTACGGCGAGAGCGTCGGCGAGGGCATCGGGGTGTAGGTCGCCGATCTCGGCCCGGCCCGATGCGCCGGTCAGCGACACCGACCCGGTGGACGGCCGGTACACGCCCGCGAGCAGGTGGGCGAGCGTCGACTTGCCCGATCCGGGGCCGCCGATGACGGCGACGCATTCACCTGGCGCGATCGAGAGGTCGAGGCCGTCGAGGACGGGCGTGTCGTCGTAGGCGAATCCGACGTCGTCGAAGTCGATGCCGAGCGGCCCGTCGGGTGCGGTCACGGCCGACTCGAACGCCGTATCGCGCGGATGTGAAATCACGTCGTAGACACGGGTGACCGACGCCTTGGCGAGCTGCGCGTTCACGACGAGGTTGGTGAGCACGCGCGCCAGACCGGTCATTGTCGCGAGGTAGGTGGAGAACGCGAGGAAGGTACCTGCGGTGATGGTCCCTCGCAGGGTGAGCCAGCCGCCGAGTCCGATCACCAGGACCATCCCGAGTTGCGGGATCGACGTCATCGTCGGAGTGAAGAACGCGCTGAGTTTGGCCGTGCGCAGCTTCTCGCGGAAGAGGCGGGCGCTCAGCGCGGCCAGCCGGTCGGTGACGCGGTCCTCCTGCCCGAAGCCTTTCACGACGCGGACTCCGGTGACGGTCTCTTCGACGTGGCCTGCGACGTCGGCTGCGGCCTGTTGCGCGGACCAGGTGGCGGCGAAGAGCCGACGTCTGCTCGCGTAGACGAGCAGCGCGAGGAGGGGGACGACGGCGACCGCGACCGCAGTCAGCAGCGGTGACAACCACGCCATTACCCCGAAGGCCAGGACGGCTTGTACGGCACCACCGAGCGCCAGCGGGGACATCGCCAGCAAGCCCTGCACGATCTGGAGATCGGAGATCGAGCGGGACACGATCTGACCGGTGCGGATCTCGTCGCGTGAGCGGCCGTCGAGGTGCAGAAGAGTGTCGAGGAGGTTGCGGCGGAGGCGATCCTGTACCGAGACGGCGAGCGCGCCCGCGCTCATGCGCCGCCCGAACTGGCACGCGTAACGAAGGAAAGCCGCCACGACCAGAGCGCTCACGATGACGGTCAGCGTGACGTCCGGCGCGGTCGGTTCGCCGGTCGCAAGGTCGACGGCTGCGCGCACCAGAAGTGGTGCGATCAAGTCGACGGCGACTGCGCCCAGCGTTGTGACGATCGTTGCGATCGCCACCGACCGGCGGGCGAAGCACTGTGCGACGAGGCTGGCTATCCAGCCGCGCCGGTTCAGTTGACCCCTTCGATCGGGGCGATGACAGTCCCGTCGACGGCGCCGTCGATGACGGTGAGCCACCGCCTGGGCGGTTGTCCGAACGCGTTGCGCGCGTTGCGGATGACCGCCGTGCCGAGTGCTCGGTTGCCGACGCCGCCGATCACCGCGCCGATGCCGCCCGGCAGTACCTTGCCGAACATGACGGGAGCCTTGCCGATCGTGAACTTCTTGACGAACCGGTTGGTGAGAGCCTTGTTGATGGTCGCCAGGTTCGCGCCCGGGATGCCGGGCACGCCGAGCTGTGCGATCGCGTTCTTGTTGCTCTTGCCCAGTGTCTTGCCGATGATTCCGACGCCCTCGTCACCCAGTGCGACGGCGAGGACGAGTGCGCGACGACGATCGTGCTGGGTCGGCGCGATGCCGTGGACGTCGGCGATCGCGAGTGCCAGGAGCGCCGACGCCTCGATGAAGAAGACGGTCTCGGCGGACATCGCGCCGAGTGCGGTGACGGTACCGACGCCCGGAACGGCGGCCGCGGCGCCGACCGCGCCGCCGGATGCGGTGACCGTGGTCAGGTAGTGCCGTTCGAGCCGTCGGATGATCTGCTCGGGCGACTCGTCCGGATGCCGCCGTCGAATGTTCGCGACGTAGCGGGCCACCGCGGGCTGTTGCAGACGCTGCGCCTTGTCGACGAGCGTCGTGATGACCAGCCCGGAGGAGCGGCCGGACGTCTGCGATGCGACGTCCGCCGGGAGGCTGGTCTGAGTATCGAGCTGTGTGGACTTCTTCGATCCGAACACGCGTGTCTCCGTCCTCTCCCGATCGGTTCTCTCCCGATCGGTGCGTACAGCACCGGCGGCTCGTGGGAACCACCTCGGTGCAACGGTTTGCGTCCTCCATTATTCCCGGCCGCGAAAGCGCGCGTCGACCAGCGCGTTTGGTGGTGCGCGACACAGCGTTCCGGTCGGTGAACGGTGTTAAGGTTCACGTCGTTCAAAGTCGCCAGACAGCCGTTCAAAGTCGCCAGGCAGGGGTCACTGGATATGTCAGTTGTGAGTGGATCGACGTTCAAGCCGGTCTCCGACAAACCCTGGCAGGCGTTGTTCGCGTTGTGTGTCGGGTTCTTCATGATCCTCGTCGACATGACGATCGTCGCCGTCGCGCAGCCGCAGATCAAAGCGTCGCTCGACGCGAGCGTCACGGGCATCGTCTGGGTGACGAGCGCCTACCTCTTGACGTATGCGGTGCCGCTACTGATCACCGGCCGCCTCGGCGACAAGATCGGTCCGAAGAAGGTGTACCAGGCCGGCCTGGTGGTGTTCACCGTCGCGAGCCTGTGGTGTGGCCTGTCGGGCTCGATCGGCGAATTGATCGCCGCTCGCGGTCTGCAGGGCGTCGGAGCCGCGCTCATCACCCCTCAGACGATGGCGTTGATCACGCGCATCTTCCCGCCGGAACGGCGTGGCGCCGCGATGGGCGTCTGGGGCACCGTCGCCGGTGTCGCGACCGCCGTCGGTCCGCTCCTCGGAGGCATCCTGACCGACGGGCTCGGGTGGGAGTGGATCTTCTTCGTCAACCTGCCGGTCGGCGTCGTCGGCTTGGTTCTCGCGCAGGCGCTGGTCCCGAACGTGGAGACCCACGACCACAAATTCGACTGGATCGGTGTCGCACTGTCCGCGGTCGGTCTGACGGCTGTGGTGTTCGGCATCCAGGAGGGGGAGAGCTACGACTGGGCCGGGTGGATCTGGGCGCTGGTCGCGGGCGGTCTCGTGTTCCTCGCGCTGTTCGTCGTCTGGCAGTCCACGATGCGCGGCGAACCGCTGGTCCCGCTCAGCCTGTTCCGCAACCGGAACTTCACGTTGAGCAACATCGGTATCGCGACGGTCGGCTTCGCCGTGTCGGGTTCGATGATCCCGATCATGTTCTACCTTCAGCTGGTCGGCGGGATGTCGCCGACTCGGTCGGCATTGGTGATGGTGCCGATGGCCGTGATGACAGGTGCCCTCGCACCGGTCGTCGGTCGTGTCCTCGACCGTGTCCACCCCACCGTGATCGTCGCGTCGGGTCTGCTCGGTTACGCGGTCGCCATGTTCTGGCTCGGCGTCATCATGACTCCCGAGACGCCGGTGTGGCTCCTGCTGTTGCCGACGATTTTGATGGGTGTCTCCAGCGCAGGCATCTGGGCGCCGTTGGCCGCGACCGCGACCCGAGACCTGCCGTGGCATCAGGCCGGAGCCGGCGCGGGCGTCTACAACACCACGCGCGTGGTCGGTTCGGTGATCGGTGCGTCCGCGATCGGCGCGCTCATGACGTCGCGACTCGCGGCGAACCTGCCCGGCGCAGACTTCGACCACAGCGACAGTTCGCAGATCCCCAACATCGCGCGTGACGGTTTCGCCGACTCGATGGGCCAAGCGATCTACCTCGGCGCCGCCCTCCTCTTCATCGGTTTCCTCTGCGCCCTCTTCCTCAAGCGTCCGTCTCACCAGCGCGCCGAATAGCGCCGCTGCCCGCTGGTCGAGCCTTCTGTTCGTTTCTCGAGCGGAATCCGCCGGAGCTTCTCGTCGAGGTCTCTCACCTCCGCGTGCCGGGACCGAGTTTGTCGGACCCGGATCGTAGTATCGGTGCGAGTTCGATTCCAGGTGTGGGAAGGGGGTCACGATGACCGAGCCGTTGTTCGAGATGGAGCCACTGTCGCTGTTCGACGTGCCGGACGCTCCCGCCGCGCCCATTGCACCCCAGCCTGTTGCACCCCGGCCTGCCGAATCCCGGCCTGCCGAACCTCAGCCTCTTGCGCCCGAGGCGCCGCCTGCGCTGTCGACCGACCCCGAGGTCACTTTCCTACACACGGCTGACTGGCAGCTGGGCATGACGCGGCGGTTCCTGACCGGCGAGGCGCAGCACACGTATGCGGCGGCGCGCGACGCCGCTGTCGTGCGGATCGGTGAGGTTGCGGCGGAGACCGGCGCCGAGTTCGTCGTGGTGTGCGGCGACGTGTTCGACGACCCGCGAGTGTCCACCCGAATCATCCGACGGACCCTCGACGCGCTGGGCGACTATCCGGTGCCGGTGTACCTGTTGCCGGGCAATCACGACCCGCTCGACGCGACCAGCGTCTACCGGTCGGCGGCGTTCGTCGACGCGTGCCCGGACAACGTCCGCGTCCTCGACCAGCCCGGCGTCGTCCGCGTGCGCGACGGTGTCAGCATCGTCGCTGCTCCGTGGCATTCGAAGCATCCGACGTCGGATCTGATCGCCGACCAACTCGGCGATCTGCCGCACTCCGACGACATCCGAATCGTCGTCGGCCACGGTGGGATGGATTCATTGAGTCCGAATCCCGATCCGTCGATCGTGCGTAGTGCAGGTCTCGACGCGGCGACGGCCGATCAACTCGTCGACTACGTCGCGCTCGGCGACCGGCACTCGGTGACGTCGGTCGGCGAGTCGGGGCGTGTCTGGTATTCAGGTGCGCCCGAGGTGACGGCGTTCGACAACGTCGAGACCGAGCCCGGGCATGTGCTGGAGGTGACGCTGCGGCGTGGCGCGGCGTCGTCGGTGGACGTCCGCAGGCACAAGGTGGGGCAGTGGTCGTTCCACACGCTCACCCAGGACATGGACGGTGCTTCCGACGTGGAACGGCTGCGCGTGCGCTTGGACGCGCTGACCGACAAGCCGCGTACCGTGGTGCAGCTCGCGTTGGTCGGGACGTTGACCGTGTCGGAGAACGTCGCCCTCGACCGTCTGCTCGAGGAGGCGTCCGACCGCTTCGCCGCGGTCAAGACCTGGGACCGGAGACATGATCTGACGGTTGTCTCGGACGCTGCTGATCTCGACAGGCTCGACCTGCAAGGGTACGCGGCGCAGGCCGCGGAAGAACTCCAGGAGCGTGCGAGTACCGGAGACGACGATGCGGCGGCGGCTCGGTCGGCGCTGTCACTGCTCTACCGTCTCGCCGGGAGCACCCGGTGAGGCTCCACCGGCTGCGCGTTGCGGACTTCCGCGGGATCGCTGAGCGTGAGATCGTGTTCGCCGACAGTGGCGTCACGGTCATCGAAGGCGAGAACGAGGCAGGTAAGTCGTCGATGGTCGAAGCACTCGACCTCCTGTTGACGACGCGAGCGAACAGCTCGAAGTCGCAGGTGCGCGCGGTCCAGCCGTCCGGTCGCGACGTCGGCAGTGAGGTGCTCGCCGAGATTAGTTGCGGCCCTTATCGTTTCGAGTACTTCAAGCGATTCAACAGATCGCCGGAGACAGCGTTGACGATCGTCGAACCCGCGCCCGAGCAACTCACCGGCCGTCCCGCACACGAACGGGTCGAGCAGATTCTCGGCGCGTCCCTCGACAGCACGCTGTACCGGGCGCTTCGGCTGCTGCAGTCGTCCGACCCGGAGCTGGGTGACCTCACGGACAGTTCCGCGTTGTCGCGTGCGCTGGATCGTGCGGCGGGCGAGGTCGATGACGCGGGCGCCGACAGCGCACAGTCGCAGGACCTCGTGGCCGCGGTGACCAAGGAGTATCTGCGGTACTTCACCCAGGCGCAGGGGCGCCCCAGTGGTGAGTTGTTGCAGGCGCAGAAGGCGGCGGCGACCGCGGCGGCCGCGGTCACCGAACGTGAGCGCCTCCTCGCATCGGTGCAGGAGGCCGCCGACGGTCTTCCAGGCGTGGTGCGAGCGATCGACGACGCGATGAGCGAGGAGTCGCGCCAGCGGGTGGAGGTGTCGACGCTCGCCGCACAGGTCGCCGAAGCCGATGCGGTGAGCGACCGGCTCACCGCGGCGAAGGCCGTCGTCGCTCGCCACGAGCTGAGTGTGCAGGCTGCACGGTCGGCAGTGCGCGAGCGGGCAGACGTGCGCTCGCGGCTCGGCCAGTTCGAGTCGGAGATCGCGTCGACGAGCACGGCGGTGCAGGCCGCGCGCGGTGCGGCTGCCGCTGCCGGCGAGAAGGCCGCGTCGGTGGCCGAACGAATCGTCGCTGCCCAGCGCGATCTCGACGATGTGCGCGCGTGGATCGAATACGCCGAGACGGCGGAGCGCGTCGCGGTGGACCGGCGTCGTCTGGCGCAGCTGGACGCCACGATCGCCGACGTGGCGCGGATGCGCAGCGAGGTCGACGAGGCGCGTCGTGCCGCCGCAGAGTTGCACGCGACCGCAGACGACGCCGCGCGCGCAACCGAGATCGATCGCGACATCGCTGCCGCCACCGCGCGGCTCGAGTCGGGGGCGGCGACAGTCGTCGTGACCCCGCTCGCCGGCGACGTCGACGTCGACGGCGCCGCCGTCGACCGTGAACAGACGTTGCGGATCACCGCGTCGACGACGATCGAGTCGTCGTCGGTGCGTGTCCGAGTGGTTCCGGGCGCGAACGCCCAAGTGCTCGCCGACGATCTGGCCCGGCTCACCGCGCTCGGAGACGAGCTCGTCGCGCGGTGCGGCGTGGACGGGCTCGCGGACGTGGCGGCTGCCGCGGCCCGCCGGACCGAGCTGGTGCGGGCGGCAGCCGAAGCCGAGCGGCGGCTGCAGCGTGAACTGTCCGGGCGCGACGCCGACGGTCTCACGACGATCCGCGCCGAGGTCGCGGCGCGAATCCCCGACAGCGATCCCGCGCCCGTGGAGGGCGCCGAGGATGTCGCGGCGCTGCGCGCCAAGGAGCGGGAGCTCGCAGCGGCTGCGGCGCAGGCTCAGCGCGAGTGGGACGCCGAGGTCCATCGTGAGCGGGAGGAGCGCAGTCGCGCGCAAGCGTGGGAGACGTCCGGTGAGAATGCCCGGGTCGCGGCTGCCTCGCTTCGGCAGCAGATCGCGGCTGCCGAAGCCGATGCGTCCGACGACGCATTGGCGGCAGCCGTCATCGCAGCCGAAGCGGAATTGACTCAGGCGATGGAGGCCGAGGCGAAGACAGCGGGCGAGGCGGCCCGCGTCGACGCGGCCGGGGTCCGAGCGAAGTACGACGAGGCGGAGGCCGCGCTCGACCGCACGCGTGCACGTCTGGCACAGCAGCGGAAGCTGCAGGCGGAACTGTCCACGCGAATCGAGGTGTGCCGCAACGACGGCCGTCTCGATGAGCTGTCGGACGCTGTCGCCGAGAACGAGGCGGCCCAGACCACCGTCCAGCGTGTCAGCGAGCGCGCCGAGGGCGCGCGCGTGCTTCATGAGACGTTGCAGCGCAAGCGGTCTGAGTCGCGGTCCCGCTACATCGACCCGTTCGCGCGTCGCCTCGAAGAGCTCGCCGCACCGGTGTTCGGCGACGGCGTGCGTTTCTCAGTCGGCGACGATTTCCAGATCGCGTCGCGGACCCTCGACGGCGTCACCGTCGATGTCGCGGCGCTGTCCGGCGGTGCTCGCGAACAGCTCGGGCTCCTCGCGAGGCTGGCGTGCGCGTCGCTCGTCGACGAGGCCGACGGCGTCCCAGTGATCCTCGACGATGCGCTCGGCTACACCGATCCGAAGCGCCTCGCGTCGATGTCGACGGTGATCGGTACGGCCGGGCCTAGCTCACAGATCATCGTCCTGACCTGCACCCCCGATCGATATCGCGGCGTCGACGACGCCACGCTGGTAGCCGTCTGACACGTGCGCCGCGCCCCGGTGTTGGGTACACGAACCACGGTGCGCTAATGTTGCTTTCGCTTGATCCGCCCCCCTAGCTCAGGGGATAGAGCGTCTGCCTCCGGAGCAGAAGGTCGTAGGTTCGAATCCTACGGGGGGCACAACGAAATCACAGGTCAGAGCGGTTTTACTCCGGTACTCGGGACGATGTGCCCATTGCGTTCCGCTCGATCGTGCTAGTCGAGCGAACTTCCTTTCCGCTGGTTGAGCGAACGAAGTGGGTAGACCCTATGCGTAAACAGGTGTCGCCATATCGTCGCTCACCGTCCGTCGGCTTCTCGCAAACCAACACCGCTGAGCGCCTGCGACCTCGCCACGGAGATGCCGCCACTGAGCGGTGTCGGTTTGCGCGCGTTCCAGGTCTGCCGGGAGGCCGACTGTCCGGTGGTCGTCCCCATGACGCTGGCGGACGTGGACTTCAGTCGACGTGATCCATCAGCGGCCGAGGCCACGCGTCGCATCTGTGTTCGGATAAGTCATCGACGTGACCTCGAACTGGGCTGGAACGTCGAACTCGGCGGCGACGCCGCCGCGGTCGAATGCCCCGAACTGGTGCGGCGATCCCCCCGCGCGTGGACGTCGCTCCGCGAAGCCCGGCGACGAATCGCCACGGTGGGCGCTCGAATCCGTCTGTCACAAGCCGCCCCCGGCCGGTGTCCTATGAATGCAAGGATGGACAAAGGTCAGGAGGACACAGTGAAGATCGTGGTTGCAGGAGCCGGATACGCGGGAACCGTTGCGGCGAACCGTTTGGCGCGCAAGCTAACCGATGCGCAGATCACCGTCGTGAACCCGAGCTCGGAGTTCGTCGAACGTGTCCGCCTGCACGAGTTGATCGCGGGCAGCGGCACCGCGACGCGGTCGCTGCGGGAGGTCCTCGACGACCGGATCGAACTGCGCATCGCAGCGATTGAGAAGGTCGGCGATGGTGTCCTCACCATGGCGGACGCCCAATCGCTCGAGTACGACAAGCTCGTCTACGCGGTCGGTAGCTCTAATCACGCGCCCGAGGGCACGTACGCGGTCGGTGGTCTCGACGCGGCGCGCGCGGCCCACGCGAAATTGGTCGAACTCGACGCTGGGTCGACGGTGACCGTCGTCGGCGGAGGACTCACCGGACTGGAGGCCGCGTCCGAGGTCGCCACCGAACGGCCCGACCTGACTGTTCGTATCGTCAGCGACGAGTTCGGCGCATCGCTCAGCAGCCGCGCCCGCAGGCGCGTCCTCGACGTGCTGCGCGATCTCGGAGTCGACGTCGTCACCGGCGAGTGGACGCCCGAAGAGCCAGCCGCCCTGACCCTGTGGGCTGTCGCGGGCCAGGCCGATGGTCTCGCCGCGCGCAGCGGGCTCGCGACCGACGCGGCAGGCCGGGTCGCCGTCGACGCCTGCTTGCGCAGCACCAGCAACCCGAACGTGTACGCGGTCGGCGACAGCGCAGCCGTCCCCGGCGCGCGGTTGAGCTGCCAGGCGGCCCTCCCGCAGGGCGCGGCCGCCGCCGACAACCTCGTACGGGATCTGACGGGCAGGACAGGCAAGCCGTTCTCGATGTCGTTCGTCGGACAGAATGTGTCGCTGGGCCGCTCGAACGGCGTCATCCAAAGCGCACACCGTAACGACGTCCCGACCCGAATCTGGTTCGGCGGCCGACCCGCCGCGTACTTCAAGGAACGAGTCTGCCGAGGCGCACTCTGGTCTGCGCGCACCGGACGAGTGGCGTCGTTCCCCGGGCCGAAATGACCGGGCAGCACGACGCGCCTGACGACTTCGTGACCCACCGGGCGCTGTTGTTCTCGATCGCCTATGAGATCCTCGGATCGATCGCCGACGCTGAGGACGCGGTGTCCGAGAGCTGGATCCGGTGGCGAGACGTCGACCACGAGGCGATCGAGAATCCGCGCGCCTACCTCGCTCGGATCGTCACCCGCCAGGCGTTGAACGCGGCACGCTCGGCGGGGCGACGCCGTGAAGACTATGTGGGCCCCTGGTTGCCCGAGCCGTTGGAAGAGCCCGTCAATGACGGACTCGACCATGTACTCACGGGCGAAGCCGTCACCACTGCGATGCTCCTCGTGTTGGAATCGCTCACGCCGACGGAGCGGGCCGTCTTCGTGCTTCGCGAGGTGTTCGACTTCGACTACCGCGAGATCGCGACGGCCGTCGACAAGTCCGAGAGTGCGGTCCGCCAGGTGGCGCATCGGGCTCGAAACCACGTGCGGGCTAGACGATCCGCGGCGGTCGCTGATCCGCCGCAAGCACAGTCCGTTGCCGAACGCTTCTTGATGAGCGCGGTGACCGGCGACATCCAGGGGCTGATGGATGTCCTCGCCCCGGGCGTGGTCTACCTCGGCGACGGCGGCGGCGTCGTCTCGGCGGCACGTCGACCGGTGGAGGGCGCCGATCACGTCGCACGCATGATCGCCGGCCTCTTCGCCAAGGGGACACAGCTCGGCGAACTCGGGTTCCGGGCGACTGTCGTCAACTCGATGCCCGCCGTCATCGTGTCCATCGACGGCGTCGTCGACAACGTCACGTGCGTCGAAGTCGTCGGCGAGCAGGTCACCGCCGTGTACACGATCCGGAATCCGGAGAAGTTGGGGCGACTGAACGTGTGATTCGCGCCAGCACCTTTACCCTCGACACCATGACCGCACCGCACGCTCGAACCCTCGACCGCGACACCGTCCTCTGCATCTCTCTGGCGGCGCGACCCTCGAACATCGGGACCCGGTTTCACAACTACCTCTACAACCTTCTCGGGCTGAACTACGTCTATAAGGCGTTCGCGCCCGCCGACATCGCGGCCGCGGTGCAGGGCCTCCGCGGCCTGCCGATCCGTGGTGCGGCGGTGTCGATGCCGTACAAGGAGACGGTGATCGACCTCGTCGACGTCATGGAACAGTCGGCGGCGGCGATCGAATCGGTCAACACGATCGTCAACGACGACGGCGTCCTCCGTGCGTACAACACCGACTACCAGGCGGTCGCCGACTTGCTCGCGGCGTCGTCGTTCGACCGTGACGCGGCCGTCGCCGTCGCGGGCAGCGGAGGAATGGCGAAGGCCGTCGTCGCGGCACTGCGCGACACTGCGTTCACCGACGTCACCGTCGTGGCGCGCAATGCCGAGACCGGCCGCGCACTCGCCGACAAGTACGGGTTCGCCCATGTCGCCGAGCTCGGCGGCGTCCGGCCTGCCATTCTCGTGAACGCGACGCCGATCGGCATGGCGGTCGGCGCGGCGGAGTCCGAGCTGCCGTTCGCTCGGGAGGTCGTCGACGCCGCAGTAGGCGCGCTGGACGTGGTCGCGATGCCGCCGACCACTCCGCTCGTGCAAGCGATGCGGGCGCGTGGCGCCGAGGTGATCAGCGGCGACGCGGTGATCGCCGGACAGGCCGCAGCCCAGTTCGAGTTGTACACCGGCGTCACGCCGACCGCCGAACAGATTCGGGAGGCATCGGAGTACTCGCGAAAGTGACACCGGTGTGGCCGGGCATGTCCGTACAGGAGGTTGTCCGCGCTGAGCGGCGTCACTTTGGGTGAGCCGAGTGCGCTTACACTCTTCGCATGCTCATCGCAGGCCTGGTCTTCGCGGCAGTGGCGGCCGCCATCCATGTGTTCATCTTCTATCTGGAGTCGATCGTCTGGACCACGCCGAAGGCGCGGTCCGTATTCGATACCACCGAGGCGGAGGCGGAGGTGACCAAACCCCTCGCGTTCAACCAGGGCTTCTACAACCTGTTCCTTGCGATCTCGATCGCTGTCGGAATCGTGCTCGTGGCTGTCGGGCAGGACGGAGTCGGTGCGACGCTCGTTCTCGCCGGTGCGGGCAGCATGGCTGCGGCTGGGCTCGTCCTGATGCTGTCGGACCGGTCGAAGACCCAGGCAGCGCTCACCCAACTCGTACCGCCTGCGATCGGCGTGATCCTCGTCGTGCTCGGAGTGCTGTGAGCGCGGGACCGGTCAAGGTTCTCGCCTTCGACACGTTCGGGACGGTCACTGACTGGCATACCGGCGTCACGAGAGTGCTGGCGAACGTCTTCCCCGACCTGGACCCGTCCGCACTGGCGCGCGCGTGGCGACGCCGGTACCCGCCTGCGATGGCCGAGGTAGAGGCAGGCAGTCGCCCGTGGACGTTGCTCGACGACCTGCAACGCGAGACGCTGACCGACCTCCTGGCGCGGGAGTACGACGTCGTCGCGACCGACCGGCAGCTCGACGAGGCGGTGCACGCGTGGCACGTGATCCCGGCGTGGCCAGACGCCTCGGAAGGGTTGCGGCGACTGAAGCAGAAGTACACGATCTGCGCGTTGAGCAACGGGAACGTGGCGCTCCTCAACGAGATGGCGAAGACGTCCGACCTGCCGTGGGACGTGATCGGCGGCTCCGATCTGTGGAGACACTACAAACCGGCGCGCGAGACTTACCTCGGCCTGGTCGAACTCCTGCAGGTGCAGCCGCACGAAGTGATGATGGTCGCCACCCACGCCACCGATCTCGCCGCTGCTCGTGGCTTCGGGTTGCAGACCGCCTACGTGGAACGGCCCCGCGAGTGGGGGCCGGAGGCGAAGGCTGCCGAGCCGAGTGGGTCCGACGTGTTCAACGTGCGCGGGATCGGCGAATTGGCGACCGCTCTCGGCTGCTGAGCCCGTCCGGACGGTGACGAATCCCGGCAGGTCAGGGACGATCCCGGCAGGTCAGTTCAGCGGTGCGTCGTTCGCAGGAAAGCGTCGACGTCGGCGGCGGTCGGCGCCGACGCGGCACCGCTGATCGTCGTCGCCAGCGCACCCGCGGCGTTGGCGCGAGCCAGTCGCTCGGCGGGCGGGAGATGCCATGAGGCGGCGAGCATCCCGGCGAACGCGTCGCCCGCACCGGTGGTGTCGGCGACGGCGACGGCGATCCCGTCGGCTCGGACGAGTCCGTCGGGACCGCGCAGTTCCGCGCCGTCGGCTCCCACGGTGGTGACGACGGTCCCGACACCGTCCAGCGGCGAGCGGAGGGCGTGTGCCTCGGCCCGGTTCACCACCGCGACGTCGATCAGCGGCCACAGATCGGCCGGGAGATCGATCACCGGCGACGGATTCAACATCACCGTCGTACCGGCCTGCTGTGCGGCGCGGGCCGCGTCGAGCACCACCGGGACCGGGACTTCCAACTGCACCAGCAGGACGTCGGAGGCGGAGATCACACGGCGGTCCTCGTCCGACAGCGTGAGGAGCGAGTTCGCGCCCGGAACGACAACGATCGTGTTCTCGCCGTGGGTATCGACGGTGACGAGCGCGACACCCGTCTGCCCCGGGGCCCGAGACGCTCGGACGTGCACGTCGTTCGACAGTGCGGACATCACCCGATCCGCCGCATCGTCGTCGCCGACCGCCCCGATGAACGTCGCCGAGGCACCCGCCCGCGCTGCCGCGCGGGCCTGATTGGCACCCTTACCGCCTTGACCATAGGAGACCGCCGATCCGGGCACAGTGTCGCCGGGGCGAGGGAAGCGCTCACATGAGACGACCACATCGAGGTTGATGCTGCCGACAACGACGACGGAGGTCATAGAGCAACCGTAAGGGGTCTCGACTCCGCTCGACCAGCAGCGGTGGCGGCCGGATAGACTAAACCACCGTGACTCCCACCGAACTCGCCGCTCTGCTTCGCGCTGCGACCCAGAAGGTCTTCCAAGCCCATGACCTGGACGTCGACCTGATTCCCGACACGGTGGTCGTCGAGCGTCCGCGCAGTCCCGAACACGGTGACTACGCCACGAACATCGCACTCCAACTCGGCAAGAAGGCCGGGGTCAATCCGCGCGAACTGGCGACGTGGCTCGCCGACGAGTTCGCCGCGGACGCAGGCATCGAATCGGCCGAGATCGCAGGACCAGGGTTCGTCAACCTGCGTCTGGCCGCGGCCGCACAGAACCAGACCGTCGCCACGGTCCTCGCCGAGCGTGACGCGTACGGGCGCGGCGACGAACTGAGCGCGCTGAACGTCAACCTCGAATTCGTGTCGGCCAACCCGACTGGCCCCATTCACCTCGGTGGAACCCGGTGGGCCGCAGTCGGAGACGCGCTCGGTCGTGTCCTCTCTGCGCGTGGTGCGACGGTCACCCGCGAGTACTACTTCAACGATCACGGCGAACAGATCAACCGGTTCGCACGGTCCCTGCTGGCAGCGGCCCTCGAGCAGCAGGCGCCCGAAGACGGATACGCGGGCGAGTACATCAAGGAGATCGCGGCCACCGTCGTCGCCGACAATCCCGGTGTTCTCGACCTCGCCGAAGACGACAGGCTCGAAACGTTCCGCGCCGACGGCGTCGAGTCGATGTTCGGACACATCAAGCGGACGCTCGCCGACTTCGGAACCGTGTTCGACGTCTACACGCACGAGAACTCGATGTTCGACCGCGGCCTCGTCGACGAGGCGATCGCCCAGCTCAAGGACAGCGACAACCTGTACGAGGCCGACGGTGCGTGGTGGCTGCGGTCCACCAACTACGGCGACGACAAGGACCGGGTGGTCCTCAAGAGCGACGGCAACGCCGCCTACATCGCGGGTGACATCGCCTACCTCAAGGACAAACACGATCGCGGCGCCAATCACCTGATCTACATGTTGGGCGCCGACCACCACGGATACGTCGTCCGGCTCAAGGCCGCGGCCGCCGCACTCGGCTACGATCCCGACTCGGTCGAGGTCCTCATCGGCCAGATGGTGAACCTCGTCAAGGACGGCAAGCCGGTGCGCATGAGCAAGCGGGCCGGCACAGTCATCACACTCGACGACCTCGTCGAGGCCGTCGGCGTCGATGCGGCGCGGTACGCGCTGATCCGGTCGTCGATCGACGTCAACATCGACATCGACCTCGACCTGTTGCGCAAGCAGTCGTCCGACAACCCGGTGTACTACGTCCAGTACGCGCACGCCCGACTGTCGGCGCTCGCGCGCAGCGCCGTCGAATTGGGACTTGCACCGTCCACCGACCACCTCGAACTGCTCGACGACGAGTCCGAAGGCGACCTGATCCGGACCATCGGCGACTTCTCGGACGTGGTCGCGACCGCGGCCACCCTCCGCGAGCCCCACCGCGTGTCGAGATATCTGGAGTCCCTCGCGGGCGCCTACCACCGCTTCTACTCGCGGTGTCGCGTCCTCCCGCAGGGCGACGAGGAGGCGACCGACGTCCACCGGGCGCGTCTGGCGCTGTGCGCGGCGACCCGTCAAGTACTCGCCAACGGCCTCGACCTGGTGGGCGTGAGCGCCCCGGAGCGTATGTGATGGCACATCCCGCAGGCCCCCGCCACGCCGACATCCTCGCCGCGCCGCACCTGGCCGAACGCCCCAACTCACCCGCCGAGCTAGCCGAGATTCCGGCCAAGGTGTACCCGCGCGGCGCCGGGCGCACCGACGACGGGGCGGTCACGATCGGCGGCATCGCCGTCGACGAACTCGCCGACACCTACGGCACCCCGTTGTTCGTGTACGACGAGAACGACTTCCGGTCACGCTGCGCCGACATGCAGGCGGCGTTCGGACCGCACGGTCGCGTGCACTACGCGTCGAAGGCATTCCTCTCGCTCGAAGTCGCACGGTGGGTGCAGTCCGAAGGGCTGTCGCTGGACGTGTGCACCGGGGGTGAACTCGCGATCGCGCTGCGCGCGGACTTCCCGGCCGAGCGGATCGCGATGCACGGCAACAACAAGAGCGAGGCCGAACTCGATTACGCGCTCGAATCGCGGATCGGACACATCGTCGTCGACTCGATGTTCGAGATCGAACGGCTCGACCGCCTGGCCGGTGCCCGTGGAATGGTCGCCGACGTTTTGATCCGTGTGACGCCGGGTGTCGAAGCGCACACCCACGAGTTCATCTCGACCGCGCACGAGGACCAGAAGTTCGGGTTCGCGTTGGCCGGCGGCATCGCTATGAACGCGATCCGGGAGGTGTTCGCGTCCGACAATCTGCGTCTGGTCGGTCTGCACAGCCATATCGGCTCGCAGATCTTCGAGATCGACGGCTTCGAACTCGCCGCGCATCGCGTCCTTGGGCTGCTCGCAGACGTCGTCGCCGAGTTCGGCGTCGAGAAGACCAAGCAGATCGAGGTCCTCGACCTCGGTGGCGGCCTCGGCATCTCGTACATCCCGTCGGAGGATCCGCCGCCGGTCGCCGACCTCGCCGCGTCGCTCGTGGAGATCGTGCGTCGCGAATCCGAACGACTGGGGCTCCCGATGCCGTCGATCGCCGTCGAGCCGGGCCGCGCCATCGCCGGTCCCGCAGGGGTCACCGTCTATCGTGTGGGCACCATTAAGGACGTCCAGCTCGACGGTGCGGCCACGCGCCGCTACGTCTCGGTCGACGGTGGCATGAGCGACAACATCCGCACCGTCCTGTATGACGCCGAATACGACGTCCGGCTCGCCAACCGGGTGTCCAACGCGCAAGCCGTCGTGTGTCGTGTGGTAGGCAAACACTGCGAGTCTGGTGACATCGTCGTCCGTGACTGCTGGCTCCCCGTCGATCTGATGCCGGGCGACCTGCTCGTGGTCGGCGCGACCGGTGCATACTGCTATTCAATGTCGAGCCGGTACAACATGGCGCCGCGTGCTGCGGTCGCCGCCGTGCACGACGGCGCGTCGCGGCTCATGCTGCGTCGCGAGACCGTGGAAGATTTCTTGAGCTTGGAGGTCCAGCCCTGATGGCCGCTACGTCACGTCGCCCGATCGGTGTCGCCGTCCTCGGGATGGGCAACGTCGGAACCGAGGTCGTTCGCAACCTCAACGACAAGGCCGCTGACCTGCAGGCGCGGGTCGGCGCGCCCGTCGAGTTGCGCGGGGTCGCCGTCCGCGATCTGGCACGTCCGCGCGGAGCCGTCGACTCGGCGGTCCTCACCGACGACGCCGAGTCGCTCGTGACCCGCGACGACATTGATGTGGTCGTGGAACTGATCGGCGGCATCGAACCGCCGCGCACGCTGATCCGTACTGCATTGCAGTCCGGAAAGTCGGTGATCACCGCCAACAAGGCGTTGATGGCTGTGCATTCGGGTGAACTCTCCGAGGCCGCTGCCGCCAGCAACGTCGACCTCTACTTCGAAGCCGCCGTCGCGGGCGCGATCCCGGTGATCCGGCCGCTCACTCAGTCGTTGGCAGGCGATTCGGTGAACCGCGTGGCGGGCATCGTCAACGGTACGACCAACTACATCCTCTCGGAGATGGATGAGACCGGCGCCGCTTACGAGGACGTCCTCGCCGAAGCCGTGCGTCTGGGCTATGCCGAAGCCGACCCGACGGCAGACGTCGAAGGCCATGACGCGGCAGCGAAGGCCGCGATCCTGGCGTCGATTGCGTTCCACTCGCGAGTCACCGCGAACGACGTCTACTGCGAGGGGATCAGCGCGATCACCGCAGACGACCTCGCCGCTGCCAAGAAGTTCGACTGCACGGTGAAACTGCTGTCGATCTGCGAGCGTATCGAGGCCGACGGCGTCGAGAAGATCTCGGCACGCGTCTACCCGGCTCTCATCCCGTTCGAGCATCCGCTCGCCACGGTCAACGGCGCGTTCAACGCCGTCGTCGTGGAAGCCGAGGATGCCGGACGCCTGATGTTCTACGGGCAGGGTGCAGGTGGTGCGCCGACCGCGTCCGCTGTCCTCGGCGACCTCGTCATGGCCGCCCGAAACCGCGTCAACGGCGGCCGCGGACCGTTGGAGTCGACGTATGCGTCGCTGCCGATCGCGCCGATCGACGACGTCCAGACCCGCTACTACGTCTCGATGAACGTCGCCGACAAGGCGGGCGTCCTCGAACAGGTCGCCGCCGAGTTCGCCAAGCGCTCGGTATCGATCGCCGCCGTTCGGCAGGAGGGCGCGGGCGAGTCCGCGCGCCTGATCGTCGTGACCCATCGTGCCTCCGACCGCGACCAGTCGGAGACCGTCGCCGCTATCGAGAAGATGGACTCCGTCATCAAGGTGTCCAGTGTGCTCCGACTGGAGGGAACCAATGACTGACTCCGCCTACCGACCCGTTCACCACGGTTGGCCCGGCCTCATCGAGGCCTACCGCGACCGCCTGCCCGTGGAGGACGACTGGAAGGTCGTCACGCTTCACGAAGGCGCGACGCCGCTGGTGGCCGCGCCCGTGCTGTCCGAGCTCACCGGCTGCGACGTGTACCTGAAGGTCGAAGGCCTCAACCCGACGGGGTCGTTCAAGGATCGCGGCATGACGATGGCCGTGACGACCGCCGTGAACAACGGCAAGAAGGCCGTGCTGTGCGCGTCGACGGGCAACACGTCGGCGTCGGCCGCCGCCTATGCCACACGCGCAGGCATGACCTGTGCGGTCCTGATCCCCGAAGGAAAGATCGCGATGGGCAAGCTCGCTCAGGCGGTCATGCACGGAGCGCAGGTCATCCAGGTGCAGGGCAACTTCGACGACTGTCTCGAACTGGCTCGCAAGGTGACCGCGGAGTTCACCGAGATCGAACTCGTGAATTCGGTGAACCCAGCCCGCATCGAAGGTCAGAAGACCGCGTCGTTCGAGATCGTCGACGTCCTCGGTAAAGCCCCTGACGTCCACGCGCTTCCCGTCGGTAACGCAGGCAACATCACCGCGTACTGGAAGGGCTACAGCGAGTACTACGCCGACGGCATCATCGACGCACTTCCGCGCATGCTCGGCGTGCAGGCCGCAGGCGCGGCGCCTCTGGTCACCGGCGCGCCGGTCTCCGACCCGGAGACCATCGCGACGGCGATCCGCATCGGTTCGCCCGCGAGTTGGAATCAGGCCGTCACCGCCAAGGACGAGTCGAACGGACAGTTCCGAGCCGCGACGGACGAGAAGATCCTCGAGGCGTACCGACTGGTCGCGGGCAGGGAAGGCGTCTTCGTCGAGCCCGCGTCGGCGGCCAGCGTCGCCGGTCTGCTCGCTGCTCACGAGGAGGGCTGGGTCGAAGCCGGTTCGACCGTCGTGTGCACGGTGACGGGCAACGGGCTGAAGGACCCCGATACCGCGCTGCTCGATCTACCTGTGGTCGATGCGATCCCAGTCGACCCGGTCGCGGTCGCACGCGCACTGGGCGTCAGCTGACGGGCATGAGTAACGCTGTGAGTACTGCGTCATCGCTCGGAGCCCCGGACGCCGAGATCGTTCTCGCCGAGGGCACCACCGTGCGTGTGCGGGTGCCGGGGTCGAGCGCCAACCTCGGGCCCGGCTTCGACTGCCTCGGCCTGGCTCTCGGCCTGTACGACGAGATCCAGGTGACGGTCGCGGCGGCGGGCGTCGTCGTGGCCGTCGACGGTGAGTCGGCGGGTGAGGTGCCGACCGACGAGCGTCACCTCGTCGCGCGCGCGGTGGTCCGCGGTCTCGAGTTCGCAGGCGTCGCAGCACCCGGCATCGCGTTGGCGTGCGTCAACGCCATCCCGCATTCGCGCGGTCTCGGATCGTCGGCGGCCGCGGTGGTCGGCGGTCTCGCGGCGGCGTCAGCGTTGGTCGCCGCGGACGGCAGGCGTGCCGCGCTCACCGAGAGCGAACTGGTGCAGCTCTCCAGCGAGTTCGAAGGACACCCCGACAACGCGGCGGCATCGGTCCTCGGGGCCGGAGTCGTCACGTGGACGCGCGGGGGCAGCGAATACTTCGCGCGTCGACTCGATCTGCACGCGGACATCCGTGCGACGTCGTTCATCCCGCAGACGCAGTCGTCGACGGCGCATACGCGCGGTCTGCTGCCCGATGCCGTCCCGCGCACGGACGCCGTGTTCAACGTCAGCCGTTCGGCGCTCGGGGTCGTCGCGTTGACGAGCGACCCGACGTGTCTGGTGGACGCGACGCTCGATCGTCTACACCAGCCGTACCGCGCCGAAGCGATGCCTGCCACGAACGGCCTGATGCAGGCTCTGCGGGAGCGCGGACACGCAGCGACCGTCTCCGGTGCAGGGCCATCGGTGCTGGTCATCGGCACCGTCGACCTCGGTGACGACGAGGCTCGACTGGCCGCCGAGTTCGGATTCCAGATGGTGGCGCTGCCGATCGCGGGCGGCGTGGAAGTGATTCGATAGCAGGGTTCCGTGCCAGTCGGGTTACCCGGTGGTACGCTGTAGTCGCTCCGCCGTGAAGGTCACAATCTAGTGCCTTTATTCTTCCGGCCGCTAAGGACTTCTTCCAACATCGGTCGCCACCGGCGAAGTGATGAGATGACATGCTCCCCGCTCGCTGATGAGCGGACGCCCCGGCCTCTGGTGTCGGGGAACGAAAGGAATTCCGTGACCGAAACGGACCTGCAGACTCCCAAGCGCGCTCGGACCGGGTTGTCGGCGATGCTGCTCCCCGAACTCCGCTCGCTCGCTGGTGAGTTGGGCATCAAGGGCACGTCGGGCATGCGTAAGGGCGATCTGATCGACGTGATCAGGACTCACCAACAGGGTGGGGGACCCAGCAACGCTCCGGCTTCCAAGGCCAAGGCTGCTCCGACCGAGGCTCCGGTGGCCGCGACGACCCCCGACCTCGGTGTCCCGAAGCGGGAGGCCCCGAAGCGCGATGTCCCGAAGCGCGAGGCCCCGAAGCGCGAGGCGGGCAACGCTGCGCCGACGACAGACAGTGCGCCGACGACAGACAGTGCTCCGACGACAGACAGTGCTCCGAAGGTAGAGCAGGCCCCGAACGCTGATCGCGGCACGAGCACTGATCAGGGCACGAACACTGATCAAGGTACGAGGGACGACGAGGCCCAGGGCGGCGGGAAGTCGGAGAGCGACAACGCGGGCGACCAGCCGCGCGGCAACCGCGACCGTAACCGTAACCGCAACCGCGGCGACCGCGATCGCGGCGGCAACCAGGGCGGACAGAACAACCAGGGCGGCCAGCGTCAGGGCGAGTCGAAGCAGGGCGAGCAGGGCGACAAGCAGTCCGGCGACAAGCAGTCGGGCGAGAAGAATGCCGGCGACAAGTCGCAGGGCGAGAAGAATGCCGGCGACAAGTCGCAGGGCGACCGCAACCAGCGCGGCAATCAGAACCAGGGTGGCAACAACAACCAGGGTGGCAACAACCAGGGTGGCAACAACCAGGGTGGCCGCAACAGCCAGAACAACAACAACGACGACGACGGTGACGGCGACGGTCGTCGCCGTGGGCGTCGATTCCGAGAGCGCCGTCGTGGACGTGACCGCGGCGGCGACGGCGGGGGCGAGCCGCAGGTCAACGAGGGCGACACCGTCGTCCCGGTCGCAGGCATTCTCGACGTCCTCGACAACTACGCGTTCGTCCGCACTTCGGGCTACCTCGCGGGCTCGAACGACGTCTATGTCTCGATGAACCTGGTGCGCCGCAACGGCTTGCGTCGCGGCGACGCCATCACCGGCGCTGTCAAGGTGCCGCGCGAGGGCGAGAGCCAGGGCCAGGGCCAGGGCAACCAGCGTCAGAAGTTCAACCCGCTCGTTCGTTTGGACACCGTGAACGGTGCCGATGTCGAATCCGCGCGGAACCGTCCTGACTTCAACAAACTGACTCCGCTCTACCCGAACCAGCGGCTGCGTCTGGAGACGACGCCGGACCGGCTGTCGACGCGCGTGATCGACCTGATCATGCCGATCGGCAAGGGCCAGCGCGCCCTGATCGTCTCGCCGCCGAAGGCGGGCAAGACGACCATCCTGCAGGACATCGCGAACGCGATCTCGACCAACAACCCGGAATGCCACCTCATGGTGGTGCTCGTCGACGAGCGTCCGGAAGAGGTCACCGACATGCAGCGGTCGGTGAAGGGCGAGGTCATCGCGTCGACCTTCGACCGTCCGCCGTCAGATCACACCAGCGTCGCCGAACTCGCCATCGAGCGCGCGAAGCGCCTCGTGGAAGGCGGCCAGGACGTGGTCGTGCTCCTCGACTCGATCACCCGCCTGGGCCGCGCGTACAACAACGCGTCGCCGGCTTCCGGCCGCATCCTGTCCGGTGGTGTCGACTCGACGGCGCTGTACCCGCCGAAGCGCTTCCTCGGCGCGGCCCGCAACATCGAGAACGGTGGCTCGCTGACCATCATCGCTTCGGCCCTGGTGGAGACCGGCTCGACCGGTGACACCGTGATCTTCGAAGAGTTCAAGGGGACCGGCAATGCCGAGCTCAAACTCGATCGCAAGATCTCCGAGCGTCGTGTGTTCCCGGCCGTCGACGTCAACTTGTCGAGCACGCGCAAAGACGAGCTCCTGCTGTCGCCCGACGAGTTCGCGATCGTGCATAAGCTGCGTCGCCTGCTGTCTGGCCTCGATTCGCAGGCCGCGATCGACCTGCTCGTCTCGCAGCTCAAGAAGTCGCGCAGCAACGTCGAGTTCCTGATGCAGGTGAGTAAGAACGCTCCCGGCGTCGTGAACGGGGACTAGGAACGTAGGCCACGCCCAGGGCAGCACGATTACGCTCAGGCCCCACACCTGAGCAGATACTTCTGCCCTGGGCGCGCACAGTCCTGCCCTGGGCGCGAGCATTCCGGCCCTGGGCGAGAACAGTCCTGCCCTGGGCGCAACACTTCTGCTAGTAGACGTCGCGGAGGTAGCGGCCTTCGGCGCGGAGACCTTCGAGGAATGCGCGCGCGGACTCCTCGTCGTGGTCGCCGTATTCTGCGATGATGGCGGCAAGCGCGTCTTCCACGTCGCCAGCCATGCGGTCGGCGTCGCCGCACACGTAGACGACGGCGCCGTCGCGCAGCCACGTGTACAACTCTTGGCCGTGGCCGCCCATCAGATGGCTCACGTACTGCTTGGTCTCCTGTTCGCGCGAGAACGCGACGTCGAGCCGGTCGAGGCTGCCGTCGGCGTGCAGGCCGAGAAGTTCGTCGCGGTAGAGAAAGTCCTGATCACGGTGGCGGGCGCCGTGGAACAGCCAGTTGCGGCCCGACCCGTCGCTGCCCGCACGCTCGTGCACGAAGGCGCGGAACGGTGCGACACCGGTGCCCGGCCCGATCATGATGATGTCGGTGTCGGGTTCCGGGAGACGGAACGACTTGTTGGGCGTCACATAGATACCGACGGTATCGCCGGGCTCCACGCGGTCTGCGAGGAACGCCGACGCGGCGCCGTGTCGGTCGCGGCCGTCGCCCCACTCAGCGGTCGCGTAGTGGCGAACGGTGGCCGGAGTCAGATGCAGAGTTCCTCCGTGCACGGAGGGGGACGACGAGATCGAATAGGTGCGCGCGGTCAGCGGCTTCAACTCGGCGAGGAACGCCTCCGGCGTCGGGTGCCATCCGTCGTCGAGATTCAACAGATCGAGGACGTCACGACCACGCGCCCACGCCTCGAGTTCGGCGCGCTCGCCCGCGAGCAGGGCGGCGACCTCGGCGTGTCCGCGAGCGTTGGCGAGATGGTCGAGCAGATACGGTGACACCGACGTGATCTCGAAACCGTGCGTCAACGCCTGCGCGAGAGAGCGCTCGCCCTTACGGTCGGTGATGACGGTGTCAGCGGGCACCCCGAGCCGCTCGATGAGGGCCGCGACGAGCGCGGGCTCGTTGGCCGGGGTCACGTTCACCGCGTCGCCCGGCAGATACTCCAGCCCCGATCCCTCGATGTCGAGGACGAGGTGCCGGACCTCCTTGGTGCTGCCCGGCGCGGTCAGCAACGCGTTCTCGACGACCGTCGCCGGGAACGGGTTGCGGCGTGACCAGCGGGGGCGCTTGGCCGCACGAGACTTCTGATTGGTGGAGGTGGCTTCGGTCATGATCTCTAGGTTAGGCCCGCCAAACTCAGGCGGGGAAACCCGGCGTCGAGTACACGGATTCGCCGCGAGCGGAGCGGCTATGGAATAATCGATCGGTCAGTCCGGTTCCGGTTCACACCGAAGCATTTCGCCCGGTGACCCGGCGACCACATTCGAAAGGGACGAGAATGAAGCAGGGTATCCACCCCGATTACGAGGTGACCGTCGTCAACTGCGGTTGCGGCAACGAGTTCACCACGCGCAGCACCGCCAAGGGCGGCCACGTCTCCGTGGAAGTCTGCTCGCAGTGCCACCCGTTCTACACCGGCAAGCAGAAGATCCTCGACACCGGTGGTCGTGTGGCTCGCTTCGAGAAGCGTTACGGCAAGCGCGCCAAGTAGCTCGCCTACGACGCCCGGCTCGAGATCGTCCGCGATCTCAGGTCGGGCGTCGTTCGTTTTCCCGCAGCAGAATTCGCCGCAGCAGAATTCGCCGCAGCAGAGTTCCCGCAGCAGAGTTCCCGCAGCCAGGCGCCAGAATCAAGATGGGGAGTGACCTACAGGTGAGCACGCACGGACCGTCCGCGATCGACGACATCCTCGCCGAGCACGCAGGACTCGAGCAGCAGTTGTCCGATCCCGCGTTGCACGACGATCCGGCCGAGGCCCGCCGCGTCGGTAAGCGGTTCGCTGAGCTGGCACCCGTGATGGCCGCCCACACCAAGCTCGCCGCGGTCCGCGACGACCTGGCCGCGGCCCGGGAACTCGCCGAAGTCGAACCGGAGTTCGCCGAGGAGATCCCGGCGCTGGAAGCGAGCGAGGCCGAGCTCGACGCGCTCCTCACCGATCTGCTGGCCCCGCGGGATCCGCACGACTCCGACGACGTGGTGCTGGAGGTGAAGTCGGGTGCGGGTGGCGAGGAGTCGGCGCTCTTCGCCTCCGACCTGGTCCGGATGTACCTCAAGTACTGCGAGCGGCAAGGCTGGAAGACGACTGTCCTCGGTGTCACCGAATCCGATCTCGGGGGTTACAAGGAGGCCACGCTCGCCATCAAGGCGCGCGACTCGGTGCGTGACGGCGTGTGGTCCAAGCTCAAGTTCGAAGGCGGCGTCCACCGCGTGCAGCGTGTGCCGGTCACCGAGTCGCAAGGCCGCATCCACACCTCGGCGGCCGGGGTCCTGGTGTATCCGGAGCCGGACGAGGTGGAGCAGATTCACATCGACGAGTCCGATCTTCGTGTCGACGTCTACCGAAGCTCCGGCAAGGGCGGGCAGGGCGTGAACACGACCGACTCCGCCGTCCGACTGACTCACCTCCCGACCGGTATCGTCGTGACCTGCCAGAACGAGCGATCCCAACTGCAGAACAAGGCTAGGGCCATGCAGGTCCTCGCGGCTCGGCTGCAAGCCGCTGCCGAAGAGGAGGCCGCAGCCGAAGCCGCCGCAGGACGGGCCGCGCAGATTCGCACGGTCGACCGGTCCGAGCGGATCCGCACGTACAACTGGCCGGAGAACCGGATCACCGACCATCGCATCGGCTACAAGGCCAACAACCTAGATGCTGTCCTCAACGGTGAGATGGACGCCCTCGTCGGCGCACTCGTCGACGCCGACAAGCAGGCACGACTACAACAGTGACCACTGCCGACACGCTGCGGCGAGACGGCGCACGGACTCTGCACGACGCCGGAGTCTTCTCGGCGAGCCATGACGCGGCGGCACTCCTGGCCTACGTGCTCGACGTCGAGCCGGGGCGACTACTCCTCGTCGATGAGGTGAGCGACGACGACATCGTGCGCTTCGAAGCAGCGCTGGCGCGGCGGGCAGCGCGAGAACCGTTGCAGCACATCACTGGCCGCGCATGGTTCGACGGGCGAGAACTCGCCGTCGGACCCGGCGTCTTCGTGCCGCGGCCGGAGACCGAGTTGATCGTGGAGTGGGTCTCGACCCGGCTCGGCCAGCGTGGGGGAGAGCTCGGCCGGCGTGGAGGAGCGACTCTTCGGGTGGCCGATCTGTGCTCGGGGAGCGGGGCGCTCGCTCTGGCTCTCGTCGGACGTCTCCCGAACGCCGAGGTGATCGCCGTCGAGAAGTCGGCCGCGGCGTTGGCGTACTTACGGCGTAACGCCGCAGGCAGTGACGTCCTCGTGGCGCCCGGCGACGTCACCGATCCCACAGCGATGGCCGAGGTGCTCGGCACATGCGATGTGATCGTCTCGAACCCTCCGTACGTGCCCGTCGCGTCGCCGGTGTCGGCCGAGGTGCGTCACGACCCGGCCGAAGCGGTGTTCTCCGGTGCCACCGGGATGGACGTCATCGACGCGATGACCCCGATTGTCGCCGACGCGTTGACGCCCGGCGGCCTCTTCGCAGTCGAGCACGACGACGAGACCGCGTCCGCGGTCGTCGACGCGCTGACCATCGACGGGCGGTTCCGGGACATCGTCGCGCACGCCGATCTCGCCGGGCGCCCCAGATTCGTGACCGCAGTCCGATCCGGCGGCGACGCCGGAGCCGGAGCAGACCTCGACCGTGCAAGGATGGAACAGTGAGCGTCGTCTTCGATTGCAGTGATCCCGCCAGCCGTTCGGCAGGCCGCAACGCCGCCGTCGGTGCGGCTCGAGGCGGGCGGCTCGTGGTACTCCCCACGGACACCGTGTACGGCATCGGCTGCGACGCCTTCGACAGTGAGGCGGTCGCCTCCCTGTTGGAGGCGAAGGGCCGCGGCCGCGACATGCCGGTGCCCGTCGTCGTCGGCTCCTGGAGCACGATCGACGGTCTCGTCCGGTCGGTCTCGGTCCAGGCGCGCGAATTGACCCAGGCGTTCTGGCCGGGCGGGCTGAGTATCGTCGTCGAGCAGGCTCCGTCGTTGGCGTGGGACCTCGGTGATGTGGAAGGCACCGTGATGCTGCGCATGCCACTGCACCCGGTGGCCATCGAAGTGCTCCGTGAAGTCGGGCCGATGGCGCTGTCGAGCGCGAACATCTCCGGTCGCCCGCCTGCGACGACCGTCGCCGAGGCTCAGGAACAGCTCGGCGACAGTGTGTCGGTCTACCTCGACGGCGGTCCGGCGGCGAAGGCCGTACCGTCGACCATCGTCGACCTGTCGGGCGACGTACCACGTATCCTGCGTGAAGGCGCGATCTCCGCCGCCGAGATCGGTGAGGTCCTCGACATGGATCCGGCGGATCTGGTGGCGCGGTGACCGGCCCGCTCGCCGCGGTCGACCCGCAGATCAGCGCGCTGATCGAGCGGGAGGAACGACGCCGCGAGCAAAGTCTGCAACTGTTGGCCGCGGAGACAATCGCGTCGCCCGCGGTCCGCGCCGCCGTCGGTTCGACGCTGGCCGACAAATACGCCGAGGGGTATCCGGGTCACCGCTACCACGGCGGAGTCGAAGTGGTCGACAATGTGGAGCGACTCGCGGTGGAGCGCGCGCACGCTCTGTTCGGCGCCGACTACGTGAACGTGCAGCCGTTGTCGTGGCCGCTCGCCAACTTCGCTGTGTACGTCGCGTTCGCGCAACCCGGTGACCAGGTGCTCTCGTTGAGTCTGCGCCACGGCGGCCACCAATCGCACGGATCGCGCGCCAACTGGTCGGGCCGCTGGTTCAACATCCTCAACTACGAGGTGCGCGAGGACACCGAACAGGTCGATTACGACCAGGTCCGCGACCTCGCCCTCATCCATCGGCCGCGGATCCTGGTCGCGGGCGGCACCGCCTACACGCGGGCGTGGGACTTCGCCACCATGCGGACGATCGCCGACGAGGCCGGATGCATCCTGTGGGTCGACGGCGCCCACCTGGTCGGTCTGGCCGCGGGTGGCGTCCTCGAATCACCGGTCCCGTATGCCGACGTGGTGTCCGTCGCCACGAACAAGGTGATGCGCGGTCCCCGGGGCGGGCTCCTGTTGGCGCGCGCCGAACACGCCGAAGCCCTGTCGCGCGCGGTGTACCCGTTCCTGCAGGGCGCCCCGGCCATGAACTCGATCGCAGGCAAGGCTGTCGCGTTCGCCGAATCGTCGACCGACGACTACCGGCGGTACACACGCACGGTCGCCGACACCGCGGCAGCCTTGGCGGCCGGCTTCGCCGACCGCGGACTGCACCCGGTCGGCGGCGGCACTGACACTCATGTCGGGGTCGTCGACGTCAGCTCGCTCGGTGTGAGCGGACGCGAAGCCACTCGCCGACTCGCGGCGGCCGGAATCGTCGTCGACAAGGCGATCACTCCGTTCGACCCCGCACCGGTGTCCGAGGGCTCCGCGATCCGTTTCGGCACGGCCGCCGTGACGACCGGCGGAATCAGGCCGTCGGATGCGCCGCGGATCGTCGACCTCATGATGGACGCGATGTCGACCGCCGACGAACGACGGCACGCCGCTGTCGCCGCGTCGGTCGCGCACCTGGGAGAAGCCGAGTGATCCCACTCGCTCTCGACGTCAGCAATGGGGGAGCGGGTGTTCCACTGCGCGAACTCGCTCTCGTCGGACTGACCGCTGCCGGGGTCACCTACTTCATCACCTCGCTCGTCCGCGTATTCGCGGTCAAGGCCGGCGCGGTTGCCATTCCCCGCGAACGCGACGTCCACGTGATCCCGACGCCACGGCTCGGCGGTGTCGGAATGTTCATCGGGGTCGTCTGCGCGATCGGCCTGGCCGCGCAGCTGCCCGCATTGAACAGGGGGTTCGCGTACACGCACGACATGCTCGCCGTGTTGACCGCTGGACTCGTGATCGTCCTGGTCGGCATCATCGACGACCGGTGGGGGCTCGACGCCCTCACCAAGTTCGTCGGCCAACTGACGGCCGCAGGCGTTCTCGTCATCATGGGCGTCTCCTGGTATCTGCTGTACGTACCGATCGGCGACATCGGGACCGTCGTACTCGACCCGCTGCAGGCCGGGCTGCTGACCGTCGCGATCACCGTGACCACGATCAACGCGATGAACTTCGTCGACGGCCTCGACGGCCTCGCCGCGGGCCTCGGACTCATCGCGGCCGCAGCCATCTGCCTGTTCTCGCTCGGCCTGCTCGCGGATCAGGGCGGCGACGTCAGCTACTATCCGCCCGCGCTGATCACCGCAGCGCTCGCCGGGGCGTGCCTGGGGTTCCTGCCCCACAACTTCTCGCCCGCCCGCATCTTCATGGGCGACTCCGGCGCCATGCTCATCGGCCTGATGCTGGCCGCCGCGTCGACGAGCGCGTCGGGCCGCGTCGCCCGCAGCGCGTACGGGCCCGCGGACATCTTCACGTTGTTGTCGCCGTTGATCCTGGTGGCCGCCGTGATGTTCATTCCGATGCTCGACATGATCATGGCTGTCGTCCGCCGCACCCGCGCGGGTGTCGGTTTCTACACACCGGACAAGATGCACCTGCACCATCGGTTGCTGGAGATCGGTCACACGCAACGACGAGTCGCACTCGTCATCTACCTCTGGGTCGGGCTCCTCGCGTTCGCTGTCGCAGCGTCGACGCTCGTATCGCCTGCGGTGGTGCTGCCGATCTTCGCCGTGGGCGTCGTGCTCGCCCTCGTCGCCACGTTCGCCCCGCGACTGCGCCGGTGGTACATCTCCCGGTAGGCGGTTCGGTCGAGTTCGCTCTGAACGCACTCTCCTCGATAGCCTTATCGCGTGTCTACGAACGATGAGAACGCCGCCGTCCCCGACGAAGCGGACGCGTCCGAACGCAAAGCCGAGTGGGAGGATCCCGCCGCGCCGCTGTGGAACGGACTGAAGTACGGGGTCCGCGGTCTCGGCGTCCTCCTGGTCGTCGGACTGCTCGTCTGGTGGCCGTACAAAGGCCTTCCCGGACTGTGGGGTGTCCTGGTCGGGGCGGGGATGGGCGGCGGGTTCGTCCTGATCACCGTCGTCGCCATCCTGTTCACCTCGAAAGCGTCGCCGTCGGTCGTGATGGGCGCACTGATGGGTTCGTACCTCGTGAAGGTCGTCGCCCTCATCGCGGTGACCGCTTTGATCAAAGACATGGACTTCTACAACAAAGCCGCGTTGGTCACGATGCTGCTGGGTGCGATCGTCCTCGTGCTGGGCGGCGAGCTGCTCGGCGTCATGAAGACGCGTCAGGTCTACGTCGATCCCGAGAAGACAACCGACTAGTATCTGTGACGATGATCACCCAGGCTGCCCTGACCAGCTACTACGGACGATAGTAGCTCTGCGGCCGGACGGATCGCTGCAACCCTGATTCGCTGGTAGGACCAGAATCTTGCTACTCTGCTGCACGCAGGCTGATTCGGGTGACCTGCGCCCATGGGTGATGTCACCGGATGCCAAATGACAGTAGGACCCCGCAGATCGTGAGATCAGTGGGCCCGAGAACGGGAGAGAACGCTGAGCGCCACCCTCGCAGCCGAATTCCACGCGCCGACATTGTGGGACTTCTATCCCGTGATGCTGTTCGGTGGAGAACAGCCCAACCCGGAGTGGTGGGGCATGGATCGCATCATGCTGATCCGAGTCGTCGTAGCTGTCCTGGTCTCCGCGGGCTTCTTCTTCGCCATGCGCAGCCCGAAGATCGTTCCGACCGGCGTACAGAACGTCGCCGAGAGCATGCTCGACTGGGTCCGCATCAACATCGCCGAGGAGATCCTCGGCAAAGAGAACGGTCGCCGATTCCTGGTGATCATCGCGTCGATGTTCTTCGCGACGATCTTCTTGAACCTGACGTCGATCATCCCCTTCCTCAACATCTCCAGTAACGCGCGCATCGGCATGCCGCTGGTGATGGCCGCGGTCGCGTACATCACCTACTGCTGGGTGGGCATCGCCAAGTACGGCTTCTTCGGCTTCATCAAGTCGTCCATCGTTCTTCCGGGCGTGCCGCTGCCGGTGCACTTCCTGCTGGTCCCGATTGAGTTCGTCTCGACGTTCATCCTTCGGCCGTTCACGCTGACAGTGCGTCTCATGGCCAACATGCTGTCCGGCCACATCATGCTGGTGCTGTTCTTCTCTGCGACGCAGTTCTTCGTCGTCGAGAAGAGCGGGATCTGGACCCTCGCGGGTGTCGGCGGCATCATCGCCGGTATCGGCTTCACCTTCTTCGAACTCCTGGTCATCGGCCTGCAGGCGTACATCTTCGCGCTGCTGACCGCCGTCTACATCGACCAGTCGATCCACGCCGACTCGCACTGACGCGCAGTCGCTGGGACCAACTGAATACGACTTCGGGCCCGGAAACAGTAAGCCGGAACCGACAACGAACTGACTCACTCGCCCGACCGGGCGGGGAGCCACCAAGAAAGGGAATCGCAAGATGAGCATCATCGCCCAGACTCTCGCCGCAGACTCGGAGATCACTGGTAAGGGCTTCGGCGCGATCGGTTACGGTCTCGCCGCCATCGGCCCCGGTATCGGCGTCGGCATCGTGGCCGGTAAGGCCATCGAGGGCATCGCCCGTCAGCCCGAGCTGGCCGGCCAGATCCGTACCACCATGTTCCTGGGTATCGCCCTCTCCGAGGCTCTGGCGCTGATCGGTATCGTCGCCGGCTTCATCTTCTGATCGCGAGACGACACCAATGATCAACGAACTGATTCTGGCTGAGGCCTCGCCGGCGGAAGGCGGCGACCATCAACCGCCGATTCCGCTGCTGCCGCAGTGGTACGACATCACCTGGTCGCTGGTCGCCTTCGCCGTCGTTCTGTTCGTCTTCTGGAAGTACGTCATTCCGAAGTACAAGCAGGTCCTCGCTGAGCGTCGCGAGACCATCGAGGGTGGCATCGAGCGTGCCGAGGCCGCACAGGCCGAAGCCGCTGCATCGCTCAAGGCTTACCGCGAGCAGCTCGCCGGTGCTCGTGAAGAGGCTGCAGGCATCCGCGAGGAGGCTCGCACTCAGGGCACCCAGATCATCGCGGACATGAAGGCTCAGGCAACGGCCGAGAGCGACCGGATCATCGCCAACGGAAACACCCAGCTCGACGCCCAGCGTCAGCAGGTCGTCTCCGAGCTGCGCGGCGACCTCGGCAAGATGTCGGTCGACCTGGCCGAGAAGCTGGTCGGTGTGTCGCTGTCGGACGACGTCAAGCAGGCCGGGACCGTCGACCGGTTCCTCGCTGAACTCGACGCCGAGACCGCCAAGTAATCCCAGGGCAGCTGGAACGATGGTGTGGAGGGCGAGCGGGCAGGACCTGCCCCTCGCACCCACGCACTGACGACTCCGCCGGAAGAAGGAATGCACAAAGATGTACGCAGCGTCTAGCCGTGAAGCCCTCGAGGGGGCTCGCATCGAGCTGGAGACCGCCCTGCGCGGTTCGTCCGCGCCGGGCACCGATGCGGTGACCGTCGGCGATGAACTGCTCTCGGTGGCAGCCACCGTGAATGACAATCGCTCGCTGCGCATCGCGCTGGCCGACACGGCCACCGCTGCGGACTCGCGTGCGAAGGTCGCCGAGTCGGTGCTCTCGGGCAAGGTCTCGGATACCACTCGGAGCGCGGTCGCCTCGGCGGCGGCGCGCGAATGGTCGAGCGAAGCCGACCTCGTGAACGGTCTGCAGTCCCTCGGGTGCGAGGCATTGCTGTTCGCGGCGAAGGAGTCGGGCCGCATCGACACGGTCGAGGAGGAACTTTTCCGCCTCGCCCACATCGTCAAGGGAGACGGAGCGCTCGAACAGGCGCTCTCCGACCGCACGCGCAGCGCCGCCGATCACTTCGGTCTGCTGCGCAAGCTGATCGACGGCAAGGTCACGGACGTCACGAGCAAGCTCGCCCAGTTCGCGGTCAGCCGTACCGACCAGGCACCCGGTGACTCGCTCGACGAGCTCTCGCAGCTTGCCGCCGCCAGCAACGGACGTAAGGTCGCGTACGTGACCAGCGCAGGTGAGCTCTCCGCTGACCAGCGCACCGCGCTGTCGGCGAAGTTGGCTGACATCTACGGCGCGCCGGTCACCCTGCACATCGACATCGATCCGGCACTCCTCGGTGGGGTCGTCGTCCGCGTGGGCGACGAGCGTATCGACGGCAGCCTGTCCGGCAAGATCGCAACGCTGCGCCGCGGCTTGCGGTGACCAAGTAACACCCGATTCCCACAGACCACTTTTTAGATAGCCAGGAAGAGCAGGAACATGGCGGAGTTGACCATCTCCTCCGATGAAATTCGGAGCGCGATCGCAAGTTACACCCAGGAAGTGGACGGCCAGGCCACCCGCGAAGAGGTCGGCACCGTTGCCGACACCGGTGACGGCATCGCCCACGTGTCCGGTCTGCCCGGCGCGATGGCCAACGAGCTCCTCGAGTTCGAGGGCGGCATCCGCGGCGTGGCACTGAACCTCGACCTGGACGAGGTCGGCGCCGTCATCCTCGGCGACTCGGAGAACATCGAAGAAGGCCAGGAAGTCAAGCGCACCGGCAACGTGCTGTCGGTTCCGGTCGGCGACAAGTTCCTCGGTCGCGTCATCGATCCGCTCGGCGCACCGATCGACGGACTCGGCGCCATCGAATCCGAGGGCGACCGCGTCCTCGAGCTCCAGGCAGCCTCCGTCCTCGAACGTCAGCCCGTCGAGGAGTCCCTCGCCACCGGCATCAAGGCCATCGACGCGATGACGGCCATCGGTCGGGGACAGCGTCAGCTGATCATCGGCGACCGCAAGACCGGCAAGAC
This sequence comes from Gordonia liuliyuniae, assembly GCF_021738805.1. Taxonomy (NCBI): domain Bacteria; kingdom Bacillati; phylum Actinomycetota; class Actinomycetes; order Mycobacteriales; family Gordoniaceae; genus Gordonia; species Gordonia liuliyuniae. Next base: position 15,127 of record NZ_JAKKOR010000013.1, on the reverse strand, counting down.
CGCGGTCTGCATCGACGCCATCCTGAACCAGAAGGACAACTGGGCGACGGGCGACCCGGAGAAGCAGGTCCGCTGCATCTACGTCGCCGTCGGCCAGAAGGGTTCGACCATCGCAGGCGTCAAGACCGCGCTCGAAGAGGCCGGCGCGATGGAGTTCACGACGATCGTCGCGGCGCCCGCATCCGACTCGGCAGGCTTCAAGTGGCTGGCGCCGTACACCGGCTCGGCTCTCGGCCAGCACTGGATGTACCAGGGCAAGCACGTCCTGATCGTGTTCGACGACCTGTCGAAGCAGGCCGAGGCCTACCGTGCGATCTCGCTGCTGCTGCGTCGCCCGCCGGGGCGTGAGGCCTACCCGGGTGACGTCTTCTACTTGCACTCGCGCCTGCTGGAGCGTTGCGCCAAGCTGTCCGACGAGCTCGGTGCCGGTTCGATGACCGGTCTGCCGATCATCGAGACCAAGGCAAACGACGTCTCGGCGTTCATCCCGACCAACGTCATCTCGATCACCGACGGCCAGGTGTTCCTGGAGTCGGACCTCTTCAATAAGGGTGTCCGTCCCGCCATCAACGTCGGTATCTCCGTCTCCCGTGTCGGTGGCGCCGCCCAGACGAAGGGGCTGAAGGACGTCTCCGGTTCGCTGCGTCTGGAGCTGGCCCAGTTCCGTGAGCTCGAGGCCTTCTCGGCCTTCGCCTCCGACCTGGACGCCGCGTCGAAGGCGCAGCTGGAGCGTGGCGCTCGCTGGGTGGAGCTGCTCAAGCAGGACCAGTACAGCCCGGTCGCCGTCGAAGACCAGATCGTGTCGCTCTACCTCTGTGGCGAAGGCTTCATGGACTCGGTCCCGGTGGCCGATATCCGTCGCTTCGAGTCGGAGCTGCTTGGCGATCTGCACCACACGGCTTCGGGCGTGTACAGCAACATCGCAGGCGGCAAGAAGCTGTCGGCGGAAGACAAGGACGCTCTCGCGACCGCGACGAACAACTTCAAGGCAGGTTTCATCGCCGCAGACGGCTCGCGAGTCGTCGAGGTCGCGGCTGATCCGCTGGCCGCCGAAGACGTCGAGTCCGAGACGATCCGAGTGACGAAGAAGACGAAGTAGCCATGGCCACAATTCGGGAGCTGCGCTCGCGGATCCGATCGATCCAGTCGACCAAGAAGATCACCAAGGCGCAGGAACTGATCGCGACGTCGCGGATCACCAAGGCGCAGGCACGGGTGGCAGCCGCCCGTCCCTACTCCGAGGAGATCACGCGCGTCGTCACCACCCTGGCCAACGCCAGCTCGTCGCTCGACAGTCCGTTGCTGACCGAGCGCGAGAACCCGAAGCGCGCCGCCGTCCTCGTCGTCACGAGTGACAGCGGTCAGTGCGGTGGTTACAACTCGAACGTTCTCAAAGAGACCGAAGAGCTCCTCTCGCTGCTGCGCAGCGAGGGCAAGGAGCCGGTCGTGTACGTGATGGGCCGTAAGGGCGTCGGGTACTACACGTTCCGCGAGCGGCCGATCGTGGCGAGCTGGTCGGGCTTCTCGCAGCAGCCTGCGTTCGTCGACAGCGCTGAGGCCGTCCGCCACCTGGTGGATGCGTTCCTGGCCGGTTCGGGCGAGCACTGCCAGCTGCCCGGCGACGGTAACGGACAGGTCGAGGGCTTCGACGAGTTGCACATCGTGTACACGCGCTTCGTGTCGATGCTGACCCAGAAGCCGGTCGTCCGCCGCATGGCACCGATCGACGTCGAGTTCGAGATGGAACACCTCGACATGGGCGAGGACATGCTCACCGACGGCGCCGACACGGTCGGGCCCGAGGTCGAGTTCGAGCCGGAAGCCGACGAACTGCTCGACGCACTGCTTCCCAAGTACGTCGCGTCGCGTATCTTCGCCGCTCTGCTCGATGCGGCGGCATCGGAGAGCGCAGCTCGTCGAACCGCTATGAAGGCGGCGACTGACAACGCGAACGAACTCGAGAAGACGTTGTCTCGACAGGCTAACGCCGCACGTCAGGCTCAGATCACCCAGGAAATCAGCGAAATCGTCGGCGGCGTCGAGGCGCTGGCGAACTGATCGCGACAAGACAACCGAGGAAAGTGAAGTAACCAATGACTGCAGCAGTCACCGACTCGTCCACGGGCGCCGCCTCGGCGACCGCGGGTCGTGTCGCCCGGGTGATCGGCCCCGTCGTCGACGTTGAGTTCCCCCGCGGCGCAATTCCCAAGCTCTACAACGCTCTCCACGCGGAGGTCACCCTCGCGGCGGTCGCCAAGACGTTGACGCTCGAGGTCGCACAGCACCTCGGCGACAACGTGGTGCGTACCGTCTCGATGCAGCCGACCGACGGCCTGGTCCGCGGTGCGGAGGTCGTCGACACGGGCAGCCCGATCTCGGTGCCCGTCGGCGACGTGGTCAAGGGCCACGTCTTCAACGCGTTGGGCGACTGCCTGGACGCGCCGGGCACCGGCCGTGACGGCGAGCAGTGGGGCATCCACCGCAAGCCGCCTGCCTTCGACCAGCTCGAGGGCAAGACGGAAATCCTCGAGACCGGCATCAAGGTCATCGACCTGCTGACCCCGTACGTCAAGGGCGGCAAGATCGGTCTGTTCGGTGGTGCCGGTGTCGGCAAGACCGTTCTGATCCAGGAGATGATCACCCGTATCGCTCGCGAGTTCTCCGGCACCTCGGTGTTCGCAGGCGTCGGTGAGCGTACGCGTGAAGGCACCGACCTCCACCTCGAGATGGAGGAGATGGGCGTTCTGCAGGACACCGCCCTGGTGTTCGGCCAGATGGACGAGCCGCCGGGGACGCGTATGCGCGTCGCTCTCTCGGCCCTCACCATGGCCGAGTACTTCCGCGACGTGCAGCACCAGGACGTGCTGCTCTTCATCGACAACATCTTCCGCTTCACGCAGGCCGGCTCCGAGGTCTCGACGCTGCTCGGCCGCATGCCGTCCGCCGTCGGTTACCAGCCGACGCTGGCCGACGAGATGGGCGAGCTGCAGGAGCGCATCACGTCGACGAAGGGCCGTTCGATCACCTCGCTGCAGGCGATCTACGTGCCCGCCGACGACTACACCGACCCGGCGCCCGCGACGACGTTCGCGCACCTGGATGCAACGACCGAGCTCTCGCGTCCGATCTCGCAGCTGGGCATCTACCCGGCCGTGGACCCGCTGACCTCCACCTCGCGCATCCTCGAGGCCTCGATCGTCGGCGACGAGCACTTCCGCGTCGCCAACGAGGTCAAGCGCATCCTGCAGAAGTACAAGGAGCTGCAGGACATCATCGCGATCCTCGGTATGGACGAGCTCTCCGAAGAGGACAAGGTTACCGTGCAGCGTGCACGTCGTATCCAGAAGTTCCTCGGCCAGAACTTCCTGGTCGCCGAGAAGTTCACCGGTCAGGTCGGTTCCGTGGTGTCGCTCGCCGACACCATCGAGGCGTTCGACCGCGTGTGCAAGGGCGAGTTCGATCACCTGCCGGAGCAGGCGTTCAACAGCTGTGGCGGACTCGACGACGTCGAGGCCGCTGCCAAGAAGATCGCCGGAAAGTAGTCGTCGCACATGGCTGACAAGACCTTCCGACTCGACGTGGTCGCACCGGACGCCGCGCTCTACTCCGGGGACGCGACGCTCATGGTCGCGCAGACCACCGTCGGCCAGATCGGCATCATGGCCAACCACGAGCCGATGCTGGGAGAGCTCGCCGCTGGCGGCTGCGTGGTCCTGACCGAGGCCGGTGGCGCCCGTAAGGCGATGGCGGTGCAGGGCGGGTTCCTGTCCGTCACCGCTGACACGGTCACTGTCCTCGCCGAGTCCGCACAGTTCTCCGACGAGATCGACGTCGCCGCCGAGCGAGCCGTTCTCGAATCGGCGACCGAGGGCAGCGAGGAGTTCCTTCGCGCGAAGTCCCGGGTGCGCGCCGTGGAAGCCGTGAGCTGACTCGGGCCCCAGAAGTACAAAAGTGAACGATCGAACAGCCGTCCTGCGCCGCAGGGCGGCTGTTCGCGTACGTTCGTAGATAACGGAGAGGAGGTCGACCCGATGCCGATGTGGGCGTGGATTGTTTGTGGATTGTTGCTCGTCGGGTTGATCGCTGCCGGATTGCTGGTCTATCGACTGCGGCTCGTGCGCCTCGCCGGGACGCCGGTCCTGTTGCGTCCGTTGCCCGCCGACGCCGACGAGGGATGGCGTCACGGTTCGATTCACTACACAGACGACGCGATTCTGTATTTTCGGCTGTCGTCGTTGCGGCTCGGCCCGTCGGTGACTCTGTCTCGACGGCGTATCGAAGTGTCCGGGCGTCGGAGTCGGGTCGGCACGGAGTCGGAGATCATGGATCCCGACATGGTCGTCGCAGAGATCACCGTCGGACGACGCGGCCAGGAACCCGCCTACGAGTTGGCGATGGCTCCCGCCGCGATGACCGCATTCCAATCATGGTTGGAGGCCCGCGCCCCGCGCCGTGCTCGGCGCAGGCCCGCGGCATAGATCTCAGGTCAGCGCTGGCGTTCGCCGCCCGGAACCCACTTCACGTCGGTATCGCCCGCACGAACGTTGGCGACGCGTCCGAGGATGAACAAGAGATCCGAGAGTCGATTCAGGTACTTCGCGGGGAGGATGCTCGTGTCGTCGGGGTGCGCGTCGATCGCCGACCAGGCGGCGCGTTCGGCGCGGCGGACGACGACGCGTGCCTGATGCAGGTACGCCGACAGCGGTGTGCCGCCCGGCAGGATGAACGAGTCGAGCGGCGTGAGTTCTTCGCCGAACTGGTCGCACCACGCTTCGAGCGCGTCGACGTACGACGATTCGATGCGCAGCGGGGGGTAGGCCGGATCGTCGACGACGGGCGTCGACAGGTCGGCACCGGCGTCGAATAGATCGTTCTGGACTGTGGTCAAGACGGCCCCGATGTCCTCGGGGACCTCGCCTGCGACGGTCAGGGCGAGACCGATCGCAGCGTTCGCTTCGTCGCAGTCGGCGTACGCGATGACGCGCAGGTCGTTCTTGGCGACGCGGGAGAAGTCGGAGAGTCCGGTGGTCCCGTCGTCGCCGGTCCGTGTGTAGATGCGTGTGAGGTGCACTGCCATACCAGGCAACCTACCTGTTGGCCGATACACTGTGCCGGTGAGTGATCGTTACGTGGTTTCAGGTGGGGCACGTCTGGTCGGTGACGTGTTCGTCGGCGGAGCCAAGAACAGCGTTCTGAAGTTGATGGCGGCGGCGCTGTTGGCGCAGGGCCGCACGGTGTTGACGAATGCGCCGGAGATCGCCGACGTCCCGCTGATGGCGGATGTGCTGCGCGGGCTGGGCGCGACGGTCGACATCTCGGGTGACACCGTGACGATCGATACTCCCGCCGAACCCGACTACCACGCAGACTTCGACGCGGTGAAGCAGTTCCGGGCATCGGTGTGCGTTCTGGGCCCGTTGATGGCTCGCCGCCATCGCGCCGTCGTCGCGCTGCCCGGCGGCGACGCCATCGGCTCTCGTCCGCTCGACATGCATCAGGCGGGTCTGCGTGCGCTCGGTGCGCAGAGCACGATCGAACACGGTTGCGTCGTCGCGGAAGCCGAGCGGTTGTCCGGCGCCGAAGTGGTACTCGACTTCCCGTCCGTGGGCGCCACCGAGAACATCCTGATGGCCGCGGTCCTCGCCGAGGGCGTCACGACGATCGACAACGCTGCGCGCGAGCCGGAGATCGTCGACCTGTGCGTCATGTTGACCGAGATGGGCGCTCGGATCGACGGCGCTGGATCTCCGACACTCACGGTGACCGGCGTCGACGCGCTGACGCCGACGACGCACCACGTCGTCGGCGACCGCATCGTCGCCGGCACGTGGGGAGTGGCTGCGGTCATGACACGCGGCGACATCACGGTGCGCGGGATCGACCCCGAGCATCTGCGCCTGGTGCTCAAGAAACTCGAGGGCGCGGGAGCGCGCGTCGACCGGTTCGACGACGGTTTTCGGGTGATTCAGGAGTCGCGTCCCGTCGCCGTCGACACTGCGACGCTCCCGTTCCCCGGGTATCCGACAGATCTGCAGCCGATGGCGATCGGTCTGGCGACGGTGTCCGAGGGGATGTCCATGGTCACTGAGAACGTGTTCGAGGCCCGTTTCCGGTTCGTCGAAGAACTCGTGCGGCTGGGCGCCGACGCGCGGACCGACGGGCATCACGCGGTGATCCGCGGCGTTGAACGGTTGTCGAGCGCACCGGTATGGTCCTCGGACATCCGCGCGGGCGTCGGCCTCGTGCTCGCCGGCCTCGTCGCCGACGGCGACACCGAAGTCCACGACATCGAGCACATCGATCGCGGCTACCCGAACTTCGAGGATCAGCTCCGCACGCTCGGCGGAACCATCCGACGAGAGATCGGCTGATCGCCCACACGGCTCGACTCGCCCACACTGCTCGACGACGCGGTACCTGTCCGACCGGACAGGTGCCTGCCTGAACCACCGGGCCGACTCCCCGCGCTGCAGGTCAGGAGCTCTTGTCCGGGCAGTGACGCAGGGCACACGCTGTGAAGGACCGAAACGGCAACCTCACAGGAGTCAAACCCTCATGGCTATCGAGCTGAATCAGATCTGGGACTTCCCGATCAAGGAGTTCCACCCGTTCCCCAAGGCGAAGCTGGGCGTCGGCGCACACGACATGCTCGGCGTCGAAGCCAAGGAACTCGGCATGACCCGCGTCCTGTTGATGACGACGGGCCTGCGCGGCTCCGGAATCATCGAGGAACTGACCGGGAAGATCGAGTACCAGGGTGTGGACGTCGTCCTGTTCGACGAGGTCCAGTCCAACCCGAAGGACTTCAACGCGATGGACGCCGCGGCGCGGTACCAGTCCGAGAAGTGCGACGGAATCATCTCCGTCGGCGGCGGCTCGAGCCACGACGCGGCCAAGGGCGCTCGCATGGTGATCGCCCACGACGGCCGCAACATCAACGAATTCGAGGGCTTCTCCAAGGCCACCAACAAGGAGAACCCGAAGCACATCGCCGTGTCGACGACGGCGGGCACCGGTTCCGAGACGTCCTGGGCGTACGTCATCACCGACACCTCCGACATGGACAACCCGCACAAGTGGGTGGCGTTCGACGACTCGTGTCTCGTCGACCTCGCGATGGACGACCCGTTGCTGTACTACTCGTGCCCCGAGCACTTCACCGCGTTCTGCGGGTTCGACGTCCTGGCCCACGCCAGTGAGCCGTTCGTCTCGCGGCTGGACTTCGAGCCGTCGCTCGGCAACGCGAAGTACTCGATCGAGTTGATCCGCGACCACCTGCGGACCGCCGTCTACGATCCGCGGAACCTCGAGGCGCGGTCGGGCATGATGCACGCGCAGTACATCGCCGCGCAGGCCTTCAATTCGGGTGGGCTCGGCATGATCCACTCGATGTCGCACGCGTTCAGCGCGTTCTACGACAGCCACCACGGGCTCAACAACGCCATCGCGCTGCCGCGCGTGTGGGAGTACAACCTGCCCGCACGGTACGAGCGGTTCGCAGAGATCGCCAGGCTGATGGGCGTCGACACCCGGAACATGACGACCGTGCAGGCCGCCGACGCGGCCGTCGAGGAAGCGATCCGCCTGTCGAAGGATCTCGGCATCCCCGACAACTTCGGTTCGTTGACCACGTCGTCGTACGACAAGAACCGGATGAACACCGGCAAGTACGAAGGCCGGGGCGACGGCGTCGACACGTCCGATGCGCAGGTCCGCGCGATCGCCGAGCACATGATGGGCGACTGGTGCACGCCGGCCAACCCGCGCGAGTCGACCGTCGAATCGTTGATCCCGATGGTCCGTCACGCCTTCACCGGCTCGTACTGACCGCCGGGGCCGACCACCCGTCGGGCGATCGCCGGACCTGTCGGGTCCGGCGATCGCCCGGCATCCCGTTCTATCCGGCACCCGGCCTACCCGTCCGCTGCCATCTTCTACCCGACTCCGAGCGAGGCATCCATGAGCGACCTGACATTCGACACGTCCGCCGATCTGGCGTCAGCCCTGGCGTCGGAGGGCTATCTCATCGACGACGACCTCGCTGTCGTCGTCCACCTGGCGACGGTCCTCGACCGCCCGCTGCTGCTCGAAGGGCCCGCTGGCGTTGGCAAGACGGAGTTGGCGAAGGCGTTGGCCGCGGCGTCGGGCCGCGAACTGATCCGCCTGCAGTGCTACGAAGGCCTCGACGACTCCCGCGCACTGTACGAATGGGACTATGCGCGGCAGTTGCTGCACGTGCAGATGCTGCGCGACCGGATCGGAACCGAACTCGCCGAGTACGACACGCTCGCGGCGGCGTCGACCGCGCTCGCCGAGACCGAGGTCGGCGTCTACACCGAAGGCTTCCTCGTCCCGCGGCCGCTGCTGGCTGCCATCGTCTCGCCCGATCCGACGGTGCTGCTGGTCGACGAGATCGACCGGACCGACGAGGCGATGGAAGCCGTCATGCTCGAAGTCCTCGCCGAACGCCAGGTGACGGTGCCCGAGCTCGGCACGTTCACCGCGCGTTCGGCGCCGTGGGTGATCCTGACGTCCAACGACACGAGGGAGTTGTCGTCCGCGTTGAAACGTCGGTGCCTGCACTTCCAAGTGGAGTACCCGACCGTCGAACGCGAGTGCCGCATCGTCGCCGTCCGCGCACCCGACGTGGAGGAGTCGGTGATCGCCGACGTCGTCGACCTCGCTCGCCGGCTGCGCGAACTGCCGCTGCGCAAGAGCCCGTCGATCGCCGAGGTCATCGACGCCTCGCGTGCCGCCTCGTACCTGTCGCCGACCGATCCGGCGCTGATGTCGCTGTTGGTGAAGTTCGGGACCGATCTCGACCATGTGCGCCGGGCGTTCGCCGCGCCGGCCGCGTCCGACGCAGACCGGCTCACGCGACCGGAGAGCCGGCAGGGATCGGGCACCGGCCGAGCATTCGGTGCGGGCCGGGCACACACCGCCGCCGCGCGGAGCTGAGCGGTCGTGCTGAGCGGCAACGATGCGGGCACCCAGCTCCTCGACACCGTGTCGGTGCAGTTCGGTCGGGCGCTGCGCGCCCTCGGCATAGGATGCTCGCCCGCCGAGGTGATCGAGATCCGGCGCGTGTTCGCGCTAGTCGGCGCCGCGGACGTCCCGCGGTTGCGGACGGCGTTGCGGAGCGTCAGCGTCAAGTACGAGTACGAGCGCGCGGCGTTCGAGACCGTCTTCGCCGCGTTCTTCCTAGGCGACGACACCGCCGACGACACCGCCGACGACACGGCCGACGACCTGCCGCGTGTGCGGGGGCTGGCAGGCGACCTCCCCGACGAACTCGACTGGGACGACGATTTCGCCGGCGCGGCGCGGATGATCGGCGCCGACGAGCACACCGTCGAGATCGGGGACCTGATGGTCGATGATCCCGACGCGCGCGAACGGAACGGGGAGAGCGCCCACCGCGAGGAGAACGACTTCTCGGTCTCGACGGGTGCGGAGGAACTCCAGGTCGACACCGACTCGTCGAGTGTGTCCGGCGGCGTCACGTACACCGTCGAAGTCGATCACGCCGACGCGGCGCAAGTCGGCGAGTTGACGGGCACGGCCGCGCGAGTGGAGGGTTCGGCGCTGAGCCTGGCCGACGCTGCGTCGCTGCTCGCGGTACTCGACGCGACTGACGGCCGCGGCGCCTACGGCGCCGACGGCATGGAGCATCTCGACGACGCGCGCCGCGAGCAGCTGCAACGTGCACTCGAGGACTTCGTGGACGCGTTGACCCAGCGCCTCGCCGAGAACGTCCTGTCCGACGGCGAGGTGACCGGAAACTCGCACGTCCACCGAGATCAGGCGGACATCGATCGCGCCTGCCACCGGCTGGTGCAGCGGATGCGGGGCGCACCGCGCCCGGTGTCACGGCTCACCGACGGTGGACGTCTCAACGCCCGCGCCACCATGCGCGCCGCCGCGCACACCGACGGCGTCCCAGTGGAACTGTGGAAGACCGTTCGCGTGCCGGGGCCGGTGCGGCTGCTCGTCCTCGTGGACGTCTCGCTGTCGGTGCGGCCGGTCGCAGGCTTCATCCTCCGACTCGCACAGACACTGCACCACCAAGGGAACCGGTGCGAAGTGATCGCATTCGTCGATCGAGCCGTGCGCGTCACACCGGAGCTGCGCGTGTGCGAACCCGACACCGCGTTGGCGGAAGTCCTCGCCGCCGACGGGCTGGATCTGTCGGCGACCAGTGACTACGGCCGGGTCTGGCAGACGACACTCGACGAGTACGGCGATCTCATCACGCGACGGACGAGCGTCCTCGTCGTCGGTGACGCGCGCAGCAACGCTTTCGATCCGCGTGTAGACCTCTTCGAGACGATCGCCCGGCGCGCACACCGCGTTGCGTGGCTGACGCCAGAGCCGTCACGGTACTGGTCGCAGACCGGGTGTTCGCTCGACGACTACGCCGAGCAGTGCTCGGGGGTGGTCAGTGCCCGCGACGGAGCCGAGATGCTCGAGAAGTGCGACGAACTCGGTGCAGCGCTGCGGTGAGCCGGTAGCGTCAGTCCCAGAACGAGGAGGTGGACCGCCGGTGACCGATCGGGGCCCAGGTCGCGCACGTGCGGCGACGAGTGTCGCGAAGTTTCACACCCCCGAGATCGTTCTCGGTCGCGGGGCGTTCCCAGAAGCGTCGGTCACCGTGGCGGGGCTGGGCGTCCGTCGTCCGCTCATCGTCTCCGACCGCACGATCGAGCAGACCCCCTGGTACGACCGCCTGTTCGCCGACCTGCAACGCCGCGGTCTGCAGCCCGCGTCGTACCTCGACGTCTCGCCGAATCCGCGGTCGCACGAGGTGGCCGACGGATTCGCGGCCTACACGGCGCATGGGGCCGACGGCCTGGTCGCGCTCGGCGGCGGCTCAGTCATCGACGCGGCCAAGGGCGTGGCCGTGCTCGCCTCCAACGGCGGCGTCATCCTCGAATACGAGGGCATCGATCGCGTGCACCGCCCACTCCCACCGCTCGTCGCGGTCCCGACGACGGCGGGCAGCGGCGCGGATGTCTCGCAGTTCTGCATCGTCAACGACCCCGACCGCCGCACCAAGGTGACGATCATCGGCCGGACACTCGTCCCGAACGTCACCGTCATCGACCCGACCCTCCTGACGACCCTCTCGCCGCAGGTCACCGCCCAGACCGGGATGGACACGCTCACCCACTGCATCGAGGCGTACGTCTCGCTCGCGCACGGCAGACTGACCGACTCGCTCGCGATCGATTCGCTCACCGGAGTGTGGACGAACCTCGAACGCCTCGTCGAAGATCCAGCGGACGCGGTCGCAGGCGAGGAGATGTCGCTCGCGTCGTTGCGCGCCGGTATGGCGTTCACCAATGCGATCCTCGGTGCGACGCATGCGATGAGCCACCCGGTCGGCGGGCACTGCGACGCACCGCACGGCACAATCAACTCGGTGCTGCTGCCGCACGTCATCCGGTACAACGCAGTGGTGTGCGCCGACGACTTCGTCCGACTCGCGGACGCGGTCGGGTTGTCGACGACCGGCGACCCTCGGACTGTCGCAGACCGACTTGCCGACGCCGTCGCGCACCTCGGCGCACGCGTCGGGATGCCGGAGACGCTCGCGCCGCTCGGGGTGCGCGCGGGCGATCTGGACCTGCTGACGACGCACGCGCTCGCCGATTCGTGCATGATCACCAATCCGCGACGTCCGGAGGAGTCCGGGATCGTCGAACTGTACCGACAGGCGCTGTAGCCGTGGGCTCCGATCCGGACCTGGCGTCCCTCCTCGGGCTGCGCACCGTCAAGGCCGGCCACTACGCGCAGTACCGGGGCTCGGAAGCGCGGTTGAGTCGCGTGATGCACGCGTTGGAAGGCATTTCGAAAGCGTTGGTGCAGACAGCGGCCGGACCGGAGGGCCTAGTCGTAGCGGTCGTGGAGACCGTGCGCGACCATCTCGGCGCCCAGTGGGTGCTGTTCGCGCTCGCCGACGGCCAACTCGTCGGCACGAGTCCTCGGCACCTCATCGCGGGACCCGACGGACGGATCCTCGCGTTCGAGGGGGTGCGCGTCGCGGAACCGCCGACCGGACTGCCGGACGCGGTGCTCAACCGACTCAACGACGTGCTCCGCGGCGAGGTCACGGTGCTGCACGCGCCGATCGCCGATGACCATCACGTGCACGTGCCGGTGGAACTCGACGGCGATGTGGTCGGCGGGCTGTCGGCGTGGACCGCCGACGGCCAGCGTGTGGATCCCGCGGACCTCACGGTGCTGCGGATCCTTGCGAGTCAGGCGACGGTGGCCTTGGTGAACTCGTCGCTGTTCCTTCAAGTGCAGCGCCGCGCCGACGAACTCGCCGAACGCAACGACGAACTGGTCCGGACACAGCGGGAACTGTGGGCGGCGCAACGGACCGCGCTGCTGGGCGCCGAACGCGCGCGGATCGCGCGCGAACTGCACGACTCCGTCGGACAGTCGGTGCTGTCGGCCGGGCTGCAGATGGAGTTGTGCCGCGGCGACGTCGGCGGAGCCGCAGCCGAACGGCTCGACAAGGCCGTCACGTTGAGCCGCGACGCCATGGAGCAGTTGCGTGGCGCGATCTACGCGCTCGCCCGGTCGGGTGGACCGTCGGCCAGCGTCGTCGACACCCTTCGGGAACTGTGCTCACTGCACATGCCGCCGGGCGTCGATGCGACCGTCACGGTGCGCGGACGCACCAGGGAACTGACCGGGGACGTGCAGCACGCGGTGCTGCGTATCGCGGGCGAGTCTCTGTTCAACGCGGCACTGCACGCGCAGGCCAGCCGGGTGACGGTGACGCTCGAGTACGACGATCGGGGTGTCCGGCTCCTCGTCGACGACGACGGGACCGGCGACCCCACGGCACTGCGGGCCGTGCTGAACGCCGCCCAACGCGGCGACATCACGTCCGGGCGCAGCCGCGGGCTGGCGAACATGGCGTCCCGCGCGGCTGAGCGAGGCGGCGGTTTCGCGATACGACGGTCCCGGCTCGGCGGTATTCGAATCGCGGCAGACGTGCCGAGCGTGGACCAGGAGGCACCGTGACCAGAGACGACGACCGGCCAGTCAAGACCGTTCTGGTCGACGATCATGCGCTGCTGCGTGAAGGCCTCCGTTCGCTGCTCGATCGCGACACCGCGGTTGTCGTGGTGGGGGAGGCGAACTCGTTCGACTCCGCACTCGCCGAGATCGCGAACAGTCGGCCCGATGTCGTCGTGGTCGATCTGAAATTGACGGCGGGCGCCGACTACGAGGGGCTTCGCCTGATCGAGGAGGTCACCAAGCGCCACCCCGAAGTCGCGTCGCTGGTCCTGACGACGTTCCTCGACGACGACCTCGTCGTGCGGGCGGTGCGCGCCGGCGCGCGCGGCTACGTCGTGAAGGACGTCGACACGACCGAGCTCGTCCGGGCGGTCCGCGCCGTCGCCACCGGTGGAAGTGCGTTCGATCCGCGCAGCGCGACGATCGTTCTTCGGACCGTGTCCGGTGGCCGCGACGTCGCCGCCGAACTGACCGACCGCGAACGGGAGGTGCTTCGCCAGCTCGCGGAGGGCAAGTCGAACGCCGAGATCGGTGGCACGCTCTACATCTCGGAGTCGACGGTCAAGTTCCACATCCGCAACCTGATCCGCAAGCTCGGTGTCAGCAAGCGCACCGATGCGGTCTACGTGGCGAGCAAGCGCGGACTCATCTGACACGCCACTGTCGGGTCACGCCGGTTTGTCGATGACCAGCCATCCGCCGTGGTCGGTGAAGACCGTGACCGTCAGACCCGACCGGATCCACGGCGCCGCCCATCGGAGCAGATCGTCCTCGGACAGACGTTGCAGGTGACCGAAGTGTTCGGACGGCTCATCCTCGAACGGCACGGCGATCACCACTCGTCGCCGAGCGACGCGGAGCGCCTCGCGCACCGCGACCGTCACGTCGCCGGATGACAGGTGCTCGAGGAGGTGAATCAGCGTCACGGTGTCGACCCGGTCATCGGAGACGGGCAGTGCCCGGGCATCGCCGAGCACGGTCCGCACGCCGACGCCGAGCCGGACCGATACGTCGTCGAGGAGCGCTAGTGCCCCCGGGCAGATGTCGCACGCCTGCACGTCCAGCCCGTCCTGCGCGCACTGGACGGCGAACAGCCCGAAGCAGCACCCGACCTCCAGGACCTTGTGGCCGACGACGAGTGAACGAGCCCGTCGATGGACGGGGGAGAAGCCGGACCGACCGGTGCGCAGGTCGTCGACCGAGTTCGCGTAGAAGGCGAGCCAACCGTCGGCCGGATCCTCGCAGCAGGAGGCGATGAGACCAACCATGGCCGACTCGAACTCGTCCTGCCCGGCGAGCACGCCGACGCGGACCAGCTCGGACAGTGCGTTCACCGCTGCGCCGTCGCTGATCGACTCCGCGGTGAACGTGTGGACCAGATCTACGCCGTCCTCGGACGGGCGCCACCCGAGGTGGGCGCACACAGTGAAGCCTGCGGGTACCGAGGGGACGGCCGCCACGTCGATCCGTCGCCCGAGGGTTCGCGGAGACTCCACGGTGATGCTCATGCTTCGACGCTATGGACGCGAACCCGCACGCGTAACTACCCGATCGGTCCGACGTCCTGCCCGTTCGGATAGGTCTCTGGGACGATCCCTACCGCAATCATGGCTGTGACCTGCCGATTTGCCCTTCGGTCGACACGTGCGTAACTTATATCGAGTCAGAGCGGCCCGGCCGCGACGACACCACAGACTCCCAAGTTCGCGGTTGTGAAACTGCGGCCAGGTCGAGTAACGTGGGAAGCCGCTTCGGCAGGAACCTCCTTCCTTCTCCGTTTCACGGGGTGCGAATCTGGTCTTGCGGAACGGTCCTCGGCCTGGTAGGTTGGGGGAGTTGGCCTCTTGCAGGTCAGTACAACTGTATATGTTCGCTGGAGTTCGGCCTGATTGTTTGGGTTGGTGCTGGTGGGTGTGTGTTCTTTGAGAACTCGATAGTGTGTGATGGATTTTTTCTTGTGCCACATTTTTTGTATTTTTTTGTGGCAGGGATGAATTTTTGACGGACATTTTTGTTTGTTAGTTTTTTGTTTTTGTCAGTTTTTTGGATTGGTCAGGTTTTGCTTTCTGGCTTGTGTTGAAATTGCTGGCCC
>NZ_JAKKOR010000012.1:0-269596 GCF_021738805.1 Gordonia liuliyuniae | reverse complement strand
CCCCCCCCCCCCCCCCCCGACACTGATCGCCGACGTCGCGACCAGGTACCCGCACGCGAGCCACGGGGAGCCGTGCGCGGCGCCGAGGAGCGCGGTCAGGATCAGCGGGGTGAGGCCCGAGGCCCAGATCCCCGAGAACTGGTACACCACCGACAGCCCGGTGTAGCGGACTCTGGTCGGGTACAGGCTGGCGAAGAACGTGCCCTGCGCGCCGTAGAACCAGGCGTGTACCACACCGAACACCACGACGAGGGCGACCGTGAACCACACGAGGTTCCCGCTGCCGAACAACGCGAACGCCGGGTAGACGAGGACGCCGTACGCGGCGATCCCGGTGAGGTACACCCGTTTCGGGCCGTGCCGGTCGGCGAGGACTCCCGACAGCGGCAGCAGGAGAGCCATCACGATCGCGGCGATGCCCACCGAGACCAGGACCGGAACCTTCGGCATGTCGAGGGTGCCGGTCGCGTACGTGATCGCAAAGACACCCCACGTGTTGAACGCGGCGCCTTCACCCCACCGCGCCAGCAGGCCGAGAATCGTATTGCGGGTGTGCGGCGGAAGGACGACCTCTTTCAGCGGAGCGGACGACTTCTTCGCCAGCCGGTCGACCTCGGTGAACTCGGGAGTCTCCTCGACCTTCAGTCGTACGACGAAGCCGATCACGACCAGCACGATGCTGATCAGGAACGCGATACGCCACCCGTACGCGATGAACGCGTCCTCGTCGAACACCGTCTGAAGTCCCGCGAACACGAGGGTGCCGAGCGCCAGGCCCACCGCGAGACCCACCTGCGGGATGGAACCGAACAGTCCGCGGCGACGTGCGGGCGAATGCTCCACGGCGAGCAGGACTGCGCCGGCCCATTCACCGCCCAGCGCGAAGCCCTGCACGATGCGCAGCACGAGCAGCAGGATCGGTGCGGCGACACCGATCTGCGCGAATGACGGCAGCACACCCATCAGGGCCGTCGCGACCCCCATCGTCACCATCGTCAGCGCGAGCGTGCGTTTCCGTCCGATCCGGTCGCCGATGTGGCCGAAGACCATGCCGCCGACCGGACGCATCACGAACCCGACCGCGAACGTCGCGAACGCGAGCATCGTGCCGACGAACGCACTCGTGTCGGGGTAGAAGACGTCGTTGAACACGATGCTGGCCGCCGTCGCGTACAGGAAGAAGTCGTACCATTCCACCGTGGTGCCGAGCATGCTGGCGAGGACCACATTGCGCAGACGCCGACTGTCGGGCGCGGGGCCAACGGGCGCAGTCGCCGCCGGGACAGAGGTCTCGTGGGGTTCGGTGACAGTCACCGCGGTGATGTTAGGAACGCGGCGTGACCCCGCACAGGTAAACAATCACGGTGGCGGAAACGTTGCATCCGCCCGCCCACAGCAATCGTTCAGCCTAGACTGAAGATTATGGCGAACCGGGACCACGCGAGGACCACGGCTGGCGAGATCAGAGTCGTGTTCAGCCGCCTCCGACGACGATTCCGCGAAGTCTCCCAGTTAGACGAGCTCACGCCGTCGCAGACCTCCGTGCTCAGTCGTCTCGTAGGCGCCGACGCGTCGTCGAGCGACCTCGCCGCGGCCGAGCGGGTGCGCCCGCAGTCGATGGCCGCCACCGTCGCCGTACTCGTCGGCCGGGGCTTCGTCGACCGCGCTCCCGACCCGAACGACGGTCGCCGGCAACTCCTCTCGCTGTCGGCGGCCGGCCGCGCATTCGTCGACGGAACGCGCCGCACCCGTGAGGAGTGGCTCACCCAGGCCGTCGCCGAACGACTCACCGACGCCGAACGCGAGACGGTCGACGCAGCGTTGCCGCTGCTGGCCCGGCTTGCCGAATGACGACAACCGCGAACAACGACAACCGCGAACGACGACAACTGCGAACGACAGGAGCCCTGATGCCGCTTACCCAGATCGATGAGAACTCCGCACTGGTCGTCATCGACCTTCAACGCAACATCGTCGGCATGCTCGGTGACGCCGCGCGCCCGACCGTGACGAACGCGGCGGCGCTCGCCGCCGACTTCCGTGCCGCGGGCCGGCCGGTGGTACTGGTGAACGTCGCGACCCGTCCGCCGGGCCGCACGGATGCGGGCACGAGCACCGCGGAGTTCGCTGCGGCAGACATCGTGATCGACGCAGCGCTCGGATCCGACGCCGCAGACATCAGGATCACCAAACGCGCCTGGGGTGCGTTCACGAACACCGATCTCGACGCACGACTCCGCGAACTCGGCGTCACCCAGATCGTCATGACCGGCATCTCGACGTCGATCGGCGTCGAGTCGACCGCCCGCAGCGCCTACGAGCTCGGCTATCACGTGGTCCTCGTCGAAGACGCGATGACCGATTCGCTTCCGGCCGCGCACGACTTCTCGGTCGCCACGATCTTCCCCAAGCTCGGCGAAGTGACGACCACCGCCGACATCGGCGCGAAACTCCACGGCTGACGCGCCGCGACCTACGATTACGAGCATGACCGGACTTCCGATGCGACTGATCGCGGCGCTCTGGGACGTCGACGCCGACGCCCTGCGCGGTGAACGCCTCCACGCGGCCCTGGCCGCACTCGGTGCGACCCGACTTCAGGTGAACGTCTGCGACGACGACGCTCGTGGCGGACTCGCGATGAACCACTTCGAACAGCCGATCGAGGCGGTCGTCGCCGTCACCGGCGGCGACAGCGCCGATGTGCTCGCGGCGCTCGGCGGCGTGGCCGGAACCGTGCAGGCGTGGCGGACCGCGCTGCGCGCCCCTCTCGACCCTGACCTGCCCGTCGGGGAGCGGGTCGACGCGCTCGCCAATGTCGCCTTCCTCCGCCGCCCCGACGACCTGGCGTACGACGAATGGCGACGCCGCTGGCTCGACGACCACACCCCGGTCGCGATCGACACGCAGGCGACGTTCGGCTACTACCAGAACATCGTCGCCGAGCCGCTGACCGACGACCCGACCGGTGTCGTCGCGATCGTCGAAGAACTCTTCCCGATGGAGGCGATCTCCGACGTCCACGCCTTCTACGGCAGCGGCGGCGACCGAGACGAGCTGAACCGTCGCATCACCGCGATGCTCGCGAGCGTCAGTCGGATCGGAGCAGAGAAGAACATAGATGTCGTGCCGACCTCCCGCTACGACTACCCCCTGAGCTGATTGCTCACGTCGACAGGTCGTTGATCCTCGCGACGGCCGTCACTATCGCGCACCGGCGGCGCTAGTCCACCGACGCAGCAACTAACCTATGAGGCGACAACCGAAATTCGGCCGCCCGTTGCCGGTGGCCCGTGTTGATTTGGAGTGAGAGTGAACCTCATCGGCGTGATCGGTGGCGGCACCATGGGTGCCGGTATCGCAGAAGTGTGTGCCAAGGCCGGGAGCGACGTGCTCGTCCTGGAGACCAAGCAGGAGTTCGCCGATGCGGCGAACGCACGGATCACCAAGTCCATCAGCCGAGGTGTGACCAAGGGCAAGATCTCGCAGGAGGACGCCGACGCCGCCATCGCGCGCGTCCGGGTCACGCTCGACGTCGCCGAGTTCGCCGACCGCGAACTGGTCATCGAGGCCGCCCCCGAGGTCGAGTCCATCAAGCACGATATCTTCGCCAAGCTCGACGAGGTCGTGAAGCCCGAGACCGTTCTCGCGACCAACACGTCGTCGATCCCGGTCATCAAGATCGCCGCCGAGACCAAGCGGCCCGAGCGTGTGGTCGGCGTCCACTTCTTCAACCCGGTCCCGGTGATGCCGCTCGTCGAGATCATCTCGACCCTGCTGACCTCGGACGAAACCGCTGCCGCCGTCACCGCCTACGCGGGCGACGTGCTCGGCAAGACCACGGTCCAGGCGGGCGACCGGTCGGGTTTCATCGTCAACGCTCTCCTCATCCCGTACCTCTGCCAGGCCATTCGCATGTACGACTCGGGGTACGCGACCGCCGAAGACATCGACGCAGCGATGAAGGGCGGCTGCGGCTACCCGATGGGCCCGCTGACCCTCTGCGACACAGTCGGTCTCGACATCTGTCTCGCTGCCGCCGAGTCGCTGTACGCCGAGTTCGCCGAGCCGCATTTCGCGCCGCCCGCGCTCCTGCGCCGCATGGTCGACGCGGGCCGCCTCGGACGCAAGAGCGGCCGCGGGTTCTACGACTACAGCTAGAACTGATCCTCTGACAGAACTTCGGCACTTTCTTTCGGCGTCACGCCGAAAGAAAGTGCCGAAATCATTTCACGCGTCGGCCTGCAGGCGGAGCCCGGCCAGTACGAGGTCCAGGCCCGCGCGGAACTGGTCCGCGTCGTCATGTGCCGCGAACTCGTCGACGATGTAGTGGACGAACGGATGCTCGTCGGGGTCGAGGGAGCGCCACTGGTCGGCGGCGCGCGCGATGAGCTCCTCGCCGGAGACGGTTCCGTTGCGCACCTCTGCCGGCACCTGTTGGCCCAGGTCGGTCGCGGTGCCGATGACGAATCCGAGCACCGCGGACACCCCGTGGAAGGTGTCGCGCGGGCTGAGGCCCAACCGCATCACGTGCCGACCAAGTGTCTCGTACATGCGCATGCCGTTCGGCTGAGTTCCGTTGTCGCGCATCAGGTATTGACCTAACCACGGCCGTTCGACGACGGCCGCGAACAAGGCGATCGCGACGGCGCGCAGATCGGTGATCGGATCGTCGGTGTCGGCGAACCCGTCGGTCTGGTCGACGACCTCGCCGAGGATGTGGTCGGTCGCGCGGTCGAGCAGTTCGTCCTTGTTGTCGACATACCAATAGATGCTCGCCACCCCGCCGCCGAGTCGGGCGGCGAGTGCGCGGAACGTCAGCGCGGTCTCGCCGGACTCGTCGAGCAGTGCGACGGTCTCGCCGATCACGGTCGCCATCGAATGCGATGCGCGGCGCCTGCCGTGGCGCGGTGCCGCCTGTGCTGTTCGCGGTGTCATCGAAACCTCCTCCTTGCACTCTATCGAACATCGTTCTAGTCTATGGAACATCGTTCGATAACCGAACGCTGTTCGATAGAGAGAGAGGGGATCCCATGGCTACCACCGTGCAGACCTCGACCCGCACGTATACCTCCCTGCGTGCCGCGTGGATTCCGATGTTCGCGCTGTGTCTGGCCTTCTTCGTGGAGATGGTCGACAACACGCTGCTGACGATCGCGCTGCCGACCATCGGCCGCGACCTCGGCAGCGGCACGACTGCCCTGCAATGGGTGACCGGCGCATACTCGCTGACCTTCGGCGGACTGCTACTGACCGCCGGGTCGATCGCCGACCGTTTCGGGCGACGGCGCG
This sequence comes from Gordonia liuliyuniae, assembly GCF_021738805.1. Lineage (NCBI taxonomy): Bacteria > Bacillati > Actinomycetota > Actinomycetes > Mycobacteriales > Gordoniaceae > Gordonia > Gordonia liuliyuniae. The sequence continues at coordinate 264,304 of NZ_JAKKOR010000012.1, read as the reverse complement.
TCCTTCTGGTCGGTCTTGTCGCGTTCGGCGCGATCAGTCTCGCGGTCCTGGCGGTGTCGTCGACGGGGGAGTTGATCGCAGTGCGGGCCGCGCTCGGCGTGGCGGCGGCCGCGATGGCGCCGATCACCAACTCGCTCGTCTTCCGGCTCTTCAGCGATACTGCGCTCCGCATGCGTGCGATGACGGTGATGATCGTCGTCGGCATGAGCGGATTTGTCCTCGGGCCCGTGTTGGGCGGCACGATGCTCGCGCACGTCGGTTGGGAATGGCTGCTGCTGGTGAACGCGCCGATCGCGCTCATCGCGTGGGTCGGGGTCCGGGTCGGCGTGCAACCCGACCACACCGACGATCTGACCGATGATCGACTCGACCTGCCTGCGGCGGTGTTGAGCATTCTGGCCATCGGACTCGGCTGCTACACGCTGACCTCGGGAATCGACCACGGCTGGGTCTCGGCGTCGACGATGGGGGCCGCAGCCGGATCGGTTCTCGCGCTCGGGCTCTTCATCTGGCGCGAACTCCGCACTCCACAACCGATGCTCGACCTGCGGATCTTCGCCGACGGCACGGTGCGCGGCGCCGCCATCGCCCAGATCGCGACGTCGATCGCGATGGCCGGGGTGATGTTCGGACTGATCCTGCACTTCCAGTATGCGTACGGCTGGAGCCCGATGAAGGCCGGACTCGCCAACCTTCCGTTGATCCTCACGATGGTCCTGGGCACGCCCGTCTCCGAACACCTCGTGAAGAGGTTCGGACACCGGTTCGCGTGCGTGATCGGTGCGGTGCTTCTCGGCGGCTCGATGGCGGGCCTCGCGTGGGGCGTCGGTCACGGCTACCTCGCGATCGCGGTGTTCATGGTCACCCTGACGATCGGTCTGCGCACGGTGATGATCATCGGCGCAGTGGCGCTGATCGGCGCGATGGAGGAGAACCGCACGTCGATGGGCGCCGCGCTCAACGACACTGCGCAGGAGGTCGGGACGAGCGTCGGAACGGCGGTCGTCGGCACCCTCATCGCGGCGCTGGTCACGACGAGTCTGCCCGCGGGCGTCTGGAGCGGCGACCTCGTCGAGTCGTTCTTCCACGGCGAGCGGATCGCCTACGCGGTCCTCGCCGTTGTCGTCGGCGTGATCGCACTGTGGGGAGCGTCGACGCTCACGGACTCTCGGGAGACCGACGAGCACCAGTGAGCTCCCGCACGATCAACACGTGTCGTTCGAGGAACAGGCGTTCGTTGTGCTTCTTGCGTCGCATCCACGTCGTCAGCTCGGTGTTGCATTTGCTCGCGTTGCACGACCGACATGCGGGGACGACGTTCTCAAGCGTGTACCGGCCGCCGCGCGAGATGGGTTGCATGCAGTCCTTCTGCAGGCCGGGACCCGGCGCCGCGCAGTAGGCGCACCCGCCCCACGCGTCCTGCAGCGACATCCACTGCTCGTCGGTGAGGTCGTGTGTGCGGGCGGCCATCCGGGTCTTGCGGCGTCGGGCATAGCGGGCGGCGCGAGGACGTGGGGGCACGAGTGCAACCATATGTGCATGACCGCAACGCTCGTCGCGAAGGACGTCTCCGGCGGGTACGCGCACCGCGTCCTGTTCGATCACCTGGACTTGACTGTCGCGCCGGGCGACGTGGTCGGCGTCGTCGGCGCGAACGGCGCGGGGAAGTCGACGTTGCTGCGCATCCTGGCCGGCGAGCTGGCACCGCTGGCAGGCACGGTGTCGCGGTCGCCGTCGGACGCGTTCGTCGGCTGGCTTCCGCAGGAGCACGAGCGAGTGCCGGGGGAGACCGTCGGACAGTACGTCGCCCGCCGGACCGGGTGCGCGGCGGCGGAGCGGGCGATGGACGATGCGGCCGCGGCGCTGGCCGAGCCGGATGCGGCAGGCCCCGAAGATCCGAACGACGTGTACGCAGCGGCACTGGACCACTGGTTGGCGACCGGTGCGGCCGACCTCGACGAGCGGCTGCCGGAGGTGCTCGCGGGCCTCGGGTTCGTCCCCGGTGTCGTGGCGCCGGAATCGGCGTTGATGACCGGGCTGTCCGGCGGCCAGGCGGCGCGCGTCGGTCTGGCCGCGCTGCTGTGCTCGCGGTTCGACGTCGTCCTGCTCGACGAGCCGACGAATGACCTCGACCTGGACGGGCTCGATCGCCTCGAAGACATCGTCAGCGGGATGCGCGGCGGCGTGGTGCTCGTCAGTCATGATCGAGAGTTCTTGGCGCGCAGTGTGACCCGTGTCCTCGAATTGGATCTCGCGCAGCATACGAACACGGTCTTCGGTGGCGGTTACGACAGCTATCTTCACGAGCGCGCAGTCGCCCGCAAGCACCGGCGCGACGAGTACGAGGAGTACGCCGACCGTAAAGCCGACCTCGTCGCTCGTGCCCGCACGCAACGCGAATGGTCGAGCCAGGGGGTGCGCAACGCGATGCGCAAGAACCCCGACAACGACAAGGTCCGTCGCCGGGCGGCGTCCGAGTCGAGCGAGAAGCAGGCGCAGAAGGTGCGTCAGATGGAGAGTCGCATCGCCCGACTGGAGGAGGTCGTCGAACCACGCAAGGAGTGGGTGCTCGAGTTCACGATCGGGTCGGCGCCGCGATCGAGCTCGGTCGTGTCGACCCTCAACGAGGCGGTGGTGCGTCAGGGTGACTTCGTTCTGGGGCCGGTGTCACTGCAGGTCGATGCGGGCGAGCGGATCGGGATCACCGGACCGAACGGTGCGGGGAAGTCGACGCTGCTGCGGATGCTCCTCGGGCAGATCACCCCGGACGAGGGCACCGCGCAGCTCGGTGCGAGCGTGGCGATCGGGGAGATCGATCAGGCTCGCGGACTGTTCTCCGGCGCGGATCCGCTCGCCGAACGGTTCGAGCGACTCGTGTCGGAGTTCACGACCGCCGACGTCCGCACCCTGCTCGCCAAGTTCGGTCTGCGCGCCGACCACGTCGACCGCGCGGTCGACGATCTGTCGCCGGGGGAGCGCACACGCGCAGCCCTCGCGCTGCTGCAGGCACAGGGGACCAACGTCCTGGTGCTCGACGAGCCGACCAACCACCTCGACTTAGCCGCCATCGAACAGCTCGAGTCGGCATTGGCGTCGTACGACGGCGCACTCCTGTTGGTGACGCACGATCGACGGATGCTCGCGAACGTCGATGTCGATCAACGTTGGCGTGTGGAGGCCGGACGAGTCAGCCAGCTATGACCGGGGAGTGGACTCGGGGCGGGTCGCCGAGACTCACAGCATACGGACGACCATCGGCTCGGCGCCCGCGGTGCGCATCGGGGAGATCTTGACCGCCGAACCCGAGTAGGGGGCTTCGAGCATGGTGCCGTCGCCGAGGACCAGGGCCACGTGCGTGGTGCCGCCGGGGCCGTAGAAGATCATGTCGCCGCGCTTGGCCTCCGACAACGGGACCTGTGGGCCCGCTGTGTATTGGTAACCCGAGTACTTCGGCAGGTCGATGCCGACCCCGGCGAAGCCGTAGACCATCAGGCCTGAGCAGTCGAAACCCACCTTCTGGTAGTCGCCGTAGCTGTCGGCGACGCCGCCGTCGCGCACCCCGAGCGTCGGTCCGTTCGCGTCGCCGCCGCCCCACGAGTAGGGGACGCCCAGCTGAGACTTCATCCGGTTGACGACGACCTCGATCGCCTGCGGCCCGCGCAGCCCGGGGCGGATCGCACCGGGAGCGCCGCCCTGTCCACCGAACAGCGAGCCCAACGACCCGTTGCCGAGGCGGGTGAACGTGTTGTTGTCCCCCTGCTCGAACGGGCTGGTCCCGCCGATCCCGATCTCGTCGAGAAGTTTCGAGTGCGGGATCTGCTGCTGTCCGACGAGACTTGCGAGCAGTGCCTGTCCGGTGTCGGTGGCCAGTGTCGCGGCTGCCTCCGCGGCCTGAGCCAGCGCATCGTCGCCTTCGACGGGCTTGGCGGGAATCGCGTCGACTGCGCGCTCGAGCCCGTCGGTCACCTCCTTCGGCACTCCGGGGACGGCCGGCTGCTGCCGCTGCTCGCCGCGCTCCGGCGCGGTGGCAGCGGGCTTGCCGCGCAGTTTCGCGAGCCGGGTCGCGAGCGAGTCGCGTTGCTCGAGGAGGTCCGTGCGCTTGGTCTGTTGATCGCGCATCGCCGCCTGGGCAGCGCGGTACGCGGCGACGGCGTCGTCGCGCCGCGACTCCGCGTCCCGAGCGGTCGCGACGGTCTGTCGCTTGGTCACCTCGGTGGCGGCGACCCGGTTGGCCTGCTGGTTGCGTGCGACCTGGAGTTTGCGGATCACTCGCTGCTGCTGGCTGGTGACCCGGTCGACGGCCGACATCTGCTCGAGAACCTTGTCCGGGTCGTCGGACGCCACGTACTTCGTCATGGCGCCCCGGCTGCCGCCTTCGCGGTAGACGGATCGCACGAATGCGTCGAAGTCGCGTTGGGCGCGTTCGACCTCGCCGCCGACCTTAGCCAGCGACGACTTCGCGCCGCTGTTCGCTTCGACCGCTAACTGCCGGGCGGCCACCGCGTTCTGGAAGTCGACGAGCGACTTGTTCACATCGCCCTGTCTGGTCGCGACCGCGTCCGACAGGTTCGTCAACGTCTGGTCGACGTCGGCGATCTGATTGATCAACGACGCGACCGGGTTGGCCTTGGTCGGTTCGGCGATCGCGGGTCCGGCGGCGAGCGTTGCGGCCAGGGCCACTGCACCCGTCGCGCAACCGCGCGCAAACCATCGCGCACCGGAATCAACTCGCATCTGCCGTGAACTCCCTTAACATTCGTCCCCCTCGCAACACGAGTCGTCTTCTGCACCGTACGTCACAGTGACGCGTTGGGAAACCTGGGAGCGTTAATAACAGATGTGTAATTCTGCGGCAGCCTGGAATGTCGATCCGGCTTGCCGAGGGGAGCGCGCTACCGCTTGATGATCAGCCCGGACGCCGCCGCCAGCGAACCGCGTACGACGACGATCGGGCCGCCCGGCCGGGCCGGTGGGCCTGCCTTGTCCTTCGTGCTCGACCAGCCGGACTTCACCACCTCGTCGGCGCGGACCTCGTGGTCGGGTCCCAGACGCAGCTTGACGTTGGTCGCCGAGACCTGGACCTCGATCTCGATTGTCGGCGTCGTGAACACGGCTTGCCGGAAGTCGAGGTCGAACGTGCCCATCGACCCGGTGAGGATCAGTCTCGGCGGGACTTGCCAGGAACCCTTGCGGCGCACAGTCTCCCAGTCGGAGCTCAACGTGGTCGGGGCAGTCGGCGCTGCAGGGACGCCGGTCGCGGCCGGCGCGTCGGGGAACAGCATCGCGGCGTTGGGAAGGTCCGCGACCACCCCTCGCAGGTCGCCGCGGGTACGTGCGCCGTAGACGATGCCCGAGCGTTCCTCGAACTCGGGGATGTCGAGGTATCCGGTTGAGAACGCGTCGTTGAGAAAGCCGATGGCGCGTTCTCGTTCGGGGGTCCCGACTCGGACGTCGTCGTCACTGGCGCTCATGTGTCTCACCCTAAAGGAGTAGAACGCGCGCCCGTCGGCGTGACTGGCGGCTACGCTCAGACCATGGTGGACTGTAACGTGTGTCACTCGCCGATCCCGGTCGTCGTGTGGGGTACGGGGAACGTCGGCCGAGCGGCGATCCGGGCCGTCCACGCGCATCCCGATCTCGCCCTCGCAGCCGTGATAGTCGCGTCGGAGTCGAAGGTGGGGTGTGACGCGGGGCGGCTCGCCGACCTCCCCGTCGGTGTCGCAGGCGACCTCGGAGTGCGTGCCACCCGCGACGTCGACGCAGCCCTCGCGAGCCTCGGCGGCGGGGGCGCGCTCGTGTACGCGGCGTCGGGCGAACTGCGGCCGGACGAGGCGGTCGCCGACATCGTTCGAGCGCTCGCCGCAGGCGCCGTCGTCGTCAGCACCTCGGTGTACGCGCTCTATGACCATCACAGCGCACCACCGGAAGTGCGGGATCCCGTCGAGCAGGCGTGCGCCGCCGGCCGATCGGCACTGTTCGTCAGCGGGATCGACCCCGGGTGGGGCAACGATCTGCTTCCGGTTCTCGTCAGCGGGCTCGGCGCGCGTGTCGAGCAGATTCGGTGTCAGGAGATCTTCGACTACTCCACCTACGACGCCGAGGATTCCGTCCGCTACCTCGTCGGCATGGGGCAGCCGATGGACTACGAGCCCCCGATGGTCGGGGCAGGGGTGCCGACGATGGTCTGGGGCGGGCAGATCCGCCTCATCGCGCGGGCGCTCGGCGTTCGACTCGACGAGATCCGCGAAGTGGTCGATCGACAGCCGTTGACCGAACAGGTCACCACCGCCCTCGGCGACTTCGGCGAGGGGATGCAGGGAGCGTTGCGATTCGAAGTGCAGGGCGTCGTCGACGGTCGGGCGCTGATCGTCATCGAGCACGTCACCCGCATCGTCGCCGATGTCGCGCCCGACTGGCCGGCCCCGCCGGCAGGCGGCGACGGGGCACACCGCGTCGTCATCGAGGGCCGTCCGCGCATCGAGATCAACGTCGAGGCGACCGACGAGGACGGCAACCGGTCGGCGGGTGGCAATGCGACCGCGGCCGACCGCATCGTCAACGCGATTCCCTGGCTTCGCGACGCCGAACCGGGACTGTACGACGGACTCGAGGTTCCGCTCACGCCCTCCGTCTACCTCCGAACCCCACCCCCGATGCCCTGACCCGATGCTCTGACCCCCCGACACCCCGAAATCCTGACCTCCCACACCGACTCCAGGAGTTGACCGTGATCATCGACATTCCCGACGGTAAAGACCCCATCGGATACGTGTGGGGCGAGCTCGTTCCCGGTATCGGACCGGCCGCCGCGACGTTGGCGACCAGCGTCTACGAACACAGCACACTTGGACTCCGCGAGTTCGAGGCGGCGCGACTGCGCATCGCGCAGATCAACGGTTGTCTGTTCTGTCAGGACTGGCGTACCGAACGCGACGGGCAGAAGGTGGAGGACACCTTCGACGCCGCGGTCGAGCAGTGGCGCGTGACCGACGCTTTCGACGAGCGCACACGTCTGGCTGCCGAATACGCCGAACGGTACGCGCTCGACCACCACGGACTCGATGACGATTTCTGGACGCGGATGCGGGCCGCCTACGCAGACCGGGAGATCGTCGAACTGTCGATGTGTCTGGGCTCGTGGTTGGCGTTCGGCCGCCTCAACCGTGTGCTGGGTATCGACGCGGTGTGTGTCCTGCCCAGCCACGGGCCCACTGACTGAAGCCAGGTGCCCTCAGGCCTGGCTCGGGTGGAATCGCTTCACTCGGCGCAGCGTGTTCTCGTCGGTGTGGTGCATCGTGACGCCCGCCGCCGCTAGGCGCAGGACCAGATCGGATGTATAGCTGATCGTCTCGTCGTCGATGATCGTGAACGAACTCGTGAAGTCCTCGATCTCAGCACGCTCCATCAGATACTTGTTCTGCAGAATGCCGTATGACGGGTCGCCGGGCTTGGCGTTGAAGTGCAACTGGGTGTCGTGCGATCCGGCGTCGCTGCCCGCCAGGATCGCGATGCCGCGACCGAACACGACATTGCGCATCACCTGACCGTTCGCCTTGTCCCAGAGGAGGAAGCCGAACTCGTCGTGGAAGGGGTCCATCGCCTCCTCGCCGTGCCGCCACGCGGTCATCGAGTACTTCAGACCCCACAGCTTCTGCTGGCCGTTCTCCTGGATGGGGATCGGCGCGAACGACGCCTTTTCGAAGTACGACGTGCGGTCGGTGACGTCGTCGTCGTTGTGGTACGAGAGGTCGACGCCGACATCTCCCTCCCATTCGCCGACCAGCGGCGTGAGAGGGCCGAGCTTGCGCGGTCCGCGGATCTCGCCGACGGTGGCGTCTGCGGTGGTGGTCATGAGGTATCTCCAATCGTCAGGTCGGACGGCCGGTCGTGAGTCTTCGGCCATGGCCAGAAGGCATTCCAAACGCAAGTGTTGCATAACGCAAGACATGAATCAGGCGAACCGTGCGAGAGGTCTCACTCGGTCGATTCGCTTAGGCGAAGCCCCCGCCCGGGGTGTCAGAACGGCAGGTTGCGGCGCAGTTCGTCGCCCGACGTCGTGCCGTCGAGCGAGCGGTGCAGACTCCGCAGCGCGCGTGCGCACGCCGCGCGCTCCGCCGGGTCCAGGCTGCCGATGGCCTCGGACAGCTCCCGCCTGCGTCGGTCGGTGACCTCCTGGACGACCCGGCGGCCGACATCGGTCAACCGCAGGGTCACCGCGCTCCGGTTGGCGGGATCCGCGCCGCGCAGGAGGTGACCGGAGGCATCCAGCCGATCAGCGAGGCGGGTGACCGACGAACCGACGACACCGAGCGCTCGCGCGCACGCGACCGAACTCGACGGGCCGTGCTCATACAAGACCAGTAGCAGGCGGAACTGGGACAGCGAGACGTCGAGTCGTTCGACGCTGCGCAACGCGACGCCGACGAGATCGCGGGTGGCGGTCTCGAACGCGATCACCTCGTCGATCGGCGCCCGCGGGCGGTCCTCGTCCATTCCGCGAGTATTCCACGCGACGCGCCAGAGGAGTTCCTGTGTGCCGTTCCCAGGTTCGGTCCGTAGACTCCGGCGCGGGGCGGGGTCGTGGGGTGAACGAAGACTCGCGGAGGTGTCGAGAGTGGAGCAGACCGTCGAGGAGACGGAGCGTGTGAGGACCGGCGAAGGGCAGACCGTCGTCGGCGACGCACCGTCTGCTCCACCAATCACTGCACGACCGGCGACGTCCGAGAAACCGACGTCCGAGAAACCTGTGCCCCGCACGGGCGGCCGCGCGCTGACCGCCGACTTCGTGCGCGTCGTGCTGTTCGCAGGCGTTGTCATCGCGCACAGCGTCAGCGGCATCAACACCAGCCCGGACGTCCTGCGTTCGGCGCAACTCGTCGGCACCCTGCTGCACGTAACGCGCTACGGGTTCGTGGCGGTCACCCTGTTCGTCCTCGTGCTCAGCATGCGCGGACGGACGATGAGACCCGTCCAGTTCTGGCGGCGACGATTCGGCCTGATCGTCGCCCCGTACCTCGTGTGGACGGTCGTGTACGCGGTGTCCGACCACCTGTTGATCGCCGACGATCCGTTCCCGGGAGTCGGCCAGTTCTTCGAGGACCTCGGCTGGTCGGTCGTCGCAGGCACCGGCAAGTATCAGCTCTACTTCCTGCTCATCTCCATGCAGATCTACCTGTTCTTTCCGGTGATCTCGTGGATCCTCGAGCGGACGATCAGACACCCGTGGCTGGTGTTGGCGGGTGCGGCCGCAATTCAGATCTTGACGTTCGTGATCTACCAGTGGCTGCCTCGCCCCAGCGGTTCCGCATGGGATCAGGTGTACGAGCACGCGTGGAAGACACTGCCGATGTACACGTTGTTCGTGGCAATCGGCGGGCTCACCGCTCTGCACCTCGACCAGGTGCAGAGTTGGTTACGCGCCCACGTCGTCTCGGTCGTGAGCGCGTGCGTCCTCGGTACCGCGGCGAGCATTGCCGTCTATCTGTGGATGACCGAGCCGGGCGAGGTGCCGTGGCAGGCGACCACCCCGTGGAACCCGTCGTTGCTGCTGTGGCTGGTCAGCGGCGTCGTTCTGCTGTGGCTGGCGGCGATGGGGTGGGATGCACTCCGCGTCGGCGGCCGAAAGGTGGGGGCGCGGGCGGTCTCGTACGCGACGATCCGCGCGTTCGGCGTGTTCGCCGTCCACCCGTTGATCCTCGACATCCTCAACCGCGTCGGATTCACTCCTGACCTGTACGAGTGGTTCCCGAGGTCGGCGGCCACCCGCTCGACGGTCCTGGTGATCGTCGTGCTGGCGCTCTCGCTGATCGCCGTCGACCTGCTGTTGCGTACGCCCGCGGCCAAATGGCTTGTCGCCCGCGATCGCATCCCGCTACGGAGGAAGGCCGCGCTGCAGAAGAAGGCCCCGATGCAGAAGAAAGCCCCGATGCAGAAGAAAGCCCCGATGCAGAAGAAAGCACGGTAAGGATCGTGATCGTCGCCTTCTCTGTCGCCCCGTCCGGCCCTCCCGTCGATTCCGCAGTCGCGTCGTCTGCGGGCGATCGGGCGAGTGTCCACGAAGCGGTCGCCGCCGCAGTCCGGATCGTTCGCGAGTCCGGTTTGCCGAACCGGACGAGTTCCATGTTCACGGAGATCGAAGGCGAGTGGGACGAAGTGATGGACGTGGTTCGGCGCGCCACCGACGAGGTGGGCCGCTACGGTTCCCGGGTATCACTGGTGCTCAAGGCCGATATTCGGCCGGGGCACACCGGCGAGATCGACGGCAAACTCGAGCGCGTGGAGAAGGCGCTCGCGAAGGACGCGGACCAGCGCCCGGCGCACGACTCGTAGACAGTCAGATCGACCGGTATATCTGACGTGGTCGGCCGGTGCCGCCGTACTGCAGGCTCATGCCGAGTCGCCCCGCAGCGACGAGGTTCGCCAGATGCCTGCGCGCGGTGGGCGCGGCGACACCGATCCGTTGGGACACATCGTCGGCGAACAGTTCTGCTCCGTCGGTGAACAGGCCGAGGATCCGCTCCTCGGTCGGTGAGGTGATCGCGGTCCGGTCGGCGCTCCGCCCGCCGAACCGCACTGCTGCGAGCGCGTCGTCCACCTGCTTCTGGTCGACGGGCCCGCCCTCCAGGAGCCGACGGTAACGGGCGTACCCGGCTAGACGGCGCGCTAGTTCGGTGTCGTCGAACGGCTTGATCAGATAGGTCAACGCGCCGGACCGGGCGGCTCGTCGCACAGCGTCGCTGCTCGACTCGGCGCCCACCACGAAGCAGTCGCACGGCAGCTCCGCGACGAGGTCGATGCCCGAGCCGTCCGGCAGGTAGACGTCCACCAGTGCCAGATCAACAGCTCGTTCGGCAGCGACCGCGGCGCGGGCGTCTGCCACCGAGCCGGCCTGCGCGATGACGCGGAAGCCGGGCAGCGCGTCGACGATCGCCGCGTGCAGGCGCGCCACGCGGAAGTCGTCGTCGAGGATGAGCACACCGATCTCGGGGCCGCCGGTCATGTCAGGTCTCCTTCGGTCATCGCGTCGGGCAGGTCGGCCACGAAGACGGTACGCGACGACGTCCGGGGGCCACCGGGATCGGCGATGCGGACGTCCCCTCCGTAGCGTTGGCAGATCTGTCGGGCCAGCGCAAGCCCCATTCCGCGCCCGCCCGGCGCCGATCCGCCGCCTTTGGACGAGACCCCTTCGGCGAACACGTCGTCCGGGTCTTCGAAGGCGATGCCGTCGCCGGTGTCGGCGACGGTCACCCACAGCGTGGCGCCGTCGGTCAGCAGTTCCACCTCGACAGCGCCTGCCGGGCCCGTCGCGGCGGCGTCGACGGCGTTGTCGAGGAGGTTGCCGACCACTGTCGTCGCCGCGACTGACGACCTGAGCGTGCCCGCCACCCAGGTCTGCGGTCCGAGGGTGAGCGCGACACCGCGTTCGCGGGCGAGCACTGCTTTCGCGTCGAGGAAGGCGTGCAAATGGGGCTCGGCGATGTTCTCCAGCCCCGCCAGCCCGGACCGGCCTGCCGATCCGGTCACCTCGGCGAGGTAGGCGACGGCTTCGTCGATGTCTCCCTGCCGCAGGAGGCCGGCCAGCACGTGGAACCGGTTCGCCGTTTCGTGGCGTTGCGCACGCAGCGCCTCGCTCATGATGCGGACGGCGTCGAGTTCACGTGTCAGGTTCTCGATGTCGGTGCGGTCGATCACCGACAGCACCATGCCAAGGTCGCGACCGTCCGCGTCGACCCGGTGCGAACTCACGACGACCACGCGGTCGCCGACGGTCGCCGCGATCGGCTCGTGGTGTGGAGTCTGCAGTACCCGCCGGATGCGTGACGTGAGACCGAGATCGTCGACGCCGGTGTCCACCGGTGCGTCGACGTCGAGGAGTTCGCGTGCGCGGTCGTTGATCAGCCGTAGCCGCCCGCGTTCGTCGATGGCGAGGACTCCGTCGGCGAGCGAATGCAGGACGGCGCGTTGCTCGCCGACGAGGTCGACGAGGTCGTCCGGTTCGAGGCCGAGGGTCAGCCGCCGCCAGCGGCGGGCGATCAAGACTGACCCGACGACCCCGATTGCGAGTGCGGCCGTCGCGAGGCCGATGGTGACGACGATGTCGCGGTGGGTGGCGTCCGCGACGCGCTGCGTCGAGATTCCGGTGCTGACGAAGCCGATCAGCCTGCCCTGGTCGTCGCGCACCGGGGCTTTGCCTCGTACCGATTCGCCGAGGGTTCCGCGGTCGATGTTGATGACGTCCTCGCCGTCGAGCACCTGACTCGGGTCGGTGGACACGTGCTCGCCGATCTCGTCGGGGTCGGGGTGCGCGACCCGGATCCCGTCGGCGTTGGCGATCACCACGAACAGGACGCCGGTCCGCTGCGCGATGTCGACCGCCTCCCGTTGCAGGACGCCCGAGGCGAGTGTCGCCGCGTCGAGCTCGCGCCCCTGCAGTGTTCCGAGGATTCTGCGGACGTCGGGGTCGCCTGCGACGGCGCGGGAGACCGCGAGCGCGCGTTCGGCGTGTTCGGTCCGCATGTCGTCGTCCAGCTTGCTGATGTGCCAACCGAATCCGACGGCCAGGCTGACCACGAGCACGACGATCTGCAGCAGCAGGACCTGGGCGACCAACGACACACGCCCCGGTCGGTGGACGGGGCGCGTGTCGTTGGTCGCTCGCGGCATGGTGCCAGCGTAGGAGTCGCGTGGAGGGTTCAGAAGGGAATGGCTCCGACGAGGCAGCCGACCAGCAGCATCACCACGGACACGACGGCAGCCCGCCACAGCACCTTCTTGTGGTGGTCGGCCAGCGGCACGGCGGCTAGCGCGACGAGCAGGAGGATCGCAGGCACCAGAGGGCTCTGCATGTGGACGGGCTGCCCGGTGATCGATGCGCGCGCCATCTCCGCCGGATCGATACCGTATTTCGATGCGGTCTCGGTGAGGACCGGCATCACCCCGAAATAGAAGGCGTCATTGCTCATTAGGAATGTCAGCGGGATCGACAGGACGCCCGCGACGATCGCCATGTGCGGGCCCATCGCGTCGGGGATGGCTCCGGTCAGCCAGCGGGCGAGGGCATCGACCATGCCCGTTCCGGCGAAGACACCGGTGAGCACCGCCGCGGCCAAGACCATGGCGACGACCGACACGATCGACGACGAGTGCCGGACGATCGCCTCCTGCTGATCCTTGAGCTGTGGGAAGTTGATGATCAGTGCGAGACCGGCCGCGATCATGAACAGGACCGGGATCGCGATGATGTCGGCGCCGAGCACGGCGAGGAGTCCGACGGTGAGCGCCGCGTTGACCCACAGGAGCTTCGGTCGGAGCGTCGGCCGTGTGGGATCGAGGACGCCGCCGAACGCGCTGTTCCTGTCCCCGTCGCTATCGCTTTCGTCGGCGGAGCCCGACGGGCGCGGAGGGACGTCGTCGCCGGCGGGCGGCAGGTCGCTGCCGCCGGTCGACACGGATGCTGTGGCCGAGGCGTGGACGGATGACGCGAGGACGGAGGGGGCGATCTCGATGCGGCCGATCCGGCGTCGCTCCATGATCCCGAGGTGGTAGGCGAACGCCAACACCACGATCATGCCTGCGACCAGCGAGGGGATCATAGGGACGAAGACGTCGGAGGCGTCGATGTTGAGGGCTGCCGCCGAGCGGGCGGTGGGGCCGCCCCACGGCAGAATGTTCATGGTGCCGTTGGCCAGGCCAGCGGTGACCGTCAGGACCACCGGGCTGACGCCGAGCTTCAGGTACAGCGGCAGGAGTGCGGACGTGACGATGATGAACGTCGTCGACCCGTCACCGTCGAGGGAGACGACGGCGGCGAGCACCCCGGTGCCGACGACCAGACGGGCCGGGTCGTTCCCGACGAGGCGGACGACGGCCCGCACGATCGGATCGAACAGGCCGATGTCGATCATGATCCCGAAGAAGACGATCGCGAAGAACAGCATTGCCGCGGTCGGTGCGAGATCCTTGATCCCGTCGGAGATCATGTCGCTGATGCCCAGACCCGCGCCTGCGAACAGGCCGAAGGCGGTGGGGACCAGGATGAGCGCGACGACCGGCGTCGCGCGCTTGGTCATGATCAGAAACATGAACACGGCCACCATCGCCAGGCCGAGGACTACAAGCATCGTCGTCTCGATTCACTCGTGCCTTCCACCGGATTGTGGTTTGGCGTCGTGAACGAGTCTCGGAGTAGTCCACGTCACAGTCACGCTTGTGCGCGTAACTAGCGTTTCGATCGTTTCGCGCGTCGGCGCGGCGGTCAGCCCTGTCGGCCTTTGAAGCGGGGGTTCTTCTTGTTGATGACGAATGTGCGACCGCGTCGTCGGACGATCTGGGCGCCGGGCTGATTCTTGAGCGACTTGAGTGAGTTCCGAACCTTCATGCCGCCAGAGTATCGGTAATGAAAATCATTAACAAAAGAGCGGTCGGCGCCGGGGACGGTCGGCAACCGACTGTACGTTCGGCAATAGACTGGGCGGACCATCCCCGGACTCCCGGGTGCCCTGCCGATGAGAGGTGCATGCGCCGTGCCCGAACCCGCCGCCGATATAGGACTCGTGGTCTGCGACATGGACGGCACGCTGCTCGACGCCGACGGTCTCGTGCCCGAGGGGTTCTGGCCGCTCCTGCACGAGATGACCGCGCGGGGCATCGCCTTCGTTCCGGCCAGCGGCCGCCAATACCAGAGTCTGGTTCGCCTGTTCGACCGGTTCCCCGGAACGCTGTCGTACGTCGCGGAGAACGGGGCCGTCGCCGTCCGCGAGGGCGAACTGCTGCATGCGGCCGCGATGGATCCCGACTTCGTGCGATGTGCGGTCCTCGCGGTTCGCGCCGCGAACGACGACGGCGCTCGGCTCCGTGCGATCGCGTGCCGCGCGGACGGTGCGTCCATCGAATCGGCCGACCCCGAGTTCGCCGCCCACGCCGCCACCTATTGCGCGGTGCTGCATCAGGTCGACGATCTGACCGCCGACACCGACGGTGTCGTCAAGATCGCCGTCTACGACTTCGACGACGCGGCGGCGACCGCGAACGGCGTCCTCGCCCACCTCGGTGACGACCACGCGCTCGTGGTCTCGGGCGCGCACTGGCTCGACATCACTGGGCGCGGCGTGCACAAGGGTGTCGGCGTCCGCCGGTTGCAAGAGCATTTCGGAGTGAGCGCCGCGCGGACCGTCGTCTTCGGCGACTACCTCAACGATCTCGAGATGCTCGACGCGGCGGACCTCTCCTACGCGATGGACAACGCGCACCCCGAGGTGGCCGCTCGCGCCCGCTTCCGTGCGCCGTCGAACGTCGAGCACGGTGTGGTCACCGTGTTGAGCGAACTCCTCGGATGAGTAGGGTGCACAGGCATGACCGCTGAGAACCCCGTCGCCGACGATGATCTGGCCGCCCGGCTGCTCGACGCACACGTCGAGTTCATGTGCGGTCAGGTCACCGATCCGGAGGAGTTCGCCGCACTGGTGCACGAGGAGATCACCCACGCCCTCGACGACGCCGCGCACATCACCCTGTCTGAAGCGGTGTCGCGGGACCTCATCAAGGCCGTCGCGCACAAGTACGCGGTCGCGTTCCCGGTGGAGGGCGCGATCCCCGAGCTCGTCGGTCGGGTCGCGGCGCGGCTGTACCACGACTCCGCGACCGACGACGTCGTCCTGGCCGAACTGATCGGTCGGAAGCACGCCGACGACCTGACCGACGACATTGCGCAGCTCGGCCTGTCGCGCAGGCTGGTGGAGCGAGTGCTCGACTCGCCCGACACCGTCGACACCGTCGTCGAAGCCGTCCAGCGGTCCGTCGACTCCTCACGCCTGCCGCAGAGCCTGCGCCGGTACGTCGACGGCGCGGTGGAGTCGGTGACCCGTCGGGCAGCGTCGTTCGTATTGCGTGCCAACAGATCCGAATCGGATGAGCTGCTCGCGGACACGATGCGCGAGCTCTCGCGGGCTGCCGCCGCGCCGGGCGCCGGCGCACTCGGTTCGCTCGTCGAACCCGGTGACGTGGAAGACGTCGTCGTCCTGGTCTTCGAGTTCTGGCGCCTCTTCCGCGAGACCGACTACTTCGCTCGGCTCCTCGCCGATGGCGTCGACGAGGTCTTCGACACCTACGGCGACACGTCGCTCGCGGACCTCCTGGCCGACCTCGGGATCGGCTACGACGACCTCATCGAGGAAGCGCACCGATTCGGTCCGCCGGTCATCGCCGAGATCAACCGCCGGGGCTTCCTGGAGGCCGCACTGCGACGACGTCTCGCGCCGTTCTATGCCTCGCGCGCGTTCACCGAGGCGCTACAGCACCTGTGAAAGGAAGGCACGCAGCCGATCGCTCTGGGCGTCTTCGAACAGTTTCTCGGGGGCGCCGGTCTCGACGACGGACCCTTCGTCCATGAAGACGACGTTGTCGGCGACGTCGCGCGCATACCCCATCTCGTGGGTTACGACGATCATCGTCATACCCTCCGTCGACAGTTCGGCCATCAGGGCGAGGACGCCCTTGACGAGTTCGGGGTCGAGCGCGCTCGTCGCTTCGTCGAAGAACATGATCTCGGGTTTCATCGCCAAGGCCCGCGCGATCGCGACACGCTGCTGCTGACCGCCCGACAGCGTGGACGGCCGGACGTCGGCTTTGTGTTTGAGTCCGACGGCGTCGAGCTGGGTGAGCGCCAGCTGGTGGGCCTCGTCCTTGCTCAAGCCGCGCAGTTTGCGGGGCGCCAGAGCCACGTTCTGTGCGACGGTCTTGTGCGGGAACAGATTGAACTGCTGGAAGACCATGCCGATTCGGCGTCGGAGTTCGTCCGGGTTGTCGCCGAGGACCGAGCGGCCATCGATGAGGATGTCTCCCTGCTGCGGCTCGTGGAGACGGTTCAGCACGCGAAGCAGCGTCGACTTGCCCGAACCGGATGGCCCGATGACTGTCGTCGTGGTTCCTGCATCCACCTGGATGTCGACGCCGCGCAGCACATGATTGTCACCGAACGAAAGGTGCAGGTCGGTGCCGGTCAACGAGATCGCGGAATCGCTGCTGACCAGAGGGTGGTCGACCGGTGGGGTAGGAGTGCTCATGGTGAGATCAGGCCTTTCCGGTGCGCAGGCGCTTGTCGATGTAATTGACCAGGTGGGTCAGCGGGACGGTCAGGACCAGATACAACAGGCCTGCGGCGAGCAGCGGTGTCAGGTTGCCGCTGTCGGCGTTGAAATCCTTGCCGACTGCGAACAGGTCGCGCTCAGACACGGTCAGACCGAGGAAGTAGATCAGTGACGAGTCCTTGATCAGCACGATGAACTGGTTCATCAGTGCGGGCAGGACGCGGCGGACCCCCTGCGGGATCACCACGAGCGACATCGACGACCGATAGGAGAATCCCAGCGCGCGGGAGGCCTCCATCTGGCCGTCCTCCACGCTCTGGATGCCTGATCGGAAGATTTCGCCGATGTAGGCGGCGGCGAGCAGTCCCAGCGCGATGGAACCGAGCCAGAACGGATTGCCGCCGGTGATGTTCTTGACCACCGGGCCGAAGCCGAGCCCGACCATCAGGATGACGACGACGGCGGGCAGCCCACGGAAGACATCGGTGTAGACGCGGGCCGGCCAGCGGAGCCAACGGGTGCGCGAAATGCCCGCGACCGCGAGCAGCATGCCGAGGACGGTGCCGATGACGCCGGACGTGATCGCGATCTTCAGCGTGTTCGGCAGACCCGTCGTGACCAGCTCGGGCAATGCCTTGCGGAACTGTTCGCCGCTGAAGAAGGTGTCGCCGAGTTGTTCCAAAGTGCTCTTCGGGGCGACGGCCTCGGTCTTCGTCTGATCGGCCGCGTTCGCTTCGGCGATCTTCGCGAAGTCCGGGAGCTTCGGCGACGGTGCGGCTTTGGAGCCGGGCTTCCAGCCTGCCGGCAGTTCACGCGGGGCCCAGTCCTCGTACAGTTTCGACCAGGTGCCATCGGCAATGATCGCGTCGAGCGCGCTGTTGAGCGCGTCGGCCAGCTTCGGGTTGCCCTTGTTGACGGCCCAGCCGGTGAAGTTGTTGATGCTGAACGTGTTCTCGAGGATCCCGATCCCGTCGGACGCCTGGACGGTGCCTTCGGCCTGCTGGCTGGGCGCAACCCACGCGTCGATCTGCCCGGACCGCAGATTCGCGTAAGCGGTCGCGTAGTCGGGGAACTTGACCGGGTTCAAGCCCAGTGTGTTGGCGACGTAGTCGTCCTGCACAGTGCCCTGGACGACGCCGATGCGGGTGCTCGCATTCAGGTCGTCGAAGCTCTGCACCTCGCCGTCGACCTTCGCGGCGAGCGCGAAATAGCCGAAGTCGTAGCCGTTGGTGAAGCCGACGGTCTGGCGACGTTCGTCGGTGGTTGTGATCGACGACGACCCGACGTCGAACCGCTTGCCTGCGACCTGGGCCAGCAGACTGGAGAACTCGGTGCCGACGAATTCGACCTGCAAGCCGAGCTTGTCGGCCATGGCGCGCAGCATCTCGTTGTCCATGCCCGTGTACTGCTGCTTGGAGTTGACGCAGATGCTTGGCGGGGCGTCGCCGAGGGTGCCGACGATGATCGTGCCCGGCTTGATGAGGCCGAGGTCGGACGTGTCGATCTCGTCGATCGGCGTCACGTTCGGCGTCGTGAACTTGTCGGGCGCCTGGGCGCTCGTCGCGAGGTTCGTCGGCGCCGCCGACGCGCTGTTGACTCCGGGCGGGGCACACAGACCCTCATCGTCGGTCTCGTCCGACGACGAGGAACCGCACGCTGCGAGCGCACCGATCAGGAGCACCGCGATCAGCAGCGGCAACCACCTGCGAGGAGAGGGCAGTGCGCGAACCCGCCGCTGAGCCTTATGAAGGACAGTCATGGTTGGTCAGAGTATCGCGGCCGAATACCGCGGCCCATAGATACAACCGGGCTGGGGAAAAGTCCGGCCTGAGCAAAGGGTGCCGTGACAACGATCGGGGCCCGGGACCGTGTGGTCCGGAGCCCCGATCGTTAACCGCGGGAGATCAGTGTGCAGCCTCGTAGGCGGCCAGGACGTCGGCGGGGATGCGACCGCGGTCGCTCACCGGGTGCCCGTTCTCGTTGGCCCACTGGCGAATGACGCGTGTATTCGCGGCCGGGCGCGCCGACCCTGCGCCACGACGAGGCGTCGCGCGACCGACCGACCGCGACGCGGCGACATACGTGGCCACGTGGTTACGGAACTCTTCGGCGTGCGCAGGCGATGTGTCGAACTCGAAGTTCTTGCCATCGAGGCTCCAGCGGACGGTTTCATATTCATCGAGCTCTGCGCCGTCGATGTCGTCGACGATCTTGATCACGGTCTTCTTTGCCACGGGGCGCCCCTTAATAGGAATCTGTGGGTATTTCGTCGCCTACTGTACACATGATCAGCGCGTCGATACCACACGAGAAGCAGAGGTCGAAGAAGATGATTCCGATTCCACTCCGGTCAATGATTCCGGAGCCCTTTCGTCTGCTCTGATCTCAGAGAATCCGTCGTCGGTCAACGCAAAACCTGAGCCGGAGTCCGACTCGACGCAATACAGTCCCGAATCCTGCGACAGACAGGCGAATCGGGCGATGGCAATCGTCGATCCGGACGGGATGCTGCGCGACCGGAACAAGACAGAGTAACGGTTATCGCAAGCGCCTCGGGATACTCCGTCACCAGACAGCACTGCGAGATCCCGGTCCCAGGAACAGCCAGCATCCTCGTTCGCAGGTGGGTTCGCCGGACCGTTCACCTCGTCGGAGGCGCACGTCAACGCATTCGCGCCGTTGTTGCCCGTCGAGCAGCGGATTTCACGGTCGGCCGAAGTGAAGTGGTATCCGGAAACGTCCTCTCGGCTTCCGTCCGCGGCGGAGGCGCCGATCTGATATTCAGAGTTGCTCACTCGCGGAGCGCTTTTGATGACTCTTTCGTAACTCCACTCGGACGGGACATCGTTCGAATGCGAACGCTCGGTCGTCGAGGTCGCCGAAAGCGTCGACGGCTTGGTCTCGGTCGAGAGGTCCTCGGTGCTGGGAATGACGATCCGGTCGGGGGTTCCCTGATCAGTGAGTAGCCCGCAGCCGCTGAGCATGAGCAGCCCGAGCAGGGCTATGGCGGCGACTCCGCCGCGTGGTCCGTACCCTTGCACTGTGGCGACCCCCAAAATCGTATTGTTCTATGTGTTCACGCCGCTGCCCGATCCGGAGGCCGTTCGCCTCTGGCAGCACCGGGTATGCGAGTCCCTCGGCCTGCACGGCAGGATCATCGTGTCATCCCACGGGATAAACGCCACAGTGGGTGGCGACATCCGTGAAGTGAAACAGTACGTGAGAGCCACCCGCGAGTACACGCCGTTCCGCGGAGCGGACATCAAATGGTCGGACGGTGTCGGTGACGACTTTCCCCGATTGACCGTGAAGGTGCGCTCAGAGATAGTCACGTTCGGCGCACCCGACGAGGTCGAGGTCGACGCGAACGGAATCATCGGAGGCGGCACTCACCTCAATCCGGATGAGCTCCACGCGTTGATCGAAGAACGCGGCGGCGACGTCGCATTCCTCGACGGGCGGAATGCGATTGAGGCACAGATCGGACGTTTTCGCGGCGCGATCGTGCCGGACGTGGAGACCACACGCGACTTCATTCCGCTTCTGGAAAGCGGCGAACTCGACCACCTCAAACACAAACCGGTCGTGACGTATTGCACCGGTGGCGTCCGCTGTGAAGTCCTCACTGCGATCATGCGGCATCGAGGATTCACCGACGTCTATCAACTGGACGGGGGAATTGTGCGGTATGGCGAGCGGTTCGCAGACCGCGGACTGTGGGAGGGCTCTCTCTACGTCTTCGACAAGCGAATGTCGATAGATTTCGGCGCACCCGCGGTCATCGGGCGATGCGCCGAATGCCAGGCGCCGACGTCGCGCGTCGTCAATCACCCGGACCGGCAGGGGCGCGAGTTGGCGGTGGTCTGCGAAGAATGTGTGCCCACCGGTGCGTGAACGACACATTCCAGTTGTCGTGCTGGCGGGATTCTTAGGCGCCGGTAAGACCACGTTGCTCAACCACGTCCTCGCTAATGCGGGAGGACGACGAATCGGTGTTCTGGTCAACGACTTCGGTTCAATCAACGTCGACGCGTTGCTCGTCTCCGGAGTGGCTGGCGGTACCGTCACTCTCGAGAACGGCTGCATGTGCTGCACAACCGACGCCGATGGTCTCGAGGAGGCCATCGGTGCGTTGTCGGCACCGACCGCGGGCCTCGACGCGATCGTGATCGAGGCGAGCGGCATCGCCGAGCCAAGCGCGTTGATCAGGCTCGTGCTGGCGGCGTGCGGGGCGACGGCATCGTACGGGGGACTGGTCTACGTCGTCGACTCGTCCGCGCTCGCCCGGACCGTCGACGAACACCCGTCGGTGCGCGACCACATCGGGGTCGCCGACCTCGTGGTCTGCAACAAGGCGGACCTTGTCGACGAGACGGTGCTCTCCGGGGTGCGCGATCTTGTCGCCGAACTGAATCCGACGGCCTCGACTGTCGTGGTCAGCGAGGCGGCGGTCGACCCTGCGATGCTGTTCGACGATGCGCCCGAGCGTGTCGCCGACGTCGGCGCCCGACAGCTCACCTTCGACGAACTGTTGGCGGACGAGCCGGCGGACCACGATCACAGCGCCCACCTGCACGCGTCGTTCCAGTCCACGTCGCTGGCTACGGCCGATGCCGTGGACCCGCGCAGACTCGCGCGCTTCCTGGAACGACCGCCCGCCGGTGCGTACCGGATCAAAGGAGAGACCTACATCGATGTGCCGGGGCATCGCGACCGCGCCTACGTGATCCAGGCGGTCGGCGGCATTGTCCGTGTGACCACTCAGGCATGGGCGGGCAGGCCGGTCCGGACATCGCTGGTGGTGATCGGTGCGGGCCTCGACGTCGACGCCGCCGACCACGCGCTCGCCGCGCTCGTCGAACCGCCCGATCCCGCGGACGAGCACGGAATCCTGCACATCACCCGGTACATCGTCGACTGACCCGATCTGTCAGAAGACCGGTGAGTCGAGCCAGCCGGCGTGGATGCCGACCCAGCCGGCGACGAGGTCCAGCGCGTCGGTGACCCACAGGGTGGCGATCACGATCGCGCAGGTCGCGACACCGAGAATGATCTGTGCGACGAGATTGTCGTCGATGTAGCGACGGTAGAACGTGTTGAGCTTGTCCATGATCCACCGCCGCAGCCGGGCCGCCCATTCGAGTTCCTGCGACAGGATGAGCAGGCCGAGGAAGACCATCGCCCAGCCGGGGCCGGGGTACGGGATCGCGACGACGCCGACGGCGGTCACGAGCACGCCGACGACGATCGTCACATAGCGCAGGACGAAGCCGTACCGATGGTTGTGCCGGAGATTGTGGTATCTCGCACCGAGTTTCGCGAACATGCGTGGCTTTCGAGTCGTCTCGTTGGAACGCCCAGACTCTACAGGCGGTCGGGTCACAGCGGGTTAACGATTCGGTGCCGTGGAAGGTTCCCGTTCGACAGCGACCCTCGACTACTGGTTCACTGTTACGCAAGTGATCAATGTGACGATTGATGTGTCGTTTGGAAGGGGAGCAGCGCCGATGAATGGTGTCCGTGTACGTCGTGGAGTTCTCGCAGGGGCATCGCTGGCCGCTACCGCAGCGCTCGGTCTGGGGATGGTCAACGCGCCGTCCGCGGACGCCGCCCCCTCGCCGAGGGCCGGGAAAGCACTGGCCGGGAAGACGATCTTCCTCGATCCGGGACACCAGGGATCGGCGGCCGGACACGACCTCGGCAAGCAGGTTCCGGACGGTCGGGGCGGCAAGAAGGACTGCCAGACCACCGGCGCCACCGCGGTGAGCGGTAAAGCCGAGCACGCCATCAACTGGGAAGTCTCTCAGCTTGTGAAGGCCGCGCTCGAGGGCAAGGGAGCCCGAGTGGTGCTGAGCCGCAAGGACGACACCGGATGGGGTGGATGCGTCGACGAGCGCGCCGAGGCGGCGAGTCGGTCGGGCGCGGCAGTCGCAGTCAGCCTGCACGCCGACTCGACGAGCACAGCGGCCGACACCGGCAAGAAGGGGTTCCACCTGATCGTGCCGACGCTGCCGCTGCCCGATAAGGCGGCGGACACCGCGCAGGCGGGCGAAGGTCGCAAGGCGTCCAACTCGATGCGCGACGCGATGGTCAAGGCTGGCTTCGCCCCCGCGGGCTACGCGGGCGCCGTCGACGGGATCCAGACACGCTCGGACATTGCGGGTGTCAACCTCACTCGCGTCCCGGCCGTGTTCCTCGAAATGGGCAACCTGTCGAACCCGGCCGAAGCCAAGTCGCTGTCGTCTGCACAGGGTGCGGCGAAGTATGCGGTCGCGATCACCGACGGAATCACGTCGTACGTCGAAGGCAAGGCCGGGCCCGCGAACCCGACCGCACCGGTCCCCGCACCAGGGGACGACAAGTCCGGGCAGGGCGTGAACCCGCAGGATCAGGCCGCACCCGAATCCGACGACAGCGGTGACGGTGTCGACCTCGCAGGCCTCGCCGCGATCGGTCCGCTGTTCGACAAGATCGCAGGCGCTAAGAGCGCGCAGGAGGCGCAGCGGATCCTGTTGAGCGAGGGGCAGGACGTGTCCGCCGACGTGCTCAAGTCGATGCTGTCGGTGGTCTACGCGGTCTTCGGCGGCAAACTGCCGGTCTGATCCCGCCAGTGGTGATCCGAGGGGCGTGGGAACGCGTCGGGTTAGGGTTGTGACATGGGCCTCGATCCGCTGCGCACGCTGACCACGATCCGCGACCTGTTCTGGGTCCCCACCCCGGTTCCGTCTTTGCGCGGGCGCACGGTGTTGATCACCGGTGCGGCCAGCGGAATCGGTCGTGCGACGGCGGTTGCCGCCGCACGCGACGGCGCGCAGCTCGTCCTCACGGACTTACATGCCGACCCGCTGAACGCCGTGGTCGCCGACATCGCAGGCGACGGCGGCTCGGTGGTCTATCACGCGGCAGGCGACGTGTCCGACTACGACTGGGTCGCGTCGTTCGCGCGCGCCGTCGACGCGGAGGTCGGCGTGATGGACGTCGTCATGAACGTCGCCGGGATCTCGGCGTGGGGGACCGTCGAGCACCTCAAGCACTCGCATTGGCGCAAGCTCGTCGACGTCAACCTGATGGGTCCGATTCACATCATTGAGAGCTTCGTCCCGCAGATGGTGCGCCGCGGCGCCGGCGGCCACGTGGTCAACGTGTCGTCCGCTGCCGGGCTCCTCGCACTGCCGTGGCACGCCGCCTACAGCGCCAGCAAGTTCGGTATCCGCGGGGTGTCCGAAGTGCTGCGTTACGACCTCCGGCGTCACGGCATCGGAGTGTCGCTGGTGTGTCCGGGCGGCGTCGCGACGCCGCTCGTCGGGACCGTCGAGATCGTCGGTCTCGACCGCGACGACCCACGCGTGGCGAAGCAGGTCGACAGTTTCGGAAAGATCGCAGTGACGCCGGAGAAGGCCGCGAACGCCATCATCCGCGGGGTCGCCAAGAACAAGTTTATGGTCTACACGTCGTTCGACGTCCGGTTCGGGTACTGGTGGGCGCGCAAGTTCGCGTTCCCATACGAGGTCGCGATGCGGATTGCGAACAACCGGTTCGACCAGCTCTCCCGGATCGCCGGCCGCGGTGCCTCCGACGGCGCGCCCGAGGGAGCGGCGTCGACTCGGATGGGGCGGACCGACTGACGTGAGCACGACCCTCATCGTCTCCGCGACACACGCTGAGGCGGCGCACCTCGGCGCGCGCGCGAACGTCCTCGTCACGGGAATCGGCAAGGTCCGCGCTGCGATGGCGGTGACCCGACGACTCGAGCGCGGCGACTATACGCGGGTGATCAATATCGGCACCGCCGGAGCCCTGCACGACCACCACTCGGGTCTGTTCGTTCCGTCGGCGGTCGTCGAGCACGACATCAGCGCCGCGGCCTTGACCGCCATCGGCCACGACACCGCCGATCGGTGGGAGTTCGACGACGGCGACGGTACCGTCCTCGCGACCGGCGACACGTTTGTCACCGACCCCGTGCACCGCGCACAGCTGGCCGAACGCGCGGACCTCGTGGACATGGAGGGCGCGGCGATCGCGCAGGTGTGCGCTCACTATCGGATACCGCTCACTCTGGTGAAGGCGGTCAGCGATCAGGCGGACGACTCGGCGATGGAGTGGCCGCAGGTCGTCGACGCAGCCGCACGCCAACTCGCGGACTGGGTGCGGACCGTGGACGGGGCCGCGACCTAAACCAGCCCAGCCGCCTTGGCTGGGTCGTGTCAGTCGTCGAGGCCTGCGGTGAGGTCCTCGATCGCACCCCGTTCGCGAAGCTGCTGGCCGGCGGTACGGCGCGGGCGGGCCGGGATCTTCTCGGGCTGCGCACGTCGACGGTCGGGCCGCTTGGTCTGCCGCTCCGTGGGGGCCGCCGCAGCATCAGCGGGAGCCGGGTTCGGACGCGCGGCTGACCGCGGTGCGGGAGCTTCTGCGGGATTCGTCCGGCGCGGTCGACGGACGGGTTCGCGCTGGGCTGCGCCGCGGTCGGAGCTCGATGCGGGTTCGGCTGCGGGCCTCGGGCGGGGCCTGCGGGTAGGCGTCGGCGGCGCCATCTTCGACGGCGCATTCGCCCCGGGCTGATCGGCGGGAGCCTTCTTCGGAGGTGCCGCCGCAGCGGTGCGCTTCGAGTCGCCACTCGTGGATGTCGGGGCAGCCGACTTCTTGGCCGTCGACTTGGGGGACTGCGACTTGGGGGACTGCGACTTGGGGGACTGCGACTTGGAAGACTGCGACTTGGAAGACGTGGCGCCTTGGGGCTGTGAGCCCTGAGTCTTGGGCCTCTGAGTCTTGGCCTTCTGAATCTTCGGCTTCTGGGGCTTGGACGTCTGAGTCTTGGACTTCTGGGTCTCGCGAACCGGTTTGCGTGCCGCAGTCTTCGCGCCGAATCCGCCGAAGCCGCCGAACGGACGTTTAGACGGTGGGCCGGTGAGGAACAGACGTGCGAGCACGACGGCGAGGCTCAGCACAAACGCGATCAGCATCCACGGAAAGCTCGTGGCGATCGGCAGCACGATTTTCAGAATCAGGGTCTTCTTGTCCGATGCAGCGTCGCCTGCTTCGAGGTACAGCGTGATGAGGCCGGTGACGAACGCGATCAGCGGTGGCTGCACCGCCGCGGTGAACATCGCGCGACGTCGCACTGCGAGCGCCGCGAGAACACAACCGATGATGAAGACGATCTTGAAGACGCGGCCGAGCTCACCGGACGGAGCGGAGTCGATGAGCGCGCCGAAGAACGTGACGACCGTCGCCAGAAGGACCGCGCCCCACCAGGGCAGTCCGCGCACGGTCGGTACGACGGACTGCTGGTCGGCGGGCAGGGCGGAGCCGCTCGGGGATCGGGAAAACACACTTAGACGGTACCGGTTACCGGGGCCGAGCCGGTTTATCCCCGCCCGCGAGTTCCCAGCGCATCACAGATTCGGTGATGCGGATCTCACCGTGGCGTCCACGGGCCTGGGCGATCTGTCCGTACTGTTCGTCCGACCGGTCGACACGGCGAGCGCCTCCATCTCGGCGAGTTTGCGTGCCGTCACCCCGAGCCGGGAGTCGATGGCTCCGACCGCCGAGTTGTAGCTCTCGACGGTGCGCCGCAGCGCGGAGCCGACCTTCTCCAGGTGTCCCAGAACCTGATCGATCCGTTGGTAGAGCTGTTGGCCGAGCATCTGGATCTGTTCCGCGTCCTCGGCGATCGCGTGCTGGCGCCACCCGAGCGCCACGGTGCGCAGTAGCGCGATCAGAGTTCCCGGGGTGGCCAGGACGACGTCGCGCGCGAACGCGTAGTCGAGCAGATCCGGATCGTGGGCCATGGCCGCGTCGAGTACGCCGTCGCCGGGAAGGAACAGGACGACGAACTCGGGAGTGCTCGTCTGCGCAGCCCAATACGCCTTCGCCGACAACGAATTGATGTGTGCGCGGACGGCCTGAGCATGCCGGGCCATCTTGTCGCGGGCAGCATCCGGGGTCAGGCCTGGCGACGTCGAATCGAGGTACGCCTGCAGCGGCGCCTTCGCGTCGACGACGATCGTCCGCCCGCCGGCCAAGTGCACCACCAAGTCGGGACGGACCACGCGGTCCGGCGTTCGGCCGTGGACCTGGGTCGCGAAGTCGCAGTGCCGGGACATGCCCGACAGTTCGACGACCCGCTCCAGTTGGATCTCGCCCCACCGGCCGCGGATCTGTGGTGCTTGCAGCGCGCCTGCCAGTTTCGCGGTCTGCTCGTGCAGTCGGTGCGACGTCAGCTGCATGCCGCGTACCTGTTCGCTGAGCCCGGCGAACGCGTGCACTCGGTTGTGTTCGGATCGGCGCAGTTCCTCCGACAGGTGTCCCAGCGTGTCGCGCAGCGGCGCGACGAGCGCGTCGGGCGGCATCGTCGATGGCTGGTCCCGAATCGCACGACTGTGGCCGAACCAGCCGAGGAGCACCCCGACGACGAGGCAGACGGGTCCGATGACGGCTGCGATCGTAGTCATATCGCCATCATGGACCCGCCCTCCGACAATTCCGTGCAGGAACCCAGTTCTGGCGAGCTGATTCCGGCGGTCACCGTCACGCGGCCGCGGCAGCCTCCCGGCCGAGCAGGGACCGCTTCACGTCGAGGCCGTACCGGAAGCCGCCGAGCGTCCCATCCGTTCGGACCACACGGTGGCACGGGACGAACAGAGCGGCGGCGTTCCGCGCGCAGCATGACGCCGCGCCCCGGACCGCGGCGGCGTTGCCCGCGAGTTCAGCGAGCCGTGTGTAGGTGACCGGCTTGCCGGCGGGAACCTCCCGCAACGCCGCCCATGCGGCGGTCAGGAACGGTCCGGACGTTTGTCGCACGGGAATCTGCGAGGGTGCGGCGAGGTCGCCTGCGTAGTACGCGTCCACCGCGGCGATGACGTCGCCGCCGTCGACCTCGGTGATCTCGTCGGTCCGCAGGGGCGGCGCGATGAGGACTCGCAGATAGTCGGGATCGTCGGTCCATCCGGACGCGAAGACAATGCCTGCGTCGTCGAACACGGCGGTGAAGCGCCCGTCGGGAGTATCGACTCCGGACCAGTGCAACGTTGCGGCCGGCGTGGTCCTTGCGGCTGTCGTGGCGGTTTCGATTGTCATGACGTGGTTCCCCTCGGTAGTGGTCGTGGTGCGACGGGATCGTCGACCAGGTGAGCGAGCCGGTGCCGCCACAGATGCATCGACGCGTACGACCGCCACGGCCGCCATGATCGCGTGTCGTCCGGGCGCGCGCCGAGGTCGGCGAGAGCACGATCGATCACGAGATCGCGGCGGGTGAGGACGTCCGGATCGCCAGTCAGCCGCATCACGACCTGGTCTGCGGTCCAGTCGCCGATGCCGGACAGCCGCATCAGGTCCGCTCGTAAGTTGGACGCATCGACCCCCGGGTGCAGTTCCATCTGTTGTGCACAGGCTGCGGCGGCGGTGATCGATCGGATCGACCGGGCGGGGCCGGTCAACACTGCTGGGCCGTGTTCGGCGATGGCTGCGGCGGTCGGGAACAGCCGGTTCGGGCGGCCCGCCTCGTCCGGCCATCCGGTGGGTTCACCCAGCTCGGCGACGAGTCGTGCGATGCGTGTGCGCGCGGCCTTCACGCTCACCTGCTGACCCATCATCACGCGGATGAGGGTCTCGACGCCGTCGACACTGCCCGGGATGCGAATGCCGGGGTGAGCGGTCACCAGCGGGCGAAGTCTGCGGTCACGGCTCAGTGCTTCGTCGACGGCGACGGGGTCGGCGTCGAGGTCGAGGAGGCGTCGAACACGGTTGACGCCCGCACCGAGGTCACTCATGTCCAGATGCTCGAACGCCGCGGAGACGTGGTCTGAGCCGATGGTGATGCGCACCGAGGCGGCGCAGTGTGGCAGACGCAGTGTGCGCTCGAATGTCGTCGAGTCCCAGTGCTCGAGCCCGTCGACGGCGTGTGCCGCCAGACCGTAGAGCGTCCATGCGGTGTCGTACGGCTGTCGGAACGGGAGGCAGAGGGTGATCCGGTCGCCTGTGCTCGCGGCGTCGGTGCGGCCGCGGGACGCGCGCAGGCCGCTCGGCGTCGCGTCGTAGAGTTCCCGGATCGTGTCGTTGAACTGTCGGATGCTCGAGAAGCCCGCGGCGAAAGCGACGTCGCCGATCGGCAGGTTCGTTCCGGTCAGGAGCATGCGCGCCGACGTCGCGCGATGTGTCCGCGCCAGAGCGAGCGTTCCGGCTCCGAGCTCGGCGGACAGCACTCGGCTGATGTGACGTTCGGTGTACCCGAGGGCGGCCGCGAGTCCGCCGACTCCGTCGCGGTCGACGACGCCGTCGGCAATCAGACGCATCGCTCGACCCGCGAGGTCTGCCCGGACGTTCCACAGCGGCGATCCGGGGGTCGCGTCGGGCAGGCATCGACGGCAGGCGCGGAAGCCGCGGGCCGCCGCCGCCGCGGCCGTCAGCTCGAAGCGGACATTCCCCGGCTTCGGAGTCCGTGCGGGGCACGATGGCCGACAATAGATTCCGGTCGTCAGTACCGTCGTCACGAATTGTCCGTCGAACCGAGTGTCGCGGGCAGCGAGCGCGCGGTAACAGCCGTCGAAGTCGAGCGGAGCGGTAGCGAGCGTCGTGGTCACACCTGTAACGCTGTCATCTGATCGAGTCGTCGTCTAGCGGGAATCAGACACGGCGGTGCGCCGTACGCCTTTTGTCGTATCCCTGTGTGACGATGAGGGCGTGAACGAGCCTAACGAGCCTGCCGACGACGCTGAGCCTGCCGGCGACGCCGAGCCCGTTGACGTCGCCGAGGCTGTTGACGTCGCCGAGCCTGGGACGCAAGTGCGGAAGCACCCGACTCGCGGTCGGGTGTTTCTGGCCGGTCTGCGATCGACGTCGATCGTCTGCCTTCAGATGATCCTCGTCTTGGCGTTCCTGTATGTCCTGATGATCGTGCTCGCCAAGTTCTGGGTCGTGCTGTTGCCGGTGATCCTCGCGATCATCGTCTGCACTGTCCTGTGGCCGCCGGTCCGCTGGTTGCGTGCACGACGGGTGCCGCCTGCTGCGGCCGTGATCGTGGTCGTGCTGTTGGCGCTCGGCGTGGTCGGGGGTGTCATCGGTCTCATCGTTCCGTCGATCGTCGATCAGGCGCCGGACCTGGCGAACAAAGCGGTGGACGGTATCCAGAAGGTTCAGGACTGGGCACAGGGGCCGCCGCTGAACATCGGCGATGAGCAGATCAGTTCCTTCGTCGATGAGATCACCGCGAAGCTGCAGCAGAGCGCGACCGCCATCGCCTCGGGCGTGTTCAGCGGAGTCGGTGTTGCGACCTCGGTTCTCGTCACGTTGTTCGCAACGATCGTCCTCGTATTCTTCTTCTTGAAGGACGGCCCGCGCTTCATTCCGTGGCTCAACCGCACGATGGGCGTCGCTCCGGAGCGGTCGCACCTCGGCGAGGTGCTGCTGCAGATGTGGAACACGTTGGGCGGCTTCATCAGAACTCAGGCGATCGTGAGTTTCGTCGACGCGGCGCTGATCGGCGCCGGGCTGTTGATCTTGAACATCCCGCTGGCGGGAGTGCTGATCGTGATCACGTTCCTGGGTGGATTCATCCCGATCGTCGGCGCGTTCGTCGCGGGCGCGCTGGCTGTGCTGATCGCACTGGTGTCGGCGAGTGTGACGAAGGCGCTGATCGTTCTCGGAATCATTCTTGTGGTGCAGCAGCTCGAGGGCAATGTGCTGCAGCCGTGGCTGCAGGCCAAATCGATGAATCTGCACGCGGTGATCGTTCTGCTCTCGGTGACGCTCGGCGGCACGCTGTACGGGATCACCGGCGCCTTCCTGGCGGTTCCCGCCGTGTCGTGTCTGGCCGTCGCGCTCCGGTACATCGTGGATCAGATAGGCACGGCCGCGGGGGAGAAGGTGGCCGAGGAGGACGCCGCGGCGGCGAGGGCCGCGGGCGACGGATAGACTCGACACCCGTGAGTCTTACCCTCGGAATCGTCGGCCTGCCCAATGTCGGAAAGTCGACCCTGTTCAATGCGTTGACGCGCAATGATGTGTTGGCCGCCAACTACCCATTCGCGACCATCGAACCGAACGTGGGTGTCGTCGAGCTGCCCGATTCTCGTCTCGATCGGCTGTCGGAGATCTTCGGCAGTGAGCGGATCCTGCCCGCGACGGTCAGCTTCGTCGACATCGCGGGCATCGTGAAGGGCGCCTCCGAAGGTGAGGGCATGGGCAACCAGTTCCTCGCGAACATCCGTGAGGCCGACGCGATCTGTCAGGTGGTTCGGGTGTTCGCCGACGACGACGTCGTGCATGTCGACGGCCGCGTCGACCCGCGCGCCGACATCGAGGTGATCGAGACCGAGTTGATTCTCGCGGACATGCAAACGCTCGAGAAGGCGTTGCCGCGTCTGGAGAAGGACGCGCGCAAGAACAAGGATCTCGCGGCCCTGGTCGATGCGGCGAAGAACGCGCAGGAGATCCTCGACAGTGGCAGGACGTTGTTCTCGGAAAAGGACTCGTTCGACCTGTCGTCGGTCCGCGAACTGCATCTGCTGACGGCGAAGCCGTTCCTGTACGTGTTCAACGCCGACGAGAGCGTCCTCACCGACGAGGGACGTAAGGACGAGTTGCGCGTTGCGGTCGCGCCCGCGGACGCCGTCTTCCTCGACGCGAAGGTGGAGAGCGAACTGCTCGAACTCGATGACGAGGACGCTATGGAGCTTCTCGAGTCGATCGGTCAGCACGAGGCGGGTCTGCATCAGCTCGCCCGCGCCGGTTTCCACACGCTCGGTCTGCAGACGTATCTCACGGCGGGCCCGAAGGAGTCGCGTGCGTGGACTATCCGTCAAGGCGACACCGCGCCCAAGGCTGCCGGTGTCATTCACACGGACTTCGAGAAGGGCTTCATCAAGGCCGAGATCGTCTCCTTCGACGATCTCGACGCGGCCGGTTCCATGAACGATGCCAAGGCTGCGGGCAAGGTCCGCATGGAGGGTAAGGACTACGTCATGGCCGACGGCGACGTGGTTGAATTCAGGTTCAATGTCTAGAAAGCGCTTCTGAACAGGGGTTTTACCTTCGCAGCTTCCGATCTGGCTCGGCGGACGGGTTCCGATCTACCATCAGTTGCTAAGCGTTTGTCCCGCTGACCTGGGACTTTGATCGGCCTCTGCGGAACTCCCGCAGAGGCCGATTCTCGTTTCCGCGGTGCGGCAGCGTCTCTAGTAAGCAGCCTCGGCTGGCCAGTGCCGCGGAGGGTTCACCGCGTTCGACGCGCGATCTCTCGGCAGGTGCGCTGACTCAATAAGCAGTCTGACTCAAAAGTCGGTCGCCGCAACGACGCCGCGGTTCACTAGGGCAGATCTCGTTCTGCCAGAGTGCGAGTGATCTCGTCCCACTGGGAGCTCGCGATCAGTTGGTTGTGCCGGCGCAAGGCGGTCTGCCATGACCCGAACTCTGCCGGGAGCTCGCGCCACGTGATGCCGGTGCGTGTCTTGAAAAGCGCCGCGTCGACGATCGTGCGTATGTCAGTACGTGGCCGCCCGCGGCGAGGGCCTTCTTCTGTGTGAACGATGTGCTTGATCCAGCTCCATTGCTCATCTGTGAGTCGTTGATAGCCGAGCTGGAGGCTCTCGATGTCTCTGCCGTCGTCACCATCCTTTGCCTGGTCATCGATTCGCACGGCCTTGACCACGCCGCGGATGACGGCGCATTCGGTGCATTGGACGGTCGGTTCAACGTAGCGGGGGGAGTGCGCGGCCAAGGTCTCGACGTGCTGGCAGGTCAGTTTCACTCGCCAGGTGGCGCTGCGGTCTACCCGCAATGAGGGTGGGTATAGGAGCTGTCGGAGCTCATCGCGTTGAGCCGGTGAAAGTGGCGGGAATGGGCAGCACAGGTGGCAGTGTTCCACCCTGTTGTTCTCGAGACGCCAAACACCCATGCTGCATGCCGCGTGCTCGGCGCGGAACTGGGCATTGTCGGCGTCGATCAGTGCAAGGCCCTCTTCATCAGTACCCAGGGCTGGCTCACCGAGAAGGGCGCGCCCACATGCGCGGCAGGGTTCGCCGGCTGCATAGGCTTCATACGGAAGCTGGAGGTCGTCGCCTGCCCGCTCCCTCCGCTTCGCCTCGTCTGCTTGGGCCCACGATTCCGAGAGCAGCGCCCTGCTCCGTGGTGTGTGCAGGACGCGGGGGAGAGCTGTCGAGCTCCCGTCGGGGATCTGCTGCGATTCGAACATCGTCACGCTCTCCTTCGAGGTCGGATGCGGCTCAGTGCGAGTCGCGCGCGACACTGCCTCGACCGCTACCGGAAGCGATAACTTCCTGGAAGTCATGACTACCAGACCTGAGGCTGGTTGTGTGACAGAACCGCTGAAGAAGGTGCTCGGAGCGCAGGTGCGCGATCTGCGCCTTGCGCGCCGTCTGTCGCAGGAGGGTCTCGCCGAGGAGCTCGGTGTCTCGACTCGGTACCTCGCCGGCATCGAGCGTGGGGAGCGGAACCTCACTCTGGATTCGGTGGATGCTCTCGCTGAGCAGCTCGGCGTCGAGGCGCGTTCGCTGATCATTCGGCCTTGATGCCCGCTGCGTGAGCTGGAGGGCACTGCGTCAGACCGGAGACCGACGCGCTGCTCGATCGCCGGGTTACGATCCCGACGATGGGCGGCGTCGGCTCGTTGAACGTGACAGCGGCCGTGGCGCTCTACGCGACGCGGCGATGCTGCTACAACCCCGGGCGTCAGTGGTGCCCGATATCGTGAGAGAAAACCACCAACACTGTGATTGCGCCGTGGCGCGGAGGAGCACGACCTATGGCATCGACCACCAAAGAGGCGCAGCGAGCTGAGTTGCACAAGACGATCTGGCGGATCGCGAACGATCTGCGTGGCAGCGTCGACGGGTGGGACTTCAAGTCCTACGTGCTGGGCATGCTCTTTTATCGTTTCATTTCTGAGAACCTCACGGCGTACCTCAACAAGCACGAGCACGATGCGGGCGACGCGTCGTTCGACTACCGGCTGACGGCGGACTCCGACGCGGAGTTTGCACGCGACGAGGTTGTCGCGGAGAAGGGGTTCTATATCCTGCCGTCCGACCTGTTCGCCAACGTTCGCAAGCGTGCGGCGGGCGACGAGAACCTCAACGAGACGCTCGAGCGGGTCTTCAAGAACATCGAGGCGTCGGCGCTCGGTACGGACAGCGAGCACGACATCAAGGGTCTGTTCGACGACCTGGATGTCAACAGCAACAAGCTCGGCCCGACGGTTGCCAAACGCAATCAGAAGCTGGTGAAACTGCTCGACGCAATCGGTGATCTGCCGCTGGGGCGGTGGGAGGACAACTCGATCGATCTGTTCGGGGATGCCTACGAGTATCTGATGCAGATGTATGCCGCCAACGCGGGCAAGTCCGGTGGTGAGTACTACACGCCGCAGGAAGTCTCCGAGCTGTTGGCGCGCATCACGGTGGTCGGCAAGACGCAGGTGAACAAGGTCTATGACCCGGCTGTCGGATCGGGTTCGCTGCTGCTGAAGTTCGACAAGGTGCTCGGAAAGAACAACGTCCGCCAAGGGTTCTACGGTCAGGAGATCAATCTGACCACGTACAACCTTGCACGGATCAACATGTTCCTGCACGACGTGAACTATGCCGACTTCAATCTCGCCCACGGTGACACACTCCTCGACCCCGCCCACTGGGACGACGAGCCGTTCGAGGCGATCGTCTCCAACCCGCCCTACTCGATCAAGTGGGAAGGCGATGCCAACCCGCTCCTGATCAACGATGAACGCTTCTCGCCGGCTGGTGTCCTCGCGCCGAAGTCGAAGGCCGACTTGGCTTTCACGATGCACATGCTCAGCTGGCTCGCCGTCAACGGCACTGCAGCGATCGTCGAATTCCCTGGCGTGCTGTACCGCGGGGGAGCGGAGAAGAAGATTCGCCAGTACCTCGTAGAAAATAACTACATCGATGCTGTGATCCAATTGCCGCCGGACCTGTTCTTCGGCACGACGATCGCGACCTGCATCCTCGTGCTTAAGAAGTCGAAGAAGACCAGCGACGTGCTGTTCATCGACGCATCGGCCGAGTTCAAACGCGTCGGAAACAAGAACAAGTTGCTCGAGGAGCACCAGGCGAGAATCCTCGACGCATTCACGACGCGCGAGCCCCAGGACCACTTCGCCACCATCGTGGGCAACGAAGACATCGCGGCCAATGACTACAACATCGCGGTGTCGTCGTATGTCGAGGCCGAGGACACACGCGAGGAAGTCGACATCACGGAGCTGAACGCCGAGATCGCGCGCATCGTTGCCTGTCAGGTAGAGCTTCGTACAGCGATTGACGAGATCGTGGCGGACCTGGAGGGCTCCAAGTGAGCCGCATCGATGAACTGATTCAGGAGCTGTGCCCTGATGGGGTGGAGTACGCCAAGATCGGTGTGCTCGCGCAGGTCGGAACTGGCAGTAGTGACCGCAAGGATGCTATTTGCGACGGCAATTACCCGTTCTACGTCCGCTCGAAGGACGTCATGCGAATCGACTCGTATGAGTTCGACGAAGAAGCACTGATTATTCCTGGCGAGGGCGGCATTGGTGAGATCTTCCACTATGTGAATGGCAAGTATGCATTGCACCAGCGTGCATACCGGATTCACTTCACGGACGCTCGTGTACATCCTAGATTTGCCTATTTCTACTTCTCGACATATTTCAAAAGATTCATCGTCCAGAAGGCCGTCAGTGCAACTGTGACCTCGATCAGGAAGCCGATGATTACGGACTTTCCATTCCCGATGCCGCCTCTCGAGGTACAGCGCGAGATCGTGCGAATACTGGATCAGTTCACCCAGCTGGAAGCGGAGCTTGAAGCGGAGCTTGAAGCCCGGCGCGCCCAGTACGAGCACTATCGACACGACGTGCTCACGTTTGGGTCAGAGGTAGCAACAAGTACCCTCGGCGATCTCGCAAGAAACCTTGACAGTCGCCGGAAGCCAGTGACCCGCGAGGCACGTGTTCCCGGCGAGATTCCTTATTACGGTGCGTCCGGGGTTGTTGACTACGTGAGTGAGTATATCTTCGAAGGGGATTACCTTCTGGTGTCGGAGGATGGGGCGAATCTTCTTGCTCGCTCGACCCCTATCGCGTTCTCTATTTCAGGCAAGACATGGGTGAATAATCATGCCCACGTTCTGGAGTTCCCTACGTACGCCGAGCGACGCTTCGTCGAATTTTATCTGAACTCGATCGACCTTGTCCCGTACATCTCCGGCGCGGCGCAGCCGAAGCTGAATAAGGCAAACCTCAACAAGATTCCGGTTCCGGACCCGCCGATGGCTGCGAAGGAGCAGATCGTCGAAGTGCTCGATAAGTTTGATGCGCTCGTGAACGATATCAGCATCGGTCTTCCGGCCGAACTCAGCGCCCGCCGCCAGCAGTACGAGTACTACCGCGACCGCCTGCTGACGTTTAAGGAGGCTGTCTAGATGACGGGCGTTCATGAAACGGTCGCGAGCTTGGCCGACGAGGTGTTGAATGGCCTTTCTGGTTCGCGTACTGCCCTGATTTACGCCCCGAACACGATCGGTAAGACTCGGCTAGCTCAACACCTTAAAGAGAGCGATCCGGACGGAGTAGTCCTCTACAATTCCTTCGTAGAGGACGTGTTCACCTGGGACAACGAGCGAGTCGTGCTCAAGATGAACCCAGAGTCTGAGCTATTGGAAACTATCGTTACCCAGGGTCTTGACAGTGCGATCGTCGACAACTTCCGAGCTTTCACGAGCGGCAAAATTGAACCAGGGCTTGACTTCGAGAGTGGAGAGGTCAACTTTGGCATTCACAAGGGGGACGACAGTTCTGCGGACGGCATCAAGATATCTCGCGCCGAGGAGAGCATATTTGTTTGGAGCGTCTATTACTCTGTTTTGAGCGAAGCCATTGAGACGCTTCGCGACAATCCTGACTTGCGTTCCACGGCTAACTACGATCAGCTAACGCATGCTGTCATAGACGACCCGGTATCATCCATGGATGATGTGCGAATCGTGTCAGTAGCTCTCGCGTTGGCGGCGCTTATCAAGCGAGCCTCAGAGTTGGACTTGAAGTTCGTTATCGCCACTCACCACGCTCTCTTCTTTAACGTGCTGTTCAACTCGCTCCGTCGGAAGAGTGATCGAGCGTATATTCTAGCGCGGGGTCAGATTGCCGGATGGACGCTTTCTAGGCAGTCAAAGGACTCGCCGTTCAGTTACCACCTCGGGATAATCAAAGAAATCAATGAGGCGATATCCGAAGATGCGATTGGGCGAGTCCATTTTAATCAGTTCCGAGCACTGCTTGAGAAGACGGCCAATTTCCTTGGTTACACGGGAGGCTGGGGCGACCTGCTGGTCGGGCCAGATGCCGCTTTGGTGACTAAGGTGCTAAATCTGTACAGTCATGACCGATTCGCCGACATCGACACCTTCGAGGTAGCCGAAGAGTACAAGGATGCTTTTAGGAGCGAGTTTCAAGAGTTTCTGAAGGCGTTCAGGTGGGCGGCTGCGGCATGAGCGATTCACATACGCGCACGTACGATCCGATCGCTGTCTCGTCGGAGAGCACGGTTGTCGCTGAGTATGTTCACGGTCCGTTGCAGGCTGAGGCGTATCAGTCGGAGTCTGCGCTCGAGAAGGAGGTGATCCGGCTCCTCCAGGGGCAGGCGTACGACTATCTGCCGTTCACGTCCGAGGCGGAGCTGGTCGCGAACCTCCGGGCGCAGCTCGAGAAGGTCAATAGGATCTCGTTCTCTGATGCTGAGTGGGAGCAGTTCTTCACGACGAAGATTGCAGGTGCCAACGACGGCGTCGTCGAGAAGACCGTGCGTGTGCAGGAAGATCATGTCCAGATCCTCAGGCGCGACGACGGGACGACGAAGAACATCGCGCTGATCGACGAGACGAACATCCACAACAATCGGCTGCAGGTCATCAACCAGTACGAGATCGTCCGCGGCGAGGGAAACGCTGGCGAGGGCGGGGCGAAGTACGCCAACCGCTACGACGTGACCGTGCTCGTCAACGGGCTGCCGATGGTGCACATCGAGCTGAAGCGTCGCGGCGTGGACATCCGGGAGGCGTTCAACCAGATCAACCGGTATCAGCGCGACAGCTTCTGGGCGGGCTCGGGCCTGTTCGAGTACGTGCAGTTGTTTGTGATCAGCAACGGCACGCTCACTAAGTACTACTCCAACAGCACTCGCAACAGGCACCTGGCCGAGCAGAATAAGACCAGTGGTGCCGGCAAGGGCAGGAAGACGAGTAACTCGTTCGAGTTCACCAGCTGGTGGGCCGACGCGAACAACAAGCCGATCACCGAGCTGACGGCGTTCGTGAAGACCTTCTTCGCGAAACACTCACTGTTGAACATCCTGACGAAGTACTGCGTGCTCACCGCAGATCGCGACCTGCTGGTGATGCGGCCGTACCAGATCGTCGCCACCGAGCGGATCCTGCAGAAGATCCAGATCTCGACGAACTACAAGACGCTCGGCACACTCGACGCTGGAGGGTACGTCTGGCACACCACCGGATCGGGCAAGACGCTCACTTCGTTCAAGGCAGCGCAGCTCGCATCGAAGATGCCGAGTGTGGACAAGGTGTTGTTCGTCGTCGACCGCAAAGACCTCGACTACCAGACGATGCGTGAGTACGACCGGTTCGAGAAGGGTGCGGCGAACTCGAACACGTCCACGGCGGTGCTGAAGAAGCAGCTTGAGGACCGTGGTGCGCGGATCATCATCACGACGATCCAGAAGCTGTCGACGTTCATCAAGGCGAACAAGGGCCACGAGGTGTTCTCGGGCCACGCGGTGATCATCTTCGATGAGTGCCACCGGTCGCAGTTCGGCGACATGCACACCGACATCACACGCGCCTTCAAGCGGTACAACCTGTTCGGGTTCACCGGCACGCCGATCTTCGCCGCGAACGCCGGCAGCGGCGGGAACCCTCAGCTGCGCACGACCGAGCAGGCGTTCGGCGACAAGTTGCACACGTACACGATCGTCGACGCCATCACAGACAAGAACGTGCTGCCGTTCCGGATCGACTACATCAACACCATTAAGGTCGGGAACCCCGACGACTCACAGGTGTCAGCGATCGACCGTGAGCGAGCTCTTCTCGATGTGCGTCGGATCCGGGACGTCGTGGCCTACACCCTGGAGCACTTCGATCAGAAGACGAAGCGCTCATCGAGCTACGAACACGCGGTCGTGACGAACGTCGCCGACTCAGTGCGGGGCCGCCGTCAGGCGGAGGCACTCAAGGAGCGGAAACGAGTGCGCGGATTCAACGCGCTGTTCGCGACCGCGTCGATCGATGCCGCACGCCGTTACTACAACCAGTTCCAGCTGCAGATGGAGCAGCTGCCACCGGACAAGCGGCTGAAGATCGGGCTGATCTTCAGCTACGGTGCGAACGAGGCCGAAGCTGACGGCATCCTCGATGATGAAGCGTTTGACGCCGATGCGCTTGACCTTGACTCGCGCTCGTTTCTGGAAGACGCGATTCAGGACTACAACGACATGTTCGGGACCAGCTACGACACGAGCGCCGACCGGTTCCAGAACTACTACAAGGACCTGTCGCAGCGGATGAAGAACCGCGAGATCGACCTGGTCATCGTGGTGAACATGTTCCTCACCGGCTTCGACGCGACGACGCTGAACACGCTGTTCGTCGACAAGAACCTGCGCGCCCACGGACTGATCCAGGCGTACTCGCGCACGAACCGCATCCTCAACTCGGTGAAGACCTACGGCAACATCGTCGCCTTCCGCGATCTCGAGGAAGAGACGAACGCTGCGCTGGAGCTGTTCGGCAACAAGGATGCCCGCGGCGTCGTCCTGTTGAAACCGTACGGCGACTACTACGGCGAGTATGTCGACAAGGTCACCGAACTGCTCACGCACTTCCCAATTGGGCAGCAGATCGTGGGGGAGCAGGCGCAAAAGGACTTCATCCAGCTGTTCGGCACGATCCTGCGGCTGCAGAACATCCTCACGTCCTTCGACGACTTCGACGGCAACGATCCACTGACCGAGCGACAGCGGCAGGACTACACCAGCATCTACCTGCGGCTCCGCGATGAGTTCACGCGCGATCGTGACGGCGACAGAGAAGTCATCAACGAGGACGTCGTGTTCGAGATCGAGCTCGTCAAGCAGGTCGAGATCAACGTCGACTACATCCTCATGCTCGTCGAGAAGCTCCGCGCCGAGAAGGGCGACGGAGAGGACAAAGAAGTCCGCGCCGAGATCACGCGCGCTGTCGATGCGAGCCCGACCCTGCGAAGCAAGCGCGATCTCGTCGAGGACTTCGTCGAGTCGGTGTCGCTGCAGGGCGCGGTCGATGAGCAGTGGCAGTCGTATATCTCCGCGAAGCGCGAGGCTGAGCTTCAGGAGCTCATCGAAGCGCACAAGCTCAAGCTGGAGGAGACGCAGTCGTTCGTGGATGAGGCGTTCCGGGACGGACAGCTGCGCACGGCGGGAACTGAGATCACCCGCATCTTGCAGCCAGTGTCACGGTTCAACCGCGAGTCCAACCACGGCGACAAGAAGAAGCGGGTCATCGAAGCGCTCTCCAGATTCTTCGAGCGGTTCCGCGGGCTTGCCTCGGGGGATGAAGAGTCTAGGGACTGAGGCCAGCAATGAGTGGGATCATGGGCTCATGACCGAGGACAACCCCGAGCGCGCGCCGAAGGTCATCCGCTGTGAGCACTGGTCTGAGGAGCTTGGTCGCTTCGGCGGCTGGCACCACCACGAGGGCCCTCACGCTTGCGACTGGGGGAACCACGATGGCGAGTGTCCGTACTGGGTCAGCGTTGGCGGTAGGCCAAACCTCCCATCTCGGTAGAGGGAGTCGGGTAGCCATGCCAAGCCGTCCAGTGGCGCGCCGGTTGGCACCCTCGCGACTCTGCCAGAACCCCGAGTGATAGCTTGGTTCCAAGTCATATGGTGGCAAAGGGACAGCCTCAGCACCAAAGGTTCCGCAATCACCGGAATGCGGTTGAGTTCCGGTTTAACGTCTAGCGTTAATGACGGTGTCCGTTATGCACTGGTGTCGTGATCAGATCGTTCGGCAGCAAGGACACCGAGCGCATCTGGCATGAGCAGTACGTCAAGCGCGTCGACCGGACGGTGCAGCGGGCGACCGCCTGGAGCGCCTAGTCGGCGACCGACGCGGGCAGCACAGCATCCGCCAACGCGCAATGGCGTCTCTGCTTCGTCTGGAGAGAGGGAGGTGCGGACAATGTCGAACTCGTCGACTACCACTGAGCGCGATCTGATCGAGCCGATCCACCCGGGAGAGATCCTGATGGAGGATTTCATCGAGGGCTTCGGGATCACGCAGAACAAGCTTGCCGTGTCCATCGGCGTCTGGAGCGCCGGGCGCTGCGCGACAAGGTCGCTGCGATCAAGCCACTGGTAGTCGCGTGACCGGACGCCTCGTCGTGGTCTCCGGTCTGCCCGGTGTCGGCTAGACGAGCGTCGCCGTGATCGGTCGCTGCGAACACGGGGGAGCGGTCCACCTTTCCACCGACGCAGTCGAGGAGTCGATTCTCGCCTGCGGATTGCCGACAGGGCGGCAAGTCGGCGTCGCGGCGTACGAGACGGCACGTGCGATGGCGGAGCAGAATCTGCGGCTCGGCCACGATGTCGTCGTCGATGCAATCAACGACAGTTGAAGAGGCTCGGCAGACCTGGCGGACGGCGGCCGCGCGTACGGCTGCATCCCTCGAATTCGTGCACCTCATGATCTCCGATGCGCTGGAGCATCAGCGAAGGCTCAGCGGCAGGGGTCGCGGTCTCGCCCACGTCAGCGAGCCGACCTGGTCGGCTGTGCAGCGCCGTCGCGCTGACTATGCCGCGTGGTCCGATGAGGTCTTGGAGTTCGACACGGCAGCGCAGGCTGCGGACGAGATTGCGGACTCGCTCAGCGCGCGCCTCAGCACGAGATGAGGCAACGTCATCGCTGTTGGTTCTCCGTGCCGGAATACGGTGGAGTTCAGGTTCATCGTGTGACCGAAGCCCCGAGAGCGAGGTCCGTCCCGCACTGCTTCAGCTCGCGCCGTTGCAAGCGCCTGCGGTATTCTCGGCGTGGCAGCGGAAGCTGCCGACAGCACTTCCAGGCGCGGACCGCCTGAAACATTGCGGAGAGGCCCGCTCGCTCGGGACATGTCCGAATGAGGTGTGGCGCATCGTTGCGCCGACTTCAACCGCCGATGCGAGACATCGGCTGGCGAAAGGACATGACATGGCATCGAAGGATGAGAAGAACCTCGCCCAGGTGATCGACAAGATCGCGAAGATGGACGAGCCGTCGCGGACACTCGTGCAGCGAGTGCACGAGATCATCATGGCCGCTGCGCCCAGGCTGAAGCCGCGGATCTGGTACGGCATGCCCGCGTACGCGCTGTCCGCGAGTGCTCCTGCACTGGTGACGCTGCGCAACGACGAACGCGTCAACCTGGCTCTCACCGAGAAGGTCGTGCTCATCCCCGCAGGTGGATCCGACGGAACATTGATGCCGGCAGCGTGGTACTTGGAGACCATCGACGAACCCACTGAGGAACGCATCGCCGAAATCGTCCGCTCGGCGGCTTCCTGAACGCGGCGATCGACGCGGCTGGGTTCTGATGGAGGACTTCATTGAAGGGTTTCGCCGAGCGCCCTACTCCAGTACCTCTGAGGGGTTCTGGATCAACCTTCAGTCCCATTACGGACTGCGGGTCGAACTACGAAATCTAGTGAAATAGGGCCAGGCGGCCGCTGACATCGAGCGTGGCTACACGATCCGAACAGTGGATTGAGCAGGCGTTGATCTGTCTGCCGCACCGGACAGCGGAGCAGCCGTCCGTGGGGCCGCAGGCCGGTCACGCTCTCAGATCATTCGACACGGCAGCATGCGTGTTCGGTGGTTGCTAACGTGCGGACATGAGTAACGATCTCGCGGTCGGCGTCGCCGTACCTACGTCCGGCGCGCTGCGCCGGATCGACTAGCCGCCCGTCCTGTGAAAGACCCTCGTCAGATCTGGACGATCGGACACTGGACCTGTCCGATCCCTGCCTTCCTCGAACCGCTGGACGACCGTCGCATCGAGGTGCTCGTCGACGTTCGAGCTCACCCAGGGTCCCGCCGCAACCCGCAGTTCGGGTCGGACACGATGGCTATCTGGCTCCCAGAGAACGGCATCGACTATCGGCGGATTGCGGCGCTCGGCGGTCGGCGACGGCGCCAAGACGTCGACCCGAACACCAACGCCGCATGGCAGAACTCGAGCTTCAAGAACTACGCGGACTACACCCTTACCGACGACTATCGCAGCGGCATTGACGAACTGATCAGCATCGCCACGACCCACCGGGTCGCGATCATGTGCGGCGAGCCGATGCCGTGGCGGTGCCATCGCCTGCTCATTGCCAACACGCTTGTCGCGCAGGGCTGGAGCGTCGAGCATCTGGTCACCGGCGGCGTCCCCCGCACACATGTGCTCGGCCAATGGGGCGCAGCGCCTTCCGTCGACGTCGACGGTGTGGTGACGTATCCACCGCACGACTAAGCGTGGACAGACGGGCTCGCCGGCGAGGGGTATCGCTCGAATGCGTGACAGGGTGGTGACCATGACAGATACGTCTCAGACCGCTGTGATCGTCGACGCTGCCAACTGCGTCGGAAGTGTTCCGGACGGCTGGTGGCGTGACCGGGCTGGAGCGACGCGGCGGCTCCGTGATTCCATCTCGCCCCACGAACTGCGGCACACATTGCACTTGAACGCGGCCCCGGTGGTGGTGTTCGTCGTCGAAGGGCGTGCCCGAGGCGTCGAGTCCTCCGACGTCGTGCGAGTGATCGATGCACCCGGCAGTGGCGATGACACCATCGTGCACGTCGTCGAGCAGTTCACCGCACAGGGGAACGACGTCGTGGTCGTGACCGCGGACCGGGGCCTGCGGTCCCGGGTGAGCAGCCTGGGCGCACGGACCGTCGGGCCCCAGACCGTGCGCTCATAGACTCGCAAGAGTGCGGGCTGGTTCACCGCGTCAGCGCGCGACGTACGGCGTCGAGCGTCGTCTCTGGTGAATCGTTGAAGCACAGCGGTACTCCGCTGTGGAGTGTGGCGACGGCGTTGACGACCCGCTCGAAGATCGTCGTGTACTCGTGGGACGTCCTCAAACCCGACCCGATCTCGACGACATCGAACACCGCACTGGAGAGTCGTGCGCGCACCGCCGAGTCAGCGGCTGCGGCGTCGTCCGGCACCAAGCAGACGGTGACGTCGAACCCCGCATCGCGTAGCGCCGTCTCGGCGTCTGCGATACGTGCTCGGAGACCGTCGGCGTCTTGGCCTGGCCACGGTGAGAAGTCGATGACGCCCGGGTCGATGCCGATCTGCAGCACTCGCGGCTTCGCCATCACGTCACCCTACACATCGGCGGAGCGACGGC
This sequence comes from Gordonia liuliyuniae, assembly GCF_021738805.1. NCBI lineage: Bacteria > Bacillati > Actinomycetota > Actinomycetes > Mycobacteriales > Gordoniaceae > Gordonia > Gordonia liuliyuniae. The sequence goes on along the minus strand of NZ_JAKKOR010000012.1, from coordinate 219,783 downwards.
GAGGGGCCGAAAGGGATTCACCCGCCGAGTAGGTGATCAGCGATGCTGCGTGGACTCCTTCCGAGGAGCCGGGACAGTGCAGGATCAGACTGCGCGAAATGCCCGCTCCTGGTGGCCTGGAACATTGAGAGAGTGAAACGCGCGACCGGTTCCGGCGTCCCGTCAGCGATCTCACGGGCGACCCATTCGTCGTCGTCGACGACGACACGTTCGACGTCGAATCCAGAGATCTCGGAAGCCGTCGAGGCGAAATCCGCGAGAGTGACCGGCGAGGGCAGAACCAGATCGATGGGGCCATCGACCGGAGACTCGCCGGTGATGATGGCTGCGGCGGCCTCTGCGACATCGCGCCGATCGACCCACGAGAACGGGCCGTCGGCGGGTTTGGCGATGACACCCGTTTCCCGCCATGGGCCGAGCAGTTGACTCAGCTCGCCGTAGAAGCCGTTGCGCAGCGAAGTCCATGCGACGCCTGAGGCCGCGAGGTAGTCCTCGGTGGCGGCGTGTATCGCGAGCGGCGGGTAGGGCGTGTCGTAGCCGGTCCCGTGAGCGCTGGTGTACAGGATCCGTTCTGCTCCGGCGGCGACTGCGGCGTCGATCGCCGCCCGGTGCTGCCCGACGACGTCGGCGGTGACATCGCTCGAGGAGACCAGGAGAACCTGTTGTGCATCAGCGAACGAGTGGCGGAGCGCATCTGGGTCGTCATAGCTTCCGGGTCGTACGCGAACTCCTCGTTCGCTCAGGTGAGTGGCGCGGCCGGGGTCCCGGACGCTGACACCGATGCGATCTGGGGGAACGTGGTCGAGTAGACGTTCGACGGTGGCGCCGTTGAGGACCCCCGTTGCTCCGGTCACGATGATCATGATGTGGCGCCTTTCGTTCGGGCTGACGCTGTGTGGCATCCCGGTAGGGGTCCGCGGCAGCCATCGATGACAAGTTGACTCAGTGGGTCAACTTAAGTTCGAGTAGGATTCTGTAGCAAGTTGACCAACAGAGTCAAGTTACTTTCGTGAATTGAGGAGGATGGCGTGATCGATGCGCAGCCGTCGTCGGTGCTTCGCGCGGATGCCCGGCGCAACGTGGAGCAGATCCGTGCCGCGGCTGTGACGGTGTTCCGTGAGAAGGGTTTCTCGTCACCTCTCGAGGACGTCGCCGAGGCCGCCCACGTGAGCAAGGCGACCATCTTCAACAGGTTCGGCGGGCGGATCGGGTTGATCGATGCAGTCATCGATGACGTCGTCGCCGCAGAGTTGCTGGGCGTCATCGATTCTCAACGGTCCGTCCCGGACGTCCGCAATCGGATCTGCTCGTACGTCGGGGCGATCCGGGACCTCCAGTACCGACTGCCAGCGGTCAACGACGTCCTGCTGCAGGAGTTCCCCGACTCGGAACCGCTGATGGCGCTCTGTCGCGTCGGGGGAGACTTCCATGCGGACTTGGTCGCAGAGGGGCACATCGCCGGTGTGCTGGTGCAGGGTTTCCTGCCTCAAGACTTCCAGGCGCTGACGATCGACAATGCGCTCGCCCTCAAGCACGGTGGCCGACCTTCCCGGGCGGACTACGACCGCCGAACTGGGTTCGTGCTCGGTGGGATCTGCCGATAGCCGCGAGCAGTAGGCTTTACGTGCTTCAACGAACAGGAGCAAGATTGGCCGAGTTCACCGGTCTCAGCGCATTTCCGCTCACCCCGTTCAAGGACGACGCGGTCGACGAGCGGGCATTCGTCAGCCTGATTGAACGGCTCGCGGACGCAGAAGTCGACTCGATCACGGCGCTGGGCTCGACCGGCTCATACGCCTTCCTCGACCCCGAGGAACGCGCGGGCGTCGCCCGCCTCGCTGTCGAGTATGCGGGTACGACGCCGGTCTTCGTCGGAGTCGGGGCGCTGCGGACCTCGCACGTGTTGGCCAACGTGGCCGACGCTGAGCGTGCCGGCGCCAGTGGCGTGCTGCTCGCGCCGATGACCTACCAGCCGCTCACGCACGACGAGGTGTTCGAACTGTTCCGAGCCGTCACCGAGCGCACCGAACTGCCGGTCATCGTCTATGACAACCCCGGTACGACCCACTTCTCGTTCACCGTCGACCTCTACTCACGTATCGCCGGGCTGCCCGGCATCGCGTCGATCAAGATCCCCGCTGTGCCCGCCGATCCGAAGCGGGCCGCTGACCACGTGGCAGCGATCCGCGCGGTGATCCCGGAGCACGTGACCATCGGCGTCTCCGGCGACGCCTTCGCGGCCACTGGGCTCAACGCCGGATGCGATGCCTGGTACTCCGTGATCGGCGGCACCCTGCCGGATCCTGCATTGGCGATAACCCGTGCCGCGCAACAGTTCCGGGCCGATGAGGCGCTCGCGGAGTCGGCCCGCCTCGAACCTCTGTGGTCGCTGTTCAGTGAGTTCGGAGGGAGCTTGCGGGTGGTCGCGGCCATCGCCGAGCAGCTGGGCCTTGCCCCGCGGCGGTGCCTGCCCCTACCGATCCAGGGCCTCGGCGCCGCAGACCGCGTCCGCGTCGCTGAGGTGGTCGACGAACTTGGCCTGGTCGCCGAGCTCGGCCTGAATGACGAGCCCGGCCTGCATGACGTATGACCTACACCGCTCAGGCCATACGGTGGTCTATAGACAAGTGTGCGCCACAGGCGGTGTAGGTTCGCGAGCGCCGACTGCCCCGTCGCGGTCGGCACGCAGTGCTAGGCGCCTTCCACGAAGGCGTGCGGATAGTCCGGTCGTCGGTTTTGGAATTGTAGGATGCTCGGGTTCTTGATCACACCATCGTGAATCTCGATGGCGCGCGCGATCGTGAGACTTGCGGCCCAGGAGTCCGGTCCTTCCATGACTGCGCGGACGAACGGCAGTATCGCCTCGCTGATCTCCCACGTAGCCGAGTCCCACAGGTACGACGGGCTGTGGTCGACGGCGTAGTAGTTGACTCCTTGGCCGACAGTGAACATCGGGTTGTCGAAACCCGTGGGCTTCGCCCATTCGAATCCCATCCCCTCGTCGCATGAGACGTCGATAATGAGGCTGCCTGCGGCGAACTCCGCCAGGTCCTCGGTGCGCAGATACGTCAACGGCGCGGCCACGTCCTGGAGCGTGCAGTTGACGACGATGTTGTGCGATGCGAGGAAGGTCGGGAGGAACACGTTGCCGTCGTCGGTGGAGATTGTACTGAGGTGGGTCGGTCCGTCGTCGGTGTTGAGTTGGGTGATGTGTGCGCTGTGGATCGGTGAGCCGACTGCCGAGACGTCACGCTGCGTGAGGACCTGGATGTCGTGGATTCCATGTGCTTTGAGCGCGGTGACAGCCCCTCGTGCCGTCGCGCCGAAGCCGATGACGACAGCGCTGAGGCGTGGCCCGTAATCACCGGTCGAGCCTCTGAGGCTCAGCGCGTGCAGTACGGAGCAGTAACCGGCGAGTTCGTTGTTCTTGTGGAGGACGTGCAGATTGAAGTCACCGCGGTGGGTCCAGTGGTTCATCGCTTCGAACGCGATCAGCGTGAGTCGGCGGTCGACCGCCGTCTGCGTGACTTCGGGATCCTGCACGCAGTGGGGCCATCCCCACAGGACGCCGCCTTCGGGGATTGCGGCCACGTCCGTCGCCTGCGGCTTGGGCAGAAGCAGAATGTCCGCGGATCGGATCACGTCCGCGCGCTCCGCGACGCTGCCCACGCGGGATTCGACATATTCGGGTTCCAGCTGGAATTCGGCAGCGTAACCGCGTTCGACGATCATGCGCGCTCGAAGGTCCGGGTCGATCCGGTCCAGGTGGTGGGGATGGATCGGCAGTCGACGTTCGTTCTCCATCGTCGAGCTTGCCAGCAACCCGAGAGTGAGCGGCCGGTTGCTCGGTGGAGCCTCGTCAGACGAGACGGCAGAAACAGCAACGGACGATCGAGTGGTACCGGACATCCGGTCTCCCATCATTGGGGAACCGAAGCCAGCTCCTGGGGTGACTATATGCCCGAGCCCGTCAAGGCGTGACTGTGGACCGGTCTCGGGGAAGGGATTCGACGTTCGTGAGCTCGACACTCCCACGTACCCTGTACGGTGTACGGCAAAGGGTTGTGAGTAGACAGGGGCCGACATGCACATCACCAGCACTGCCATCTCGCTGAACGTTTCAGATGTCGAGGCTTCGGCCGAATGGCTGCGGAAGCATCTTGGCTTCACAGTGGCAATGGCCGCGGACGGCTTCTGTTCGCTGGCCCACGAGTCGGCCGGTGTCAACCTCGTCTATCTCCGGGCGGGGTTGCCAACGTTCAAGCCGGAATCGGTTGCGGGGCGAGCCGACGGGATTCTCGTTGTCTTCACGGTCGACGATATCGACGCCGAGTATGTACGGCTACGAAGCGAGGGTGTCGACGTCGTCACGCCGATTGAGACCGAGCCGTGGGGTGAACGGTATTTTCAAATGGCCGACCCTAACGCTGTCATCTACCAACTCGTACAGTGGGTGGAGCCGACCGACGCGAAGTACAAACAGTGAATGGCTCCGGCTGATCGTCGCACCCCTCAGCCCTCGCCTCCATTCGCGACCGGGGGATCGCTGATAGAATTGGAACAGGTTCTAAGTTGATGGAGGATGGCCGAGGATGCCAACGAGGCGGGAGTTGCTGGCCGCGGTCGACGCGTCGCCCGCCGCGGTAGCCGAGCACGACAAGGATCGCTGGCTGTCCCTGTTCGCGCCGTCCGCGATCGTGAACGATCCGGTCGGCTCTGCGCCGCATCGGGGCCGTGCACAACTGTCGCGCTTCTACGACACGTTCATCGCGCCCAACGACATCACCTTCCAGGTGCACCAGGACATCGTCTGCGGATCCACCGTGCTTCGCGACGTCACACTCAAGATTCAGATGAGCGACCGGGTGACTCTGTCGGTGCCCGCGCATCTGCGGTACGCGATGACTGCGGATGCGCGGATCGACGGACTCTATGCACACTGGGAGCTGGTGCCGATGGTCGGTCAGCTCATCGGCAAAGGGTTGCCAGCCGCGGCTGTGTCGCGCCGACTCACGGTCGGTCTGCTGCGTAATCAGCGGCTCGCCGGCACCGCAGGCTTCGCACGCGGATTCGTCGGCGTCGGCGGCCGTACCAAACGGCGGGCCGCCGAATTGCTCTCAGCGCTCGCCGCGGGCGACTCCGCGAATGCTGCCGCGGTGCTCGCGGAGTCCGCTGCGCTCCGCTTCGGCGTGGACGACGTGCACTCGCCGGCCGAGTTCGGCGAGCATCTCGCAGGCTGGCGAGTCGGCAAGATCATTGCAGCAGGTCACACCGTCTCTGCGACATTGACCGACGGACGGTCGTATGCGCTGGCGATGCTTGAATACGCGGGATGCACGGTGTCGTCGATGTCGGTCTTCGTCGATCGCTGACGCCTATTCGTCGGATGCCGCGGTGGCGACCGGCGTGAAGAAGTTGATGAGGTTGCCGTCCGGGTCTCGGACGAGAAGCGAACGGTTGCCCCACGGCATGTCGGTCGGCTCGTTCACGAACACGTCTACGACCTGCTGAAGAGCCGCATAGGTCGCGTCGACGTCGTCGACGAGGAAGTCCAGGATGACGCTGCGATTCGAGTGGGCTTCCACGACGTCCTCGCCGAGCAACGGGGCGGTGGCGCTGCTGGCGAAGGCGAGTGTGCCCGTCGGCGTGCGCAGTTCGGCGAACAACGGGTGGATTCGGTGGGCGGTGATCCCAGTCGCCGTCTCGTAATAGGCGACGAGTGCGTCCACGTCGTCGGTGATGATGCGGGTTGCTGCCAACTGCATGGCGGTCTCCTCGTGTTCGGTGAGCATCTGCGACTGCCTGGAGGCGGCCACGAACTCACGGTAGAGGGCATATAGGACGAGAACCGTCCGCTATGGGTCGCCGGATCCGACGTCGACCGGTCAAGCCTGCGACGACGAGCCCAGTTCCTCGGCGAGCCCGACCAGAATCCCTTCCGGACCTCGCACGTAGCAGAGGCGGTAGACGTCCTCGTAGCGCACTACTTCGTCGCTCACGAGTTCGGTGCCGTGTGCACGAAGCCGGTCGAGGGTGTCGTCGAGGTCGTCGACGGCGAACATCACCCGCAGGTAGCCGAGCGCGTTCACAGGAGCGCGTCGATGGTCGGCGACGACGGCCGGTTCGATGAAGCGCGACAGTTCGAGTCGGCCGTGACCATCCGGCGTCTGCAGCATCGCGATCTCGACGCGCTGGCCGGGCAGCCCGGTGACACGTCCCGACCAGTCGCCCTCGATGGTGGTCCGGCCGACGAGGTCGAGACCGAGTTCAGTGAAGAAGCCGATCACTGCGTCGAGGTCGTCGACGACGATCCCCATATTGTCGATCCGGGTGGTCATCGCGACACCTCGGCAACCACGAGATCTTCTCCGCCCGCGGGACTGAGCCCGTCGGTGCGGTCGGCGAAATAGCGGTCGTGGAGGTCGTCGGAGGTGATCACCGAGACGTCGCTGAACCCGGCGTCCCGGGCCAGTGCGGCTGCCTCGTCGGGCCGCAACAGCGACAACCACGGGTGGCCGGAGGCGGCGGCCCCCTGTGACGCCACCTCCAAGATCGTCCGCACCTCAGGCGGCGCCATCTCGATCGGCCGCGAATAGCTGAACACCGTCACCGACCCGGGCGCGAGCGACGCCGCTTCGCGCAAGGTCGCCGAGATGGCGTCGCGCGTGAGATACATCGTCACACCGAGCATCGCGACGACGGTCGGTGCCGTCGGATCGAGACCGGCCGCTTTCGCTTCGGCGAGCCAGGACTGACCTGCTTCGAAATCGACCGGCACCAAGATCGGGCGAGCAGAGTCGAGGTAGCCGAGTTCGTCGAGGCGCTGACGCTTCCACTCCTGAGTCGCGGGCTCGTCTATCTCGAAGACCCGGACGTTACCGTCCTGTCGCTGTGCGAACGTGTCCAAACCCGCCCCGAGCAGCACGTATTGGCGTGAGCCGGAGTCACCAAGTGTGTCTTCGGCCGCCCGCGATCGCGCCACGATCGACGCACGGTTGGTGCGTGTCCGCTCTGAATTCATGTCCGGGCGCGTCCGCCAGGCATCGTCGACGTCGGCGATCTGCACGCCGACCAGGTCGTCGACGACGTGCGGCGGCTCGTCGAGCAGGACGTGCAGTGCGCGCCACAGTGCGGTGCGGACAGCGGTGGAGTCGGCTCCCTGTGCCATGGTCTTCACGCCTCCTCGACGGCGGACTGAACTCGGCTTGTAACGACACTCGGCACTAGGCTAGTCCGCGACCGGCTTGCGTCGGTTCGCTTTGACCGCGCCGCGCCGCGCCTTGGCGTCGAGCCGACGTCGCTGGGAGCCTTTCGTCGGACGCGTCGCCCGTCGCGAGACGGACGGGGCGACGGCATCGCGCAGCAGGTCGGCGAGACGCTGCCGCGCCGCGACACGGTTGCGGCGCTGCGCTCGGTCCTCCGACGTCGCGATCATGAGGACGCTTCCATCGAGCCGAGCCGCGAGATTGTGCAGTACGCGCGCTCGCTGCACGTCGTCGAGCGCCGCCGTCGCCGCGAGGTCCAGGCTGAGTTGCACGCGCGAGTCGGTGGTGTTCACGCCCTGCCCGCCGGGCCCGGATGATCGGGAGAACTGTTCGACCAACTCGGCTGCGGGTACACGGAGGCCATGAGGCGCACCGGGGCCCGGCGAGATGAGCAGATCGTCCACGCGACCCATTCTCCCGGTGTCGGCCCGATCTGACGAATGAATATCGTGCACCCCGAGTGGCGCGTAGTGCGAGCCGACCTCAGCTCGTCAGCATGCTGACCGCGTGATCGGCGACCACATCGAGATCGTCGCCGAGATCGCCGCTCAACCACTGTTGGACGAGCGCCGACATCGCACCGGTGAACATGACCGCACGGATTCTGCCGACCAGCCGATCGGGGGCGTGGGTGAGCGTCTCGGCGAGGGTGAGCTCGTGCAGCAGTTCCTGCGTCGCCGACCGTCGTTGCGCGAGTACGCGGTTCGCCTGCGCCTCGGTGAAGAGCACGCGTCCGCGGCGAGGATCGGTCGAGCTGAAATCGAGGACGGCGACGATTCCCGCGCGCGTGCGGGCTCGGACGGAGCTGGGGAGGTCGGCGAGCTCTCGTTCGATCGCCTCGCCCAGAGCGAGCGCGGTCACGTCGTAGACGGCTCCGAGTAGCTCGTCGGTGTCAGCGAAGCTTTCGTAGAAGTACCGCGTGTTGAAACCGCATGCGCGGCAAACGGATCGGACGGATAACGCCGTCTCACCTCCGGTTCCGAAGATGTCGAAGGCAGCCTCGACCAGTTTCGATCTGCGTTCGGCGCGACGATCCGCGAGTGGGACGCCCGCCCATCTCGTGGGGCTCGACACTCGTCCAGCATACGTCCGCGCCGAACTATTGGTCACATCTGTATCCAGAAGCTATTCTGGGTACAGATGTTGCCAGAATGATGAGGAGATCGACGATGCTGTCCCTGCCGTTGCCGTCCCTGCTGCCGTCCAGACTTCCGTCCGTCCCCGGGCTGCCCGCCGTCGCCCCGGTGTCGGTGCAATGGCCGCATCGATTCGTGGGGGACTGGCTCAACGAACGCTTCACCGCGAACGTGAAGTCGAAGTTCTTCCGCGGGATGGAGTTCGAAGCACCGACGGCCGACCCCGGATGGTTCGGTCCGGAGAGTCGGACGTGGTACGTCCACTCGCACACGCCCGCGCTTATCTTCGGTCTCCAGTGCGCGTCGTACCTCGAGCGGTTGGATCCGAGCATCTACTGGATGGGCATGCATCACTCCCGCCTCGTGGAGAACTCGGAGAACGGGCTCGTCGCCAGAATTGATCCGGAAGGGGCGGCGATCCGTCTCGGGCACTCGCTGGCGTTCTTCGTCGGGACCGCCTACGGCTCCTCGGCGACCGCCGAACGGCTCGCGCGCACGGTTCGATCGATGCATCACACGATCAAAGGGGTCCGCCCCGACGGTCTCGCCTACGACGCCGACGATCCGGACTGGCTGCGGTGGAACTATGCGACGGTGGTCTGGGGCATCGCGACCGCGCATGAGATCTATCATCCGAAGCCGCTCCGCGGCGCCGCGCTCGACGAGTACTACGCCGAGTTTGTGCGCGTCGGACACGCGCTCGGGGGCACGGGTCTACCGACGTCGAAGGCCGAGACTCTCGACTGTCTCGAAGAGTATCTGCCGAAGCTCGGATTGACGTACGGCAGTGCGATGGCGACCGGATCGAACCTCACCAACCCGGCGCAAGCCGCGGTCGACTGGGCGATCCGCGACACCATGCCGTCGTGGGCTGCGCGTCTGGTGATGTACCAGCCGCCGAACCCGGTGGAGCGACGTGCCCGGCGTTCTGCGGTGTGGACGGCGATCAACGGCCTCCATTCGAGTATGGGGACGGCTCCCGAGTTTGCTGCCGCTCAGCGCCGCGTCGCGGGTGGTACGACGAGCCCGCACACCGAACCGACGTACGTTCTCGGGTCTGACCCGGAGATGGATCGCGAGCAGGTCGAGCGGGTGTTCGCCCAGTCGTGAGCCGACGCGGCATTCGGCGACGTGCGCGGCACTCGCCGAATGCTGCGAACGTTGCTGAATACCGCGGATGATGACGTTCTGAACCCTCGCATGTACTAGAACGTGTTACAATACTGGACTAGTGTCCAGTCATTAGTCTGCCATCGGTCGTCGGCGCGTAGGAGTAAGCATGGATTTCGGCATCGTCCAGTTCACGAGTGACCGAGGGCTCGCGCCGTCGGTCTTGGCACCCCTCATCGAGAACGCCGGGTTCAGTGCGTATTACGTCCCCGAACACGGCCACATCCCCACCCGTCGCGACGCTGCGCATCCGCAGACCGGCGACTCGTCGCTGCCCGACGACCGGTACATGCGCACCCTCGACCCGTGGGTGTCGCTGAGCGCCGCAGCAGCGGTCACGTCGACGATCCGACTCGGAACGGCCGTCGCGCTGCCCGTTCAATCCGACCCCATCACGCTCGCGAAGAGCATCGCCACGCTCGACCACCTCTCCGGCGGACGCGTGACTCTCGGCGTCGGGTTCGGTTGGAACCTCGACGAACTCGCCGACCACGGGGTCCCGCCGAAGCGGCGACGGACCATGCTGCGCGAGTACCTCGAAGCGATGCGCGCGCTCTGGTCGGACGAGGAAGCGCAGTACGCGGGCGAGTTCGTGAACTTCGGCCCATCGTGGGCGTGGCCCAAGGCCGTGCAGCAGCCGGGGCCGCCGACGCTCGTCGGCGCCGCGGGCAATGAGAAGAACTTCAAGTGGATCGCGCGCAGTGCCGACGGCTGGATCACGACGCCCAACGAACAGGACATCGAGGAGTCGGTGCTGCTCCTCAAGCAGATCTGGGTCGACGCCGGACGCGAAGGCGATCCGCAGATCGTCGTCCTCGACTTCAAGCCGGTCGCCGACAAGCTCGACAAGTGGCGTGAACTCGGGGTGACGACCGTCCTGTACGGGGTGCCCGACGACAGTGAGGAACGGGCGAGCGGGTACCTCGCCAAACTCGCTGGCAAGCTCGGGCTCGCGTAGGGCGGGGCGCAAGCCATGACGGAACACAGGGGTGCCGGACAGAGGGGCTCGGGAGACAGGCGATCTGGGCCGACGACCGCGATCATTGGTGCAGGCATCAGCGGTTTGACCGCCGGAAAGATACTGGCCGACTACGGGATCGACTACACGTGCTTCGAAGTCTCTGACCGCGTCGGAGGCAACTGGGCGTTCCGCAACCCGAACGGCATGAGCAGCGCCTACCGCTCGTTGCACATCGACACCTCCAAGCATCGGCTGTCGTTCAAAGACTTTCCGATGCCCGACGACTACCCGGATTTCCCGCACCACGCACAGATCAAGGCGTACCTCGACGACTACGCGGATGCGTTCGATCTCCGCGCGAACATCGAGTTCGAGAACGGGGTGATGCACGCTCGACGGCTCGACGGCGGGGGATGGGAGCTCACCACGCAGAAGGGTGAGACGCGGAGGTTCGATCTGCTCGTCGTCGGCAACGGCCACCACTGGGACGCCCGGATGGCCGACTTCCCCGGCACGTTCACTGGCGAGTCCATCCACGCGCACCACTACATCGATCCGCAGGAACCGCTCGACCTGCACGGTAAGCGAATTCTCGTCGTCGGACTCGGCAACAGCGCCGCCGACATCGCCGTCGAACTGTCATCGAAATCGCTGCAGAACGACGTGACGCTGTCGACCCGGTCCGGTGCGTGGATCGTGCCGAAGTACATCGCGGGACGACCCGCGGATAAGTACTACAAGACGAGTCCGCACGTGCCGTTGTCGTGGCAGCGGAAGATCGCCCAGTGGGGCCAGCCGATGTCGGCGGGACGCCCCGAGAACTTCGGCTTGCCGACCCCGAACCACAAGTTCTTCGAAGCGCATCCGACGCAGTCCGTCGAACTGCCGCTGCGACTCGGGTCTGGCGACGTGATCCCGAAACCCAATGTCTCCCGGCTCGATGGCGAGACGGTCCACTTCGACGACGGGACCAGCAGCGACTTCGACGTGATCGTCTACGCGACCGGCTACAACATCACGTTCCCGTTCTTCGACGACGACGTCATCAGCGCTCCCCACAACCGCATCGACCTGTACAAGCGCATGTTCAAGCCGGGGTTCGACGATCTCGTGTTCATCGGTTTCGCACAGGCGACGCCCACCCTGTTCCCGTTCGTCGAATGTCAGTCCCGCCTCCTTGGCGCATACGCGGCCGGCCGCTACCGGCTGCCGTCGGTCGAGGTGATGAACGAGGTCATCGTGAGCGACCAGCACAAGTACACCGGGCACATGCTGGACCGACCTCGCCACACCCAACAGGTCGACTACTTCATCTACGAGCACGACCTGCGAACAAGGGAACTGCCTGCGGGCATCGCACGAGCCGAACGCTTCGGCGCGTCGACGACGGCGGTGACAGCATGACCGCTCGACCTGAGACACGCGACTCCGGCGCTTACACGCCGACATCCTTCGTCAGCGGGGGAACGCGCTGCGCCGCCTGGCATTTCCCTGCGGGCACCGACCGTCTCGCCGGGCCGAACGGCAGGCCAGTCGTCGTCATGGCGCACGGGCTGGGCGGCACCATGGACTCGGGTCTCGCGCCGTTCGCGCAACGCCTGTCGGTCGCGGGGGTGGACGTCCTCGCCTTCGACTACCGCGGCTTCGGCGCGTCCGACGGCGAACCACGGCAGACAGTCCGACTCGCCGACCAGCTCGACGACTACCGCGCCGCGATCGCCGCGGCCGCGCAGATCGACGGCGTCGATCCCCGGCGGATCGTGCTGTGGGGTGTGTCGTTGTCCGGCGGGCACGTCCTCGCCGTCGCCGCCGGTCGCGACGATATCGCCGCCGTTGTCTCGATGACGCCGCTCGTCAACGGATTGGCAGCCGGACGGCTCGCGTTGGCGAACGGCCCGGTGTCGGCGATGGCCGCGTCGACGGTGCGTGGGTACCGCAGCAAGGCTCGTCGTCTCGCAGGCCGTGAACCGCTGATGATGCCGATCGTCGGAGACCCCGGTGAGCCCGGCGCACTGACGTTGCCCGGCTACCGTGGCGACTACCTCGCGATCGCCGGGCCGACGTGGTGCAACGAAGTCGACGCGGCGCTCGGCACCGAGATCGGCGGCTACCGCGCCGACAAACACGCCGCGGACATCACCGTGCCGGTACTCATGCAGGTCGCTGACTTCGACCGGAGCGCCCCGCCGCACGCCGCAATCGAAGCGGGCGTCAAAGCTCGTGCGCAGGTGCGCCACTACCCATGCGACCACTTCGGGATCTTCCCCGGACAGCCCTACTTCGACGCGGCGTCCGAGCACCAGATCTACTTTCTGACGCGCACCCTCGCTCCGTCGGACTGACCCTCCGCTGACGGAGCAGCCGCTCGGCGTCGTGTGACGGCACAGAATCGACGTTTCCGTAGTGACGTCGGCTACATCAGTTATCGTGTAACTAGAATACGTTTCAGTTTTTGCCGTGCCTGGAGAATCGACCCGGAGGTCCTACTCGTGACAACAGCCAACGAATCGGTAGCCGCTTACCGCGAGATCGAAGCGGAACTGACCGGTCCCGACGGGCCGTTCGCGGTGATCGACACGGTGGTCGGCGGCGAGACGATGCGGGTCTACCGCGACACACCGACGAGCTTCGACGAAGTGTTCGCCGAAGCCGTCTCGGAGTACGCCGACGATACGCTGTTCGTCGAAGACGGCGTCTCGTACACCTATCGGCAGGTGTCCGACGCGGCCGGGCTGCTCGCCGGATCGTTGGTTCGTGACCACGGTGTGGCCGACGGAGACCGCGTCGGGATCGCGATGAAGAATCGGATGGCCTTCGTCGTCTCGCTCGTCGCCATCGGACGGTGCGGGGCCATCGCCGTGCTGTTCAACGGCCGCGAGAGCGAAGGCGAACTCGCCGGTGCCGTAGCCGACGCCGCGTGCGTCGTGATCGTCGCCGACGACGAGCGCGCGGCAAAGATCCGAACGCGGGACAAGGAAACCGACCTCGTCGTCGTCGGCGACGGGGACCTGCCGTCCGCGCCCGCGTGTCGCTACGACGACCTACTGGCCGGCGGCGAGCCGATCGCCGCACGAGAAGTGCCCGACCCCGATTCGGTGTCATGGATCCTGTTCACCTCCGGGACGTCCGGACGTTCCAAAGGTGTGCTGCTGACCCATAGGAACATCTGCACCCTGGTCGTGAATCTGCGCGTGATCAAGGAGTCGAATATCGCTCTCAACGCGCGCAAGTACGGAATGGAGCCGGAGGCGCTCCGCGGATTGATGCCGAAACTCTCAGCGCTGTTGATCTTCCCGCTGTTTCACACATCGGGGTTGGCATCGTTGCTGACGACCATGTCTGCGGGCGGATTCGCGGTGATCATGCCCCGCTGGAACGTGGACGCGGCGATCGAACTCATCGACGAGTACAAGCTGTCGATGCTAGCCGGACCGCCGATGGTGATCATCGATCTGTTGTCCGCGGAACCGCCCGCCGAGAAAGTCGGAACCCTGATCAACGTCTCGCCCGCGGGCCAGGCGACACCGCCCGACCTGGTGAGTCGGATCGAGCGAGTGATGCCCAACGCTGCCCGCGGCGTCGGGTGGGGGATGACCGAGACCACCGCCAGCGTGTGCACGGCGGGCGGCGACCTGCTCGCGACCCATCCGAACACCGCAGGGGCGACGAGCCCGGTGATGGAGGTGCGTGTGGTGGACGCGGCAGGCCAGGCCCTCGACGGGCCGGGCGCGACCGGTGAACTTCAGATCCGCGGCCCCCAGGTGATGGCCGGCTACCTCAACCGTCCAGAAGAGACTGCCGCGGTGCTTGACGGGTCCTGGTACCGCACAGGCGATCTCGGATACGTCGACGCCGATGGTCTGGTCTACGTCGTCGACCGCAAGAAGGACATCGTGATCACCGGCGGCGAGAACGTGTACTGCGCGGAAGTCGAGTTCACGCTGTTGGCGTCCGAACGGTTCACCGAGGTCGCGGTGTTCGGCGTGCCCGATCCGCGACAGGGCGAGAAGGTGGTCGCCGCCGTCACCGTCGCCGAGGGACTCGCCTTGACCGCGGACGATGTCCGCGACATCGTCCGCGAATCGCTCGCCGCGTATAAGACGCCGACCGACGTGGTGTTCGACCTCGGTCCGTTCCCGCGCAACGCTACGGGCAAGATCCTCAAGCGGAAGATCCGCGAGAACTTCCTGCGTTGATCGTCGCGCGCGGATCAGCGGGAGCCGCCGCCTGACGGATGCTCGTCCCACACAGCGGCGAGCGTCTCGGCAGCCGGAAGGAACGTCATGCCCAGATCGTTCTCGGCTGCCGTGTTGTCCGGGATCGGTGCGTGGACGAGGTAGCCGATCGCGGCCTCGCTCAGCTGGGACAGGAACGGCGGAACCACACCGGGCACCCGGTCGGCGACGCGGCCAGCCCAGGCGAGTATCGAGTTCGGGATCGGCCAGTGGCGGATCCGGCGGCCGGTGATCTCGCTGAGACATCGAGCCAGTTCGGCGTCGCCGAGACGATGTCCGCCCGCGACGTATCGGCGCGGACCCCGGCCGACTTCGAGTACGCGTGCGTGCAGTTCGGCTACGTCACGGACGTCCACGATCGTCAGGGCTGCCGTCCGTCCGACGACGCCCGCCCTGGTCAAGGTGATGACGGCGTCGCCGGCCTCGCCGAACCGGCCGTGCGCGGACGGCCCCATCACCGCGGTCGGGTAGACGATCACGACTGGATGGCCTGCGTCTTGGAGTTCCCGCGCGCACCGTTCGCCCGCCGCCTTCGACTGTCCGTACGCGTCCGGTCCGCCTCGCACCGGAAGGTTCGGTGCGACGCCCGGCTCCGCCGCGTCCCAGAGCGCCCCCGAACTCGACACGTAGACGATCGGGTCCATGCTGAGGTCGGCGGCCTGACCGAGGACGTTTCGGCAGGCCTCGACGTTGCGTCGGACCAAGTCGTCGGCCTTGCCCGCGTGGAGCGCGACCTCGGCGGCGGCGTGAATCACCGCATCGCATCCGGTGAGGGCCCGTCGAACGGCGTCGGGGTCGCCGATGTCACCGACGACGACGTCGGGGTCGAACCCCAGGAAGGTCACCGAGTCGGCGACCTTCTCGGGGCTGCGTGCGAGGAGCCGGACCTCGTGGCCGTGTTCGTGTACTGCCTTCGCGATCCAGCCTCCGACGAAGCCGGTCGCACCCGTCACCAGGACGCGCATCCGTTGCCTTCCCATGCCTTGCGATCGTTCGACTCAATCCTTGCGTTGAGCCCTCTCATGTTTGTCGATGACCCCACCGAACATCATGTTGAGGGCCGAACCCCGCGGCCACCCGATGTAATAACAGAGGAACAGGGCGATCTCGAGGAGTTCGTCGCCGTCGAGCTCGCCGTTGCCGAGCGCGGCGCCCGCCTGGATCTCGGCGACGTCGATCTGTCCGGTCGCAGCGAGCGCCCCCAGCAGCAGGAGGCGACGGTCACGGATGCTGAGCCCGTCACGGGACCACACCTCGCCGAACACCTGATCCGCGGTGTGGGCGAAGAAGTCGCCCGGCCCGTCCTTCATCTCCCAGCCGTACACCTTGGACATCATGTCCAGGCCCTTCTGGCGTTGCGGGGAGATCTTTTCCGAGGAATCCTCCGGAGTGCTCACTTGTCGTCCTTTCCCACGCCGAGTCCATCGGCGAATCGTTCCAGTGCCAGTGCGGTGAGAGGCAGGTCGACGCCCAGTTCGTCGCCCAGATCGAGAGCGAGTCCGAGGTCCTTCTCACCGAGGCCGCGCACGTGGTCGAACACGTCGTACCAGAAGTCGTCGCGCGCGATGGGTGCGGTTGTGTCGCGCAACATGATCGCGCCCGCGCCACCGGTGATCGCATCGGTGTGGCGGACCACCTTGCCGAGTTTCACCAGGTCGATGCCTGCGGCCTCAGCGAGCCGGGACGCCTCCGTCGTCGCGGTGAACGAGATGAAGTGCAGCAGGTTGCGGGCCAGCTTCATTTTGGTTCCCGACCCGACCGGACCCGCGTGGATCAGCATGTCGGACACGAGCGCGTACGGCGATTTGATCCGCAGGTAGGCGTCGCGGTCGCCGCCGACCATGATCGCCAGCCTGCCCTCCTTCGCGCCCTGCGCGCCGCCGGAGACGGGCGCGTCGAGGACCGCGACGCCCTTGGCCGCACACACCGCTTCAAGGTCGACCGCGGTGTGCGGGCCGATCGTCGAATGGATCACGACCACCGTGCCCGGACGTGCGCTCGCCAAGATGCCGTCGGGTCCGGTGACGACGGTGCGGACCTGCTCGTCATTGAGGACGGTGATTCCGATGACGGTGGCGGCGGACGCGATCTCGGCGGGCGATTCGGCGCGCCTCGCGCCGTCGATCGTGGCGTCCGGTCGGACGTCGCTGACGATCAGTCCGCCCGGCCAGGCGGCGAGGCGTTCGGCGATGGGGGCGCCCATGTTGCCGAGGCCGATGAATCCGACCGGTTCTGACACGGTCTCGTCGTTGCCACTCATCACCGGATGATCTGTCCGCCGTCGACGTTGAAGATCTGCCCGGTGACCCACGCCGCGTCGTCCGAGAGCAGGAACAGCAGCATCCCGGCCATGTCGTCGGGGGTGCCCATCCGCGAGAGCGGTAGCTTCCCGACCATCTCGGCAACCATGTTGCCGGGCGTCGTGGTCTTCGTCGCCTCGGTGTCGGTGGGGCCGGGCGCGATGGCGTTGATGCGGATCCCGGAGCCGCCGAGCTCGGTCGCGAGTTGCTGGGTGAGGCTGTTGACGCCAGCCTTCGCGACACCGTAGAAGCCGCTGTAGAGCCATGCTGCGGTCGACGACTGGTTGATGATCGCGCTGCCCGGCTTCATTCTCCCGTAGACGGCACGTGTCACGTTGAGCGCGCCGTCGAAGTTCACGCTCATGAACTTCTTGTAGTAGTCCCACGGAACGGTGATGAGGAAGTCGAGCTTCATGCCGCCGTAGATCGCGGCGTTGTTGACGAGGTAGTCGATCTGTCCGTACTTCTCGATCGTCGCGTCGGCGAGCGCCTCGGCGGAGTCGGGGTCGGCGACGTCGGTGTGGACGTACAGCCCGCCGATGTCCGCCGCGACGGCCTGTCCCGCCTCGTCGTTGAGGTCGGCGACGACCACGTGGCAGCCCTCCGCGGCGAGACGGCGTGCGTACACCTCGCCGATGCCGCCTGCGGCGCCGGTCACGATGGCGGTCTTTCCTTCAAAACGCTTGGTGCTCATGGGGTTCCCTCTGTGGTGGTGGTTCGGGTGTCAGGCGGGGGTTGCGATGGCTTTGGTCTCCAGGTACTCCTCGAATCCGGCGACGCCCATCTCGCGGCCGATGCCGGACTGCTTGTAGCCGCCGAACGGGACGTCCGCCGAATACCAGATGCCGCCGTTGACGCCCATAGTTCCGGTGCGGACACCGTCGACGACCTTGTTGATCCGATCGGGGTCGGTTCCCCACACGGCGCCGGACAGGCCGTACGGCGAGTCGTTGGCGATCGCGATCGCGTCGTCGTCGCCGTCGTGGGCGAGGATGACCAGTACGGGGCCGAAGATCTCCTCCTGGGCGACGCGCGCAGAGTTGTCGAGACCGGAGATGAGCGTGGGTTCGACGTAGAAGCCCTTTTCCTTGTCGGCTGGTCGACCGCCGCCGGTCTCGATGACGCCGCCCTCAGTCTTGGCGAGTTCGATGTAGCCGAGTACGCGGTCGCGCTGAACGGCGGAGATCAACGGTCCGCAGATGGTTCCACCCTTGGTGGGGTCGCCGGGCTGCAGACCGGCCATCGAGTCGCGGACCAGGCCGATCGCCTCGTCGTACTGCTCGCGAGGGACCAGCAGTCGCGTGGTGATCGCGCAGCCCTGGCCCGCATGGGTGACGACGTTGAACGCGGCCATCGAGCAGGCCGTCGCGAGGTCGGCGTCGTCGAGGACGATGAACGCCGACTTGCCGCCGAGCTCGAGGAAGACCCGCTTGAGCGTCTCGGACGCGGCGGCCATCACCTTTCGTCCGGTCGCGGTGGACCCGGTGAACGACACGATGTCCACGCGCGGGTCGGTCGACAGGAGTGCGCCGACCCGGTGATCGCTCGACGTGACCACGTTGAACACGCCTGCCGGAATGTCGGTCTCCTCGGCGACGACCTTGCCGACGAGTGCGGCACACCACGGGGTGTCGGGGGCGGGTTTGAGGACGACGGTGCATCCGGCCGCGAGGGCTGGCCCGATCTTGGCGAAATTGATCTGGTGCGGGAAGTTCCACGGCGTGATCGCGCCGACGACGCCCGCTGCTTCGCGTCGTAGGCGTCGGTCGTTGGCGATGCCCATCGGTTCCGCCCGTCCGAGATCGGTCTCCCACTCGAAGCTCTCGGCGAGGTCGGCAAAGTATCCGAGGTCGGTGATCGGGCCTTCGAGTTGGGGCCCGGAGGTCAGGAACTTGGGGGCTCCCACTTCGGCGATCGTGATCTCGCGGAGCTCGTCGAGGTGGCCGAGGAGGGCGTCGCGTAGTTGGCGGAGGCAGGTGGCGCGGAAGGCCGGGTCACGCGACCACGTGGTCGTGTCGAAGGCGGTGCGCGCGGCCGCGATGGCGGCGCTCATGTCGGCCTCGCTGCCGTCCGCGGCCTGTCCGATCACCTCTTCGGTCGCCGGGTTGACGACGTCGAAAGTGCCGGCGGAGCCGGGCACCAATTCTCCGTCGATCAACAGTTCAGAACTGTTTTCTGGCTTGAGGGACACGCCTGACTCTCCTTCTGGACAACTGTCTGGACTTGCGTTTGAACCTAATGTAGCGTCGGGTCAGATGTCCAGTACTCACAGGAAGTTGGTCGCCGCCATGGCATTCGATCGCGCTGAACTTGACGGGATGAAGGAGCGTTGGCTGCAGGCCAACATCGACGTGGAGAAGGCAGGCGACTGGCGTCCGCTGGCGGACTTCTACACCGAGGACGCGACCTACGGATGGAACTACGGCCCCAAGAACGACTTCATGGCGGTGGGGCGCGACGAGATTCGCGACATCGCCATCGGCTTGGAGATGGACGGGCTCGACGGGTGGACGTACCCGTATCAGTCGTGGGTGATCGACGAACAGACCGGCGACATGATCGGGTTGTGGAAGCAGATCAACGAGGCCACTCGTGCCGACGGCACCCACTACGCGTTGAACGGTGTGCAAGGCAGTTGGTTCAAGTACGCGGGCGACTTCAAGTGGGGCTGGCAGCGTGACTTCTTCGACTACGGCAACGTCACCGCGCTGTTCGCGGAGATGCTCACCGACGGCGTGATCACCCCGGGCCTGCAGGGCCGGATCGACCGCGTTCTGAACGCTGACGGGCCGCTTCCCGGCTGGTACCCGATCGGGCAGACGCCCGTGCCGATGTGGTGACGCCGACCGATTCGGTACTGCGCGGCAAGCGGGCCGTCGTCGCGGGCTCGAGTCGTGGCATCGGGCTGGCTGTGGCGAAAGCTCTGGTGGCCGAGGGTGTTTCGGTGATCGTCAACGGTCGGGAGGAGGCCGTCGCGCTGGCTGCCGCCACTGAACTGTCGGCCGCGGGTGGTGTCGCCGTCCCCGTGGCGGGGAGTGCTGCGGACCACGCGATTGCACAGGCGATGGTCGACGCCGCCGTCGTCGAGTTCGGTGGGGTCGACATCGTGATCAACTGTGCGGGCGCCGCAGAACCGGCAGGCTCATCGATCCTGACGGCGACGACCGACGAGTTCCGCGCGCAACTGGACGTTCACCTCGTCAGCTCGTTTGAGCTCGCCCGGGCGGCGGCGCCGCTGCTCGTCGCGCAGGGAGCGGGCGCCGTGGTACTCACCGGATCGGCGGCGTCGTCCGGCATGTTCGGCGGTATCGGTTACCCGGCGGGAAAGGGCGGGGTTAACAGTCTCGCCATGGCGCTGGCCGCGGAACTGCGGCCGAATGGAGTTCGGGTGAACGTCGTCTGCCCCGGCGGGAAGACCCGGCTGTCGTCGGGTGACGACTACCGCGCCCACATCGACGATCTGCACGAACGGGGGCTGCTCGATGAGGGGACGCGCGATGTCGCGCTCCAACCTGCGCCCGCCGAGTACGTCGCTCCGCTCTACGCCTATCTCGCGAGCGACCTCGCTGCCGACGTCACCGGTGAGATATTCAGTGCGGCAGGCGGATTCATCGGTGAGTATCCGCCGTTCCAACCCAGCTTCGTCGCTTACCGCGGCCACGACGACGAGCCGCCGTACTCACTGGCCGAAGTCGCCGCCCTCATCGCCTCCCGCTGATCGCACCGGTCGAGGACGGCGTCCACTCCGCCGTCGCGCCCTGGAATCGGTCGGACTCAGCGGGCGGTGTTGCCGGCGATCAGCGCGATACACGCCTGGGTGGTGGGTTCGATGATCGCCGACAGTGGCGTCCCGTTCTCGACGGAGTCGGCAGTCAACTCCCTGATTCCACCCCATATCATGATCGCGGTGATCCGGGAGACCGGCTCGATCCCGTCTGCGGCGACGCTCGGCGTCGACGTGATAACGACGAACAGGGAGATCCAGGCGTCCATTGCTTCGGTCTTGAGTTCTTGCGCGGGCTCGCCGAGTGCGGGGAGTTCCCGGATCCAACTCAACGTCAGTTCCGGGCGCGCTTCGCTCAGTTCGACGTACGCGGTCACGGCCTGTCGCACCTGATCGGTCCACGGGGAGGACGCGTCGACGGCGTCGGCGACGGCGTCGATCATCTCGTCGTTCGCTCCGCGCAGGACGGCGACGAAGCAGGCGGACTTGTCGGTGAAGTGCTCGTAGAAGGACCGGCGCGACATGCGGGCCACCCGGACGACGTCGGCCACGGTCGTCGCGCGGTACCCGAGGCGTGCCACGCACTCGCTCATCGCGGACAGGAGGCGGGATCGAGCCTGAAAGTCGGTGTCCGCGATTCCGTCGGTGGCGCTGGTCGATGTCACGTCTCCAGAATAGGCCCTTGCCCCCGGTGGTACGTCAGCGTACCGTCTACTGGTACGGTGTCGTACCAGTGAACGGAGACCGCCTGATGACCACCGAAGTCCCTCAGCAGTCGTCGACCTCGGCGCTGCCGCCGAAAGTGCCGCTGCCGACGTGGCTTCAGGGCGTCGGGTTTCTCGCCGCCCGCCGCGGAGTGCTCCGCGCGTGCCGAGCCCGCTACGGCCCCGTGTTCGAGCTCGAGGTTCCGGTGTTCGGGAACCTCGTAGTGATCTCCGACCCCGCGATGGCGAAACAACTGTTCACCTCCGGTGCCAAGACGATCAACGTCCAGCCGAACCTCGGCCGCGTGCTCGGCTCGGGCTCGATCTTCGCGATCGAAGGCACCGACCATCGGCGTCGCCGCAAGCTGTTGACGCCGCCGTTGCACGGCAAGCGGATCCGCACCTATGAGCAGATCGTCGAAGAGGAGACCGAGCGCGAGATCGCGACATGGCCGACCGGGAAGCGCTTCGCATCCCTGGAGCCGATGATGCGGATAACCCTCAACGTGATCCTTCGAGCGGTGTTCGGTGCCGACGGCGACGATTTCGACGATCTTCGTGCGCAACTTCCGGATCTGGTGGCGGCCGGATCGCGGTCGGCGACGATGCCGGATCTGCCTCGCGCGCTAAGCAGAGTCGACCCGAATGTGCACCTGCGTCTCCGTCGCGCGCGGTACCAGGAGACGATCCTCCGAGTGATCGGAGAGGCGCGCAGCGACCCGGATCTGGCCGACCGGGACGACATCCTCGCGCTGATGCTGCAGAGCACCTACGACGACGGCAGCGTGATGACGGACGACGAGATCGCCGACGAGCTGCTCACGCTCCTGGCGGCCGGTCACGAGACCACGGCGACCACTCTTGCGTGGCTGTTCGAACGGATTCAACGTCATCGGCCGATCCTCGACGACCTGGCGGTCGAAGCTCAAGGCGACGGCGACGAACTCCGTCACGCGGTGATCCTGGAGACGCAGCGGTCGCGACCAGTCATCGACTTTGCGGGACGACACGTCGTCGCCGACGATCTGGAGATCGGACCGTGGCGGATTCCGCGCGGACACAACGCCATGGTCGCGATCTCGCTGCTGCACGACGACAGCGAACAGTTCCGCGACCCCGCGCGTTTCGACCCGTACCGGTTCGTCGGGAGCACGCCGTCCGCTGCCTGGCTGCCGTTCGGCGGCGGCACACGACGGTGCATCGGTGCGGCGTTCGCGACGATGGAGATGGATGTGGTCGTGCGGACTGTCTTGCGTGAGTTCCGCATCGAGCCGTCGACCGCGAGGGCCGAGGCGCTGCATTCGCGCGGTGTCGCGTTCGCGCCGCGGTTCGGCGGTCGGATGGCTGTCCGACGGCGCTGAGCACAGCGGCAGTAGTGGGGGTCAGAATTCGCCAGAGGTTGCGACCGAGCCGTCACGCAACAGCCCGACCGTGAACGTCGACCCGGCCGCCACCGAGACGACGTCTTGCCACTGCTCGACGTCGCATTGATGTTGTTCGTCGGCGCCGGCGGCCACGACCGTTCGATCGTCGAGTAGTGCGATCGTGTGGTGGCTGCCCGCGGTCACACCGACGACGTTCGTCCATTCGGAGACTTCGCACGTAGGGCCGCGGCCTGCCGCGACGACGGTCCCGTCGCGTCGGAGCCCGACACTGTGCACAGACCCGGCCGCCACCGAGACTACGTCTCGCCACTGTCCGACGTCGCATTGTCGCCTGGTGTCGTTTCCAGTGGCGCGAACGGATCCGTCGGCGAGAAGTCCGACCGAGTGCCAGTCGCCGCACGCGACGGCGAGGACGCCACGCCAGTCGTCAACGGCGCACTGCTGTTCGCGGTTGCGCCCCGCGGCTAGGGCGGTCCCGTCGGCGCGGACGCCGATAGTCCGCCGCCAACCCGCCGCGATCGCCACCACGTCTGTCCAGTGGGCCACGTCGCACTGGCCGTCGTCGTTCCATCCGGTCGCCACCACGGTTCCGTCGTCTCGGAGTCCGACGGTGTGCGAGCGGCCGGTGTTGCGCGCAGCGTGGACGGCGCCTGCCGCGATCGCGACGACGTCGGTCCAGTCGCCGACAGCGCATTCGCCCGCGCGGCCGTCGCCCACTGCGGTGACGGTTCCGTCGTCTCGGAGCCCGCCCCAGTGTCGTCGGCCCGCCGCGAGCGCGGCGAACGCGCTCATCCGCCGTGTTGGACGAGCCAGTCGAGGAGCGGCCGTGTCTGTCTCCAGTGTGCGCGGATCTCGTCGACGAGATCGGGGGTGTGGATGATTCCCTCGAAGCCGTAGTCGCGGTTGGCGATCAATGACCGGTGTCGGAGGAGTTCGATTCGTGGGTGGTCTTTCGCCCACCCACGAGGTGCGGTCTTGAGCCGGTCGCCGTCGATTTCCCAGCCTCGTCGCTGGAGTCCGTCAACAAGCTTCTCGAGCTCGGCGCCGTGCAGGTCGTCGTCGATGGCGCGGCGCAGGAAGGCCAGGCGTTCAGGTTCGGCGTGATAGAAGCCTGCCCCGACGCGGACCCCGGGGGCGCCGATCTGGACGTAGTAGCCGGTTGCCGGGGCGACGGCGACGAAGGCGCCCTGGTGGGTCTTGTACGGTGTCTTGTCCTTCGAGAATCGCACGTCACGGTATGGGCGGAAGATCTTCGCGTCGCCGAACTCGTCGGCCAACTCGGCGGTGAGAGCGGTCATCGGCGCGGCGACAGCATCGCGGTAGACGTCGCGGTGCGCGTCCCAGAAGACTCTGCTGTTGTCGATCTCGAGGTCGTCGTAGAAGTCGAGGGCCGCTTCGGGGAATCCAGTGAAGCTCATGGGTCGAGAATATCGACCGGGCGTACTACGAGCTGGACACCGGGTTCAGCAGCTTCGCGGCAGGCCCACATTCGACCCGCGCGCCGCCGATCAGAACAGTGAATGGTGCAGAAGCGATGGCCACTGCGCCAGATCGGCAGGAGTGCGGGCAACGGTCAGCGATGCGTTCGGCAGTGTCTCGACGAGTGCCTGTGCGGTCGAGAGGGGATGAGCGGGGTCGTCGATCCAGGCGAGGATCGTCGTGGGCACGGCGATCGCGGTGATGTCGTCGAGCGGTGGCAGGTCGCTGAGCGCGGCGCCCCGCAGTACTGAGGGGAGCAGCGATTCGGCGACAGCGGGCAGGGTCGGCGGTGCGTCCGCCGACGCCGGAGGGTGTGGGCTGTCGGCTCCCGAGGCGACGAACGCCGCGAGCCCCTCCTGCTCGACGATGTCGGCTGACCGTCGATACTCCTCGGCCTTGGCACCTCGGGTGGCCCATGCCGTCGCGGGAACCATCAGTGTGAGGCTCGAGAATCTTTCGGGTTCGCGGACTGCCGCATGCAGCAGGGTGCCGGCGCCCATCGACGGCCCGACTCCGTGGACCCGCTCGCCGGGGAACCAGTGGTCGAGGAGCCGCAGGAGGTCGTCGGCGAGATTCGTCCACCGATAGTCGTCGGGCGCCGCGGCACCGGTCGACTCGCCGTGGCCGCGCGCGTCGTACCGCAGCAGGCGTGTCCCGGACAGGCCGCGACCGAGGTCCATGCCGAGCACACGGTCACGTGACCGGCTCGACGTCAGGCCGTGCAATTGGACGACGGCCCGTCCACCTTCGTCGCTGAACTGGGTCGCGATCCGGGCTCCGGGAACGTCGAACGTGGGCACGGGTCTCTCCTGGAGTTGCGGCGATCGGGATGGGGCGTAGCGTACACCGGCATGCGTCTGGACAACGTCGGCCACCTGCGACTGCCGTTCGGCAGGCTGTGGGGGTACGACGTGCGTGTCGGCGACCGCGGCACCGAGCAGCCGGTCTCGTTCGACCAGCGGCGACACGTCGGAGCGGGGGATCGGCCAGGTTCGTGGATGGCGCTCTCGTTCCGCCTCGACGGGCCGGTGGACCGTGGGGTTCTCGCGTCGGCGTGGCTCGCCGTGATCGATCGCCACGACACGCTGCGGACGGTGTTCGCCCCGGGCGACGACGGACCGCGGCTGTTCGAGGTCGACATCGCTCCGGGCGGCTGGGTCGAGCACCCGATCGGGCCGGGGCAGGCGGTCAACGAGGCTCTCCGCGACGTCCTCGACACCGCGTGCTCGCCGTACGTTTCGCCGTCGCACCGCTTGTGCGTATTGGAGACGGCGACGTCGTCGACTGTCGTCGTCGCGGCCGACCATTCGCACGTGGACATGTGGTCAATGCTCGTCGTCGCCCGAGATCTGCTCGCCGGAATCACCGCGGGCGGGCGCCCGTCGCTGCCGGCCGCTGCTGCGTTCGTCGATCACACGCGTGCGCTCGCGGAGCGCCCGACGGCTCCCTCCGACGTGCACCGCCGGTGGGAGGAGATCCTGACAGCCGGCGGCGGTGTGATGCCTCGATTCCCGCTGCAGTTGGGGCCAGCCGAGCCTCAACCCGAGCGCGTCGAAGTGCGTGACGTGTTCGACGTCGACCAAAGTGCGACGTTCTCCGCGCAGGCGCGTGCCGACGGAGTGTCGACGTTGTCGCTCGCGGTGTCGGTGATGACCGCGGTGACCCGTGACCTCGCGGATGCCCCGCTGCGCGCCGTGTTTCCGGTGCACAGCCGATACGAGGACACCTGGCACGAGTCGGTCGGCTGGTTCATCACGAACTCGGTGCTCGAATCGGCCGACCCGGATCCGGCGGCGAGCGCCGACGCCATCCGCGAGGCGGTGCGCCTCGGTTCGTGGCCGCTGCGCGACGTGTTGGACGCGTGGGGTGGCGACATGCCGGAGAAAGCAGGCATGTTCGCGATCTCATGGCTCGACCTCCGGCGTCTCCCGGTACAGATCGACTCGCACACGATCGACGCGCAGTACGTCGGAGCGGTCATCCGCACCGATGGCGTCATGCTGTGGTTCATCCTCGACGACGCTGGCCTGCATCTGCGATGCCGATACCCGGACACCGTCGACGCTCGCCGCAATGTGGGTGGCTGGCTCGACGTCCTCGTCGAACGAATGCGGTCGCTGGCAGCCTCATCGTGATCACCCGGCGGCTCTGAGCGTCGCGAGGATATCTCCCCGCGATGTCACGTACCTACACCGCTCAGGCGCCACGACCGCCGATAGCCCGATGCTGGCCCCCTGCGGTGTAGGTTTCGCTGCCGCAGCACCCGTACGCCCCAGGTCGATGTAAGTCGTCCATCGGTTTCTACGTGAACCAGGTAACACGCGAGATACACGACGAGAGTAGATTCACTCCCGCTGCACAACGCATACCCAGAGAGGAACGCCGGTGACGTCTACACCGCAGAGCGCCGACAAGGTCGACGACACGAGCGTCGACGAGGGCTACCAGAGAGGCCTCACGTCCGGCACCGTGCAGATGATCGCCATCGGCGGAGCCATCGGCACCGGCCTGTTCTACGGGGCGGGCGGCGCGATCGAGAAGGCAGGCCCGGCCCTGATCCTGGCGTACGCCCTCGCAGGTCTCGCGATCTTCATCGTGATGCGATCCCTCGGTGACCTCCTGCTCTACCGCCCGATCTCCGGCGGCATCAGCGAGTACGCCGACGAGTTCCTCGGTCGGTTCATGGGCTTCAGCCAGGGCTGGACGTACTGGGCAGTGTGGGTCACCACCTGCATGGCCGAAATCACGGTGGCCGGCAAGTACATCAACTACTGGTGGCCGGCGATCCCGGTATGGGTGACCGCACTCGTCGCGCTCATCGTGCTGTTCGGCGCGAATCTGATCTCCGTCGGACTGTTCGGTCGCGCCGAATTCTGGTTCTCGGCGATCAAGGTGACCGCCATCCTCGGCATGATCATCATCGGCATCGGCGTGCTGCTCCCGATCTCCGGGCTGGGGCCGGACGCCGGACCGTCGGTGACGAATCTGTGGAGCGACGGCGGCTTCTTCGCAACCGGATTCACCAACGCGCTGCTCAGCCTGCAGATCGTCATGTTCGCCTACGTCGGTGTCGAACTCGTCGGCGTCACCGCGGGTGAGGCGCAGAATCCGCGCGTCACCCTCCGCCGCGCCATCAACTCGGTCCCGTTTCGCATCGGCATCTTCTACGTCGGTTCGCTCCTTGTCATCCTGTCGGTCCGTAGCTGGAAGGACTTTCACGAGGGCACCAGCCCGTTCGTCGCTGTGTTCCAATACATCGGCATCCCGGGCGCGGCGGGCATCGTCAACTTCATCCTGCTCACCGCAGCGTTGTCCTCGTGCAACTCGGGCATCTACTCGACCGGACGCATGGTGCGATCGCTGTCGCAGCGCGGCGACGCACCGAGCGCCCTCGCCAACTTGTCGAGCCGTCAAGTACCGGTCACCGGCATCGTGCTCAGCGCCGTCGTCATGGTGATCGGCGTGGTCGTCAACGTGATCGACCCGGAGCACGCGTTCACCTACATCACGTCCGTGTCGACGGTCGGAATCGTCGTCGTGTGGGCGACGATCATCGTGTGTCAGATGCGGTACCGGTTCAAGGTCCGTTCCGGGGATCTGCCCGACTCCGGCTATCCCGTCCCGGGCGGCATGGTCAGCTCCACGGTCGCGCTCGCGTTCCTCGGCATGGTCGTCGTGCTGTTGTTCTTCAACGAGGACGGTCGGATCGCCCTCGTCGTCGGCGCCATCTGGTTCATCATCGTGACGGCCTGCTACTTCGGGTGGACGGGCGGCCGACGTCGACAGGTCAGGCGCTCCGGAACGCCCGCCGTGATGCGCTGACCGTCGGCCACCATGGATTGGAGCATCCCGCGGTCGTCGGCGGGAGTCCTCGTCTTGCTGGGCCTCGCCCGAGACGCCGGGCTGTCCGATGAGCAGACGCTCGCCGGCACCGGGCTCGACGTCGATGTCGTGACGCGACCCGACTCGGAAGTTCAGCTCCGACAGGAACTCGTCGTCGTCGGCAACCTCGTCGACGCGCTCGGCGACCGCACCGGCGTCGGCGTGCGGGCCGGTGCTCGCTACCAGCTGACGACGTACGGGATTTTCGGGTTCGCGCTGATCAGCAGCCCGACTCTGCGGAGCGCCGTGGAGGTCGGGCTGCGCTACTTCGACCTGACGTTTGCGTTCTCGCGCATCGAGCCACGCGACGTTGGCGACCGGTTCGAGCTGGTGTTCACCGTCCCGGACGTGCCGGCGGCTGTGCGACGATTCGTCGTTGAACGGGACCTCGCCGCAGTGCGCACGATCGCGCGCGACCTCGTCGCCGACGCGGATCGTCCGCTCGAGATCCAGTTCGCCTTCGACGAACCCGACCACATCGAGCCGTACATCGAGGTGTTCGACGCGCGTCCCGTGTTCGGGTGCGACGAGACGCTGCTGCGTCTGCCGCGAGAGGTCATCGATGAGCCGTTGCCGCGCGCCGATGCGCAGGCGGCGGCGTTCGCGCAGGCGCAGTGCCGCGACCTGCTGCGCACGCGGGCGGCACGGTCGGGGCTGGCGGCACGGGTCCAAGATCTGCTGACGACCGACCCGGCGAAACCGCCGACCGCAGACGAGGCGGCGCGCGCTCTCGCGATGAGCACCCGGACGTTGCGTCACCGGCTGGCGGCCGAGGGCTCCTCGTATCGCGGTCTGCTGCAGGAGATGCGCTCTCGACTCGCCGAGGAGATGTTGGTGAGCGGGCGACTCACCGTCACCGAGACCGCGCAGCGGCTGGGCTATGTCGAGGTGTCGAGCTTCTCGCAGGCCTTCCACCGCTGGCACGGCTGCGGTCCCGCCGAGTACGTGCGGCATCGCACCGGCCGCTGAGGGTTGCCGAAACGAGTAACTCTTGCGCCGTCGTGCACCTGCCGACCGCGCGGCCGCGGTTATACCGTGAGGGCATGACAGCAGATACGCGCCCGACGATCGCCATTATCGGCACCGGATTCGGCGGCATCGGGATGGCCGCACAGCTCACCCAGGCCGGCTACGACGACTTCGTCATCTTCGAGAAGGCCGACGACGTCGGGGGAGTGTGGCGCGACAACGAGTATCCGGGAGCCGAATGCGATGTGCCGTCGCACCTGTACTCGTTCTCGTTCGCGCCGAAACCCGACTGGTCACGGAGGTTCGCCGGCCAGCAGGAGATCGTCGGATACTTGAACGAGTGCGCCGACCGTTTCGATCTCCGCCGAAACATCCGGTTCGGCACCGAGGTCCTCAACGCGACGTTCGACGAGTCGGCAGGCGAATGGGAACTCGAGCTGAACGGCGAGCAGACACATCGCGCGCAGATACTGATCGCAGCGACCGGCCAGCTGAGTCGTCCCGCCTACCCGCGGATCGACGGCATCGACAGCTTCTCCGGGACAATGTTCCATTCGGCGACGTGGGACCACGACTACGAGTTCGAAGGCAAGAGGGTCGCGGTGATCGGGACCGGCGCGTCCGCCATCCAGTTCGTCCCGCACATCGCTCATCGCGCTGCGGGTCTGGAACTGTTCCAGCGGCACGCGCCGCACGTCATCGACAAACCCGATTACCCGTACCGGCGGAGCGTGATCGCGGCGTTCAAACGATTCCCGACACTGCTGAAGGCGTCGCGTCTCGCGACGTACGCGTGGTTGGAGCCGCGTGGGCTGGGGTTCAACGGCTCCAAGTCGGGCCGGCTGTTGATCAGCGTCTTCGAGAAGCGGTATCTGAGGTCGTTGAAGAAGCAGATCGCGGACCC
Source organism: Gordonia liuliyuniae (assembly GCF_021738805.1). Lineage (NCBI taxonomy): Bacteria > Bacillati > Actinomycetota > Actinomycetes > Mycobacteriales > Gordoniaceae > Gordonia > Gordonia liuliyuniae. The sequence goes on along the minus strand of NZ_JAKKOR010000012.1, from coordinate 189,669 downwards.
GGAGCTGCGTCGCAAGGTGACTCCGACGGATCCGATGGGGTGCAAGCGGATCCTCATGTCGAACGACTACTACCCGGCTCTCGTCCGCGAGCACGTCGACGTCGTCACGGACGGTATCGAGCGCATCGAACCCAGCGGTGTGGTGACAGTAGACGGAAAGCTGCACGAGGTAGACGCCATCGTCCTGGGTACGGGGTTCGCTGCCACCGAATTCCTGGCGCCGATGACGGTGACCGGGCTCGGCGGCGAAGACTTGAACGAGGCGTGGCGCGACGGCGCTCAGGCGTATCTGGGCATCGCGGTGGCCGGGTTCCCGAACTTCTTCATGCTGTACGGGCCCAACACGAACCTGTCGCACAACTCGATCGTCTACATGCTCGAATCGCAGTTCGCGTACATCGTCGACGCGGTGCGGGAGATCGATCGCAGCGCAGGCCGGTGGCTCACCGTCCGGCAAGACGTGGAGGACGCCTACAACGCCGACATCCAGGCACAGCTCGGTACGACGGTCTGGGCGACGGGATGCGACGGCTGGTACACGACGGCGTCCGGCAAGAATACCCAGAACTGGCCGGGGTTCACCTTCAAGTATCGTTCGGCGACACGCGAATTCGATCCGAACGCCTATGCGGCGCCAGGGGCGACGCACGCGTAGACCGGCGATGACGAAGAACGCGGTCGGTGGGCCCGGGGAAACTCGGGCGCACCGACCGCGTTGTTTCGCGTTCAGTTCCTCCAGGTGAAGTGACCCCTCCCGGTCACTTGACCTCTGAACGCATTATTCGGTTGACACCGAAGAACAAGGGGATCGCGAACCAGATGACGCAGCCGGACAGGAAATGCGCCCAGTCCGAGCCCGACGGCGAGGACGCCAGCATCGGGAGGCGGATCCAGTCGATCAGGTGGTCGTTGATCCAGGGCACGACGGCGCCGATGATCTCCAGCACCGTCGGGATGACGAAGTAGGCGACGATCGCGGCGGGCGTGTTCAAAAGCAGTGCGGCGAACGCGAATCCGACGAGTACGCCGACCAGTATGTTGAGCAGTCCGGAGACCAGTGCGCTTCCCGAGATCGACCACTCGCCGCCGTCGGAGTAGATCAGCCCGCCGACGAGATTGCACAGTGCGCCGAGCGCGAGCGCGATCACGACGGCCGCGATCGAGGCGATGATCGAGACGGTCAGCTTGGCGACGATGACCCGTTCGCGCCGCGGCTCCATCGTGAACGTGGTGAGCGCGTTCCGTTGGCTCCACTCACTGGTCACCAGCAGGATCGCCATCACCGGCAGCAGGAATGCCATCGGAGCGGTCATCAGGTCGAACAGATTCGCGAAGGTGATGTTGCCGTCCGCGCTGGAGTCGGACGTGCCCGGACCGACGATCAGAACGACGACGCCGATGATCGCCGAGATCGCGGCGATGGACGCCGCCAACCAGAAGCTGGCGCGGGTGTCGACGAGTTTGCGGAGTTCGACCTTGATCAGTCGGCTCAACGGGATGCCGGGGCCGGTGAAGACGGCCGACGCGGGCTGTGTGGTCGCGGTCATCACTGGACTCCCTGTGGCTGTTCGCGCTGGTTCTGCTGGGTGAGCTGGAGGAACATCTCCTCCAGGCGGGCGCCGTCGCCGCCGCGCAGTTCGACGAGGTGGACCTGTGCGTCGAGCGCGATACGACCGACGACGTCGGGGGTCGCTTCGACGCGGAAACCGCCGCCGTCCACCGGATGGGCGGCCACCCCCGCGGCATGCAGGGACTGGCCGAGATAGTTGTTGTCGACGGCGCGGACCACCGAACCCGTGCCCGCGAGGAGTTCTTCCTTCGTGCCTTCGGCGACGATCCGTCCGTTGCCGATCACCACGAGGTCGTCGGCGATGATCTCGATCTCGTGTAGCAGATGTGAGGAGAGGAGGACGGCGCCGCCGCGGTCGGCATACCCACGCAGGAGTGTGCGCATCCAGTGGATGCCCGCCGGGTCGAGGCCGTTGGCCGGTTCGTCGAGCATCAGGACGCTGGGGTCGCCGAGGAGAGCGTTCGCGATGCCCAGGCGCTGCCGCATGCCGAGCGAGTAGTTGCGGACACGACGGCCGGCCTCCTGCGGGGTCAGGCTGACCATCGCGAGAGCGTCGTCGACGCGGGACGCGGGGACCCCCAACGTGGTCGCCGACAGACGGAGGATCTCGGCTCCGGTGCGGCCGGCGTGCTGTGCCGACGCGTCTAGCAGGACGCCGACGTGGGTCGCTGGATTGGGGATGTCGCGGTAGGCGACACCGTTGATGGTGGCGCTGCCCGATCCGGCGGGGGTCAGACCGGCGATGATGCGCATGGTCGTCGATTTGCCTGCGCCGTTCGGACCCAGGAATCCGGTCACCCGCCCCGGCTTGCAGGTGAACGAGACGTCGTCGACGGCGACGAAGTCGCCGTAGCGCTTCGTGAGGTTCTTGACTTCGATCATGACGTTAATACTCGTCGCCCCAGACTGGATTGTCATCAGTCTCGGGGACAGTTCCGCATCATCCGAAAGTATGAGATCGGTGTCGACCCCGGACGGAAGCAGTGTCGTGACCGACGCGACTAGCCTGTACCTCGTGCGTCCCGCCGACTACCAACCGACCCTCACCTGGTGGGGTCACACGTGGCGGATCATCGGCGTCGTGGCCGTGTCGGCCCTCGGCTGGGCGCCGCGCGTCGCGTACCAGTGGAGCGAGCACCGATGGTGGTTCGCCGTCGACCTCGCTCTCGGCGTGCTCGCACTGGCGATGGTGATGCGGTACCGGCGGACCCACCCGGTGCTCGTCGCGACGATCACCAACCTGATGACGGTGGTGTCGACGACGGCGGGCGGTCCGGCGGTCTTGGCTCTCGTGTCGTTGTCGACGCGCAGGCGGTGGAAGGAGATCGTCCCGCAGACGCTGCTGACGATCACGTGCATGCTGGCAGGCGAGCACGTGTTGCGGGCACCGGACGAAGCCGAGTTGACCGTCGTCGACGGGGCCCTGTTCGTCTTGATCGCCGCGCTCGTCGTCGCGTGGGGCATGTACATCGGTTCGCGCCGCGAACTGCTCGCCAGCTGGCGGGCGCGTGCACTGCTCAGCGAGGCCGAGCAGGCCGCACACGTTCGCGAAGCGCAGAGCGCGGAACGCGCCCGGATCGCTCGCGAGATGCATGACGTGCTCGCACACCGCATCTCGGCGGCAAGCATGTATGCGGGGGCGCTCGCGTTCCGGGACGATCTGTCGCCGGAAGAGGTGAAGGCGACGGCGCAGACGATTCAACAGACGTCGCACCAGGCGTTGACCGAACTGCGTGAGGTGCTCGGCGTGCTGCGGGACGGCCCGGGCGACGCCGACCCCGAACGCCCGCAGGCCACCGCAGCGCACGTGCGGGAATTGATCGAGGAGAATCGTCGGACGGGTATGCGGATCGACGTGCACTGGAGCCTCGGCGTGAACGGGGACCTCGACGTCGACGCCTTGCCCGCCGTGCTGGGGCGGACGGTCTACCGCTGCGTCCAAGAGTCGTTGACCAACGCCCGCAAACACGCGCCCGCCAGCCGGGTGCGCGTGTCGGTGAGCGGTGAGCCGGGCCGCGGCGTCGACATCCACGTGGAGAATCCGCTGTCGCTCGCCGCCGGCCAGACACCGCCCGAGTCGGGTTTCGGGCTCGTCGGTCTCGCCGAGCGTGTCGCTCTCGCGGGCGGCCGCCAAGTCCATCGGACGACGGGTGGTGGCACGTTCGTGCTCGCGGTGTGGTTACCGTGGCAGAAACAAACGGGGCTGGCCGAAGAATCGGGGCTTGCTGATGAATAGGGCGGTTGGATGAACAGCGGGGTCGGGGTGGACACACCGGGTGGGCCCGATGCGGACGCCGTGAGCCGGATCATGCTGGTCGACGACGATCCGCTCGTCCGGTCCGGCCTGCGGCTGCTCCTCGGCGGCGACCGTGGACTGGACGTCGTCGCTGAGGCAGGCCACGGCGCGGACGCGCTCGGCCAGCATGCGGCCGATCCCGTCGACCTCGTCCTGATGGACCTGCGGATGCCGGTGATGGACGGCATCGCCGCGACGGCAGAGTTCAAAGCGTTAGAGCGGGCGCCGTCGGTGATCGTGTTGACGACGTTCGACGCCGACGACTACGTCGTGCGCGCGCTCGCCGTCGGAGCGGACGGGTTCCTGTTGAAGGACACGCCGCCCGCCGACATCGTGGCGGCCGTCAAGAACGTCCTGAGCGGACAGCCCGCGTTGAGTCCGTCCGTCACAGCGGCGCTGATCAAGCAGGTCGTCGACTCGAACGGTGCGGACCGCTCGCAGTCGGCCGAACGCGCGATCGCCGAGCTCACCGACCGCGAGCGCGAGGTGGCCACCTGCCTGGCCAAGGGGGCGTCGAACGCAGAGATCGCCGCCGAGCTGTACATGGGTGTGGCGACCGTGAAGGCGCACATCTCGCACATCTTCGCCAAGCTCGGTGCATCCAATCGCGTCCAGGTCGCGATCCTCATGCACGACGCGGGGCTCGTCTGACCGCAGCGTGACCGTAGCCGAGGGCGCGGCAACAGCATCGAGGCTTCGCCATGCATTGCGTCGCCGACTACCGTGGAGTCTATGAAGACCGGTGATCGTGCCCCTGATTTCGCATTGCCCGACCAGAACGGGCAGACGCGCCGACTGTCCGAACTCCTCGCCGACGGCCCCGTCGCACTGTTCTTCTATCCCGCGGCGTTCACGCCGGGCTGCACCAAGGAGGCGTGCCACTTTCGGGATCTCGCGAGCGAGTTCACCCAGGCCGGAGTGCAGCGCGTCGGGATCAGCCGGGACGAGGTGTCCAAGCAGTCGGACTGGACCGCGAAGCATTCACTCGACTACCCGCTCCTGTCGGACGGCGACGGGAGCGTCGCCCACGCCTACGGCGTTCGACGCAGCGGGCTGCTCTCGTCGGTCATGCCGACCAAACGCACCACGTTCGCGATCGGCGCCGACGGCGTGATCGCCGACGTCATCGCGTCCGAGGTCAGCATGGCCGTCCATGCCGACCGCGCGTTGTCGGCGCTCGGAGCCTGAGCAACACGGGCACAGCCCGGTTCATGCTGCGACGGCGGGCCTCCCGGCGCGTTGCCGATCGGGATCGGGAACCGGGACGGCGGCCACGAGCGAGCGTGTGTAGTCGGTCGTCGGCGACGCGAAGACCGTGTCGGTGGCTCCGGTCTCGACGACGCGGCCGGACCGCAGGACCGTCACCCGGTCGGACACCTGGCGGACCACCGCCAGATCGTGGCTGATGAAGATTGCCGAGAATCCCAGCTCCGCCTGCAGGTCGGCGAACAGTTCGAGCACCCGAGCTTGCACGGACACATCGAGCGCACTCGTCGGCTCGTCGGCGATCAGCAGTTCCGGATCGGCCGACAACGCTCGCGCGAGCGCGACCCGCTGACGTTGCCCGCCGGACAGCTCGTGGGGGAGCCGTGATGCGAACGCCGACGGCAGTTGCACGGCCGTCAGCAGTTCGGTCACTCGTTCGCCGCGCCACGCCCGACTGCCCAGGCCTTGGATGTCCAGCGGTTCCCTGATCGACTCGGCCACCGAGAACCGCGGGTTCAGCGACGCGGACGGATCCTGGGGCACGAACGCGATCCGACGTCGGACGGCTTTGAGCTCTGTGGCGGACAGGTCTGCGATATCGTCGCCGTCCACGAGGATTCGCCCGGATGCCAGCGGAAGGATCCCGCCGATCGCTCGGCCGAGGGTCGTCTTCCCGGATCCGGACTCGCCGACGACGCCGAGGACCTCGCCCGGAGCCACCCGAAGCGAGACGTCCGACAACGCGGTGTGCGCTCCCGCTCCAAACCGGCCGGGATGCCTCACCGTGATGGCGTCGACCCGCACCACCGGGACTTCCGCTGAGGCCTCTGCGGCGTCCACCTCCCGACCGCCGACCACGCCCACCGCGCTGTCGAGACGGGGGACGGTGTCGAGGCGGGGGACGGCCGCCAGCAGTTGCCGCGTGTACGGCTGCTGCGGGGCGGCAAAGATCTCATGCACGTCGGCGGTCTCGATGGTCTCGCCGAGCTGCACGACGACGACCCGGTCGGCGATCTCGGCGACCACCCCGAGGTTGTGAGTGATGAGCAAGATCCCGGCCCCGGTCCGGTCGCGGAGACGGACCAGCAGTTCGAGGATCTCGCGCTGCACCGATACGTCGAGCGCGGTCGTCGGCTCGTCGGCGAGCAGCAGTGCGGGGTCGCCAGCGAGCGCGAGCGCGATCACCACGCGCTGCTTCTGTCCGCCCGACAACTGATGCGGATAGTAGGCGACCCGGGTCTTGGGCTCCGGGATCTCGACGAGCGTCAAGAGTTCGACGGCTCGACGACGTGCATCGCCGCGCGAGAGCTTGCGGTGCCGTGTCAACGCCTGCCGCAGCTGCCAACCGATGGTCTGCACAGGGTTGAGCGCGGTCTGCGGTTCTTGGAAGATCATGGCGACGCGGTCGCCGCGGATGGCGGTGAGCTCCCGCTCGGACCGTCCGAGGACTTCGACGCCGTCGACCTTCACCGAGCCCGTCGCGGCAGCCCCGGCCGGGAGGAGGCCGATGGCGGCGCGTGCGGTCATCGTCTTACCGGAGCCGGATTCGCCGACGAGGGCGACGATCTCGCCGCGGCCGACAGTCAGACTGATACCCGCGACGGCGGGGCGGGGGTAGTCGAACCTGACGTGCAGGTCGGACACCTCGAGTGCGAGTGTCACAGGTTCCTCCGGTCGTTCGAGATCGACTGCGCGATCAGATAGAAGCCCAGGACGAGGGCCGAGATGATGACCAGCGGTCCGACGGAGAACCAGGGATTGGTCTCCAAGTAGCTATTGCCCGCGGCGAGGACCCCGCCGAGCGACGGTGTCGGCGGGACCACGCCGATACCCAGATAGCTCAGCGCCCCTTCGATGAACACACCGAGCGACAGCGACAGTGCGAACTGCACGCCGAGTGCTTCCACCGAGTTCGGGAAGACGTGCTTGAGGAGGATGCGTGGAGTGCTCGCGCCGCTGACTCGCGCGGCTTCGACATACGGCTGCTCCCGGATCCGCAAGACCGACGTGCGGACGAGTCTGCCGAAGACGGGAATCTCGGCGATCGCGATGATGATGCCGATGGTCAGCGTGCCGGGCCCGAGGATCGCGGTGAGCGCGATGCCGAGGATCAGCGCGGGGAAGGCGAGGATCACGTCGAAGACGCGCTGCGCCAGAGCATCCAGGCCGCGCACCGAGACTGATACGAGACCCACGAGCGTGCCGACGGCCGCGCCGACCGGGACGGCGACCGCGATGATCAGCAGGTCGATACGGATGCCGACGAGGACGCGGGTCAGGACGTCGCGGTTGACGTCATCAGTGCCGAACCAGTGGTCGACGCTCGGTGGGAGCAGATACGCTCCGTCGATCTGCTGTTCGGCACCGTACGAGGTGAACAGCGGACCGAGCACGCCGGCGGCGACGACTGCGAGAACCAGAACCGTGCCGAGCAAGCCGCTGCCGTGGAACAGGCTGCGGTACAGGGTTTTCCGGGGACGGATCTCGTCGCGGTCGGCGGGCGACTCGGGCACCAGGCCCGGGTCGATCCCGTCGACGCGAACACTGTCGCGGGAGAGGTCTGTGGTGGTCATCGGGAACCTGCCAATCGGATGCGGGGGTCGAGCCAGGCGTGGACGACGTCAGCGGCGAGCTGGATCAGCACGAACACTGACACCGACAGGAGAATGAGGATCTGGACGAGTGGGTAGTCGCGCGATGAGATGCCCTCCTCGGTGAGCATGCCGAGCCCCGGCCAACCGAAGATCGCTTCGACGAGGACCGCTCCACCGAGTAGTGCGCCGACGATCAGTCCGAACGCGGTGATCGTCGACGGCAGCGCGTTCCGGAGCGCGTGTTTGAGGACGACGTCGCGACGGGACGCTCCGGTCGCGATCGCGGTGACCGCATAGGGCTGCGCGAGTCCAGTCTGCAGGGATTCGGTGAGGAACCTCGAGAGCATCGCCCCCGCGGGGAGTCCCAGCGTGACGGCGGGCAGCACCAGGTACTGCGCGGTGATCCACAGGTCGTCGCTCAGGCCGTCGGGCGGGGTCCCGCCCGCGGGGAGAACCCCGCCGCCGACGCCGAACACTGCGATCAGCACGGTGCCGACGACGAACGTCGGCAACGCGATTGCGACCGCGTTCACACCTGTGAGCAGGGCGTTCATCGCTCGGTTCGGTCGGATCGTCGCAGTGAGTGACAACCCGAACGCGAGCACGATCGCCAGCACGCCCGCGGTCACGGTCAGCACGAGCGTGTTCGTCAGACCGAACGAGACGAGGTCGCCGATGTCTCCGCCGATCTGGTAGCTCGTACCGAAGTCGAGGGTCAGCACGCTGCCGAGCCAGGCGAAATACTGGACGAAGAACCCTCGGTCGAGCCCCAGGTCGTGCCGGATGGCCTGCAGGTCCGCCGGGGTGGCGTCCGGACCGGCGAGCGCCGACTCCGGTCCACCCGGGATGAGTCGGAGTACGGCGAAGATGAGCAGGGACGCGGCGACCAGGACGATCAGGGCCGTCGGGATACGCCGCAACAGGTAACTGGTCATGGTTTACGCGCTCCGATCGGGGTCGGTGAGGCTGGTGTCAGCGAAATGGAGTTGGACGCGGTGATCCCACGCGACGTCGCGGACGTCGGGTGCCGCGGTGATCCGGGTCAGGAGCACGCCGATCTCGACAAGGAACAGATCGTTGAGCCACACCTCGTCGAGGCGCCGGTAGGCCGCGACCGCTTCGGGCGATGTCGGGTCGGGGGTGGTCCAGGCGGCGTCGGCCGCCGCCGAGTACTCGGGGTTCACATAGTTCGACGAGTTCTTCGCGGCATTGAACGGGTAGGCGCTGACCGCGAGCGTCGATGGCGTGAACTGGGCGAACGCGTGTTGCAGGATCCACAGGCCGGAAAACTGCGAACCGATCAGCTTCTTGGATTGCACTGCCTCGTCGTTGGGCACGAGGTTCACGGTGATCCCGATGTCACGCAGATTGGACTGGACGATCTCGGCGACCACGCGGAAGGTGTTGCCCGTCGACGTGTAGTCGAGGTCGATCGGGCCGATCGGGCCGACGTCGCGCAGCAGCTCTTTCGCTTTGACCACGTCGCGGCGGTACGTGTGGTTGGCGGCCTCGTCGTATGCGGGGGAGGTCTTCGGCCATGGCACGTTCACCGGATAGCCGGAGCCGCGGTACACGTCGGTGATGATGCGTTCGCGGTCGACGGCGAATGCGATCGCCTTGCGGACTCGCGGATCGGCGAGCGCCGGGTTCGCGACGTTGACGCCGACGTACACCTGCGACTCGGCTCCGGTCAGCTCGATGTCGGTGAAGCCGTACCGGGTGGTCGCGAGCTCCTGGTCTTGCGCACTCAGGTCTTCGGCGACGTCGAGTTGACCGGTCCGCAGGCGTGTGTACAGCGACTTCGGATCGGTGGCTTCGACGAGCGTCACCGCGTCGAGCGGAGGGGCGCCGCCCCAGTAGTCGTCGTTTCGCACCATCGTGATGGACGAGTTCGGGGTCCACGACTCGAACCGGAACGGACCGGTCCCGTTGAACGTCTTGCCCGCCTTGAGGTCGTCGAGCGTGTCGCCGTCGAGGATCGGCGCCGAGTCGAGGAGGTCGAAGATGTTGCTCAACGGATGCGCGAAGGTCAATGTCACACGGTGCGGGTCTCTCACGTCGTACCCGGTGATCGCGGCCGCGGTCCGCTTGAACTGCGGGGTCCATGGGCCGCCGAGGTAGGCCAGGATCGACGATCTGACGTCGTTCGAGGTGAACGGCTTTCCGTTGTGGAAGGTGACTCCTCCGCGCAGGTTCAGGGTGAGTGCGAGCCCGTCCGACGCCAGCTCCCACGACGTCGCCAGCGACGGCTGCGGCTTCGACGATTCGGGCGGATAGGTGATCAGTGTGTCGAACACGTTGGCAACCACGTGGCCGGTCGGCCCGCCGGCCCCGATCTGCAAGAATTTGGCGGGCGCGAGGTCGCCGATCACGCCGACGCGGAGTTCGCCGCCGCTCTGGACGGGGCCGGACCGGCTCGCCGAGCCATGTTTCGCGTCGACGGCGCTGCGGCATGCGGTGAGCCCGACGACGGTGGCGAACGTCAGGGCCAGTGCGCACAACGCGCGCAGACGTCTGGATCGGAACATGAGTTGGGGCCGCTTTCTTGATTCGGTGAACAACAGCCGCCGGGGAGGTGAGCGACTGCTCTCGAATGATTCGCGACGGACGCGGATTTGTAATCACTTCCACTCACCGAGAATTAAATCTTTGTGCGACCCGATGTCACGGGAGCATTCTTTCGAAATGACTCAGGACATTCCCGAATACGCTCGCGGATATGACGGTTTCGGAGGCACTGTGGGACGCACCAGTTCGCAGTCGACACCGTGGTGGCCGCACGACCGAACAGCCGATCGCAAAGCGCCGAACATCGTCGTCGTCCTGATCGACGACATGGGCTACTCCGACATCGGACCATTCGGATCGGAGATTCCGACGCCCAACATCGACCGCATCGCCGAGCGCGGTTACCGGTTGAGCAACTACCACACGACACCGGTCTGTTCACCCGCGCGCGCCGCGCTGCTGACCGGTGTCAACCCGCACCGCGCCGGCTACGGCAGCGTCGCCAACTCCGACCCCGGGTTTCCCGGGCTACGACTGGAACTGGCCGACGACGTGCTCACGCTTCCAGAGATCCTGCGCGAGTCCGGCTACGCGACGTTCGCGGTCGGCAAGTGGCATCTGGTGCGCGACGCCGACATGAGCCCCGGCCGATCCCGCCGGTCCTGGCCGTTGCAGCGCGGATTCGACAGCTACTACGGTTCGCTGGAAGGACTCAATTCGTTCTTTCACCCAAACCAGTTAATCGTCGACAACTCGGTGGTCGACGTCGACGAGTACCCCGACGGCTACTACGTGACGGACGACCTCACCGATCGGGCGGTGTCGCAGGTCAAGGCGCTGCGCGCTCACGATGCCGACAAGCCGTTCTTCCTCTACTTCGCGCACATCGCGATGCACGGGCCGCACCAGGTGAAGGACGACGACCTCGCGCGGCATCGCGGTAGGTACGCCGCAGGCTGGGACGACGTGCGGCGACGCCGTTTCGCCGAACAAGTCGCATCCGGTCTGTTCGACCCGGGCACGCCGATCGCCGAGCGCAACACCGAGCCCGGATACGACGCGCCGCCGTGGGACAGTCTTTCGCGCGAGGAGAAGGAGCGGTTTCAGCGCTACCAGGAGGTGTACGCCGCACTCGTCGACAGCGTGGACCAGAGCGTCGGGAGGCTCCTCGACGTACTCGACGACCTGGGGGAACTCGACGACACCATCGTCGTGTTCACCTCAGACAACGGCGGCACCGCGGAGGGCGGCCCGGTCGGGACACGGTCGTACTTCAGCCAGTTCGTGCACGGACCGGTGCCGCCGGACTGGGAGCGCGACGTGCCGCACGACGAGTCGTTGATCGGGTCGCCGGAACTGGGCGTGCACTACCCGCGAGGCTGGGGACAGGCGTCGAACACCCCGTTCCGATTCTACAAGGGCCAGACCTTCGCGGGCGGCGTTCGAGTCCCGTTCGTCATCTCGTGGCCGCGCGGACTGGCGCGTGACGCCGACGACAACGGTGTCCGCAGGCAGTTCTCGTATGTCACCGACCTCGCGCCGACCCTGTTGGATCTCGCCGGAGTTCAGACTCCCGCCACCAGACACGGGCGCCCGGCGGCCGACCGCGACGGAGTCAGCATCGTCGACGTGCTGCGCGACGGCAGCGCGGCATCCCCGCACACCGAGCAGTACGCCGAGTTCGGCGGACATCGCGGCTTCTACCGGGACGGGTGGAAGCTGCTGTCGCTGCACGACGGCGACCCGTCGCACGTCGATCAGCCCAGGTGGGAGCTCTACAATATGTGGATCGATCCGGCGGAGACGCGTGACGTCGCCGCTGAGCATCCCGACATCGTCGCCGAACTCGCGGCGGCGTGGAACGAAGCGGCCTGGCGCAACACGGTGTTCCCGCTGTTCGACACGCCGGGCGACGCCCAACGCAGACGCCCAGCCGAACGCGAGCGGTTCGAGACGGACGTCCGCATCCTGGCAGGCGCCCCGCCGCTCGAGCGATACCGGTCGAGCAGGCTCATCGCCTACCGCGACTTCGACGTGATCGTCGAACTCGACGGATGGTCCCCGGACGACGAAGGCGTCCTCGTCGCGCACGGCGACGTGCAGGGTGGCTACCTGTTGGTTGTCGAGAACGGGCAGTTGACGTTCGTGTTCAACTCGTACGGTCGCATCAACAGAGTGGCCGCGGCCCTCCCATTGGGCACCAGGTCGGTGACGCTCCGGGCCGAGGCGACGGTCGACGTGCGATGGAACTTCACCGTCAGCGCGGCGGGCGCCGACGGTGAGACGAGGGTCGCGGAACTGCCGCGCGCGGTGCAACTCGTCGGCATGGCCCCGTGGACGGGCATCTCGGTGGGTCTTGATGCGAGGGGCCCGGTCGATCCGGAACTACGCCGGAGGCGAGGCGTGTTCCGCGCACCGTCGAGTCTCGTTGCCGTCTCCTATCGCCCGGGCGACGTCAAGGTCCCGGCCGCCGTCCGGAAGGTCATCGACGAGCAGGCCGAAGATCTCGCGGATTGACCGACGCGACTTGAATTCATCGTGAATCTATCCCTGGTTGATGCGCATCGCCGCATGTTTGACTGACACCACCGAATCGGTAGCACTCGCTTTTTCAACGGAACTCGAAGCAGAGAGAATTCGGCTCGACATTCTCCTGCCTCGCATCCGTCGAATACTCACTCCCGCAATCGGATAAACAGATCCGATTTCTGATGAAAGGCGTTACACAATGACCGTCACCGTCTCCAATTTCACCGACCGTGAGCTCGAGATCCAGTCCGTCTATGCCGACGCGGGAATCACCGTGGACAAGCTCGGCGAACACATCGGCGCGCGTATCGGCGGCGTGACGCTCGGCGGCGACGTGCCGTCGGACAAGATCGAGGCCATCCGGCTGGCTCTCGCCGTCAACAAGGCCATCGTGTTCACCGGTCAGAACCACCTGGACGACGAGAGCCAGTACGCGTTCGCGCAGTTGCTCGGCGACCCGACCCTGCCGCACCCGACCGTCACATCCAGGGGTGACCAGCTGTTGACGATCGAAGGTGCGGCGAACAGCTGGCACACCGACGTGTCCTTCGTCGACCGCATCCCGAAGGCGTCGATCCTGCGCGCGGTCAACCTGCCGACCTGGGGTGGTGCCACCACCTGGGCGTCCACGACGGCCGCATACGCCCAGTTGCCCGACAGCTTGAAGGCGTTCGTGGACAATTTGTGGGCCAAGCACACCAACTTCTACGACTACGTGACCAACGACGTCGACATCGACGACACGCAGGTCGAACGCCGCGTCGTCCACTACGAGGAGTTCACGAGCAAGGAGTACCAGACCATCCATCCGGTGGTCCGCGTCCACCCGGAGACCGGTGAGAAGACCCTGCTCCTCGGCCACTTCGTCAAGGAGTTCATCGGACTCAAGCCCGCCGAGTTCAGCGCGGTCTACCAGCTTCTGCAGAACCGGATCATCAAGTTGGAGAACACATTCCGCTGGAGCTGGAGCCTCGGCGACGTTGCGATCTGGGACAATCGTGCCACCCAGCACTACGGTATCGCGGACTTCGGCGCGCAAGACCGCAAGCTGCACCGCATCACCCTCGCCGGCGATGTTCCGGTGAACGCCGACGGCCGCACCGGAGAGATCCTCACTGGCGACGCCTCGCACTACTCGGTGATCGAAGAGCCGAAGCGCCTGGCGCCGTTCGCCGACTGAATCGGCCTGCGGGTCCGGACCGGCTCGGCGAGGGAGTCTCGGCGAGCCGGTCAGTCTCGACTCAGCGAGTACCACACAGGTCCGGTCAGCAGCCAGATCACGGTGATCGTGCCCAAGACGCCTAGGCCGCCGAGCAGGGCTTCGCGTTGCGCGGGGTCGGCGACAGTGACACCGAGAAGGCCGGTGATCGCGACGGCGATGCCGACGGCCCCGAGCCACCGCCCGAAATCGGCCCACTCGTAGCGTCGCCGTTCGGGGCCGTACGCCGGGACCTTATGGGGCACCGGACCGTCCGCGAACCGATGGGCGAACCGGGCGTCGGCCCACGCGACCATCCGATGGCCGAACATGACGGTGCAGCCGAGATAGATCGGGGCCAGGCGGTGCGCGAAACCGACGTCGCCGCCTTGCGCCAAGTCGATCGTCACGGCGACGAGCAACACCAGGTCGATTAGGGGTACACACGCCAGGACGACCATTGACGGACGCGGCAGCCGCGCGAGGTAACGCAAGGCCAAGCCGCCGACGACGAACACCCAGAATCCGATCTCGCACGCGGCGATCGTGACGAGGACGGGGTCGGTGAGCTCGTTCATGGCTTCAGCGTTCCCCCGGATCACCTCCTGCACATCCGTCGGGCGGCGCGCGCGGGGTCCGACTTTCGGGGGACCCGACCAAGTACGCCAGTGTGCTGTAGTTGAGGACGATGAAGTCTCACCTGGGCGAATCAGACCCGGCGCGGCCGGCGAACCTCACCGCCGTCGGCACGTTCGCCGTCGGGCTTCTGCTGTGGGCGTGTGGAGCGTTCACGTTCTTCTCCGACCACGACGTCTATCCCTGGTACGCGAAACTTCTGCTGCTCACGGCTGCTCTCGGCATCGCGCTCGCCGCGCGAGAACGACCGGCGCTCGCGTTCGGCGTGATGTGCGCGTTGCTCGCCGTCGACGCGGTCTGGGGGCCGTCGCTGCCGTTGTGGATCGCGATGTCGGACATCGTGTTCTTGTGTGCGGTGCGAGGCACGCACACCTTGCAGCGCGTCGTGATCGCGGTGTGCACAATCCTGACACTCGGGCTCGCCGTCGTCGGTGCGCTGGCCGGCGGCGTGCGGGTCGGCGTTCTCGTCGGACTGATCGGCATCGCCTTCCTGCTGTCGCCGATCACATACGCCCGGGCGGTGACCGCAGCGCGGCGTGCGTCCGAGGCAGAGAAGACGGCAGCGGTTTCGCGAGCCGACGCCGAACGGACCGAAGCCGTGTCCGATGAGCGACGCCGCCTCTCGCGCGACCTGCACGACACGGTTGCCGGTCACGTATCAGCCATCGCGATCCTGTCCGAAGCGGCGCGAGGCGCTGACGAGCCGTCTGCCATCGTCGACTCGATACGCCGGAACAGTCTCGCCGCGCTCGGTGAACTCCGCACGATGATCGACGTCCTCGCAGCTGACGGTGACGAGAGGACCACCATCCGCTGGGCGTCGCTCGAACCGCTGATCGCCGCGGCCGACGCCGTCGGATCGACTGTCACCGTGGACGGCGACCTCGCTGACCTGCCGCACCACGTTGAAGCCGTGCTCACCCGGATCGCAGGGGAAGCGATCGCCAACGCGACGCGCCACGCGCCCGGGCACGCGGTGAGCGTCGTCGTCGCCGACCTCGCCGACCGGGCCCGGTTGACGGTGCGCAACGAGATGCCGGCAGGCGCAGCGGACGCTGGAGCGGGCCGAGGGGTCCTGAACATGCAGGTCCGGGCCGAGAGCATCGGCGGCCGAGCCGACGCCGGACCCGACGGGGGACACTGGGTCGTGACCGCGGAGGTGCCTCGATGAACGACCAGCGACGAGTACGTGTGGTGCTGGCCGACGACCATGCGGCGGTCCGCGAAGGCCTCCGCATGGTGTTGGAGGCGTCCGGCCAGATCAGTGTCGTCGGAGAGGCCGCGGACGGTGCAGCCGCGATCCGCACCGCGACGCAGGTACGCCCGGACGTCGTCCTGATGGACGTCCGGATGCCGCAGGTGGACGGGATCGCCGCGACGGAGACGATCACCGCCTCGACCGGGGTGCGCGTTCTGGTGCTGACGACGTTCGGTGTCGACGACTACGTACTCGGCGCGCTCGCCGCAGGTGCGTCCGGGTTCCTGCTGAAGACGGCGTCGGGCGCCGAACTCGTCGACGGGACGCTACGTGTCGCGGCCGGCGACGCAGTCCTCGACCCGGAGGTCGCCCGGGTCGTCGTCGACGCCATGCGCGGACGGTCCGCGACCACCGACGCCGACTTGTCCGCACTCACCGAGCGCGAGCGTGACGTCCTCGCCGGGATCGGGTCCGGACTGTCGAACATGCAGATCGCGCGGCGACTCGACATCGGGGAGTCGACCGTGAAAACCCATGTGTCCCGGGTGCTGATGAAACTCGACGCGCCGTCACGGGTGCAGGCGGCGGTGATCGCCGTTCAGGCAGGACTCGTCTGAGACGGGACGGACTGGTCTTGGGGCGGTCCCGTCACCGCGAGGGTCGAATACAATGCGAGCATCGACGACGACGCCGCGAAGTTGAGGCCGATGTCGCGGGCACGAACATGGGAGCCGACCGCGAGGACGAAGTAGATCGTCAACATGACGCTGGTGAGGCGGGCGAGGCCTGGAAACCTGGGCGCGGCGGCGAGTCCGACCGCCGACGCAGCCTTGACCACCGGGAAGATCCAGCGGTGCTCGGCGGGGAAGTCGACGGAGTCGAGACAGCGGGCGACGTAGGGGATCGGGCCGATGCATGCTGCGGCGTCTGCGGCCTGACCGGCAGCGGCGACCTGGTAGACGACGGGATCGCGGAGCAGTTCTCTCGGGTGGCTCATGTACTGACGGTATGTCCGCGCACGCCGAGTTACAAGGTGATCGTCGCCTCGGCCACCATGGTGACCGAATCCACCACATCAGGCCCTTCACCTGGGACGCGGCCGTGGGTAGTCTCGACGGCGTGGCCGCGTCTGCGGCCCCGGACGAGCCCGCCGTACCCGGTCCGCGACAAGACGGTGGAGACGGGAATCGTCATGTCATGGATCGTACTGGTGATCTCAGGTCTCTTCGAAGCCGTGTGGGCCACCGCGCTCGGCAGATCCGAAGGGTTGCACCGACTCTCGCCGACAATCGTGTTCTTCGTCGCGCTCGCCGTCAGCATGGGGGGACTCGCCTACGCGATGCGCGACCTCCCGACGGGTACGGCCTACGCGATCTGGGTCGGCATCGGTGCGACCGCGACGGTCGTCTACGCGATGGCCACCGGTACCGAGGCCGCGAGTCTGGCGAAGATCGTCTGCATCATCGCGATCGTCGGCGGAGTCATCGGACTCAAACTCGCTGCGTGAGGATCGGGCGATTGTGCTGACCGACGCCGAAGGGCCGGGACCGCAGCGCGGTCCCGGCCCTTTGCTTCGGTGAGTCAGCGCCCCGACAGCTTGTCCTTGACGGAGTCGATGCCGCCCTTCACCTTGTCGGCGGCCTCGGTGATCTTCTCGCGGGCGCCCGCGAGGCCCTGATCGGCCTGCCCCTCTTGCCTGAGGTCGTCATCGTTGGTGGCCGCACCCGCGGCCTCCTTGGCGCGACCCTTGAGGTCGTCTGCCTTGTTCTGAGCGTCGTCTGCGATTCCCATGTGATACCCCTCCGCTAATCGAACACGACCGGACGGTGGATCCCCGTTCGGCGTCGTCTGCCAAGACGACACTGTCCACGGTACTGGTCTCAGGAGAACGGCGTCGGGACCGAAGCCGCCCGGCAGGTGTCGGCGATCAGAAATCGGGTGTCAGAAGTCCCCGTGGGATCGCCGCAACGTACGGATGGCGTCCACCAGCGCGCGTGACTGCGCGGGCGGTAGACCGATGTCGGCGAACACCGTGTTCAACGCGACGGTCGCCTGCTCGACGAGGTCACGTCCCGAGTCGGTGATCGCGACCAGGGTCGTGCGCCCGTCTGTCGGGTGCGGTCGGCGTTGCACGAGGCCCGCGTCGACGAGACGTGCGACGGCGTTCGTCGCGGACGATACGTGGACCTGCAGCCGGTCGCTGGCCTTCGAGATCGGCAGCGCACCGGACCGGCTGAACGCCAGGAGTCGCAGGAGTTCAAAGCGGGCGAACGTCAACCCGAACGGTTTCAATTCCGATTCCACACGAGCCAGCATGATCTGGTGCGCGCGCATCACCGAGGTGACGGCTTCCATCCCGTCGGCGATCTCGCCGCCCCAGCCCGCGTCCTCCCAGTGGGAGCGGGCCAATGCGATCGGATCGGTCACCTCACGCACGGGCCCCTCCTCTACTGCGACGTTCACTCCTGCGACGAACTACTACTGCGGTGAACTACTACTGCGCCGAACTACTACTGCGCCGAATCACTTCAGAGTGTCGATTATGGCACTGAAGTCGAGGTGCCCGTTCTCCGCGGCGAACGCCGAATAGAGTTCGGCGGCGTGCGTGCCGAGTGGTGCCGACGAGCCAGCCGTCGACACGGCGGCCATCGCGAGGCCGAGGTCCTTGTTCATCAACGCGGTCGCGAAGCCGGGCTTGTAATCGTTCTCCGACGGTGCGGTCGGGACCGGGCCGGGGACCGGGCAGTTGGTGTGCAGCGCCCAGCAGTTTCCGGTCGCGCCGGTCACCACGTCGTACAGTGCCTGATCGGCGAGGCCGAGCTTCTCCGCGAGGACGAACGCCTCACCGACGGCGATCTGCTGGACGGCCAGGATCATGTTGTTGCACAGTTTCGCAGCCTGACCGTTGCCCGTGCCTCCGCACGGCACGACCTTGCCTGCCATCGGAGCGAGGACCGGTTGTGCAGCTGAGACCGACTCGTCGTCGCCACCGACCATGAACGCCAACGTGCCAGCCGTCGCGCCCTTCACACCGCCGGACACCGGCGCGTCCACCTGCAACATGCCCGCCGCGCTCGCCTGAGCGTTCACCTCACGCGCGTCTTCCACGGAGATGGTCGACGAGTCGATGAACAGCGTGCCCTGGGCGGCGTGGTCGAGCACCGACGCGTAGACGCTCTTCACGATCGCGCCGCTCGGCAGCATCGTGATGACGGCGTCCGCGCCCACGACAGCAGCCTCAGCGTTCTCCACCGAGGTGACACCGTGCTCGACGGCCGCGGCGACGGCGTCGGCCGACAAATCGAAACCGACGACCTCGTGGCCGGCGGAGATCAGGTTCGCGGCCATCGGCCCACCCATGTTGCCCAGTCCGACGAATGCGATCTTCATCGCGTTTTCCTTTCGTTGCTGACGCGGGCGGCTTCGGCACGGCCGATCACCATCCGCATGATCTCGTTGGTTCCTTCCAGGATGCGGTTCACCCGCAGGTCGCGGACGATCTTTTCCACACCGGTCTCGTGGAGATATCCGTATCCACCGTGAAGCTGCAATGCCTGATCGGCGACGGTGAAGCATGCTTCGGTGACGAACCGCTTGGCCATCGCGCACAGCTCCACCTTGTCGGGATCGCCCGCGTCGAGTGCGTCGGCGGCACGCCACAGCATGAGACGCGACGCCTCAAGGTTCATCGCCATGTCGGCGATGGTCGCCCGGATCGTCGGCTCGTCGATCAACGGTGCGCCGAACGCCTCACGGTCCGCGGTGTACGCGAGAGCCGCGTCATAGGCGGCCTGAGCGCCGCCCAGCGAGCACGCCGCGATGTTGAGGCGGCCGCCGTTGAGCCCGTTCATCGCGATCGAGAAGCCGGTGCCTTCGCCATCGGTGCCACCGAGCATCGCGTCGGAGCCAACCCGGGCGTCGTCGAAG
Organism: Gordonia liuliyuniae; assembly: GCF_021738805.1. Classification (NCBI taxonomy): domain Bacteria; kingdom Bacillati; phylum Actinomycetota; class Actinomycetes; order Mycobacteriales; family Gordoniaceae; genus Gordonia; species Gordonia liuliyuniae. Next base: position 170,007 of record NZ_JAKKOR010000012.1, on the reverse strand, counting down.
ATCACCTGGGCGGTCGGCTGGTTATGCCAGCCCATCTTCGCTTCGGCCGGACCGAACGAGAGCCCGGGCGTCTGGGCGGGGACGATGAACGTGGAGATGCCACGCGGTCCGGCGTCGCCGGTCCGCGCCATCACGATGTAGACGTCGCTGACGCCGCCGCCGGAGATGAACTGCTTGCTGCCGCGCAGGACGAACTCGTCGCCGTCGCGTCGCGCCGACGTCGAGAGGGCCGCCGCGTCCGAACCCGCGCCGGGCTCGGTGAGGCAGTAGCTGGCGATCGCGTCCATCGACGCCATACGCGGTACCCACTCGTTGCGCTGCTCCTGCGTGCCGTATGTGTCGACCATCCAGGTGCACATGTTGTGGATCGACAGGAACGCCGCGGTCACCGGATCGGCTTTGGACAATTCCTCGAAGATTCTGACGCCGTCTATGCGTCGCAGACCGGAGCCGCCGACGTCGTCGCGGGTGTAGATGGCGGCCATGCCGAGCGATGCGGCCTCGACCATCTCCGCGACGGGGAAGTGCTTGGTCGCGTCCCACTCCAAGGAGTTCGGGGCCAGGCGTTTGCGGGCGAAGTCGCGTGCGGTCTCGACGACGAGCAGGTCGTCGTCGGCCAGAACTGGATAGGGCATGCCGCAAGAATAAACTTGGAAGTCCAACTAAATCAATAGGTTGGACGTCCAAGTTTGTTGTCGGTCGACGACGCAGTCCTCGGTCACCTTCCGGTCCACTGAGGCGGGCGCTTCTGCACGAACGCCATGATCCCCTCGGTGGTGTCCGGGCTGACCAGAATCTCGTCGAGAACACCGAGGCTGTCCCGAACGGCGGTCACCGTGTCGGGCGTGGCGTCAGCGGCGGCCATGGTCGAGATCGATGCGCGAACGGCCGCAGGGGAGGCTGCGAGCATCTCCTCTGCGACGCCGCGGGCGGTGGCCATGACGTCTCCCTTCGGAGCGATCCGGGACACGAGTCCGTGCGCGAGAGCCTCGTCCGCGTCGAGTCGACGGCCAGTCAGGATCATGTCGCGAGCCAGGGCCTTCGGGAGCGCGCGCGGCAGCCGGACGAGACCGCCTGCGGCCGCGACGAGGCCGACCTTCACCTCGGGTAGGCCGAAGGTCGCCGACTCGTCGGCGACGATCACATGGCATGCCAACGCGATCTCGAGCCCGCCGCCCAGTGCGAAGCCGTTCACCGCTGCGATCACCGGTTTCGGCACGGTGGTGCGTGCGGTGAGCCCCGCGAATCCGTTCTCGGGCATGGAGAGGCCGGTGCCGCCTGCACTCGCTGCGAGGTCGTTGCCCGATGAGAACGCCTTATCGCCCGCTCCGGTCAGGATCGCGACCCACAGGTCCGGGGCGGCGAAGTAGGCCTCGAATACTGCGTCCAGTTCGGCGTTCGTCTTCGGGCTGATCGCATTGCGCGAATCGGGTCGGTTGATGGTCACCTCGAGTACGCGGCCGCGACGTTCGACGATGAGGTGCTCGTAGTCGTCGGCGAATCTGGGTGCTGTGCGCGGATGCCGTTCGTCCAGTTCGGTGCGGGTCAGCGTGACGACGTTGCGGTCGGCGGACGATCGCGCGTACACGGTGCGGCCGATCGGATCCTCCTGGCCGCACAGCAGGTCGAGGAGGTCGTAGCCCTCGGCGGTCGCGATGAAACGGGTGCCGTCGTGCAGTCTGCCGATGACGGTTCCCGCGCGATCGGTGCGATCCGGGTTGAGGACGGTGAACGATTCGATGACGCCGCGTCCGTCGGCGTATCGGGTGATCGGGATGTGCGGAGCGGTGTCGAGTTCGCGCTGTACCGCGTCGGAGGTCGATCGACGCCACGGTGTCGGCGTGGTCGAGTACACGCCGACCGAGTACTTGCTGAGGATGCCGCCGTTGGCTCCGACCAGACCGTACGAGCCGGGCGTCCGGCGGGCGCCCTCGACGATCTCGGCGATGCCGTGCATCGAGTAGTTGTTTCCGGGGCCGCCGAAGTAGGGGAGCCCACCTGTCGCGGTGAGCCCACGCGGATCGTCGGGTTCGAGGCCGAACGCGTCGGCGACGTTCGACACCGCGATCGGGAAGCAGCTGTACAGGTCGAGCGCCCCGACGTCGCCCATACCGATTCCCGCCATCGTCAGCGCGGTGTGCACGGCTGCGACGGCCGACGGCGCCTGCGACAGATCGGGCCGTCGCATCATCGGCTTCTCGCACAGGTCGGCGTACCCGTGGAGGAACACCCATCGCGAGGGGTCGATACCTGCCCGCCGGGCGGCTCCGACCGAGGTCATCACCACGGCGGCCGCCTGGTTCACCTGGTCGCGGGAGACGAGTCGACGGGTGTAGGGGACGCAGACGCGACGGTTGTCGTCACCGGGGACGGCGAGATCGGCCGCCGAGTAGACGCGGGTCGTCGACGAGTACGGATTCTGTGCCGCGATCTGCGACATGGGTGCGAACAGTGCGCCCATCTGTGCCGCGTACTCGGTGCGGGACCGGCCGAGACGGTGGCGGCGCGCGTTCTCCAGAATCGAGTACTGGGCGAGCGGCACCATCACACCGTGCCGGACCTCGTCGACCGAGGTGAGTCCGGCGATCCCGAACCCGCGGTCCTCGAGTTGACCACCGACCGTCTCGGAGTAGTCGGGGCGGTCGTCGGATTTGAGTGCCGCGCGGACCGTCGACATCACCTCGCACCCGAACAGGAGGACCGCGTCGGTCAGGCCGGCCGCGATCTCGGTACCGAACTCGGTCACGAGGTGCTGCGGGCTCTGTCCTCCGGTCACCTCTTCGACGGCGCGCCGCGGATCCATACCCGTCCGCTTCGCGACGGCGCGCGGCATGTTGTCGGGTCGCCCGAGCTGCGCGGACGACGCGGGACTCGACTTCTCGAACGACCGCACCGCAGCGGCGACATCGATCATCTCCGCGACAGCCGCAGCGTCGAGTCCGGTGTCGGCGAACGCCGCGCGGACGGCGATGGCCGCGAGATCGGCCTCGCCCAACCGCCGATAGTCGGCATCGTCGAGACGCTCGGACGCCTGTCCGACGCCTACGATGATCGGAGTGGTCGGATCGATGTCGGCGGCAGCGATGTTGTCATCCATGAATGGCATTATTCATCTCTCCGCTCGACGTCGATTCGAGACCCCGCCTCGGCGGTCGCGATAGGAGCTTCGATGCAGGCGATGGCACCAGCGGATGCGGCGATGTACTGGGCGTCGCAGGTGTCGGCGAACGACCAGTTCCTCCTGTTCGCGTTCTCCGGAGACGAGGCGGCGACGTGTGCGGCGTTGGTATCCGAGGTCCGTCGACGGGCCGCGGCCATCGTCGACCTTCATCTCACCGTCGAGACCGTTCCCGGCGACCTCGACTTCCCGCGGTGGGTGCCCGCACCGGTGAGCGACGATGCGATCGTCGGGTATCCGGGGCCCTACACGTGGGACGCGGTGCTGAAGGACGTCGCAGCGCTGTCGACGCGCAGCGGCGGAGATCTGTGGCGCGTCCACATCTTCGATCGGGTGACGGGAGTTCCGGATGCCGATTCCCTTGCACGCGTGGCCGTCCTGCAGATCTCGCACGCGCTGGGTGACGGGCGTCGGGTGTCGGCGATCGCGCGAGCACTGTTCGGCGGATCGCTGCCCGAGCCTGCGCGGGACGCGCGGGTCGCGGTCGGCGACCGAACCCTCGCCGCGGTGCGCGGAGGGATGCTGGTCGGGCCCCATCTGGTGCGGGCGGCGGCTCTCGGCTTCGCCGCGTGGGCGGCCCCGGTTCCGGAGGCGACGGCCGCCCCGACGGCTGCGACGAGAGCGAACACCGCTCCCGGCGACCGTCGAGTGCTGCGGACTCTCACGGTTCCCTCGGAGGCGGTGCGGAGTGGGGGACACTCGGTCACCGTCGGAGTGCTCGCCGTTCTCGCCGAGGTGCTCCCCGCCTTCCTCGACGCGTCGCGACGCGAGGCACGCGCCGAGGTGACCGTCGCCTTCGGCGACGACTCCGGAGCGAAAGCGCTGGCGCGCAATCGTTTCCAGACCGCGAGTGTGCCGCTGCATGCGGACGAGGTGGATCGGCGTCGTCGGGCCGCGCTGATCGCGGCCGAGCTCGCAGCGGTTCGACGTCGCGTCGACTCGCCGGGGTTCGTCGCGTCCCGGCATGCCGCAGCATCGGCGCCCGCAGTACTCGGCGCGACTGCGGCCCGGTTGAGCGCGGATGCGCCGCAGCCGGCGACGGTGTCCGGATGGACGGTGGTGTCGTCGGTCAACCGAGGCGCAGCCGATCTGACCCTCGCGGGCGGACGCGTGCTCTTCACCGCGGGTTTCCCGGCGCTGAGCGCCGCCCACTCCCTGACTCACGGTGTGCACGGGATCGGTGACGCGGTGACGATTTCCGTCTGCGCGGGTGCTCCGATCGCCGACGATGTCGACGAGTACATGGCTGCCTTGTCCGCAGCTTTCGCGCCCGCCGGCTGAGCGAAGGGGCAGAGCGTCGAAACCCTGCCGGAATAATCGTAACTACGTTCGAAGCAATTATTGAATACATCATATCTCTGGTCCTATAATTAGAACAACAGTTCGATATGGGCATTCTTGGAGGGGCGGTTCGAATGGCCGGAAACGTGTGGGCGAAGGTCGACCTGAGTCCGGTCGGCGTCGGTGGGGAAGCAGGCGGTGCGTTGATCGACGTCTTGCAGGCGGGCGAAGGCATGCTGATGTTCCTGCGGTTCGAGGCGATCTACGCGATGCTCACCGCCGCGGCTGCTCGTGAGGGCGTCGAGGTGGGCGACGCCGATCATCGCGTGGTCGATGTGTTCGCTTCGGTGGCGCGGGAGGTCGCGGTCGCGTTGCGGGTGGCGGCGGGGACCGCGGACCGTCAAGTGAATCTCGCGGTCGAAGCGGCCGAGCGGCTTCCACAGGTCGCGCGGTTGATGCGCGACGGTGTAATCAGCGTTGCGGCGTTCGGCGATGTCGTACTGCAGACCACCGGCGTCGCCGACACCGACCTGATCGCAGCAGTCGATGCGACGACTGCCGCCGAACTCCGCGAGATGGGTGGAGTCTCGCGCCGCGACGCGGGCGACACCGCTCGCCGCGCTGTCGCCGAACTCGACCCCGACGGCGTCCGCGAGCGCCGCGAACTGCGAGGCAAAGGTGTCCACGTCTCTCACGACGTGGACGGCTCGGACGTCACGATCACCACCACGCCCGAAGACGCCGTCCTGATCGATGCATCGGTGTCCGCAGTCGCCGACCGAGTATGTGCCGACGACTCCCGCAGCCGCGGTGTGCGCCGCCACGATGCCGCGGTCGCGCTACTCACGCGTGGGGAGTTCGCATGCGACTGCGGTAATCCCGACTGTGCGGCCACCGGCTCGGCGGCGACTGTCGCCGAGCGGTTCGCGTCGGTCGTCGTGCATGTGGTCGCCGACGCGTCCACGCTGTCGGGTGACTCGGACAAGGCCGGTTGGCTCGACGGGTTCGGCGTTCTCGACGCGCATCATGTGCGGGAGATCGCAGCCCGCGGCGACGCCATCACCCGACCTCTGGACATCGCCGGATTGGCAGACCACGCCGCTCAACCAGGGAACGCGTACCGTCCGACCTCGGCGTGCGACACCGCGATGCGTGCCGTGTTCGGCTCGTGCAGCGAGCCGGGATGCGCTCGCCGGGCATGGTCGTGCGACCTGGACCACGTGTGCGAGTTCAACCATGCCGACAACGCGGCGGGTGGTGCGACCTGCCCGTGCAATCTCAATCCGAAGTGCCGGTTCCACCATGTGTTGAAGACGTTCGCGTCAGACTGGGTCGACGACCAGATCGTCGACGCCGACGGCGCGATCTGGACCGAAGTCACCACGCCGACCGGGTATACCGTCCGCTCACGAGCCCGCAACCACTGGCTGCTGCCCGACCTCGGTCTGATCCCGTGCCGACACGGCGAACCCGTCGCGCCGGGCTCGGTCGACGATGCCGCGCAGCCGGACCGGGTACGCACTCGAACCCAGGCCAAACACGCCTACCGCATGCGGATCCGCTCGCGCCGTCGGTATGTCCAGGTGTGCGCGGCCGCTGATTGGGCCGCATCGATCGAACAGGACGGTCCGCCCCCGTTCTGAACCGTCGGCGCGGAACCAGTCGGGGCCAGCCGCGGCGAACGCCCTCGCCATCCGCCACGTCGACGACGAGTCAATCAGAACGTGGCGCTGCCGCCAGTGGAGACGACCGCTCAGCAGGAGGGGTCAGTCGAGCGGAGGGAGCTGCTCATACGATCCGCCGCCGTTGCTGCGGCCCGGTCCGCCGCGGGTCAACCGCTTCGGGAGACGTTCGGCGAGCCCGCCGATCGGCGCGACCGAGGCGTTGAGTAGTTCGACGATGTCGTTGAGACGGTCGACGGTCTCCTGCATCGCCGCGAGGTTCGGGGGAAGCGACGCGAGCGTTTCGGACAGCTCGGTGAACTTGTCGAGCGGACCGCCCTCCTCGATGAGACGGTCCAGCGCACCGCCCTCGCCCAGCAACTGGTCGAGCAGGCCCTCGTCACTCGCGGCGCGGTCGAGGAGTCCGTCCTGTTTGGCGAGCTTCTCGAGGACCCCGTCCGGGGCGGTCAGCTTGTCGACGATGCCGCCCTCGGACGTCAAGCGCTCCAGGATGCCTTCGTTCTCGGTGAACTGGTCGACGACACCGCCCTCGCGTGTGAGTCGGTCGAGGGGGCCGTCCTTGGCGGCGAGCCGCATCAGGATGCCGTTCTCGTCGGTCATCAGATCGAGGAAACCGCCTTCGGAGGTGAGGCGTTCGAGAATGCCCTCGCTGTCGGTGAACTGGTCGATGACCCCACCGTCCCGCGTGAGTCGGTCGAGGGGACCGTTCTTGGCGGCGACCCGCATCAGCATGCCCTTCTCGTCGGTCATCTGATCGAGGATGCCGCCCTGCTCGGTCAACTTCTCGAGCAGACCGTTCGGCGCGGTGAGTCGGTCGATGACGCCGCCCGGCTGGACCAATCGGTCGAGCGGGCCGCCGTTGGCCAGAAGCCTGCCGAACGGACGGTCCGGCCCGAGGAGGTCGGCCACTTGGCTGAGGATCGCGAGCGGGGCACGGACCGACGCGACGCCGGCCTCCGGCTCGACGCCGAGGACCTCGTTCACCTCGGACTCGATGCTGCCGGCGGTCAGTCGTACGACGTTGATGACCGACTCGGCCGTACCGAGCACGACACCGGTCGTCGCGAATCCGACGCGGAACGGCAGACTGAGGATGTCGCGTGGATCGATCGGTGACCTGCTCATGCGCGAAAGTGTACCTGGCGGTTGCAGGAACTCATCACTTCTTCGCAGCGGCTTTCGCGGCCTTCTTGAACTCGCGGACCTTGATCAGCGAGTCGCCGTCGACGACGTCGGCTACCGACCGGAAGCCCTTCTTTCCGTAGTCGCCGGTCACCGTCGTCCACCCGCTCGGCTTCACATCGAGCTGCTTCGCGAGGAGGGCGGTGAAGATCTTGGCCTTCTGCTCACCGAAACCGGGAAGCGCTCGGATCCTGGCGAACAGTTCCTTCCCGGTCTTCGCGGTCGCCCAGATCGCCTCGGTGTCGCCGTCGTAGTCGGAGACGACCACTCGCGCCAACTCCTGGATGCGCCCGGCCATCGACCGTCCGTACCGGTGCACGGCCGGGGGAGTGGCACACAGATCGGCGAACACCTCCGGGTCGGCCGCCGCGACCGCCCCCGGATTGAGCGAGCCGAAACGCTCCGCGATCTTCGCCGGACCGGCGAACGCACGCTCCATCGGGAACTGCTGATCCAACAACATTCCCGTCACAAGTGCGAACGCGTCCGTCGACAGCAGTTCGTCTGCGACCGGGTCCTGAGCAATCTGCAGATTCGCCATGACGACATGGTAAGCGGTGGCACACTGGCCGCATGCGCGAACAGGGGCTGAAGCGGGATACACACATGTCGGTCATCAGACGCGGCGCGGTGGCGTTGTCGGCTACCGCACTCGCGGGCGTCGGCATCGTGGTCGCGACGCCCGACGCCACGGCGGCTCCGTGGGTCGGGGAGCACTACGTGAAGACGATCCGGTGCTCGGTCGCCGACCCGTGGCCTGCGCCGCGGATCCCCGTATCGATCGACCTCTACAGCGGTATCAAGTTTCCGTCCGACGGCCTGCCCGGCCCCGCGATCTCGTTGCGGGCCAACGACCCTCGCTCGGGAGGGCAGTGGGGCAACGTCACCGAGTACACGATCTCTACGACGGTGAAGTGGAAGAACCTCCGGACCGGGCGCAGCGGGAAGGTGACCGTTCCCACGCGCGCCACCCACTACCAGTGGGAGGCCGTCGTTCACCCGGGCAAGGGGCCGGTGCATTTGGCGATCAAACAGAAGGTCGGTGCGCTCGCCTGGGTTCCGATGGTCAACCCGCAGTACCGCACGTGCACGACCACCTCGCCCAGTTGGTGAAGGCCCAGTTGGTGAAGGGCTAGTCGGTGGGTGAGGGTGCTGCGCTGATTCAGAAGAGCTTCTTCAAGAACGCGGTGAGCGCTGTCTTCTCCTGGTTATCGGCGTCCTTCACATCGCCCGTCAGGTAGGTCTTCGCTGACACCTTGTTGCTCGCGAGTTGCGCGGCCGTCAGGTACTGGAGGCTGGCCGGGACGTCGGTGTCGTCGTCGACCAGCTTCTGGCTCAACATGATCGGACGGCTGAAACCGCTCGACGGCAACGCGAGCTGCTTGCGTAGGTCTGAGGTCAACGTCCGCTCCGACGAGATCGGCTTACGCACCAGGTCCGCGACGTTCGACGATCCGACCGCTTTGGTGAGGGCCGGCTCGCACAGCTTCTTCGCCTTGGTGACGAGTTCGCGCCCACGCGTCGACAGCAGCGGGGCGATCTTGTCGGACGGCAGCGACGACAGGGTGTAGACGACGTCGGCGACAGTCGACGGCGACACCTTCGCCGATTGCGGGCTCAGGCCGGTCACCACGTCGGCGTAGCCGACGGGGAGGGTGGTCGCCGTGGCGCCGCGGAAGTCCAGTTTCGCCGCCCCTGACTTCGCCGACCCTGACGACGACGCGATCTTCGCGAGATCGACGGCGACAGCGGCCCCCTGTCCGTCGCCGACCGCAGCCCAGCGCGATGACAGCGACGGCTCGACGTCGAGGGCGGCCCGCACCGCATCGGTCACGCCCTTCGCGGCGACCGAGTAGTCGACGTACTGCGGGGAACCGTCGGTGCCGATCACCGAGTAATCAGGGACGACCACCGCGTAGTCCTCGCGCAGCAGGTCGGACACGGCGCCGGTGTCGCGAGCGACTCGTGCCTGAGTGGGTCCGCAGTCTTCGGAGACCCCGTCGGCGTCGTGGGCGTATGCGACGACCGGCCAACCGGCCGCCGGAGCCTTGCCCTTCGGGGTCAGCACGACGGCCGTCGTCAAGTGTGTGCGGTCGTCGCTGCCCTGCGTCCAGAAGCTGTACTGCTGACCGTTCGCGGCGCCGGTCACGAGGCTGTCGTCGGCGATGGGTCTGCTCGCGAACACCGAGCCTGCGGTCTGGCCACCGCGCGCCGTCTCGCCTGCGGTCTGTTCGGGGTCGGCGAACGCCTGGGTGGTGCAGACTCCGGCGCCGATGAGTCCGGCCGCCACGGTGACGGCTCCGACCGCGATCGTCGGACGCGACGTGAGCGCACGGCGTTTCGACCGTCCGGGGCCGGGGGTTGCGACGATGCGGCGGGGTTGCGCGGTCATGGAAGTGTCCTCGAGTCTTCTGCGGTGAACGTGGCGTTCGGCTGGGTCAGTCATTGGTGACCGCGCCCAGGGCGGGGAGGAAGTAGCAGGTGCGGCCGCCGGTCGTCGTGGTGCCGAAGACGGCGGACAGAACCGTGCCCTCACCGGTCGACGCACGTGCCATGCGGATCCCGTGGAATCCGTCGGCGGCGGCGAGTGCCTTCAACAGCGGGCCCGCGGACTTGTCGTCGCCGAGGGGCTTGAGTGCTTCCATCCCACCCTGCATCGTCGACGTGTTGAACCACGCGACCTGGAGGTTGGCTGAGTCGGGCTTGGACGGCGGAACCAACGCATACGCTGTCTCACCGTCGTCGACGGCCTGCAGGGCTTTCGATGCGTTCGGATCCACGAGCTTCAGGAGATTGTCGGCTCCGGTGCCGCGCAGCAGATTCGCCAGGGCGGAGTCCTCGGCGACGGGCCACGGCCCGGGCACGGCGACGGCGGGCGCCGTCACGATGCCGAGCGGGTTGTCGTCGGTCGGGGCGGCGCAGAACGGCGCGATCGCGGGGGAGAGCATCTGGGTTCCGGTGAGCTTCTCGAGCGTCGCGATCACGTTGCCGCTGCCTGCGTTCTCCGCGGCGGGCGTCGTCGCGGTGCCCGACACCGGACTGGGCGCAGTCGCATTCGGATCAGGCACGTTAGGATCTGTCGCGTTCGGATCGGTCGGGAGGAGCGAGTCGAGTGCGTCGGGGTTGATGCCGAAGCTGGTCAACAGTCCGGACGGGTCGATCTGTCCTTCCGAGCCGAGGATCGACGAGAGCGCGCCGATCGCCGATTCGTCGCCGCCGGACTGTTTGAGAGCGCGCAGGAGTTCTGCGAGTTCGGCGTCGCCGGGGATGCCGGAGAGAGTCGGGGTCTCGCCTTCGGGCGTGGGAGTGGCGGGCGCGGTGGGCGTGCTGGGAGTGGTCGTCTCGGGTTCTGCGGTCGCGTGCCCGGGAGCGCCGAGGGCGACTGCCAATGCGGCTGCTGCGCCGACGATTCCGACGCGAACCGAGTTTCTGACGACGGCCACTGGCTTCCTCCACAACTGCTGAGTCGCCACACGAGCATTGTTACTGGTGTGACAGATGGTGTTGGAGTTAATAGTGGTGCGGTCGGCGGGCGAAACTCAAGGAGCGAGTCCGAGTTGTGACATTGCCGCGACACGACAGTGCCCTCCGGGTGAGACCCGGAGGGCACTGATCGTCGCGGTCTGGAGTCAGATGATCGCGGTGCCGATGGTCGGCGCGATCATGCACGAGATGGTGCGACCCTTGGTCTTGGTGGTCACTTCGCCGTAGACGGTCGAGACGATGCGGCCACGGCCGGTCTTCGCGATACCGGTGAAGGTGCCCGGACCCTTGGTGGCGTTGATCTTCGCATTCGGCTTCAGCGCGGTCTGTCCGGTGCGCCCGTTCTCCAGGTTCAGCCAGGAGACGTACAGCCGGTGGGCCGACGACGCCTTCGCCGGGCCGGTGCCGAGGCTCGTGTAGACGAATCCGGCCTGACCACGCTTCGGTCCGGGAGCGGGAGCCGACTGCGGACCCGCGGTGGCCAGCGCCATGCCGACCGAGTTGCCGTTGCCGGGCATGCAGCCGAAGCCGAGTGTTGGGTACAGGAACTGCTGGATACGCGGCTTCTTCGGCCCGGTCGGGATGTTCGGCGCGTCCTTGTCCCTGGCTGCGTCGCGCTTGGCGGCCGGAATGGCGCCCGCGGCGACGGCCTGCTGCTTGCCGGGCTCGCCGAGGAAATCGATGAGGCTGCGCCAGGTGGCTCCGGCCTGCTTCGGGACGGCCGGGTTGTCGGCGAGGGAGCGCGCATGGTCGAGCAGCGCGGTGTCGACCTTGCCATTCTCGTCGCGTGTGGCGACCGAGCCGAGCAGCGCAGGGGCGAAGGTGCCGAGTGATTTGAGGATCTCGGGGTCGACGTCGGGCGCCTTGTCGGGGAGCGGAATGGTCTGCTCGGACGGCGTCTCGGCAGTGGTGGCGGGCTCGGCGTGCGCCGTGGCCGGGGCGATGAGAGCGCCGGTCACCGCGAATGCGGCGACGAGCGTGGCGGTGCGGCTGATGCGCGCGAATCGCACTGCGGATCCAATCGGTAGATGGGACGGACGGTGACGCGAGTCTAACGCGAACACCATGAAACTACTGAGGCTGATGTGAAAATTGTTATCTGTGTGAAATATGGGGTGACGGTGGCGTCATCGAGCACCGGTAGTCTCGAAACATCTGCCGTCTCCTGGTTAGATTCGTCAGAGTTAGATTCGTCAGGGACCGGTGCGCCGTTACGGCGGACAGCACGCCGCAGAGACCGCAGGAGACCACCGAGTGGAGAACCTTGCAGTGAAACGCAGAGGGGGGAAACGCAGAGGGGGGAAACGCGCAGCGCAGACGATGCGTCGGCTACTGGCGCTCGGCGTCGTCGCCGTCGTCGCCGCCAGTTCGTTCGCGTGTACGTCGTCAGACGGCGCCGACGAGGTGAATCTGCTGACCCACGACTCGTTCGAACTCCCGCAGAATCTGCTCGACAAGTTTCAGGACGAGACCGGACTTAAACTGAACATCGTGCGGTCCGGAGACGCCGGACAGCTGTCGTCGGTGGTGTCACTGACTCCGGGATCACCTAAGGGCGACGCCGTGTTCGGCATCGACAACACCTTCGCCGCCCGGCCGATCGATGCGGGGGCGCTGGAGCCGTACACATCGCCCCTGGCGAAGAACGGCGCAGCCGACTATGCGGTGGGCCCTCACCCCGGCCAGCTAACGGCGGTCGACCGCGGCGACGTCTGCGTCAACGTCGACGAAGCGTGGTTCGACAGCAACCAACTCGAGCCGCCGACCAGTATCGACGACCTGGTCGACCCCGAGTACCGCGACCTGACGGTGCTGATGGACCCGGCGACGTCGTCGCCCGGCATGAGCTTCTTGCTGTCGACCGTCGGCCGCTACGGGAAGAAGGCCCCGGACTACTGGCGCGAACTGAGCGGCAACGGCGCGCAGGTCGTGGCGGGCTGGGAGATCGCCTACAACCAAGTCTTCAGTGCCGGAGAGGGGCACGGCGACAAGCCGATCGTCGTCTCGTACGCGTCGAGTCCGGCCGCGACGCCGGGCACCCACGCCATCCTCGACAGCTGCTTCGCGCAGATCGAGTACGTCGGCGTGCTCAAGGGTGCGCGCAACGTGGAGGGCGCGAAGAAGGCCGTCGACTTCCTACTCAGTCCCGAGGTGCAGGCCGCGCTGCCGACCTCGATGTACGTGTATCCCGTCCAGAAGGGTGTTCAGCTGCCCTTCTCCTGGCGTCAGCGAGCGCCGGCCCCAGCGTGGACCGTGCGCATGGATCCCGACTACATCAACAAGAACCGTGAGGAATGGCTCACGCAGTGGCGCGAGACGGTGAAACGCTGAGGTTTCGCTCGCGCGGAGCGTTCGGCCTGGCACGTGGGTTCGGTGCGCTCGTTCCGCTCGTATTCACGGCCGTCGTGTTCGCGTGGCCGCTTGGCGTTCTGGTGATGCGTGCCTTCGACGACGACGACGCGACGACGCTCAGCCAGTCGTGGTCGCGGACCGGGGCGCTGGGCCTGCTGGGCGTCACCGCGTTGCAGGCTGCGGTGTCGGCGGTGGCGGCGCTCGTCGTGGCTGCGCCGATCGTCTGGCTAATGTCCAGGGCGAAGCTCCCGGGAACGGGCCTGCTTCGGGTCATCGTCACGTTGCCATTCGTGCTGCCGACCGTCGTCGTCGGTGTCGCCTTCCGCGCCGTGTTCGACGGTCCGCTCGCGTTCCTCGGCGTCGAACAGGGGTGGACGTCGATCATCGCGGCGCACACGTTCCTCAACGTCGCCGTCGTCGTACGGGTGGTCTCGGCAGCCTGGCAACGGGTGGATCCGCGGCAGGTCGCGGCCGCCCGCGCGCTCGGGGCGTCGCCGACCAGGGCGTTCCTCGACGTCGTCGCGCCCCGACTGCTGCCCGCTGTTGCGGCTGCATTCGCGCTGATCTTCCTGTTCTGCTCCACCAGTTACGGTGTCGTCGTGATCCTGGGCGGCGGCACCGCACACACTCTGGAGACGGAGATTTACCTGCAGGGCATCGGTTACGCGAGACTGCCCGATGCCGTCGCGCTGTCGGTGCTGCAGATCGGCGTGGTGTTGGCGGCGCTCGCCGTGGCGCGACTGCTCGGATCGGCTCGCGTACCGCAGAGCGGGACGACCTCGCACGCCGAGCGTCCCCGTGGCATCGGGTGGATCGCGGTGATCGCAGTCCTCGCGTGGATCGGTGTGTGGCTGGTGCTTCCGATCGCGACGCTCGTGGTCCGATCGTTGCGTCCCGGTGGACACTGGGGTCTGGTCGGCTATCGGGCGATGTTCGACGACACCTACGGCGAGTCGGCCGTCGCGTCCCTGCGGTATTCGGTGACCAGCGCCTTCCTGGCGACAGCGATCGCTGTCGTCGTCGGACTGCTCACCGCGGCCACGCTGACCAGAAGCGGCGGATTGGTGGCCCGCACCGGCGCAGTCCTGGCGATCCTGCCGTTGGGGATCAGCGCGGTCACCCTCGGATTCGGGTACACGCTGGCGTTGGCCGAACTGCCCTACGAGGTGGCGGCGTCGCCGCTGATCGTCCCGTGCGTGCAGGCATTGATCGCGATCCCGGTGGTCGTCGGCGTCATGGTGCCCGCGCTCGAACAAGTGCCCCCGCGGCTGCGGGACGCGGCCGCGACACTCGGCGCGCGGGGCCCACGCGTGTTCGTCACCGTCGACCTTCGGCTCACCGCGAAGTCGTTGGCCGCAGCCGCCGCGTTCGCGTTCGTGATGGCGATCGGCGAGTTCGGTGCGACGACGTTCCTGGCCCGGGCCAACACGACGACGCTGCCGGTCCTCATCGGCTCACTGATGGGTCGACCCGGCGCCGACAACTACGCGGCAGCGATGGCCGCGTCCGTCCTGCTCGTCGCGGTGAGTGCGGTGGTCGTCGCCGCCGTCGAGTTCGCGGCGCGCACGAGAACCGGTGACAGGAGGCGCAAGCGGTGCTGACTCTGCGTGATGTGTCGGTCCGATATGGGTCCGATGAGGTGGTGCACGGCGTCGACTGGGAGGTCGGCGGCGATGCGCTCGTGACGGCGTTGCTCGGGCCGTCAGGGTGCGGAAAGTCGACGCTGCTGCGTGCGATCGCCGGTCTCGAGCCCGTGGCGTCGGGGACGGTCGCATTCGACGGCGTGGACCTACAAGCGATCCCGGTGCACCGCAGGGACTTCGGAGTCGTCTTCCAGGACGGCCAGCTGTTCCCGGGGCGCACCGTCGGGCAGAACATCGCGTACGGCCTGGCGCGCCGCGGCGTCTCGCGTGCGCAGGCTCGGCAGCGGGTCGCCGAGCTGCTCGATCTCGTCCAACTGCCGGGTGCCGCGGACCGACGGGTCACCGAACTGTCCGGCGGGCAGGCGCAACGGGTCGCAGTGGCGCGAGCGCTGGCTCCGCGGCCGCGTCTGCTGCTCCTCGACGAGCCGCTCGCCGCCCTCGACCGCAGACTCCGCGACGACCTCGCCGTCGCGATCACGGACATCGTGCGCGACTCCGGCACCCCGACCGTGGTCGTGACCCACGACCACGTCGAAGCCGCGATGATGGCGGACGTCGTCAGCGTGATGCGCGCCGGGTCGATCGTCGACACAGCGGCGCCGCAACGACTCTGGCGCCGTCCCGCGAACGAGTGGGTGGCGCGGTTCCTCGGCGCCACCGACATCGTCGACGGCGTCATCGGTTCGGCTGCGCTCGCGACGGCGTTCGGCGCGATCGAGATCGACGCCGATCTCGCGGACGCCCCCGCAGGCCCGTGCCGCGCCGCGCTGCGTCCCGATTCGCTCCGGGCCGACCGCGACGACGCAGGGCGTGCCGTCGTCACCCGTTCGGCACCGCTGATCGGCACCTGGCGGGTGCAGGCAGTCATCGACGGCCGGGCCCTCGACGCGGTGTCCGATACCGCGGTCGCCGTCGGCGATCGCGTGTCACTCACGCCAATGCCCGAACGGATCGGTGTGGTCCGCGGATGAGCGGGGGGACCGTGGTGGCGGGCGCGATCTATGCCGACGACGGACGCCTGCTGCTGGCGCAGCGCGCGTATCCACCGGAACTCGCCGGGCTCTGGGAACTGCCCGGCGGGAAGGTCGAACCCGGCGAAACGCTCGATCAGGCGCTCGTGCGTGAACTGTGTGAGGAATTAAACGTCGACGTCCGAGTCGGTGTGCGGCTCGAGGCGTCGGTTCGCCTGAAACCGGGGCTGGACATGGTTGCCGTCCGCGCCCGGATCGTCGCAGGCATCCCGGACACGACCGAGCATCTCGACCTCCGCTGGGTGGACGCCGACATGTTGAACGCGATGGACTTGCGCGGAGAGATCGTGCCGAATGATCGGGCGTGGATTCCGGAACTGCTCGCTGACCTGCGTGAATAGTGGGCGATCGGCGCTCAGGCCGCACGCGCCTTCTTCAGTGCCTTGGTGGCCTTCTTCTTCGACATCGAGTCGCAGTCGATCTTGCTCATGCGGTGGATGACGACCGGGCAGCGCAGACACCGCGTCGATTTGCGGCAGCACTTCTTCTTCGGCTTCATACTCGCGACTCGGGCGGGATCCTTCTTCCCCATGCGTCGAGTTTAGCTCAGCCTAACCACATCGACCTAACGGTGAAATCGCTTCCGACGGGACCGTGCCGCTACCCTTACAGGGTTAAAAGTCCGGGCCCGATGAAAGAGACCTTAGTGAGCGCAGTCCCCAACTTCCGCAACGTCGCGATCGTGGCGCACGTCGACCACGGCAAGACCACCTTGGTCGACGCGATGCTGCGTCAGTCCGGTGTGTTCGGTGAACGAGCCGAACTCGTCGACCGCGTCATGGACTCCGGTGACCTCGAACGCGAGAAGGGCATCACCATTCTCGCGAAGAACACCGCCGTGCACCGCCGTCAGCCCGACGGCTCCGAGTACGTCATCAACGTCATCGACACCCCCGGTCACGCCGACTTCGGCGGTGAGGTGGAGCGTGCACTGTCGATGGTCGACGGTGTCGTTCTCCTCGTGGACGCGTCGGAGGGGCCGCTTCCGCAGACCCGCTTCGTGCTCCGCAAGGCACTCGCCGCGTCGCTGCCGGTGATCCTGGTCGTCAACAAGACCGACCGGCCCGACGCACGCATCGGCGACATCGTCACCGAGTCGCAGGACCTCCTGCTCGACTTGGCGTCCGACCTCGAAGACGAGGCCGCCGAAGCCGCCGAACTCGCACTGGAGCTTCCGGTGCTGTTCGCGTCCGGTCGCGCGGGTATCGCCAGCACCGTGCAGCCCGCCAACGGCGACGTGCCCGCGGGTGAGAACCTCGATCCGCTCTTCGATGTGCTGATCAACAGCGTTCCCGCGCCGAAGGGTGACGTCGACGCGCCGCTGCAGGCACACGTCACCAACCTCGACGCGTCGCCGTTCCTCGGCCGTCTCGGCCTGGTCCGCATCCACAACGGCACCCTCCGCAAGGGGCAGCAGGTGTCGTGGTGCCGCGACGTCGACGGCGAACCGGTCATCGAGAAGGCCAAGATCACCGAACTCCTGGTGACCCTCGGTGTGGACCGCGCGCCCGCCGACGTCGCCGTCGCCGGTGACATCGTCGCCGTCGCGGGCATGTCGGAGATCATGATCGGCGACACCCTCGCCGACCCGGAGAATCCGATTCCGCTCCCGCGCATCTCGGTCGACGAACCCGCCATCTCGGCGATCGTCGGCACCAACACCGCGCCGCTCGCCGGCCGCGTGAAGGGGCACAAGCTCACCGCGCGCATGGTCAAGGACCGTCTCGATAGCGAGCTCATCGGCAACGTGTCCCTCCGCGTGCTGGACATCGGCCGCCCCGACGCGTGGGAGGTGCAGGCTCGCGGTGAGCTCGCGCTCGCCATTCTCGTCGAGCAGATGCGTCGCGAAGGCTTCGAACTGACCGTCGGCAAGCCGCAGGTCGTCACCCGCAAGGTCGACGGTAAGACGTACGAGCCGTTCGAGCATCTGACGATCGACGTTCCCGAGGAGTACCTGGGCGCCGTCACTCAGCTGCTGGCCGCCCGCAAGGGCCGCATGGACCAGATGAACAACCACGGCAGTGGCTGGGTGCGCATGGAGTTCGAGGTGCCCTCACGCGGCCTCATCGGTTTCCGTACCGACTTCATGACCGAGACGCGCGGCACCGGCATCGCCAACGCCGTGTTCGCCGAGTACGGCCCGTGGGCAGGCGAGATCCGCGCCCGCCACACCGGGTCGCTCGTCTCCGACCGTGCAGGCAGCGTCACCCCGTTCGCGATGATCCAGCTCGCCGACCGCGGAACGTTCTTCGTCGACCCGGGCGACGACACCTACGAGGGCCAGGTTGTCGGCATCAACCCGCGGATGGAAGACCTTGACATCAACGTCACCCGCGAGAAGAAGCTCACGAACATGCGTCAGTCGTCGGCCGACGTCATGGAGACACTCGCCAAGCCGATGGTCCTCGACCTCGAAGCCGCGATGGAGTTCTGTGCCGCCGACGAGTGCGTCGAGGTGACGCCCGAGGTGGTGCGCGTGCGTAAGCTGCACCTGGATGCCTCGACTCGTGCGCGTGAGCGCTCACGCGCCAAGGCACGCGACCAGAACTCGTAAACCGGGCAGGGTTTGTGATCGGAAAGGTGCGTGGATGACCGGCACGGGAGGTTCGGTGCTGCGTTCTGCAGACGGTTTCCGGCGTTCTGCAGGTCTGCGACGCGTCGCCGCGCTGGCCGTGGTCGGCGTTGTCGGATTCGGATCGACCGCGTGCATGGCCGATCCTCCGCCGCCGGTCCGGGAGACGCTCCCGACGACGACGCCGAACGAGTACCCGGACGAACGCACCGTGTACGTGGCGACCGACTCCATCGGGTCGGGGTTCAATCCGCACATCGGATCGGACCTCGGCTCGGTGACGACGGCGGTCGCCGCGCTCACCCTGCCGAGTGCGTTCCTGCCGGTACAGACCGACGACGGCGTCCAGTGGCAGCGCAACGACGCTCTGCTCACGTCGGCGGAGGTCACGTCGACCGACCCGTTCGAGGTGACCTACAAGATCGTCGACGACGCGCAGTGGTCGGACGGGCTACCGGTGACCGGCGACGATTTCGCCTACCTGTGGCAGCAGATGTCACGGCAGCCGAACGTCGTCGGGGCCGCAGGCTACCGAGCGGTCAAGAATGTGGAGACCGGCAGCGGCGGCAAGGTCGTCACCGTGACCTTCGCTCAGCCGTACACGGCGTGGCGTGAACTCTTCACATCGCTGCTACCCAGCCACAGCCTCCGGTCCGAGCAGGCCGGCTTCCAGACCGGGCTGGACAACGGGAAACCGGTGACAGCCGGACCTTTCGCGATCTATTCGATCGATCGGTCGCGCGACGAGGTGCGGTTGATCCGTAACGACCGCTATTGGCGCAAGCCGCCCGAGATCGACCAGGTCGTCTTGCGTCGCGCGGGTACCGCGCCGCAGATGGCGCAGACAATCCGCAACGGCGACTCGACGATGGTGTCGTTGACCGCGGGCCCGGCGTCGGCAGCCGAAGTCGGGGCCATCCCCGGAGTCACGACGATCCGTCGTCCGATGACCCGCGGCCTGACCGTCAACATCAACACGCGGTCGCAGACGATGACCTCGCTGCCGTTGCGCCGAGCGATCCTCGGGATGCTCGACGGTGGACTCATCCGAGCCGCGGCGGCAGGCGACACCGTGGTGACGCCGTTCGCGAACACTGTGTACGCCCCGTCCAACCACGGTTACCGCGCGGTCGATCGCGCCCGTCAGTCGCCGCGCGAGGTGCTGGAACTGTTGGCGTCGGTCGGTTACCGTCCCGGTGTCCCCGCGCCGGAACCGGCTCCCGCCCCGGTGCCGTCCGGTGAGTCGACGACCCCACCGTCGACGTCGACGCCTGCGCCGAGCGACGTCCCGGGTCTGCCGTCCGGGGTCGCCCCGATCAGCAAGGACGGCGACGATCTCGTGGTGCGGATAGGCGCGGTCAACTCGGACGAACAGATCATGTCGTCGGCCGAGACCATCGCCGACCAGCTACGGGCCTCCGGTGTCCGGGCGGTGGTGCAGGGAATGTCGAACACCGAACTGTACGGAGCGGCGTTGCTCAACGCCCGGGTCGACCTGGTGGTCGGCTGGACCGGGATGGGCGGCGACCCGGCGACGTCACTGGCCTCCCAAGTGGGCTGTGAACCGCCGACGGCCGGCACCGAGGCAGGCGAGCACACCGAGGAGGCCGAGGGCGACGGTGACGCAGACGAAAGCGTTCTGCCGACGAAGCCGAGCGCCTCGTCGACGAGTCGGGCTCCGGCGGGAGGCAGTCACAGCTCGTACACCGGGAACATCTCGGGGCTGTGTGATCCGGAACTGATGTCCCTGGCCACCGAAGCGATGGGCTCGGACGATCCGGCACCCTATTTGACTCAGGCGGAGACGGTCCTGGCCGATCAGGCCGTCTATCTGCCCATCTACCAGGATTCGGTGTTCGGTGCCGCCACCGACAAGATCGTCGGTGTGTCCCTCGACGGCGCGCCGCAGGTGGGTGTGTTCGGCGACGCCGTCCGCTGGGGTCTCCGGTGACCGGCGGCGGGCGCCTGCGCCTGCTCCTCCTGCATGCGCACCCGGACGACGAATCGATCATGACCGGGGGAGTCATCGCCCGCTACCTCGCCGAAGGCGTCGACGTCCGCGTCGTCACGTTCACCCTCGGTGAGGAAGGCGAGGTGATCGGCGACCGGTGGGCCCAGCTCGTCGCGGACGGCGGAGCCGACCAATTGGGCGGGTACCGGATCGGCGAGCTCACGGCCGCGCTCGCAGCGGTGACGCCGGACGGGGCGACGCCTCCGGAGCCGCGATTCCTCGGAGGAGCGGGCAGGTGGCGCGATTCGGGGATGGCCGGGACGCCGTCGGCCGAACACCCGCGTGCTCTGTTCCAGGCGTCGCAGGCCGATCTCGTGGCCGCGTTGCGCGCCGAGCTCGATGCGTTCGAGCCACATGTCGTGGTCACCTACGACGAGGCGGGCACCTACGGCCATCCCGACCACAAGAGAGTTCACGAGGTCTCGGTGGCGGCGCTCGCCGAGTCGGCGGCGCAGACCGGATTCCCGCGCAAGGTGTACGAGTCGGTGACCCGACGTTCGACGCTCGACGCGGGCCTCGCGTCGATCGGCGAACTGCCGGACGGCTGGCGGTTGCCGGAGCCCGGCGAGCTGCCGAGCTACCCGGACGAGGCGATCACGGCCTCAGTGGACGTCTCCGCGGTACTCGACCATAAGGTCGCGGCGCTCGCCGCCCATGCCACTCAGGTGATCGTGGCGCCGACGCGGACTGAGTACGCGCTGTCGAACCTCATCGCGCAACCGGTGTCGCCGGTCGAACACTTCATCCGCACGGATGCGGGGCCGCGCGTCGACGGCGTCGAGGCCGACCTGTTCGAGGGACTGCGATGAGCGTCGGCGACCGGGTCGAACTCGGCGTCCTCACTGTGTGCGGATTCGTCCTCGCGATTCTGACGGTGTTCTTCCTGAACGTCCGGATCGGCGTGGTGCCGGTCCCGTTCACCGTGGTCGTCGCCGCGATCGGCACGACGCTGCTTCTGCGACTCACGTCGGCGATCACCGAGTCGTCGTGGCGGTACGCACCGCTCATCGTGTGGACGGCTGTCGTCCTCGTCGCTGCGGTCCCGGGGATCAACAGCAACGGTGCGCTCATCGGCGACTGGCGCGTGCTGCTCCTGCTCCTCTGCGGGCTCGGCGTCCCGGCCGCCACGACCTACATGTCCCGGCTGAACAACCTGTAGGCGCCGGGCCGGCCGAGGCGTTCGGCCCACCGAGACCCCGCCCGAAAACCACGCTCGCGAAGTCGTGTCTACCATCGAACAGGTGACGTCTTCTGAATCGGCAACCGGAGTCTCGGCTCCTTCGCCCTCGGCGATGCGGCGCGCGCTGCGCCGAGCGTCCGATGCGACCGCGCTCAACGTCGATGAGGCGGCAGTCTTATTGGCCGCACGCGGCGACGATCTGACTGCTCTCTTCGACGCTGCGTCGCGGGTCCGTGACGCGGGCCTCGAAGCGGAGGGGCGAGCCAAACAGGTGACGTATTCGCGCAAGGTCTTCATTCCGTTGACGCACCTGTGCCGCGACCGGTGCCATTACTGCACGTTCGTGACGGTGCCGGGCAAGCTCAAGCGTGCGGGCCGCGGCATGTTCCTGGAACTCGACGAGGTCGTCGCGATCGCGCGGGACGGTGCCGCACTCGGGTGCAAGGAAGCGCTGTTCACTCTGGGCGACCGTCCGGAGGAGCGGTGGCCGGAGGCCGCGCAGTGGCTGGACGAGCGCGGCTACGACTCGACGCTCGACTATGTTCGCGCCGCGTCGATCCGGGTCTTGGAGGAGACCGGTCTGCTCCCGCATCTGAACCCCGGCGTCATGAGTTGGGAGGAGATCAACCGACTCAAGCCGGTGGCTCCGAGCATGGGCATGATGTTGGAGACGAGTGCCCGCCGGCTGTTCACCGACAAGGGGGAATGCCATTACGGCAGCCCCGACAAGGATCCTGTGGTCCGCGAACGCGTCTTGACCGACGCCGGCCGGTTGTCGGTGCCGTTCACGACGGGCATCCTCGTCGGCATCGGCGAGACGTTGACCGAGCGCGCCGAATCGATCTTCATGATCCGTAAGGCGCACAAGGCGTTCGGCCATATCCAAGAAGTGATCGTGCAGAATTTCCGTGCGAAGCCCGATACGGCGATGGGGGCGTCGCCCGATGCGGAGATGTCGGAGTTCTTGGCTGCGGTGGCCGTGGCACGGCTGGTGATGGGGCCGCGTATGCGGATTCAGGCCCCGCCGAATCTGGTGTCGGCCGACGAGTGTCGAGCATTGATCGCGGCGGGCGTCGACGATTGGGGTGGCGTCTCGCCGTTGACTCCGGACCATGTGAATCCGGAACGTCCGTGGCCCAACTTGGATTCGCTCGCGGAGATCACCGCGTCGACCGGGTACACGCTGACCGAGCGGTCGGCGGCGCAGCCCCGGTATGTGCTCGCGGGGTCGCCGTGGATCGACCCGCGCATCGCGCGGCATGTCGCCGCCGTCACCGATCCGGTCACGGGTCTCGCCGTCGACGCGAGTCCCGAGGGGATGCCGTGGCAGGAGCCCGACGAGGAGTGGGCGTCGAGCGGCCGAGTGGACTTGAACACGGAGATCGACACGGACGGTCGCAACACCGACACGCGCAGTGACATCGACAACGCGTTCGGCGATTGGGACACGATCCGGGAGCAGGTGCTTGCGCTGGGCGCCGGGAGCGAAGCGAGCGGGCCCGTGGGGCTGGGCGCCGGGAGCGAAGCGAGCGGGCCCGAGCGTTTACAGGCTGATCTCGCTGCGGCGCTGCGGCATGCCGAGAACGATCCGGCTGGGCTTTCGGACGACGAGTACCTCGCGCTCGCGACTGCCGACGGGCCGGGTTTGGATGCCCTTGCGGCGCTGGCTGATTCGATTCGTCGGGATGTGGTCGGCGACGACGTCACCTATGTGGTGAATCGGAACATCAACTTCACGAACATCTGTTACACGGGCTGCCGGTTCTGTGCGTTCGCGCAGCGTAAGGGTGACGACGACGCGTTCACGCTGTCGACCACGGAGGTCGGCGACCGGGCGTGGGAGGCGCACGTCGCGGGTGCGACCGAGATCTGTATGCAGGGCGGTATCGATCCCGAACTGCCGGTGACCGGTTACGCGGACCTGGTGCGCGCCATCAAGGAGCGGGTGCCGTCGATGCACGTGCATGCGTTCAGCCCGATGGAGGTCGTCAACGGCGCGTCGCGCGGTGGCGAATCGGTCCGTGACTGGCTGACGGCGTTGCGCGAGGCCGGACTCGACTCCATCCCCGGCACGGCCGCGGAGATCCTCGACGACGAGGTCCGGTGGATTCTCACGAAGGGCAAGTTGCCGACGTCGGCGTGGATCGATGTGGTCACGACGGCGCACGAGGTGGGGCTGCCGTCGAGTTCGACGATGATGTACGGGCACGTGGATTCGCCGCGGCACTGGGTCGGCCACTTGAATGTGCTGCGCGGGATCCAGGACCGCACTGGCGGATTCACCGAGTTCGTCCTGTTGCCGTTCGTGCACCAGTCGTCGCCGCTGTATCTGGCCGGGGCTTCGCGGCCCGGACCGACACAGCGGGACAATCGCGCCGCGCACGCGTTGTCCCGCATCATGCTGCATGGCCGCATCGACAACATCCAGACGAGTTGGGTCAAGCTCGGCGTCGACGGCACTCGGGCGATGCTTCGCGGCGGCGCGAACGATCTCGGCGGCACCTTGATGGAGGAGACCATTTCGCGGATGGCGGGCAGTCAGCACGGTTCGGAGAAGACTGTCGAGGAGTTGCACGACATCGTCGACGGGATCGGGCGGACGCCGCGCCAGCGGTTGACCGATTATCGTCCGGCTCCGGCTCCCATGCTGAGCGTAGGGCTCGGCTGATTTCCTGGCGATTTCGGTACGTGAGCAAAAATCAGCCCAGGTCAGGGTGCGCTGATTCGGGCGGCGGAGTTCCGTCCCGATAGTCTGTATCGGTGCGGCTGCGATGCCGCCCCGACATGCGTAGACGATGCGATCAGCCCTCGTGTCGTCGCGGAGAACGAGAAGGAGAAGCGACGTGACTTACATCATCGCGGAGCCGTGTGTTGATGTCCTGGACCGTGCGTGCGTCGAAGAGTGTCCGGTCGACTGCATCTACGAAGGCGGCCGGATGCTGTACATCCAGCCAGACGAATGCGTCGATTGCGGTGCGTGCGAGCCGGTCTGTCCGGTCGAGGCCATCTTCTACGAGGATGATGTGCCCGACGAGTGGGAACCGTATGTGAGTGCGAACGTCGACTTCTTCGACGAGTTGGGGTCGCCGGGCGGCGCGAGCAAGGTCGGGAAGACGCCGTACGACCCGCCGTTCATCAAGAATCTGCCTCCGATGGGCGAAGAGGACTGATTCGACCGTGAGCCGTCTCCGACCGATCAGTGCCGGGCTCCCGGACTTTCCGTGGGACACGATCTCCGCGGCGAAGGCGACGGCTGCGTCGCACGCCGGCGGGATCGTCGACATGTCTGTCGGCACACCGATGGACCCTGTCGACTCGTTGATCCGTGATGCGCTCGCCGCGTCGTCGGAGTTCCCGGGGTATCCGGCGACCGTCGGGACTCTCGCGCTGCGTGAGGCGGCGGTCGGCGCGCTGGATCGGCGATTCGGGGTCACCGGTCTCGACGAGTCGTCGATTCTGCCGGTGATCGGCACCAAGGAGGCGATCGCGGGTCTGCCCGCGCAACTCGGGGTGCCTGCGGGCGACACCGTCGTGATCCCGGAGGTCGCGTACCCGACGTACGAGGTCGGCGCACTTCTGGCGGGTGCGACGCCGCGTCGAGCCGATCGGATCGCCGACTACGGCGACCGCGTACCGACGCTGATCTTCCTGAACAGTCCGTCGAATCCGACCGGTGCGGTCGCGTCTGCCGAGGAACTGCGGAGCGTTGTCGAGTGGGCGCGTGCGCACGGCAGCGTCGTTGTGTCGGATGAGTGCTATCTGGGTCTGACGTGGGAGGGTTCGGCGCTCTCGGTGCTGCACCCGAGTGTGTGCGGCGGTGACCACACCGGTCTGATCGCGGTTCATTCGCTGTCGAAGGTGTCGAATCTCGCCTCGTATCGCGCGGGGTTCCTCGCTGGTGACCGCGCGCTGATCGCCGAACTGCTCGCTGTCCGTAAACACGCAGGCATGATCGTGCCGTTCCCGATTCAGGGGGCGACGATCGCGGCGTTGAACGACGACGTCCACGTCGATGCGCAGCGTGAGCGGTACCGGGTGCGTCGCGCCAAGTTGAAAGCCGCCGTCGAGGGCGCCGGATTCACCGTCGACCGCTCGGAAGCGGGTCTGTACCTGTGGATCTCGCGTGGCGACGATTCCCGTGCGACGCTCGACTGGTTCGCGTCGCGCGGCATCCTCGTCGCGCCGGGCGATTTCTACGGTCCGGCGGGTTCGAAGCACGTTCGGATGGCGTTGACTGCCACCGACGAACGCGTCGATGCGGCCGTCGATCGCCTCGCACCCTAGTTATACCGGCCTGTCACAGTTACCGGCCTGTCACCTTCCCGGCGAAGTCGGCGACGGCGTCGACCAGTTGGTCCAGCCCGGGCTGCTCCAGCGGATAGTGTCCGGCGTTCTCCAGCATCACCGTCTCGACCGGTACCCGGGTGATCCGGTCCACGAATGGCTGCGACATGGACAGCGGCGACCACCGGTCGGCCGCCGGCTGGGTCAGGAGGATCGGGCACACGTCGAACTCGTCGGGGGCGATGTCGGCCTCGTAGTTGAGATAGGAGTCGAGGAACGCGACCGTCGCGAGGTTGCCCGCCGACGTGCGGTCGGCGTAGCACGCCTTCTTCGCGGCTCGATCGTTGACGAGCGCCCGCATCTTGGACACGGCCCTCATCGGCACGCGGACGCGCCGCGCGGGCGTCTGGGCGAGCGCCTTCATCACGCTCGCGCCGACGAATCCGGTCGCCGGTTCGATCGCGGTCCCGATACGGACGGCGCGCGAGGACTGGTCGAGGAATGTCATGCCGACGACACCGGCGACCTGTCGGTTGACGGACGCGATGTGGAAAGCCTCCATCCCGCCCGCCGACAGACCATAGAGGACGATGGGGCGATCGTCGTCGGCACGTTCGGCGTCGACGAGATCGGAGCCGATGCGCACCCAGTCGTCGTAGGTGACGACGGCGCCCGGCGCGACCTGCGTCACGCCGAAGGTCGGCATGTCGATGGCGATGGTCTCGAATCCTCGCTCGGCGAGCGGACGGCCGAGAATCGTCGACATCTGGCGACCGTTGGTACCGACTCCGTGGAACGCGATGACCTTCACCGCGGCGTCGGGGTTCCGATAGGTGTCGAGGTGGATGTGGTGGCCGTCGTGCTCCCACCATTCTTCGACGGGGACGGTCTCGTCGGTGAGTCGGTACTTATTCGGCAGGAAATCCGCGATTGTGCGCCACTCTGGCTGGTCGGCGTAGCTCGTGCGAGGCAGGCTCATGCCATGTGAGTCTGAGCCGGGGCAGTGGTCCAGTCAACGGTCGCGACGCCACCAATCCTGTGACGTGAGACACCTCTGCTGAACTGTAAAGATCGACCCGCTCACGACCCTCCGAGGGCATAGTGCCCTCGGAGGCGGGTGAGCGGGTCGATTCTTCCGGCAGTTCGTCAGTTGTTGGCGTGGAGCGCCTCGTTGAGTTCGATGCCGTCGCCTTCTTTCGCGGTGACCTCGACGGCCCCGGTGGTGCTGTTGCGGCGGAACAGGAGGTTCGAGCGGCCCGCCAGCTCACGTGCCTTGACGACCGATCCGTCCGGGCCGGTCACCTTGGTGCCCGCGGTGAGATAGAGGCCTGCTTCGATGACGCAGTCGTCGCCGAGTGGTATTCCGCAGCCGGCGTTCGCGCCGAGTAGGCAGCGCTGGCCGATGGCGATGATCTCCTTGCCGCCGCCGGAGAGGGTGCCCATGGTGGACGCGCCGCCGCCGATGTCGGAGCCGTCGCCGACGACGACGCCTGCGGAGATGCGGCCTTCGACCATCGATGTGCCGAGAGTGCCTGCGTTGAAGTTGACGAATCCCTCGTGCATCACGGTGGTTCCCGGCGACAGGTGGGCGCCGAGACGGACGCGGTCGGCGTCGCCGATCCGAACGCCTGCGGGGGCGACGTAGTCGACCATCCGCGGGAACTTGTCGACGGAGGTGACCGTCACGTGGCCGCGGGCGCGCAGACGCAGACGAGTCTGCTCGAAACCGTCGACGGCGCACGGACCGAAGTTGGTCCAGACGACGTTCGCGAGGAGCGCGAACTGACCTTCGAGGCTGAGACCGTGCGGCTGGACGAGGCAGTGCGACAGCAGGTGCAGGCGAAGGTAGACGTCGTGGGCGTCGACCGGTGCGACCGACAGGTCGGCGATGACGGTCTTCACGGCGATCGTCTTGACGTTGCGGGCCTCGTCGACGCCGACGAGCGGACGCAGGTCGGCTGGGATGTCGTCGCCGGTCAGCTCGGTGGATCCGGTGACGCCGGGGGCCGGGTCGAGTTCGGGGGTCGGGTACCACGTGTCGAGGACGGCCGCCCGGCCGTCGTTCTCCCACACGGTGGCGATTCCAATGGCAGCAGCACCTTGAATAGTCACGTCGGCAAGTCTAACCGTGGCCGTTCCCGCCTACGATGGTTGCCTGTGAGCACTCCGAGCCTGAACCTGTCCGCCGACCCGATCGATCTGACGGCGGCTCTCGTCGACCTCCCGAGCGTGAGTCGAGACGAGACGTTGATCGCGGACGCCGTCGAACGGGCGCTCCGCGAGCAGACGGCCGGTTTCGAGGTGGTCCGCCACGGAAACTGTGTCCTGGCGCGCACCGATCGCGGACTCGACTCCCGGGTGATCCTCGCCGGGCACCTCGACACCGTGCCGATCATCGACAATGTGCCGTCGCGGCGCGCCGTCACCGACGACGAGGGCGACGTGCTGCACGGTTGCGGGTCGGTCGACATGAAGTCCGGCGACGCCGTCTTCCTGCATCTGGCCGCCACACTGGACGATCCGGCGCACGACATCACGTTGATCTTCTACGACTGCGAGGAGATCGCGGCCGAATTCAACGGTCTCGGGACCATCGAGCGGGAACTGCCCGACTGGCTGGTCGGGGACGTCGCTATCCTCGGCGAACCGACCGCGGGCCTGATCGAAGCGGGCTGCCAGGGGACGCTCCGCGTCCGGTTCACGGCGACCGGGACGCGCGCTCATTCGGCGCGCGCATGGATGGGCGACAACGCGATTCACAAGATCGGCGGTCTCCTCACGACTCTCGCCGCGTATGAGCCGCGACGCGTCGACATCGACGGCTGCGAGTACCGCGAAGGCCTGTCGGCGGTGGCCGTGCACGGTGGCGTCGCAGGCAACGTGATTCCCGATGAGGTGTATGTCGACGTCAACTTCCGCTTCGCCCCGGATCGCAGTCCGGAGCAGGCGTTCACCCATGTCCGCGAGGTGTTCGCCGACGACCTCGCCTCGGGTGCGGTGACCGCCGAGATCACCGATTCGGCCGCGGGCGCGCTGCCGGGCCTCGCGCATCCCGCTGCGGCGGCGCTCGTCGAGGCGGCGCACGGGAGGTTCCGCGCCAAGTACGGCTGGACCGACGTCTCACGGTTCGCGGCACTGGGCATTCCCGCCGTGAACCTCGGGCCCGGCGACCCGAGTCTCGCGCACCGCGTCGACGAACGAGTCCCCGTCGAGCAGATCACGACCGTCACCCAGACGTTGCGGGCCTACCTCTCGCGCTGACCCCCTGTCGCCCGAACAGCAATCCGCCGCCGAGGTCGACCACGCCTGCCCACACGTCGTCGGGTCGATCGGTGATCGTCCCCATCTGTTCGAACAGTTCCGAGGTGATCGAGCCGAGGAGCAGATTCCAGACCACCAGAGTGCGGGCGAGCGCGTCCGCTGTCAGGGGCAGACCGGCAACCTCGTCGGACGCTGCGGTCGCCGACAGCGCGGCAGCGGCGGCGCGTTGTCGTGACGCGTGTGTGCCGTCGACGGCGGGAACCTCTGCGTCGGCGGCGATCGCGCCGAACGTCAGGATCGGCCGGGTCCCGGCGCGGACCGTCGTCTCCCGGGGCGCGTGGTAGCCGGGCACCGGTGACCCGTAGAGGAGCGTGTACTCGCTCGGATGGGCGATAGCCCACGCGCGCAACGCATTCGCGAACGCTTCGAATCGCGACCGGGGAGTGGAGCGGTCGGCGACGGCAGCGTCCAGGGTGTCACCGAGGTCGTCGTATGCGTCGACGATCAGGACGGTCAGCAGGTCGTCACGGTCGCGGACATAGCGGTACAGCGACGACGGCGTCCGGCCCATGTCCCGCGCGACGGCGCGCAACGAGAGCGCGGCGGCGCCGTGCTGGGCGAGGTGTCTGCGGCCGACATCGCGGAGATCGGCTTCGATGCCTGCGCGTCTGCGGGCCCGGATGCCGGGGGCGTCATCAGTGGTCATCGGACCCATCGTCGCACGCCCAGAGAAAAGAGAACAGTGTTCTTGATTATTGTGGTCAGTCGACTTACAGTAAAAGGGAGAACACTGTTCACGATTACTGTTCGAAGGAGACTGAGATGAACGACACGACCGCCGCCGATCGCTACATCGAGCCGACTGGGCGACTGGGCTTCGCACTGAACAAGCTGGTGGGGAGTCTGGCGCGCATCGGTTTCGCGCCGAGCGGCTGCTACGACCTGCAGGTGCCGGGTCGGGTGAGCGGGGAACTAAGAACGACGCCGGTCAACGTCCTCGACCTCGACGGTGTGCGATACCTCGTCTCCGCGCGAGGTCGGACCCAGTGGGTGCGGAACGTCCGAGCCGGGGGAGCGGTCACGCTCCGGCGCGGCCGCCGCAGCGAAGCGGTGACGCTCGTCGAACTCGACGACGACCGCAAACCGGAACTCATCCGTGCCTACCTGACGCGCTGGGCGTGGCAGGTGGCGGCCTTCGACGAAGGCCTCGCGCCCGGTTCGACCGACGCGGAGATCCTGGACGCGGCACCGGGCATGCCGGTGTTCGAGGTGCGCTGACCTGTTCCCAGGTGTGCCGCGGTTCGTGCCCAGGGCACGGCGTTCTGCACGGGCGCGGGCCCTGCGCGAATGACGACGCCCAGGGCTCGACCCTCCGGAGCGGGGCGAGTAGCGTGCGCCTGCGCGGTTGGTACCGTTTCCGCCATGGCAGACGATGCGCGCGAGGCGCAGTCCAGTCCCGGCGACATTCCCCACATGGACGTTCAGGTTCGACACGTCGGCGCGGCGCAGGTGAGGCTGCCCGGCGACGCCGAACAGGTGCCGACCGACCGCGGACTGCTCGAGTGGGTCGATCCGCGCGATCCGACTCGCGCCGCGCACCGCACCGTCCGCGACTCCTGGCGAGTGCTGCGCATCCAGTCCGAGTTCGTGTCCGGCTTCGACGCCCTCGAGAACGTCGCCGAAGCGGTCACCGTGTTCGGATCCGCGCGCGACAAGCCTGGCTCGCCCGGCTACGAGCGGGCCGTCGAACTGGGCAGGCTGCTCGGCGAGGCCGGCTTCGCTGTCATCACCGGTGGCGGACCCGGCGCGATGGAAGCCACCAACAAGGGTGCCTACGAGGCCGGCGCCCCGTCGATCGGCCTGAACATCGAGCTGCCCTTCGAGCAGCACATGAACCCGTACCTGACGTTGGGCATGAACTTCCGCTACTTCTTCGTCCGCAAGACGATGTTCGTCAAGTACGCGCAGGCATTCATCTGTCTGCCCGGCGGTTTCGGCACGCTCGATGAACTGTCCGAGGCCTTGACCCTCGTCCAGACCGGCAAGGTTCTGCGGTTCCCGATCGTTCTCGTCGGACGCGAGTTCTGGGGGCCGCTCGTCGACTGGATCACGACCACCCTCGCCGACGAAGGCAAGATCTCCCCCGACGACCTCGACCTCGTGACGCTCGTCGACACCCCAGCCGAGGCCGTTCAAGCCGTGTGCGACAAAGCGGTCCGTTCGTGAGCGCGGACCAGCCCGCGATCTGCGTCTACTGTGCGTCCGGCGCGGTCGACGAGCAGTATCTGCGTCTGGCCGCCGATCTCGGCACCGGGTTGGCCCGTGCGGGCCTTGCCCTGGTCTCC
The DNA here is from genome assembly GCF_021738805.1 of Gordonia liuliyuniae. Classification (NCBI taxonomy): domain Bacteria; kingdom Bacillati; phylum Actinomycetota; class Actinomycetes; order Mycobacteriales; family Gordoniaceae; genus Gordonia; species Gordonia liuliyuniae. The sequence continues at coordinate 138,522 of NZ_JAKKOR010000012.1, read as the reverse complement.
GGCGGCGGCAACGTCTCGATGATGGGCAGCATCGCCCGCGCGACCCGCACCGCGGGCGGGCGGACCATCGGCGTCATCCCGGAACATCTGATGGCCAAAGAAGTCGCCGACCTGGACGCCGACGAGCTGATCGTTACTGACACCATGCGCGAACGCAAACGGATCATGGAGGAGCGCTCCGATGGATTCGTCACGCTCCCCGGCGGAATCGGGACGCTCGAAGAGTTCTTCGAGACGTGGACCGGCGGCTACCTCGGCGAGCACGACAAGCCGGTCGTCATCGTCAACCTCGACGGCTTCTACGATCCGCTGCTCGAGTGGCTGCACGAACTGAAGGCCCGCGGATTCGTCTCCGGATACGCGCTTGACCGGCTCATCGTCGTCGACACGGCGGCCGACGCGATAACACAACTGACTCGACGGTAGGGTGGCGGCATTCACATGTCGGTGCGGAGAGTGGAGAAAGCATGAATGCAGCGCCAACGAAGGTCGGGATCACTGACATCCTCAAGGGGGTGGCCACGCTGGCTCCCGACCTCCCATCGATGGCGCGACACGCGCCCGGCATCGTCCTCCGCACGGGTGAGACGAAGAACTCGATCGGCCAGGTGTTCGCCAAGCATGCCGCCGAGCACCCGGACCGTCCGTTCCTCCGGTGGCACGGCGAGTCGTCGTCGTACGGCGAATGCAATCGCATCGTCAACCGGTACGCGGCCGTTCTGACCGAACGCGGCATCGGCGTCGGCGACATCGTCGCGATCTTGTCGAAGAACAACCCAACCGATCTGCTGATGATCCTCGCGACGCTCAAACTCGGAGCCGTCGCCGGAATGATCAACTACAACCAGCGCGGCGACGTCATCGACCACAGCATGTCCCTACTCGGCGCCAAAGTCCTGGTCTGGGACCCCGAATGCGACGAGGCATTCGCCTCGATGAGCGCGAGCGTGCAGCCCGAGCACGTCCTGGACTTCGCGGCCCTCGAGGCGGCAGCCGACGGCAAGTCGACGGCCGACCCGGCAGTCACCGCGACCCTCCCGGCGTCGACTCCCGCGTTCTACATCTTCACCTCCGGCACCACCGGCCTGCCGAAGGCCAGCGTCATGAGCCACAACCGCTGGCTGTCGAACAGCGGCGGAATCGGCGGGATGTCGGTGCGGTTGCGGCCGTCGGACACGATGTACGTCGCGTTGCCGCTCTACCACAACAACGCGGTCTCGGTGTCCCTCGGCTCCGTGCTCGCCAACGGCGCCTGCATCGCGCTCAGTAAGCAGTTCTCGGCGTCGAAGTTCTGGGACGAGATCATCGAGAACCGGGCGACCGCATTCTCCTACATCGGCGAGCTCTGCCGATACCTGCTGGCGCAGCCGCCGCGCGCGGTCGACCGCCAGCACTCGGTCCGCGTGATCGTCGGCAACGGCCTGCGCCCGGAGATCTGGGACGAGTTCTCCGAACGCTTCGGCATCAACCGCATCGTCGAGTTTTACGCGGCGAGCGAATCGAACCTCGCGTTCGTCAACGTGTTCGGCGTCAAGAAGACCGTCGGGTTCTGCCCGCTCCCGTACAAGGTGGTCGAGTACAACAGCGACGGCACGCCCAAGCGCGACGCGAACGGCCGGGTGACGCCGGTCAAGAAGGGCGTCCCCGGCCTGCTGATCTCCGAGATCACCAACCGGATCCCGCTCGACGGCTACACCGACCCGACCGAGACCGAGAAGAAGATCATCCGCGACGCGTTCAAGTCCGGCGACTCCTACTTCAACTCCGGCGATCTGGTCCGCGAGCTCGGCTTCCTGCACATCGCGTTCGTCGACCGGCTCGGCGACACCTTCCGCTGGAAGGGTGAGAACGTCGCGACCACCGAGGTGGAGGGCGCGGTGACCAGCGACGACGCGATCGGCGGCGCCGTCGCCTACGGCGTCGAGGTCCCCGGCTGCGACGGCCGCGCGGGTATGGTCGCGGTTACTCGTTCCGGCGAGGCAGACCCGGACCCGAAGCGTCTGGCAGACCGCATGTACGCCGACCTGCCCACCTACGCGGTACCGCTGTTCATTCGATTCGTTCCCGAATTCGAGGTCACCTCGACGTTCAAGAACCGCAAAGTGGAACTGCGCGAGGAGGCCTACACCGACGTGGGCGACGACGAGGTGTGGGTGCTCAAGGGTCGTCAGGACGGGTATGTGCCGTTCTACGCCGAGTACCCGGCCGACGTCGCGGCCGCCAAGGCCCCGCGCTGAGCGGAGACACGCGCCCCCGTAGGGTGAATCCGTGAGCCTTGACCCGACGGCCGGACCGGCCCGGTCGACCCTTGCCGGTCGGCCTGTCGCCACCGATCGAGCCCTCGTCATGGCGATCGTCAACCGGACCCCCGACTCGTTCTACGACCGTGGAGCCACCTTCTCCGATGACGCGGCGAAGGCTCGCGTCGACGCGGTCGTCGCCGACGGCGCGGACATCGTCGACGTCGGCGGAGTGAAGGCTGGACCGGGGGAGAACGTCGACGCCGCCGCCGAAGCGCAGCGGGTGGTTCCGCTCATCGCGTGGATCCGATCGAGGCACCCCGACCTGCTGATCAGCGTCGACACATGGCGCAGCGAAGTCGCGTCGGCCGCGTGCGACGCCGGAGCGAACATCATCAACGACACGTGGGCCGGGGTCGATCCGGGTCTCGTCGGCGTCGCCGCACAGGCCGGCGCAGGCATCGTGTGTTCGCACACCGGCGGCGCTCGCGTGCGGACCAGACCGCACCGGGTCGCCTACGACGACATCGTCGCCGAGGTCATCGAGGAGGTCACGTCGGCTGCGATGCGGGCCAGAGCGGCTGGAGTCCGTGACGACGGAATCCTCATCGACCCGACGCACGACTTCGGTAAGAACACCCACCACGGACTCGCGCTGCTGCGCGACCTCGACCGACTCGTGGACACGGGGTGGCCGGTCCTGATGGCGCTGTCGAACAAGGACTTCATCGGCGAGACGCTCGGCGTCGGGCTCACCGAACGGGTGGCCGGAACACTCGCCGCCACCGCGCTCGCGGCGTCGCGCGGCGCCCGCTTGTTCCGGGTGCACGAAGTCGCCGACACGCGTCGCGTCGTCGACATGGTCGCGTCGATCGCGGGCACCCGACCGCCGGCGCGCACCGTGCGAGGGCTCGCATGAACGCTGTCTGGACCGAACGCGGGGAGGGGGAGGCGCGCTGGTCCCACACCCACACGTGGGACCACCCGGAGTGGAGTGTCGGCGAACTCGTCGCCGCGAAATCCGGCCGGACCGTCTCGGTGGTGCTGCCGGCATTGAACGAGGAGGACACGGTCGCGCAGGTGATCGCCTCGATCGCACCCCTGCTCGGCTCTCTCGTCGACGAACTCGTCGTCATCGACTCCGGGTGCACTGACCGGACGGCCGAACGGGCACACGCCGCCGGAGCGCGCGTGGTCACCCGGGAAGAGGCGATCCCCGGGATCGCGCCGCAGCCGGGCAAAGGCGAGGCGCTGTGGCGGTCACTGGCCGCGACGACTGGCGACCTCGTCGCGTTCGTCGACGCCGACCTCATCGACCCGGACCCGATGTTCGTCCCGAAGATGCTCGGACCGCTCCTCGCCGAGCCGAGCATCCACCTGGTCAAGGGCTACTACCGGCGGCCGTTGACGACCGGGGCCACCCACGAGGCCTCCGGCGGCGGCCGGGTCACCGAACTCCTCGCCCGCCCGCTGCTCACCGCGCTCAAACCTGAGCTGGGCGAGGTGCTGCAGCCGCTCGGCGGCGAATACGCGGGCACCCGCGAACTCCTGACGTCGGTGCGGTTCGCACCCGGCTACGGCGTCGAGATCGGACTGCTCGTCGACACTTACGACCGTTATGGGCTCACCGGGATCGGACAGGTCAATCTCGGCGTCCGGCAGCACCGGAACCGTCCGCTCCGCGACCTCGCCGTCATGAGCAGGCAGATCGTCGCGACGCTCCTCGACCGCTGCGGGATCGACGACTCCGGTGTCGGCCTCACCCAGTTCCTGCCCGACGACACCGGTGGATTCGCGCCCCGTACCACCGAGCTGATGCGTGACGAGCGGCCGCCGGTCGCCGACCTCGATCCGCGAGTCCTGAACGCGGCGGCGTCAGGCGGTCGGCGGCGTTAGACGGCCGCGCGGCGCTAGGCTGGAGGGGTGGCGATCATCGGACTGTACGTGATCGGCGTGGCCGTACTGGTCGCACTGATCTTCGCACTGGTGTGGTTCGTGTTCGGACGCGGCGAGGATCTGCCGCCGATCGAATCCGGAACCACCCTCACTCGGCTGCCCCGTGCGGGGATCGGCGGCGACGACGTCCGCGGTCTCGTCTTCGCGCAGAGCTTCCGCGGCTACCGTGCCGTCGAAGTCGATTGGGCCCTGGAGAAGTTGGCGCGCGAGATCGACGAACTCCGCGATGTGGTCCACGAACTGTCCGGTCGCGACGTCGCCGACACCGGTGCCATGCCGACCGTTCGGGTGCACGAGACTGACGACTGAGTAAGTTCGGCCGGTGCTGACGACGAGTCGCGGATACGCTGCACGTATCATGGACCCAGTCATTGAAGCGTTGGAGGGAGCACGGGCATGGCGGCGATGAAGCCACGAATGGGCGACGGACCGATGGAAGCGGTCAAGGAAGGTCGCGGGATCGTCGTTCGTATCCCGATCGACGGCGGCGGACGACTCGTCGTCGAGTTGAACGACGAAGAGGCCGGTGCTCTCGGCGAGGCTCTCCGCGAGGTCACCGCCTGACGGTGCGACCGGAGCTGTTCGCAGCCGCACACCTGGCCTGCCCCGTCTGTCAGGAAGCCCTCGAGGCATCGGGGCGAGTTCTCGGTTGCCCGGCTGGCCATCGCTTCGACCTCGCGCGACAGGGCTACGTGTCCCTGCTCGGCGGGAAGGGGACCGCACACCGGTCCGACACAGCCGACATGGTCGCGGCCCGCGCCCGGGTGTTTGCGAGCGGGCTGTACACGCCGATCCAGAACGCTGTCGCGGCAGCGGCCACGCGGCCGGGTCGCGACGAGTCGAACGAGGTCATCGTCGATGCGGCCGGAGGCACCGGCGCCTATCTGGCCGCCGTGCTCGACGCTCGACGTGACGGCGCGGTCGGCGTCAGCGTCGACCTGTCGAAATCATGCGCGCGCACCGCCGCGCGCGCACATCCGCGCGCCGTGTCGGTCGTCGCCGATCTCTGGGCGTCGATCCCGATCCTGACCGGCGCCGCGTCGACGGTCCTGTCGGTGTTCGCGCCGCGCAACGTCGCCGAGACGACCCGCATCCTCATGCCGGGCGGCCACTGGGTGATCATCACTCCGAACCCCGGACATCTCGCGGAGATCGTCGAACCCATGGGGATGCTGCGTGTCGGCGACGGTAAGGCCGATCGCCTCGAGGCCGACCTGCGTTCGGACTTCGACATCACCGCCACCGAGCGCGTGGTCGCATCGCTCGACCTCCTGCCGGATCAGCTCGCCGACATCGCAGGCATGGGCCCCGCGGGATTTCACCGGACGGCCGACGAACTGCTGGCGGCAGCGGCCGACCTCGCTTCGGCCGGCGCCGCGACCGCGGCTCTCGACGTGACGGTCACCCTCGCGCGTCGACGGTGAACACCACACTGTCGGTAGCCGTTCGGGACGGCCGGGTGGTCGCTTCGCTCCAGTGCCGATATGTTTGAACGGTGAGATCACAACCGCACGTGCTCGGAATCGTCCTCGCCGGCGGAGAGGGTAAACGCCTGTATCCGTTGACGATGGACCGCGCTAAGCCTGCGGTGCCGTTCGGCGGCTCGTACCGGCTCATCGACTTCGTGCTGTCGAACCTGGTCAACGGCGGGTACGAACGTCTGTGCGTGCTGACCCAGTACAAGTCGCATTCGCTCGACCGGCACATCTCCCAGAACTGGTGGGTCTCGGGTTTCCACGGGGAGTACATCACCCCCGTTCCGGCGCAGCAGCGACTCGGTCCGCGCTGGTACACCGGCAGTGCTGACGCGATATTCCAGTCGATGAATCTGATCGACGACGAGAAACCCGACTACATCGTCGTCTTCGGCGCCGACCACGTGTACCGGATGGATCCGTCTCAGATGGTGCAGGCGCACATCGAGTCGGGCGCCGCCGTCACCGTGGCAGGCATCCGCGTACCGCGCAAGGAGGCGATCGCGTTCGGCTGCATCGACTCCGCCGACGACAACAAGATCACGGCGTTCGTCGAGAAGCCGAGCGATCCGCCCGGCACCCCGGACGATCCGGATGTCACGTACGCGTCGATGGGCAACTACGTGTTCACGACCGACAAGCTCGTCGAGGCGCTCAAACGCGATGCCGCCGACCCCGACTCGGACCACGACATGGGCGGCGACATCATTCCGGCGTTCGTGCGGGCCGCGCAAGCGTACGTCTACGACTTCGACGAGAACACGATCCCCGGTGAGACGCCCCGCGACAAGGGATACTGGCGGGACGTCGGGACCATCGACTCGTTCTACGAAGCGCACATGGATCTCATCTCGGAGAATCCCGTGTTCAACCTGTACAACCAGCGCTGGCCGATCCGCGGCGCGACGAGCCACCTGCCGCCTGCCAAGTTCCTGCGAGGCGGTGCCGCGAACGACTCGATGGTGGGTGCAGGCTGCATCGTCTCCGGTGGCACCGTCCACAACTCGGTCCTGTCGAACGACGTCGTCGTCGGCGAAGGTTCCGTCGTGCAGGGCAGCGTCCTCATGCCCGGTGTTCGGATCGGAAAGAACGCGGTCGTGCGCAACGCGATCCTCGACAAGAATGTGACCGTCGCCGATGACGGGCAGCTCGGCGTCGACCTCGCCCACGACCGCGAGCGCTTCCAGGTCAGTGCGGGCGGCGTGGTCTGCGTCGGTAAGAGCGCGCTAGTGGATTAAGTGCTGGTGGATTAAGCGCTAGTCACCGCGCTGGCGAATCCGGCAGTCCGGCAAGCGCGGCGGAGCCCCGCTCGACGAGTACCGGGATCGTGTCGGCGTCGATGTCGGCGGGCAGGTCGTCCACCGGCCACCAGGCGAGGTCGACGGACTCGTCGCTGCGGACGATGTCGGGGAGCGACCCGTCCGCGGCGGGGTCGGCGACGGCCGCGTATTGGATGTCCAGGTGTCGCGTCGGAACGCCGAGCGAGCACGTGATCGGATGCGTGTGCAGATGCGCCGGGCCGTCTGACAGTCGCAGCGAAGCGAGGCCCGACTCCTCGAGACCCTCGCGCAGCGCTGTTGCGGCGACGCTGGCGTCGCCCGGCTCGCAGTGTCCACCGAGCTGGATCCATTTCCCCACGCGCGGATGCAGCGTGAGCAGGACGTGGCGCAGGGTCGCGTCGAAGACGATGACCGAGCCCGTGACGTGTCCGGGGACGCATGCTCGCATGCACGGGTCGTCCACCGCGTCGATGAACGCCAACATGGTGTGCCGCAGCGCGTCCTGTCCGGAATCGGGTGCGTGCCAGCCGTCGAGGACGGCGCGGGTCGCGTCGGTGATGTTCACAGTTCGATGACCAGCCCGTCGGTCGCGGCGGGCGCACGCAGGCCGGGCTCCGCGGCGGGATAGCCGATCGCGACCGCGCCCAACGGCTGCCACTGCTCGGGCAAGTCGAGCACGTCGCGAACGGTGGACGCCGCGAAGATCGTCGAACCGACCCAACAGCTGCCGACACCGCGGACCGACAGCCCGACCAGCAGCCCGGAGACGGCGGCGCCTCCGGCGACGGTGAACATCGTGGTCTCGCACGCGTTGCGGCGGGCGTCGGAATAGGTGTGCATGCCTTCGCCGGTCATCACCGGAATCACCAGTTCCGGTGCGTCGTACAGGATCTGGCCGCGTGCGACGCGCTTGGCTATCGACTCGTCGCTCTTCTCGTCGCGGTCGAGGTCGGTGCGCCACGCATCGCCCATCGCATCGAGCAGGGCCCGTCGGCGTTGCGCGTCACGCAACCAGAGGAAGCGGATCGGGTGTGTGTGATGCGGGGCGGGCGCGGTGAGCGCGTCGCCGAACGCCGCGTTCATGACGTCCTCGGGCACCGTCTCGTCGGCGAACGCTCGCACTGATCGGCGTGTCAGGATCGCCTCCCGGCGGCCCTGGCCGATCGCCTCTTCGACGCCGAGCCGGAACATGTCGTCGTCGAGGTCGCGGACCAGATCGCGGGCTGACGACCCGTCGTCGACGGGACGCCATCCGCGCACCACTGCGACCGGGACCCCGTCGAGCTTGCCCTTGACCAGATCTGCCGCAGCCGCGATCTCGTCGGCGACCGCGATGTCGGTGACGATCAATGTGTTGCCGTACGCGTCGTCGACGCCGTCGTACGCATGGCTGACGGCGACGCCTGCGGCCCCGATCGCCACATCGGTCTGCCCGGTGCGCCAGGCGCGTCCCATCGTGTCGGTGACGATCACGGCCACGTCGAGCCCGCGCGCGGCGAGCGCGGCGCGCAGCCGGGCGGCGCTCGCGTCCGGGTCGACGGGCAGCAGCGCGATCTGATCGGTGCGGACGTTGGAGCCGTCGACGCCCGCCGCGGCCTGCACCAGCCCGTTGCGATTCGCGGTGATCAACGTCCGGTTGCGTTTGGCGACGACGCGGACGGTCTCGTCGTCGATCAGTCGGCGGCGGAACGCGTCCCGCTCGTCCGGATCAGTCGGGGCGTCGACCATCCGCCCTTCGGTCTTCGAGAAGATCTTGCTCGTCACGACCAGCACGTCACCGTCGACGAGCCACGGCGCGGCCGTCGTGATCGCGGCGGCGACATCGCTGTCGGGCTCGAACTCGCCGAGCCCGGTCACGGGCAGGATACGGAGTCCGTCGAGTGCCCGGTGGTCGTGAGTGCTGGGGTCGTGAGTGCTGGGCTCGCTCACGGCGCCTGCACCCCCACCAGCGCGAGGGCCGCGCGGATCATGTCGGCGGTCGTCGCCGGATCAGTCATCAGGAGCGGAGCCGACCCGATCTCGATGCCGTCGACCTCGGCGTGGTCGCCGTCGGCGATCAGCCAGCCGTCGAGGAGCCCGTTCCCCGACCGCGCACCGAAATGGGCGGCGATCGCTTCGGCGGACGTCTCGACGCCGATCACCGACAGGCATTCGTCCGCCATACCGCGCAACGGCTTGTTGTCGATCACGGGGCTGACGCCGACGACCGGTGCGGAGGTGGCGCGCAGCGCCGCGCGGATGCCGGGGACACTGGTGATCGCGCCGATGGACACCACCGGGTTCGACGGCGCGAGGAGGACGACGTCGGCGTCGGCGATGGCGTCGAGCACTCCGGGAGCGGGCGTGGCGGCGTCGCTGCCGACCTGGGCGAATCCGTGTGTCGGGATCTTGGCGCGATGCCGGACCCACCACTCCTGGAAGTGGATCGCGACCTTCTCGCCGGGCTCGCCGCCCGGATTGTCGACGACTACGTGCGTCTCGTGTCGGTCGTCGGTCACCGGCAGCAGTCGGACGCCGGGCTGCCAGCGCTTGCACAGCGCGGCGGTGATGTCGGCGAGGGTGAACCCCGCGTCGAGCATCTGGGTGCGGATCAGGTGGGTCGCGAGATCACGGTCGCCGAGCCCGAACCAGTCCGGATCGGCGCCGTACGCCGCGAGCTCCTCCTTGGCGTTCCACGTCTCGTTCCGGTGGCCCCACCCGCGTTCCGGGTCGATGCCGCCGCCGAGCGTGTACATGCAGGTGTCGAGGTCGGGACAGATGCGGACGCCGTGCATCCACGCGTCGTCGCCGACGTTGACTATCGCGGTCACCGAGCCCGCCGACGGGGCGGTGGCAGGGAAATCGGTGACACCGAACAGCTCGCGTGCGCCCTGCAGGAAACGGGCGCCGCCGACGCCTCCGACGAGTACGGTCACATTCACAGGGATCCACTCTAACCAGCGCCCGCCGACACGCCGACGGGCGTCGGTAAACTCGCGCACGAACGGTTTTGTCGGTCCCCGATGTTATGAATGAATCTTGGCGTTCGGCTTGACCCGCACCATTGTCACCGTGTGTAATCACATCAGTGTCATTAAGGGTGGAGCGAAGCAGGGAGGGCGCCGACTATGACTATTGATCACGGCGAAGGTGCTGAGCCGACCAGTCGAATTACGGGGTCGGGTTTTGGGCACCTCACGGCTGTTCCGAGCGATTTCGAAGCACTGTTCGACGCGGTGGAAGACGAGTGGCAGGATCGGGCACTCTGCGCGCAGACCGATCCCGAAGCGTTCTTCCCCGAAAAGGGTGGATCGACGCGTGAAGCGAAACGGATCTGCCAGGGGTGCGAGGTCAAGGCCGACTGCCTTGAGTACGCATTGCACAACGACGAGCGATTCGGCATCTGGGGTGGGATGTCCGAGCGCGAACGTCGCCGCCTCAAGCGCGGCATCATCTGAAGGGTTTATTCTTCCGGACCGTCTTCGACGGTGTCCTCGTCGACGCCAAGGTATGTGGCGACCTGCTGAATGAGGACCTCCCGTAGCAACTCATGGAGGTCGTCGTCGAGCGCCCGCAACTCGAGTGGACGTCGGAACAGGACGATCTGCGCGCGCGTCGGTCGTCCTTGCGCGTCGACGGCCGCCGGGATCAGTCGTGCCAACGGGACGGGTCCGTCCGCCGTGACCTCTTCGGGCCAGGCGACCGTCTCCCATTCGGAGGGGTCCGCACCGCGCGGCAGGGTCCCGGGGATGTCGTCGACCGCAACGTCCAAGCCGGTCAGCCGGTCATGCCAGCGCGCGTCGAGCTCGGCGAACGCGTCGACCGCAGCGCGGTCGAACGCATCCGATCTGGTGCGTCGCGCGGGAATGCCCGGAGCGAGGATCGGCCCGCGCAGGCCGCGTCCGCGCTTGTCCCGGGCACGACGCGACGCCGGAGTCAGCAGAAGGTGGCCTGAGTGCAGGGGAGCGAGACGAAACGCCATGAACGCCAGTCTAGGGCGTGTGTCGAACGCGGCCGGACCGACACGACACGTTAAGGTGTGGGTGTGAGTTCCCCCCGTCAGTGCTGCCGCCCAGGCTGCTCCAAGCTGGCCGTGGCCACGCTGACCTTCGTCTATGCGGAGTCGACAGCGGTCATCGGCCCCCTCGCTGGTGCCGAGGAGCCGCACTCGTGGGATCTGTGCGCCGAACACGCCGACCGCATCACCGTTCCGCGCGGTTGGGAGATGCTGCGAAGCGGAAGCGGATTCACGCAGACCACCGAGGACCAGGACTTGACGGCGCTCGCCGAAGCGGTCCGGGAAGTCGGGTCGGCCGCGCCGGTCACCCGGCCGTCGTTCCGGACACACTCCGACTTCGACGAGTCGCAGCGCGGACGACATCGCGCAACCGAACGGTCCGGCGCTTCCGCATCGGCCGCCCCGGTGACTCCGCGACCCGGTCGGCGCGGGCACCTGCGGGTCCTGCCCGACCCGGTCGACTGAGTCCATTCGGACGCCTCGCTACGCCGAGGCCATGCCCTAGGCTGGAACACATGTCTGCCCACTTCCGCGACCTCGACGACGTCGACGGTCTCATCGCCGCTGACCGCGATGGTCTGTTGCGGTCAGCTGCCACGTCCGGCGCGCACGTCCGCGCCGTCGCACACGCGGTCTCGGAAGGCGTCCTCGACCCGCTCACCGACCTGCGGCCGCGCGCGATCGTCGTGGTGACGGGGGCGTCGGCGTCCGCGCGGCGGGCTGCGGAGTTCGTCGTCGCACTGCTGGCGGCGCGGGTCGACGCCCCGCTCGTCGTCGCGCCGACCCTGCCCGGATGGATCGGTCCGCTCGACGTGGTGGTCGCGGCGGGCGACGACCCGGGCGATCGCAGCTACGCCGATGCAGCGCTCCGGGCGCTGCGCCGTCGCGCGGAGTTCGTCGCGGCGGTGCCCGTCGAAGGCCCGTTCGCCGACGCCGTCGCCGCGGCGTCGATCGCCGACATGTCACCACGGCTACCGGCGGACGCACGCTTCGGATTCGTCCGTCTCGTCGCTGTGCTTGTCGCAGTGTGCACGCAGCTCAGCGCGGCGCGGATGCATCCGACGCCGCCTGCGCTCGCGGACGTCGCCGATCTCCTCGACGCCGAGGCGACCGCCTACCGTCCGGGCAACGAGAGCTTCCACAACCAGGCCAAACTGTTGGCGATGCGGGCAGATGGACGATCCGTCGCGTGGGCGGGCGACACCCCGGCGGCGACGGCCCTCGCCGAACACGTCGCGGCCACCCTGTTCGCCGTCGCGGGCATCATGTCGGCCGCCGGAGACGAAGCGGACATCCTCGCACGTCTGCGCGTTCCGGCGCGCTCCGGGGCAGCGACCGATTCACTCTTCTATGACCCAGACTTCGACGGCCCTGACTTCGGCGACTCTGGGGTCGGTGGCGGGGCGCCCGTCGAGCGGCCCCGCGTCATGATGCTGACGACCGCGAGCCGGAGCTGGGGTGTGCAACAGCGCACCGCGTCGTTCGGGGACGTCGACATCGTGACCGAGCAGGCGAGTGCACCGGAGGGCCCCGCGAGCCCGGTCGCCGATCGGGGCGCCGTCGAGTTCGGCGACGCGCCGTCCGACCTCGGAGCGTATCTCGCGATGGCGGTCCGCGCCGACTTCGCGGTCGCCTACCTGGAGTTGACGGGAGCCGCCGCGCGATGAAGCTGCTTGCCGGAGTCATCCGGCCGTATGCCTGGGGTTCGCGCACGGCACTGGCACAGATGCGTGGCGCGCCGAGCCCGTCGGCCCATCCGGAAGCCGAGCTGTGGTTCGGTGCGCACCCGGCGTCGCCCGCGACCCTCGAGTCCGGCAGCGATCTGCTCTCGGTGATCGAAGACGATCCGGCCAGTGCACTCGGGGCGGCAGTGATCGATCAGTTCGGCCCGCGCCTGCCGTATCTGTTGAAGATCCTCGCCGCGCAAGAACCACTCTCGCTGCAGGCGCATCCGAGCGCCGAGCAGGCAGCCGAAGGATTCGCCCGGGAGAACGCGTCAGGCCTGCGTTTCGACGCGCCCGAACGCAACTACCGCGACGGCTGGCACAAACCGGAACTGGTCGTGGCACTCACCGACTTCGACGTGCTCGCCGGCTTCCGTGACCCGCACCGGACTGTCGAGTTGCTCCGCAGCCTGCAGGTGCCCGCGTTGGATCCGTACCTCGGTCTGCTCGCCGGCCAGCCGGACGACACAGGACTGCGCGCGGTGTTCACGACCTGGCTCACACTGCCGGACTCGGTGATCGGCACGCTGGTGCCGGACACGCTCGCCGGTGCGGTGCGCGCGCTGGAACGCGGCGAAGACCGGTTCCGGTTGGAGCTGCGCTCGCTCCTCGAACTCGGCGAAGCGTATCCGGGTGATCCGGGCGTGCTCGCGTCCCTGCTGCTGAACCGCATTCACCTGCGGCCGGGCGAAGCGCTGTACCTGGCGGCAGGCAACCTGCACGCATATCTTCACGGCACGGCTGTCGAGCTCATGGCGAACTCGGACAATGTGCTGCGCGGCGGGTTGACCCCCAAGCACATCGACGTCCCCGAACTGCTCCGCGTCCTGGACTTCACCCCGGTGAGCCTCGACGAGTTGACCCCGGAGAGCACGACGGTCGGGTCCGAACTCGTCTATCTGACGCCAGCACCGGAGTTCCGGCTCTCGCGTGTGCACTTGGACGGGACGGGTATGCACCAGCCGTCGTCGGTCAGTTTCGGCGTGTCCGGACCGCAGATCATCGCGGTGCTCTCCGGCCGGATCACGGTGTCCGCGGGGGACGGGCACGACGTGACCGCGTCCGCGTGCGATGCGGTGTGGATCGCCGACTCCGATCCGGACGTCGTCGTGCACGCGGCGTCGTCGGACACCGAGTTCGTCCGCGCGTTCGTTCCCTGAGTCGCATGGCCGCGCGGATCATCCGGTGAGCGCACGTTCGGCAGGCGTCGACACTGTCCGCACCGTGGTCGTCGCGCCGTCGGGCGCCACCAGATGCATGAGCGACGCGTCGCCCAGATCTTGACGGAGCAGGAAGCGGCCCGGCGACGTCCGCACGTCGCGACGGTGGACGCGGAGCTCGGTCACGCCCGGTTCGCTGCTGTCGTCGGGTTGCTCGACGTCGCGGATCACCACCTGCGCAGTCGGCGGAACCGATGGGCCGAGACCGAACAGGAGCGGGTCACCGATCGCCGCGGCCAACGGCTGCCACAGCTCTTGACGGTCGGTCATCACGTGTCCGCGCACGCCGAGAGCGGCGAGGCGGACCGCGGTCTGCCTGATCAGCCTCGGCTGGGCTGCGATGTCGACTCGGTCGATGTGCGGGCCGGCCAGGCAGAGTGCGATCGGAGCGCCCGATTCCGCCGCGCCCACCACCTGGCCGTCTCCACCGATGGGCGGAGCGACGCCGTCGAACCCGGTCGGCTCCAGCGTCGCGGCGACCGCCGAGCGCGCGTCGAGCGTCCAGGCGGCGTCCGTGGACAGCGCCGCCGCCGTCAACGGTCGCAGCCTGACGTGCGGCGCCGCCGCCGCGGTCACCCGCCGAACGCACCACAGCGCAGTTCGCAGCGCGCCGACGGCCCCGCCGCCGCGCAGGGCGACGGCTGCCTGGCACTGTGCCGGGTCGATGCGGATCACCAGGGCGACAGTGCGATGGGACGCCGGATCCAGTGGGCCGAGCACCGTGCGATAGGCGCGAGCTGCGGGACCGTCGCCCCACGAGGCGAGAGTGCGGGTGACGACGTCGATGCGGGCGGGCCGGGCGTCGGTGTAGGCGAAGCAGCGGGCGATCGCGTCGACGGGGAGCCGTGCGCGGGGCCCGTCGGGAAGCAGCACTGGGGCGGGCGGCGGCGGAATCACCGACAGCACCGACACCAAGCGGGTTCCGTCGAGCCCGACACCGACGAATCCGTCCCCGTCGGGCACGTCGAACGGTTCCCGGCGCGGTCCGACATGAGTGCGTGTGAGCAGTCGCATGTGTATTCCCCCGAATCGCCAATTCCCCCGAACTGCTAGGCGTCACGGTACAACGCGGCTAGCGTGCCTGTATCGGATTCGATATCGGGGGATAGACCGATTCCGGGGGGATGGTCACGAATGTCCAGACGTATGACGACGCGAGCGCAGGTCAGCGGCTATCGGTTCGGCTTGACGAGGGCCGAGCACGCGTTGATCCGCCGCGATGTGCGGTTGCTTCATGATCCGATGCGCTCGCAGAGCAGAGCGTTGGTCGCCGGAGTGGTGATCGCCGTCTTGATCCTGGCGGGGGCAGGCGTCTACGGACTGATCCGGCCAGCTCCGACGGTCGGTGACGCGCAGATCGTCACCGATCCGGGCGGTGCCCTGTTCGTCCGCGTCGACGAGGTGATGCATCCGGTGCTGAACCTCGCGTCCGCTCGACTGGTGGTGGGGAGCCCGGCTGCGGTGAAGGCGGTCAGCGCGGCGTCGTTGCGGGAGTATTCGCGTGGACCGACGCTCGGGATCCCCGGCGCGCCCGCGTCGCTGCCGGGCGCCGCCGACGACGGTGACTCGGCGTGGACGGTGTGCGACGGGGCGGACGGCACCGTGGTCCTGGCGGGGGCGGACCCGCGAGCGGCGCCCGCCGACTCCGGGGTGCTCGTCAGCGACGGTGACGAGCAGTGGCTGCTGTACAACGACCGTCGAGGTGACCTCACGCTGCCGGTGAAGGCGCGGGTCGACACGTCGCGGATCGAAGTGCTGCGTGCCCTGGGACTGGAGGGGGTCGAGCCGCGTGCCGTGTCCGCAGCGTTGCTCGACACGTTCCCCCAAGTCCCTGCGCTCGAGGTCCCCAAGGTTCCGGAGCGCGGATCGCCGGGTCCACTCGGGGCCGCAGTCGGAGCCGTCATCCGCACCACTACGGCGGCAGGCGCCCACGTCTACCGCGTGGTCCTGGCCGACGGCGTGCAACGGGTGCCGGAGACGGCCGCCGACATGTTGTTGGCCGTCGACGCCGCGCCGCCGATCCGCGACGTCGCATCGGCCGAGCTGACGAGTGTTCGAGCGGTCGACGGACTGCCGGTCGGGCACTTTCCGGGCGGCGCGCCTGCGATGCGGGGCGGGTCGGACGCGGTGCTCTGCAGACACTGGGCGCGACGGCGGGACGAGAGCGCGAAAGAGCGACTGGTGGTCGCCGATCGGTTGCCGGTGCCCGGCACCGGAGCGCCGGTGCGACTCGGATCTGCCGATGGGCCGGGGCCGGGTGTCGACGGTGTCTACCTGGCGCCGGGGACGGCCGAATACGTTGCGCTGACGGGGATTCGAGCCGACAGCCCGCTCGCTGGACAGCGCTTCCTGATCGCCGACACCGGCGTACGCCACCGGTTGGCGGGCGACGACGCAGTGACGAGCCTCGGCCTGTCGGACACGCCGCTGCGGGCCCCGTGGTCGGTGATCTCGCTGATGCCCGAAGGCCCCGAGCTCAGTCGTGTCGCGGCGTTGACGATGCGGGACGTGGTGCGCTGACCGGGCTCAGGACGCACCGGCCGTGAGGTCGCGGACCATGCGCTCCCAGTCGTCGGCGATCTGCGTGTGCGTCAGTTCGACGACCTTGAGCAGGTGCCGGACCGTGATCGCGTCGAGAGGAGCCTGCACGGCGTGTGCCAGCACGTCCAGACCGCCGGCGAATCCGAGTTCGCGCAGCAGGATCTTCACGTGCTGCGTCGACATCGTCCACACCGGGTGTGACAGTCGATCAGGATCGTCGGCGTTCGCTTCGAGCAGGATGTCGAGATGGTCGATGGTCATCTTGAGACGGGCACGGCCGTACGCGACGAGCCGCTCGAGTGGATGCGCGCCCGGACCGAGCGGTTCGGGACCGGACAGCATCGCCTGTTGCAGATCCGATTCCGAGTGGTCCAGGAGTGCACGCATCAGGCCGGTGCGGTTGCCGAAACGGCGGAACACGGTGCCCTTGCCAACGCCTGCGGCACGGGCCACGGCGTCCATCGTGACGGCTGCCGCTCCGTTGTCGTCGATCAGCGTTTGCGCGGCGGCGAGCAGCAGGCGTCGATTACGTGCGGCGTCGGCACGTTCGCACGACAGTGTCGGCCCGCCGATGACCGGCAGGCCGACGGATGTGTGCTGCGAGATCGCCATAGCCCGACACTAGCTGATTGTCGGCTTCACCTGCGATCGGTCCCGTGCGGTGACCGATGTCACCGGCGTCGCGGGATGATCTGCGGACCGTGGTCCGTTTTAATCGTCGTGGACGATGCGGGACGTCCCGACGACGGCTCGCGACAACGACTTCACTGCAACGACACCGCTGCAACGACCTCAGTAGGAGAACTTCATGTCGGACAACAACCTCACCGTCGCCGTCCTCGTCGGCAGTCTGCGGGCCGAATCCATCAACCGTCAGCTTGCCGAGGTCGCGCTCGAGAACCTCCCCGAGGGCGTCTCCGGCTCGATCGTCGAAGGGCTCGGCGATCTCGCGTTCTACAACGAGGACATCGACATCGAAGGTGCGTTGCCCGCCGGTGTCGCGCAGCTGCGCGAGGCGGTCGGCGCCGCCGACGCCGTCCTCCTGGTGACGCCCGAGTACAACGGGACTCTGCCCGCTGTGCTCAAGAACGCCATCGACTGGCTGTCGCGTCCGTACGGCGCCGGTGCGATGGTCGGCAAGTCGGTCGGCGTGATCGGCGCCGCCCTGGGGCAGTATGCGGGCACTTGGTCGCGCCAGGACACCCGCAAGTCGGCGGGTATCGCGGGTGGCCGGGTGGTCGAGGAGGTCGAGATCGGCGTCGCCACCGGCAAGCTCGACGACGCGGGTGTGCGGACCGACGAGATCGTCGGCCAGGTAGGCGAAGCCGTCCGGGTCCTCGTCGACTCGGTCGCGGTCGCCGTCTGACCCTCGACGGCGACCGGTGAGACGGTGCGCGCCGGAGATCCCGGAGCGGAGCCGTTCAACGAGCCCCGCGGCCGCGAGAGACTCTCGCAGCCGCGGGGCTCGTTCGTCGTCGCCGAGCGTGACTGTCACACCCCGATGATTGACTGGTCTCATGGTTCGATCCACAGCTGTTGAGTACTCCTCCACAGTGCTGTGCACGACACGCCGAACGCGCCGAGACACGCCGAGTGACCTGTGGATGACGTCATCCCGACCTGGGACTTTCACGAATGTTATTCACAAGTGATTGTGGTCGGTTGAAAACCGAACCACTAGGTGTAGTGTTTGGAGTGTCCGGGGGGCGGACAGAAGGCGATCGAATCACATCGACGTCGTTCACCGGGAAGGCCTCCCGAACAGACCACGAACAAACAGTCGCAGGGAAGCGGTCCACGACCGCAGGATGAGGGAGTCTCGCCGATGGCAATCACCGTCTACACCAAGCCCGCTTGTGTTCAGTGCAATGCGACCTACAAGGCACTCGACAAGGCCGGTCTGTCGTACGACGTCGTCGACATCAGTCAGGATGACGAGGCGCGCGACTACGTCATGGCCCTCGGCTACCTGCAGGCCCCGGTCGTCGTCGACGGTGACGACCACTGGTCGGGCTTCCGCCCGGACCGCATCAAGGCCATCGCCGTCCGCGCGGCCTGAGCCCGGGCCGATGTCCGCGGCCGCCGACGAGGTACCGGGCCGCGACGACCTGCCGTTGATCGTCTACTTCTCGTCAGTCTCGGAGAACACCCAACGCTTCGTGCACAAGCTCGGAGCCCGGTCTCAGCGGATCCCGCTGATCGACCGTGAGGGTGCCTTCCGAGTGGACGAGCCGTACGTGTTGATCAGCCCGACCTACGGGGGAGGGAAGGTCAGCGACAGCGGCACGGTCACCGCCCATGCGGGCGGCGGCTACGTACCCAAGCAAGTCATCAAGTTCCTCAACGTCGAACACAATCGATCGTTGATCCGGGGAGTGATCGCCGCCGGGAATACAAACTTCGGAGCGGAGTTCTGTATGGCAGGCGACATCATCGCCGGCAAATGCAACGTGCCCTACCTCTATCGGTTCGAGTTGATGGGCACACCAGAGGACGTCACCCGAGTGCGGGCCGGCCTCGCCGACTTCGTCCGAGCACATCGCGCACCAGCGCACTAGACACTCCAGGAGTACCCGTGTCGCCCACCGCCACTGCCACAGATTCCACCGTTTCGGCCAGCCAGTCGGGGGTGCACGCAGGCCCCGCGGGCCACGACCCCGGGGAGTTGGACTTCCACGCGCTCAACGCGATGCTCAACCTGTACGACGCGGACGGCAACATCCAGTTCGAGAAGGACAAAGAGGCGGCGCGGCAGTACTTCCTGCAGCACGTCAACCAGAACACGGTGTTCTTCCACGATCTCGATGAGAAGCTCGACTACCTCGTCAAGGAGAACTACTACGAGCCCGAGGTGCTCGCCCAGTACGACCGCGAGTTCGTCAAATTGCTGTTCGGCCACGCCTTCAGCAAGAAGTTCCGCTTCCCGACGTTCCTCGGCGCGTTCAAGTACTACACGAGCTACACGCTCAAGACCTTCGACGGCAAGCGGTATCTCGAGCGTTTCGAGGACCGTGTCTGCATGGTCGCGTTGACGCTCGCCAGCGGCGACACGTCGCTCGCACGCAACCTCGTCGACGAGATCATGGACGGGCGCTTCCAGCCGGCGACGCCGACGTTCCTCAACTCGGGCAAGAAGCAGCGTGGTGAACCCGTGTCGTGCTTCCTGCTCCGTATCGAGGACAACATGGAGTCGATCGGCCGCTCGATCAATTCGGCGCTGCAACTGTCCAAGCGTGGCGGCGGTGTCGCGCTGCTGCTGAGCAACGTCCGTGAGCACGGCGCGCCGATCAAACGGATCGAGAACCAGAGTTCGGGTGTCATCCCGATCATGAAGCTGCTCGAAGACTCGTTCAGCTACGCCAACCAGCTCGGTGCACGTCAGGGCGCGGGCGCGGTCTATCTGCACGCGCACCACCCCGACATCTACCGGTTCCTGGATACCAAGCGTGAGAACGCGGACGAGAAGATCCGTATCAAGACTCTCTCGCTCGGCGTCGTCATCCCGGACATCACGTTCGAGCTCGCCAAGAACAACGACGACATGTACCTGTTCAGCCCGTACGACGTGGAACGCGTCTACGGGAAGCCGTTCGCCGACGTGAATGTCACTGACGAGTACCACGCGATGGTCGAGGACGGGCGAATCCGCAAGACCAAGATCAAGGCGCGCGAGTTCTTCCAGACTCTCGCCGAGCTGCAGTTCGAGTCGGGTTACCCGTACATCATGTTCGAGGACACGGTGAACCGCGCGAACCCGGTGGCGGGCAAGATCACCCACTCGAACCTGTGCTCGGAGATCCTGCAGGTGTCGACGCCGTCGACGTTCAACGATGACTTGTCGTACTCGCATGTCGGCCGTGACATCTCGTGCAACCTCGGTTCGTTGAACATCGCGAAGACGATGGATTCGCCGGACATCGCGCAGACCATCGAGACCGCGATCCGCGGCCTCACCGCGGTGGCTGATCAGACGTCGATCGATTCGGTCCCGTCGATCAAGCGTGCCAACGAGGACGGTCACGCGATCGGGCTCGGCCAGATGAATCTGCACGGCTACCTCGCTCGTGAGCGGATCTTCTACGGCAGCGAAGAGGGCATCGACTTCACGAACATGTACTTCTACACGGTCGTGTACCACGCGATCCGTGCGTCGAACACGATCGCGCAGGAGCGAGGCAACGCGTTCGCGGGCTTCGAGGACAGCAAGTACGCGTCGGGCGAGTACTTCGACAAGTACACCGACCAGGTGTGGGAACCGGCCACCGACAAGGTGCGCGGAATCTTCGCCGAGGCCGGGATCGCCATCCCGACACAGGACGACTGGCGTGCGTTGAAGGCCAGCGTTCAGGAGCACGGCATCTACAACCAGAATCTGCAGGCCGTCCCGCCGACCGGTTCGATCAGCTACATCAACCATTCGACGAGTTCCATCCACCCGGTCGCGTCGAAGATCGAGATCCGCAAGGAAGGCAAGATCGGCCGCGCCTACTACCCGGCGCCGTACCTGACGAACGACAATCTGGAGTACTACCAGGATGCCTACGAGATCGGTTACGAGAAGGTCATCGATACCTACGCTGCCGCGACGCAGCACGTTGACCAGGGCCTGAGCTTGACCCTGTTCTTCAAGGACACCGCCAGCACACGCGACGTCAACAAGGCGCAGATCTATGCATGGCGCAAGGGAATTAAGACGCTGTACTACATCCGTTTGCGTCAGATGGCCCTCGAGGGGACCGAGGTCGAAGGCTGCGTCAGCTGCATGCTCTAGAGGCCGGATAGGCAAGGCGCTGGCGAGGGGAGACAACCCCTGGCCAGCGCTTTGTTCCAGGAGTCGCGTAGTGGCTTTTGCGTACGATGAGCAAGAATGGCTGCCGCTGTACCCCCGGCCGCGGCCATCCCGATCGCAGCGATCCCGGCCCAAACACCAGGTGATGCAACGGACTGAGCGAGAAGCCAGATGACACCAACACTGCCGGACACCGCCGAGCGGACTGTTCTCACAATGATCGGTATCGGTCGTATCGCCTGGGGCGCGACGACAGCGCTGGCGCCGGCCCACGTTCACCGCGCGCTTGGTATCGATTACCCGGGCCCCGACCAACGGCAGCTGCGTTAAGGCCTTCGGCGTCCGCGACATCGTTCTTGGTGCCGCAGCGCTACACCCCGATCAGACCATCAGACGGTCAGTGCTGCAGGCCGGCGTGGCAATGGACCTCGTCGACGCCAGCGTGGTCATTGCAGCCCCTCACGAACCTCAACCTCGACAGGAGAACCACGTGAATATCTCCCCTCCGATTATCGACGCGCCGTCAGTCAGCCCACTGCTCGTCTTCGTCGCGGATGTGCACGGGGCCGGTCGTCATGCGCCTGCTCCTTCCCGCTGCGCCGCGAGGTACGCGGGATCGGATGGGCGGCGCGGCCATCGCGTCTCGTGACACCCGCAGTGCGGTGACGGCCTCGGCGTACCCGTCCGCTGACGGGGAGAGTTCCTGGAATTCGGCGAGTAGCGCGCGCATCGTGCAGCAGTTCGGGCGGTGCGTCCTCGGCGGCGGGCGGTTCAGTCCAGGTCGACTCGTTCATGCGGACACGATCTGACTGATCCCAGTGAAATGGTGTGCGCGGCGCGGGCAACTGTGCTCAGCTCGGCGTCGGCTCCGGCAACAGCACCACTGTGTTGCCGATGGGATCGCTCACCCACCAACCGGCACCGTCCCTGGCGTGTTCCGGCAAGGCGTACACGTGGTCCATCAGGCGGTGCGCCGCAGCGTCCATGTCCACGCCGTGGAACTCGAGACGCGTTGCAGTGTGCGGCCACGATGTGGCCGGATACAGTTCCGTCACGAGACCGGTCTCGTCGGACGTGACCGACCATTGCCGGGGACCCGAGCCATGCTTCTCGGCGACGGGTTCGGCGGCGAGGATCTCACCGTAGAACGCCGCGGCGCGGTCAAGGGGCGGCGGTGAAACGTAGAGAACGATCAGGCTCAGCTTCATCGGTCCATCCCTGGCGACCGCATCTCGGCCTGCGGAGCGATCCGCAGTTCCCCGCGTGACTCGCGTTCGCGCAACTCCATCTGCTTCTCGGCCAGCAGCGTGTCGAAGTGCCCCTTGGCGACGACAAGCGAGCCCGGCACTGGTCAGAAGCCTGGGGGTCGGTGACGGGTGTACATCAGGACAGTGGGACATGCAGCAGCCGCACTCCGAGTAGCGGGAGTAACCGACCTCGGTGTCGCTGGCCCCTTCGCTGCGGATCGACGGGTTGAGGCAGCACCCGTTCTCGGAGCCGGTGTGGTCTCGGCGTGGACAGTCGCACAGTTCGGTGGGCGGAGTCTGGGTCATGGAGATGAGCGTGACACGGCGGTCTGACAGGAACGAGCGACTGATCGGTGTCTGCGCGGCCGGTCGCCGAGTCTCAGCGTCCTGAATCCTCAGCTCAACTCCATCGAGGAGCCCTACTGCGCAACCGACGAGAGTTGCGCCCTACCGGGAGCGAGTCTGGTCCCGCCCCTGCCTCCTCAGTTCGTCAGCCGACTCCCGAGGCACGCCGCGTGCACCTTGGATCGAGCTTCGCTGACTGCCGACAGTGTCCGAGCCGGGACGCCCCGCCGGCTCGGTTCTCCTCCGCTACAGCTTCCGACACTTCGTGCCGACGGCACCGCAACGGATCCACCTAACGCCGCAAACGCGGGAAGAGCGCTTCGGCGTTGTGGTGCTCAAGAGCCGCGAGCTGGCCGGGCTGCCAACCCCGGTACGTTTCCAGTTCAGCGTCAACCTCGGCGCGTACTGGCGCCGGAGCGAACGGAAAGTCGCTTCCGTAGAGCACGTGCCCGGCCGCGGCGAACGCCAACAGTGCGGGAAGCGCTGACGAAGACAAGGCCGTGTCGAAGTAGAAGCTGCGCAAGTCCCTGCGGATCCCCTCGGGCGTGGCACCCGTGTTGAAAGAAGCGGCCAGAGTGAACCTCTCAGCCGCGTACGGTAGGAAGCCGCCAGCGTGTGCAAGGATCACCCGCATTCTTCGGTGCCGCGCCATGACACCGTTCGCCACCATATGAACCGCCGTACGAGTGGTGTCGAACGGATAGTCGACGACCGGACTGGGCAGGCCGGGCAACCTGGTGATGGGCGGCTCGGCAGGGTGAATGAACACCACGGCTGCCTGAGTGTCGAGGTACTCCCACAGCGGTTCGATCGACGGGTCTCCGAGGTATGTCCCCTGCGCGTTGGACAGTAGAACGACTCCGTCGGCCTTCAGTTCCTCGAGAGCGTAGGTGGCCTCAACGATCGCGCCCTTGACGTCAGGCAGCGTCAGGACAGCGAAGTGGCCGAATCGCTCTGGTCGGTCTTTCATCAACTCGGCCTGGTAGTCATTCACCGCCCGGGCGAGCTGGCGCGCGTCGTCGTCATCCCCGAAGTGGACGCCGGGTGCGCTCACCGACAGGACTCCGGTCGTGATCTCGCGGTGGTCCATCGCCGCGATCGCACCCCTCGGATCCCAGGCAGGGGTAGGCCATCCGCCCGATGTGAGCCCCCGCTCATCGAGGACGCGGCGGTACAGGGGCGGTAGCAAGTGCTGGTGCACATCAATACGAGTCATAGAAAGCACACTAACAGTTAGCTAACTAAGCAATAGGCTGCTAATCTTCTCGTCGTGGAACGAAACGAATACCGGAGCGTCGCAACGGGGGAGCCCGAAGGCATGGCACAGGCGGCAGACGCGCTCTATCTAGCTATGCGGAAGGCGCGCACAGCGCACAGCAGCGGCGGCCTCTCTCAAGCGCAGATTGCGCTCCTTGATCCACTCTCGTCGCCGGAAGATGCGCTCGCCGTTGGTCAACTTGCCGGCAAGTCGGGCGTCACGATCCCCACGGCCACCCGCATGCTCCAGCAGCTCGAATCCAAGGGCATCCTCACGCGGCGTCGATCACAGGAAGACGAGCGGCGGGTCCTGGTCAGTCTGACTGTCGAGGGCGCGGAGCTACTTGGCCGCCACCGTGTCGAGTTAAGGGGACGGCAGCTGCGCGCCGCGCAGATATTCACATCTAGCGAACGTGCGCAGCTGATCGAGTACATGCGGCGGCTCACCACGGTCATCATGTCCGATGCGAACGGGGAGGTGCCCCGTGCGAGCTGATCCTCGACATGGCAGGGGGAAGGAGATGGACGCATCGCTGGAAGTATCCACCGCCGAGGGGGTGGTGCGTGGCCGCCGTAGCGGTGATGTGAATCGGTGGCTCGGGATTCCGTACGCCTCCCCGCCGGTCGGGCGATGGCGGTTCCGGGCTCCCCAGCCGGTTCAGCCATGGAGTGGCGTGCGTGACGGCACGACCTACGGTGACGCAGCGGTACAGCACGCATCCGGGTCTCGAGCTGGGGCCTTCGTGATCCAGCCGCAGAGCGAAGACTGCCTCACGATCAACGTCACAGCGCCCGCCAACTCCAGTGGTGAGCTGCGGCCGGTCATGGTGTTTATTCACGGTGGCGGCTACTTCTTCGGGTGCTCGGCCATGGACATGTACCACGGGAACAACTTGGCGGCCCGCGGTGACGTGGTCTTCGTGTCGCTCAACTATCGGCTCAACGCGTTCGGTTACATCGACTTCACCCCGTTCGCAACAGCCGACGGTCCGATCGATTCGAACCTGGGAGTGCGAGACCAGGTTGCCGCACTCCAATGGGTGCAACGCAATATCGCTGCCTTCGGTGGTGATCCGGACAATGTCACGATCTTCGGTGAGTCCGCGGGCGGTGCGGCTGTCACGACGTTGTTCGCCACGCCGGCTGCGGACGGTCTGTTTCATAGAGGGATAGCGCAGAGTGCGCCGGTAGATTGGGCTCACGATGCCGACACGGCAGCGGACATCGCCCGCGGTTGCATTGCCGCCCTGGGCATCCGTGTGGGGGAGGCGGCGGAGACTTTGCGGTTCGCGCCCCCTCAGCGGCTGCGTCGTGCTGTTAGTGAAGTCGCCCGGGGACGGCTGGTGAACAAGCCCGGAGAGTGGACGCTCGCGCCGGTCGTCGACGGCGACTACCTGCCATCCCACCCTTTCGACGCGTTCGCTGACGGCACCGCCCACCGCGTCCCACTGATCATCGGTAGAAACCGCAACGAGGGGTCGTTCTTCTCGAAAGTCCTCGATGCGATACCGACCACTGATGCGAAGCTGAGACGGATGTTCGCGACTTCGGATTCGGTGCCCCTCGACAGTATTGCGAAGCACTACACCGAATACTCGCCCAAGCGGGCGGCCGTATGCATGGGGGCCGATTACACGTTCCTGCGCCCACTGGTCGCGACGGTGGAGGGGCACAGTCGGTACGCGCCCACTTACACCTATCGCTACGACTTTGCTCCGCGAACTCTGAACCTTCTGGGATTCGGTGCAACTCACACGTCGGAGATGATCGCAGTGTTCGGGCTCGACCGTTCTCCGGCAGGGTGGGCGCTGACCGCACTCGGCGGGCGCAAGAATCTTCGTGCCGTGACCGAACAGGTACAAGGTCACTGGATCAACATCGCGCATCACGGCGAACCTCTCTCGTCATGGCCTCGCTACACCGCGACCGAACGCGACACCCTGGTCTTCGACACCCACACGCGTGTGGTCGAGGATCCCGAGCGGGACCGCCGGCTGGCCTGGGCCACCTACCCACGGATGTACAGCCCTAGGGAAGGGTCGGAGTAGGGGAGGAACGCCAGGTCCATGCCTGACATGGCTTCACCGTACGCAGTGATGCGGCACGTCGCTCACGATCCGGCGCAGCGCGTTCGCCCCTTGGTCGCTCCGCCTGGCACCATTTGCGTGTTGTGCGGGAATGCGCTGCCTGTCGTGGCCGGTTCACGCGGCAGGAGTCGGCGGGTGTTGTCCGATCAGGATTCGGGCGAGAGTGTCGGTGAATCGGTCAGCTTCGATGTCACCGGGCGGTCTCCCGAAGAACTCGGTGGTCAAGGCATATCCGATCATTGCCGATATCATCACAGCTGCCGAGGCCGCGGGGTCCTCACTTGCCGGAGATGCTGCTGAGATGCGGGACACCAGGGCTACTGATTCGTTAGCGATACCGCCGTCGACGAGTGCTTCTCCGATGCGTTCGCGGACGCGGGCGTTATCGCGCGAGGCTGCTAGGACGGCAACTAGGTGACGGATTCCAGTTAGGTGTCTGAGGTCTGCGCGCAGGTATGACGGCAGTTGATCGCATGACTCCTCGAGACATTGAGCCGACTCCTTGGCTTCGGCGGCGTGTGTGATGAGTTGATCGAGCACCTCCTCGAGTAACGCTGACTTGTTCGAGAAGTGTCGATAGAAGCTTCCCTTGCCAGCTGCCAGCCCAGACTCTTGTTCGATGGCAGTGACTGTCGTTCCGGTAACGCCACGTTCGGCGAACAAGCGCGCCGCCGCCTCGATGATTCTCCCTCGCGTATCGCTTGCCACAGGCTCATCGTACGGACAATTCTGCAAGGAATGTCTTGCAAACCTGGTTGGTCCGGGGCTACCGTTCCGATGTGGATTCGACCAAACGTCGACACCTGACAACGCGGCCTACTCCGGAGTGTTCCGTCAGGGTGAGTCGCACGAGCCCGCAACCGCTACCGCACTGTGTGTACCGCAGAGATTTGACCGGGGAGGTCACGGCACTGGTGTCGCGGTGCTCGACCGCCCGCGCAAGTGCGAGTGGTGCGATGACTCTAGGAGAAGCAATGCAGCGTCCGACAGCTTGGAATACACGAACTCGCGTGCGTCTCGGTGGGTGCCGAGTGGCCCTGGTGGCCGTCCGTCTACTGCTTGTCGCTGTTCTTAGTGCCGGGGCTATTGTGCTGGTGGTCGGTCCTGCGGCTGCCGATGGTTCGGCCGTTCCTCAACTGCGGCGCGATGGTCGGTGGATGGTCGACCAGTTCGGACGGGTGGTTCTCGTTCATGGCCTGAATCTGGTGTGGAAGCACAAGCCGTATGTTCCGCCGCCCACGGCGCAGGGCTTCACCGACAAGGACGCCGAATGGCTCTACGATCACGGGTTCAACGGGGCGCGACTAGGTACCCTCTGGACTGGCGTCACCCCCGATAGGCCGGGAGTCGAGGATCCCTCGTATCTGGACCGCTGGCAGCCGGTGGTGAATGCACTTGCCGAACGCAGGATCTGGATGCAATTCGACTTCCACCAGGACATGTGGCACGAGAAGTACGGCGGCGAGGGAGCACCCGACTGGGCAACGCACCGCCCCGAACCGTTTGCACGGTCCGCGATCGCGTCCGCTCCTTTCCCCATGGGGTACTGGATGCCGGAGCTTTCGACCGTGTACGACAACTTCTGGGCCAACAAGAACGGAGTGCTCGACCAGTTCGCTCGCGCATGGGCGATCACCGCGAACCGATACAAGGACCAGCCATACTCAATGGGGTATGACCTGATGAATGAGCCCTGGGCGGGAATTGAAGGAATGACCTGCCTGATCGATGGGTGCCCTGATACCTATCGCAACGAACTCCAACCCGCCTTCGAGAAGGCATTGCGGGCCGTGCGCACCGTTGACCCGAACAACATCGTTTGGTTCGAACCCCAGCAGTTCGCCGGCGGACAACGCCTGGACACGTTCTTCACACCAGTCGACGGCGAGCAGAACCTCGGATTCTCCTGGCACAACTACTGCCCTGACGTCTTCGCCGAGTCCCAAGGGCTTCCCGCGGGGAACATGCAGGGATGTCGCTCGTTTAGTACCGACCGGAATCAGCACGCGCTCGATCAGGGACGCAGAATGAATGCCACCACCTTGATGTCCGAGTGGGGGGCCACCGACAACACCACGGCGATCGGCATCGACGCCGACGTGGCGGATCGGCATCTGATGGGGTGGATGCACTGGGCATACAAGAAGTGGGGCGACCCGACAACCGCCGACGGCGACCAAGGTCTCTTCGTAGACGATAGTGATTTGCAGAGCACGAAGAAGGACAAACTCCGACGTCTGGTCCGCACGTACCCGCAGGCAACCGCCGGGATCCCGAAGCGCCTGCGGTTCGACACCAACACTGGCGACTTCACCTACACCTACGAGCCCGGCAATGCCGATGCCCCAACCGAGATCTTCGTGAGCCCGCTGCACTACAAGCACGGACCAGCCATCACTGTCGACGGAGGCACAGTAACTAATGGCCTCACCGACAACCGCATTCAGATCACCGCCAGCGGAAACAAGCCCGTTACCGTCACCATCAAGGATCACTCATGACCACCTCGCTTAGACGCCTTGCGGTCGCCGCGCTTGCAGTTGCCGGCGTACTCGCTTTCACCACGTTTCCTGCCACCGCCCAGACTCGCTTCCAACTGCCTGCGCCATCAATGGCGCAGGTCAACGACTGGGGTTGTAAGCCGGACAGCCCTCACCCAGCCCCGCTGGTTCTCGTGCACGGCACCGCCGCGGACAAGCAGGACTGGGCGGACTACGCACCGTTGCTCGTCAAGCTTGGATACTGCGTCTTCGCGCCCGACTACGGCGGGCACCCGGTGACAGGCGGCCAGGTCAAAGGATTCGGCGATGTGAGAGCCTCAGCCCGGCACGTCGCAGACTTCATCGCGAACGTGAAAGCGCGGACCGGGGCGAAGAAGGTCACCTATGTCGGCCACTCGCAAGGTGCGATGATCGGTGAGTACTACGCGAAGTACCTAGGCGGAGCCTCGACAGTGGACTCCATGATCCTGCTGGCACCGTTGACTCATGGCACGACCTTGAGTGGGCTTAATCGCCTGGTACCAGCGGGCACGCCGAACCGTGCCACTACCGATGCGGCGATGGGAGTGTTCTGCCCCGCCTGCGTAGACATGGAAGAGGGGTCGGCGTTCGTGCGCAAGCTCACTCGTGGCCCGATCGCACAGCCGGGCATCGAGTACTTCGTCATCGCCTCACGAAATGATCTGATCGTCACACCGCCGAAGTCTCAGTTCATCCGGGAACCAGGAGTAGACAACGTGTTCGTGCAAGAGGTATGTCCGCGCGCACACGTCGGGCACCAGGACCTGACCCACGACCGGGTCGTTGCCCAGCTACTCCTCGCGAGGTTAGGGCACCACGGTACGAGTTCAATAGCCTGCTAGGCGTTGTTGGCGAGTTCGGCCCCAGCCCACCTCTTGTGCTCAAGGGTGCGTCACACTTTCGCTCAAGGCGGGACACGCGGCGCGGTCGAGAGCCGATTCCGTGACGTAGAGGACGATCAACCTGAGACGCATGAACTGGATCCTGCTGGAGTCGGTGCGACGGGTCGCGCGGCAGCTCGGCGCGTGAGCTCATTTGTAGCCTCTGCATCGAAGAAGTGGCAGACCGCGGCTGGCCCAACAGTTCGTCGCCTTAACCGATCTGTTACCTGCCCTGGAGCGAGACACGAGGCAGCAAGATCGCACCACCTGTGGCGTTCGTCGCGGAGGCGATCCCTGACGACCGAGACAGTCGGCTCTTTGACTTGGTGGGTACGTCGTTCGCGATGCTGGCCCTGACCGATCCGGCACCCAAGGATTGTGCGCGGGACTAACGCGGCTGGAGACGGTTGTCGCGGATGGTTCCGGCGGGCCTGGGGCGGGGCCAGCTCGAACCCGGCGGTCGAGGTGGTCCGGCTGGTGGCATTGTTCAAGCGCCTGGGAACGAGCGTGCTTGCTCGGGCACGTCGGCAGTACAGGACATCGACATCCCATCGATCCATCTCGATTATCTCCTTCCGCGCAGGCGTGACTTCGACCGCCACGTGCACCTCCCACCTCGGCGCCACGGGATCGTGTTCACGATCCGAGCCTTTGAGGCTGCACGACGAGGTGGGTCGGACCCACACATACCGCCTCACTCTCGGTGGCCTGAGATCCTCACTCTGCGCTGCTGCCCAGCCCGATCAGTGCCCGGCAGCGATGAGGACGAGCCCCGCGATCATGGTCCAGGCCAACCGTTCCTAGTAGATCGCCCATCCCAGAAGTGCTGTCAGTGCGACGCCGGCTCCTGCCCACGTCGAATACGCGGCGCCGACAGGCATGCCGAGTCTGAGTACCTGGGCCAGGAGAGCGAACGCGCCGAGGTAGCCGATCGCCACGGGGATCACCCATGGCCAGCGGGTGAGCCCCTCCGATGCCTTGAGCGACAGGGTGCCGGTGACCTCTAGCAAGATCGCCCCACCGAGCATCAACTATGCCTGCATCTGCGTCCTCCGTCCCCGTTTCCGCACGACTGTTTACTGTACCGCACGTGCGGTATAGTAAAATCATGCATAAGCAGACACCCGCCGTGCGCAACGGCATCCTCGAAGCAGCCGCGACGACATTGCTGCGGGACGGGGTCGAGGCCTTCACGATCAGCCGCGTCGCACAAGAGGCCGGCCTCAGCGTTGGCGGTCTCCGATACCACTTCGCGTCCAAACAGGACTTGCTCGAGGCGCTCGTCGACCACGCGGTCGTCGGCTTCGACGAGGCCCTGGACGGCGCCGACCATGAGCCGGGGGCCAAGACCCGCGCCTACATCGCAGCGGCGTTGCCCGGCCACGACTCGGGGCAGATTGCGGCCGCGCTGGTCGCCGCGGTCGCTGTCGACTCGAGCATGCTGGCCATCCTCCGTCGGCACTTCGCCCGCTGGCAATCGATGCTCGACGCAGACGGCATCGACCCGGTCACCGCCACGCTGATCAGGCTCACCATGGACGGATGGTGGCTCGCGGCGTTCGCCGACCTCGCTCAGCCTGACGACCGAACTGGATCGCTGCTCCGCGCCAGGCTTGAAGCGCTCGTGGAGGAGGCGACCAATGCCTGAGCATCGGAACAGCGAACGGCTGACGCGGCGACTGAAGTCGATCATGCTCTGGACCGATCTCGGGTTCCTCGCATACTGGATCGCCACGGCCGCCGGGATCGTCTCAGTCGACGGTGGAGCTGTCATGCAGGACTGGAACTGGTCGTTCCTCGGCCTGGACCTTTTCGCGATCTCCACCGGTCTGGCCAGCATCCTCATGTCCCGAAGGGGACATCCCGCCGGGCACGGGCTGATGTTAGTCTCGCTCGCTCTGACCTCGGCCGCCGGGCTGATGGCCGTGAACTTCTGGGCGATTCGGGGCGAGTTCGATCCGGCCTGGTGGGCCCCCAACCTCTGGCTGTTCCTGTTCCCCGTGATCGCGCTGGCACTTCTCCTCCGCTCCAGCGCAGCGGGCCTGGCGGGGGATTCCCGCTCCTCATCTGTCTGAGTAGCCGCCACTCTGTCAGGGCCGGCCGCACGGCACCGGTCGCAGGTCTCACGCCGCCTGGTGTCGCTCAGTGCTCGACGCGCACTTCACACGGCCTTGAGTGTGCCTCCGTCAGCGATGAAGTCGGCTCCTGTGAGGTTAGCCGCTCGCGGTGATGCCAGGAAGGCGATGAGTGCAGCGGTCTCCGCGGGCTCGCTGAGCCGCCCCGAGGCGATCGACATCGCATCGGGCACGGCCTGGACGAACTCGTCCAGGGACACCCCCGCTTGCTCTGCGAGGTGTCCGGCGTAACCGTTCGGGTCAGCCCAGTTCGCGGTCCGCGTCGGCCCCGGTGTGACAGTGACCGACCTGAGCCCCCTATCGCCGAACTCCTCCGACAGCGCCTTGCTCATGTTCGTCAGAGCGGCCTTGGCCGCACCGTAGTCGACCGGCTGGTAGGCCGCCCGCGCCCCGATCGACGAAACGTTGACCACCACGCCCCGGCGGGACAGCAGCGACGGGAGGAATGCCTGGGTCACCCGCACCGTGGCGAACAGGTTCAGCTCGAAGGTCGCGCGCCAGGCAGTGACGTCAATCGCGAGGAACCCGCCGGCGTACATACTCCGGGGCAGCACCGCACCCAGATTGTTGACCAGAATGTCCACCGGCCCGACTAGTTCGGCGAGGTCCGTAGCCGCGGCCTCGTCCGTAAGGTCTCGGGACAGGAAAGAGACCCCGGTAACCGGGGCAGGTGCGGTTCGGGCGATCCCGTGTACCGTGGCGCCCTCCTTGGCCAGCAGCCGGGCCGTCTCCAATCCGATTCCCTTGCTGGCGCCGGTGACTACCGCGGTCTTGCCGGTCAGTTTCAAATCCATGGATCTCTCCTCGATCGTTGATGGGTAGTGGTCAGAGCCCGCGCAAGGCCGCACTGGCCAGAGCGGTGAGCCGCGTCGGTGAAGGGTCGATGCGCGCGAGCACTCGGATTCCGTTGAGCGTCGCGACCAGGAGGTTGCCCATCGCGGTGTTGTCGACGGCGGCGTTGATCTCGCCGGTGAGCTGCCCGCGTGCGATTGCTCGGCTGAACGCCGCGGCCTGGTCGTCAACGGCCTGCGCCAACAGTGTGCGCACCTGCTCGTCGTCCCGTGCGCGTTCGATCGCCGCGTTAGTGACCATGCAGCCTCGCTGTTCGGCATCGAGCAGCGAGAGCTCAACGACGCGATCAATCGCCGCGCGTAGCCGGGGCAAAACGTCGCCGGGCTGATCCAAGAGAGCAATGATCTGCGCAGACTCGTCGCGAATGTACCGTTCGAGCGCCCTCAGATACAGGTCGGACTTGCTGCCGAAGGAGTTGTAGAGGCTGCTGCGTGTGATCCCCATGCTCTCTTCGAGTGCTGCGGGTGTGGCGCCGGCGAATCCGCGCGTCCAGAACACGTCCACCGCGGCGTCCGTCGCAGCGTCCGTGTCGAACTTCCTAGGTCGGCCCATGCGGGTCAGGTTACCAGGTTATGTACCTCCAGATACAAAACTAGTGCGCAGCTCTCGGCGCGCGGTCTGAGGGCCGCGCGCCACTTCGCGCGGACCGATCACCGGGTTGATCACGGCGAACGATGCTCGACTGCGCCCCCGCACCCCGCGTCTGATTCCCTCTCCTGCACCCACGTTCACCCAGCTCGTGATCTCGCGGTCGCGCCCTGCCGGCGCACCTGCGTAGTCACTCGCGATGGATGCGCGCGAGCCGACGAGAATTTCAGTTCCCGCACATGGCAAGCCGGTGAGCTGGGGAAACGGTGGTGGTCTCGACCGCTTGTTTGGCGGCGGTGCGCGGTAGGAGGGATGCAATGGAGTGACTCAACGCAGTGACCAGGGGCTGCGCCAGTATTCTTCAGCCTCAGCCCGGTGGGCTATATTACCGGAAGGTCACTTCGGCTTGCCGAGGCTGAACCATTCATCGAACCAACGCGTGAGCAGAGGATTGGCATGAGCTTAGGTCAGACAGCAGTTCGGATAGCTCAACGATTGGCAAACGAGTCGTATGCGTTGCGAGGTGCCCCTTTCGGCTCGTCAACGCCGTTCCATCCGCCGCGTGGACGCTATTCGTCTGTGCACTACGGGATGATGCTGCCGAACCTGCCGGCCCCGTTCCACTTTCTTGACTTGATCCTGGTCGTCGGCCAGCCCAAGATCAAGCTCTGGCGTAACCGTCAGCTGGTCGAGACCACGCCCTCCGATACCGCGAACCTTCTTGTGGGCACTGGTGTGGAGTTCACTGATCAGTTCCGCGGCTACCAGGTCGGACGGGACCTCAATCTCGCCCCGGATTCCAGCGTCATCGAGTTCGGCGCCGACTTGACCTGGACGGGGCGCTACCCGGATTTCACTGTTGCGTACCGGAACCCGGAGTTCGAGGTCGACCTGTCGGTCAGCGCAACCGACAAGATCGCGCACTTCGTGAAGTTGCGCGGCGGCCTCTACGACCACTGGTCGCTACTCTGCCGGTACGAAGGCGCAATCACATATGCGGGCAACACCACCGAGATCTCGGGGCTATCTACCCTTGAGTACGCGCGTGGAGCCAATGTGGCACTCCCATTCTCCTTCTTCACGTACCACATCCTCAATGTCGACGAGGCCACACAGGTGCTGATGGTGGAGGTGCTCGGTCCGAAGGGGCTCCCGATGCAGCGCGCGGTCTACGTTCGGTCGCTCGATGACCATGGCAATACTTACGAGAACAACTACCGGTTCGACGTTCACCGGCTTGAGTCGTCGGCTCGCATCACACCAAACGGGATCTCCATGCACCTGGGCACCGACTTCACCTGGAGCGTCGACGACGACAACAGCGACCAGGTCATCGAGATCCACGGCGTATCTAATGGTGACTACCGCTACGGGATGGGTGGAGGGTATGCGGGGAGCTACCGCTACACCGGTCGGTTCCGCGGCAAGGACATCGCCGGCGTCGGCTACGTCGAGTACATCGGCAGTCACCGGCTCGCCTAGCGGAGCGTCGCAAGGTTCAGCGCTTGCCTGATGGTCCGATCGATCTCGTGACTGTGCCTGCGTCTTGGGGCGCGCCTCGCCTGGGAAGACCTGCTGGGCGATGGGATACTTCGAGTCGGCGGACAATGTGACGCGCCCGTGTTGCAGTACAAGCTTGAGCTCGCCGCGGCCCAAGCCTAGGAGCTCGCCCACATCCCGGATTCGCGGTGGCCTGGGCAATCGGTGGTCACGGCGTACGAGTTCTGGAGGCGTTCGAGGCCGCAGCCAGGCGTGTCACAGTCTGGATTATTCGGTAGGACCGGTCGGTCATCTGCGTGGCGGTCTGATCGGGGTGCCGCAACCACCACTGCACCATCGAGGTGACGATCCCAATCCAGATTTCGGACAGGACAGCGGCATCGTCGACCTCGACGGGACCCGGCGCTGCAGCCATCAGCGCCAACACACCCCGGCCTGCCTGTGCGGAAATCACGTTGCGTTGAACGCGGGCCGCCAGGTGCGCTGCGGACCCCCGATCGACGGTCCGGTCATGCAGAATCGTCCAGTCGTGAGGTCGGTTCTCAAGGGCGATGAAGATCGCGGCGAGGGTATCGGCCGCTAGCGTCAGAGTCGGCTCCCCAGCAGCGAGCACTGCATCGATCCGAGCCGACAGATTCGTCCCTGCTCTGGTAACGCACGCAATAAACAGATCTTCCTTGGACCCGAAATACTGCAGGACCAATGGCTTCGACACATCGGCTGCCGAAGCAATCGACAGTACAGTCGCCCCCGCATACGCGCTGCGGCCGAACTCCTCGACCGCAGCGTCAAGGATCCTGGTCTCCCTCTGTGCGCGAGGCATCCCACGTGTGCCGCGGCTCATGCATCACCCACCAATTCTGTTGCGCAGTGCCCAAGGGTCGTTGCCCGACATTGATTACGCGGCCACGTTGGTTGACGACTTGTCGGGCGGGAAGCAGGCCCTGGCCGCTCAACTCGATTGAGCGCCCCGCTCTCGGAAGATCCGATCGAGTTGTGCGCGCGGTCCTGCATACTCTTGGACTCTGGCATAAGGCTCCGATCCGCTCTCCATCCGAAGTCTTCCGACGCTCGCTCGTGGTCAACGCTCGTTCTTGCGCGCCCGAATTTCGGCGCGCCCGCCACGTGACGACTTGCGGCAGGTAGGAAATCGTGTTGAGGGGCACGGTGCAGAGTGCGTCGCCGGGTTCAGGGTAGTACGCCAGGTGCTCCAAGCGAGTCCGCCGTGGTGCGCAGGTGACGTTAGACTGCGCCGATTGCTGGTGCAGCCGTAGTCCCTGATCCGTTCTACTTCCCGCACATGGCAGGCCAGTGAACTGGGGAAACGGGATGGAAATCGATTGGATCCCGCGGGTCGAGGCGGCTGATCCTGGGGTCGGTAGCCGCGCCGCACACCGATTCGCCGGGGTGTCGGGCCTACCTTCCCGCCCATGATCCTTCCCGCAGTGACAGCCGCCGCGCAGCCGCCGGATCTCCCCGTCGACGTGGTGGAGCGGATCCGCGTGGCCACGATCGACAGCCAGTCGGAGGGAACCCGCCGCGCATACAAGAGTTCGTGGCGACGGTTCGAGTGGTGGTGCCGCACCAACGGGCACGAGGCGCTGCCGGCGCACCCCGCAACCGTCGCCGCGTACCTCGTCGACGCCGCCGAGACGGTCACCGAGAACGGGGAGAGGGCGTACTCTACGATGAGTCTCGGCAAGTGGTGCGCGGCGATCTTCGATCGGCACCGCCGAGCCGGGCTGGACCCGAACCCGGCGGCGCATGAGTTGGTGCGCCAGACGATAAGCGGGATCAGTCGGCAGTACGCCGCGCGCGGTGACAGGCCACGGCGGCCCCGGACTCCGCTGCTCACCGATGATGTGGTGCTGCTCGTCACGACGGCCCGTGAACAGGTAACCGGCTGGGCCAGCGAGGTCTGCGAGCGACGAGACTCGGCGCTGCTGTTGATGGGGTTCGCCGGCGCGTTCCGCCGCAGCGAACTCAGCGGACTCAGCGGCGCCGACGTTGAGCTCCACGCCGCTGATGGCGTGCACGTGCACTTGCGCAAGAGCAAGACGGACCAGCTCGGCGAGGGCGGCACGTACCCGCTGCCGCGAACGAAAGATCCGCTGCGCTGTCCCGCGTGCGCGTTCGTGCGTTGGGCTGCAACGGTTTCCGCGTTCGATGACGGCGGCAAGGACGCCGTGATCAGACTCGTCACCGGCGCTCCGCCGTTCGGGAGCCGGCATGTGTGCCGTTCACGCGCGCCGAAGCTCGACCGCCGCGCACCGCTGTTCCGGTCGTGCCGCAACGGCGTGCTGTCGGAGGGTCCGTTGTCGGGCGCAGGTATCCACGCGGTCATCAGACGGAGAGCGTCGAGGGCCGGGTTCGAGCCGGAAACGGTCGAGCGCCTGGGCGGGCACTCGCTGCGGGCAGGGTTCGTGACGCAGGCCGCGCGGGCTGGAGCGGATCACCACGCGATCATGAGGCAGACCGGCCACCGGACACCGGCGATGGTCACCCGGTACGTCCGCGAGAGCGCGCCGCTGATCGGGAACGCGGTGACCGTGCTGGGTCTGTGAGCGTCACGGAGTCTGCACCAGGAACACGGTGGCGTCCGTGCCGTTGAGGTCCACTGCTTGGCTGCCATCGTGCGCTACCTCGAATCCCAACTCGCGCAGCCGATCCGGGGCACCTGCATCCACCGCGATTGTGAGGTCGACGTACCGGGAGATGGTCTCCCACACGCGTGTGGTGCTGACCACCACGGCGGGACCGGTGACCGGGGTGATGCGCCAACGGCCGTCGCCGAGGTCCTGCGCTGGCACGTTGAGGAGCGCGGTCCAGAAACCTGGCACTGCTCTCCGCCGAGTTGGAGTTCAGTCGGATCTCCGCGATCACGCCAGTGCCTCCGCAACGATCAGGATCAGGTGCCGCTCTGCGGGTGTGGCTACCGCTTCGTCCGACGCGGTGATCGTCACCGGCGCGTCGAACAGCATGCTCAGGAACTCGGCGGCCGCGTCGAGGTTTGGCACGCTGGCGCGGATCACGGGTCGGGTGGCGGTGGTGTTGCTCATCCACGAAAGACTGCCACGCAGATGTGACATCGAGCAGGTGGAACCTCAAGCTGCGCAGCCTGGTTCGATGCTCCTGCATCGCGCCAGGGCGCTGCCGCTGGTCCAGTCGCTGTTGCTGGTTCCGATGCAGATGCAACGATCATCTGCATCTCGAGCTCCGTCGACAGGTGTCGGCCCGCCGCGCGATGATCAGGGCATGAGCGACGAGGGCGAGTACCCGGAGTTGACGCCGATCCTGCGCAGGATTCCCGAACAGTGGGGCCGGAGCATCGGTGTCGGCCCGGGCTGGTTTCCGCTGCTCGTCGACCTCGACGCCGCCCTCGCAGCGATCGACCCGGACTACGTGGTGCACCAGGTCAAGGAAGAGGCCGGGGAACTTGATGTCCGCTTCGACACCATCCACACCGAGCGCTACCAGCAGATGCACGCGCTCGTGCGTGCCGCCGAGCAGCGCGCGTCCCACCTGTGCGAGGAGTGCGGGAAGACCGGGGTACTGCACACTTCGCGGGACGGTGGTGTCCGCAGGCTCTGCGCGAGTTGCGCCGCAGCGGTGCAGCAGGGCTACGAGGCCGTGTTCGACGACTTGGTGACTCGGGCCGCCCTGTACCGCGTGGCGCAGCAGGCCACTGCGCTGCACCGCACGCTGAGCTCGCTGCCGCCGGACGCCTCGCGGAGGATCACCGGCGGGGACCTCGATGCGGTCTCGCAGCTGGCCAGCCGCGCACTCTGGCGATCGACGGCGGACCTCCACGAACGGGGTGAGCACGAGTACGCCCGACAGGTGGTGGAGCGCACGCGGGCGGCCATGGCGGACGGCGTCACCGAGATGCGGTTGGTCACGAACTCGCTCGCCATCAGCGAGCGGTTCTGGCGCGCGATCTACCCCGCCTCGGTGGTGGCGCGGGATGGCGACACGCTCCAGATCACGCCGCCGGTCGGCCCGGCACTGCGGTTCGAGGAGGCGGTCGCCGCGCATCTGATCACGACTGTCGACACGGCAGCGGTCGTCGATGCTGGTGCTGCGGAGCGGTTGCGGGCGGCCGGATTCGAGGTCGCGGATGATGGTCGCTTCGCGGTCGATGTGAACGCGACGGACGCGACGATTCGCCTGGAGGTACAGCCGTGACGAGTAGCGAGCGACGCATCTGGGAGACGAGGTTGATGCGCGCGGCGTCGGCCGGTGATCCCGGACCGGACATCCCCGTCGTGGAGCGTGCGGCGGTTGAGTTCCTGTTGTCCGACGACGACGAGCTAGACCTGCACGCCGCGACGGTCATGGCCCAACTAGTCGCCGCGGACGTGCCGACGGGGGAGCAGGTGAGCTTCGTGCGACTGTGGATGCGCGAGCTCCGCGACGCGCTGCGGCGGGCGTAGATACACACGCAACAGGGGCGGCACCGACTTGGTGCCGCCCCTGCTGTGGTGGGCCGTCTACGCCGCGTGCTTGTCTGGCCGCACCGGCTCGCCGATGGACTCCAGGTCGGCGACGGCGATACGCAGGCCGCCGCTCGGCATCTTCCGTGCCGGCAGTGCGCCGTTGGTGATCCAGCGGCGCACGGTCCAGTGGCTGCAGTCCATGAGGTGCGCAGCATGCTCTACGGAGACGTAACTGGGGGCGATCCCCCCGACGGTGAGGGCGGAAAGGTTGAGCTTCGACACGGGGAACTCCAGGCATCGTTCACGATGCTGGCCCGCCCCCGGAAGCCCCCTCCGCGGCGGGGTCCGGGCGATCCACCAGCTGCCTGGCAAGTGCCTGTGCGCATCACTCGGTGCGCGGTCGCGCGCGGAGTCGCGACTGGTTACATTGTGCAGGATTGGTGCGACAACACCGTGCGATGCGCGCGGCGACCGGTCCGCGTGATGTGCGTGAACACATGGCACGGAGATGGCACGGTCTCCCAGGCCCTCGATCTGCTGGGCCGATGACCTGCAATAATGGCGCGGCTGGGAGCTGCGTCAGTTGCATGCTCTAGGGGTTCCATAGCTAACTCGCTGGCCAGGGGAAACATCTCCTGGCCCCTTCCGGCCGGGACCTGTCCCCGTCGATCCCAAGGTCCACCGCGAAGTGCGAGTCCTACGGATGCGCATGGCCGTCGAGGAAGAGACGCCCGAGTTGGCGCTGGAGACGCACACCGCGCTCATGCGTCTCAAGCTCGCCGTGGCCGCCGCGATCTACCACGGTGAGTCGGCGGCGGTGACGTGGGAGTGGTGGTGCTGGACTGAGCACCTGCTCGAGCATCACCGCCGCGTGCGTACTGCGTGCCAGACCGCGGTCGGCATTACTCGGGTAGGCGAGTCCGTGGAGCAGGGCGTGAAGGACGCGCTGCGGAAGCAGGCGCGTGAGGCCACCGAGCACACCACTGCGATGCAGCGGGCGCTCAAGTGGGCTCGCAAGCAGCCGATGCCGTTCACAGCGAGTGAGCAGGGTCGCGCCGGCGGGCGGAGGTCGTACCGCGAGGAGAACGCCAAGCGGCTCTGCGCGGACCTCGTTGCGGCCGGACTCCTCGCGCAGGTGACCGAGGACGTCGCCCACTGCGGACCCGTACTCAAGTACACGGTGACGGAACTGGGGCGCACGCAGGACGTGCAGGGTGCGTGACCGTGATGGGCGGAACCCCGCTGCGGCCGACCGCAGCGGGGTTCTTCCGTCCGCGGAGGTGTACGCGGTGCAGTCTCAGCGGGTGTGATCGGGTGCTCGTGTTCGAATTAGCTAATCCATCGAACGTATGTCTGACGGTAGTTCCGGTACTACCGGTAGTCATCGGGTCTCAAACCGCCGGGAGGAATCTGCCCGGATCCCTAGATTCGGGGAATTTCTTCTCATAGGTATTTGAACCGGACACCGTGACGGCGGACAGCCGGGAACTACCGGAACTACCGCCAGTTGGACTACCGGCGGTCGAAACCGCTGGAGAACCGGGCTAAACGGACTCTTCAAGGGTCTTGCGCCGCTGCGATGTTCGAACCTCGGTCGTCGGAGGCGACGAGCTTCGTCCCGCCCGAGTGACCTCTCCGCGGGACACCCTCAGTCGAGGGTGGACACTCGGTAGACCGCCCGCCGAGCGGCTACTGACGGCTCACGGTAGGGGCCACGCCGCGTCGTTTGGTCAGTAGACAGCGCAATCCCACCGCGATGATGGCCCTCAGCCTGCGCAACACGATTCCTATTCTCCAAGCTGGCAGCAGGTTGGGGCAGGCACCCACCGGGAGCAGTGAACATTTCCTGTCCCGGCGTCGGTGCCCTGTGCCACGCTTGCGCCCATGACTCACACCGCCGAGCAGCTGCATGCTCTCGTCGCCGCCTGCGAGCAGTTCCGCGGTTCCAAGGCGCCGGCAGGCTACCGCGACGGCCTCGCCCTCTGCGTCATCGACAGCGTGCAGTCCACGGGCGTCACCTACAGCAGCGTGGAGAACGTGGTCGCCCGCTACCGCGCCTACCGCCGCGAACGCAGCGGTGACCCGAACCGCGACGGGGTCGCCGAGTTGCTGGGTACCTTCGACGAGCTCGACGGCCCAGAGGGATGGGCGACGAACATCGGCAACAGCAACCGCACCTCCACGCGCGGCGGGGTGCTCAAGTCTCAGGCGATCCGGGACGCGGCCCGTGTGCTCGACGCCGCGGGGATCGATGCCACCGACCTGCTCCGGAAGATGGCCGAGGACGAGGCGCAGTTGGAGCAGGTCCGCAAGTCGTGGTGCGCGGTGAAGGGCCAACGCTCCGGGATCACGTGGCACTACATGCTGATGCTCGTCGGCATCGAGGGTGTGAAGCCGGATCGGATGATCTGCCGGTTCATCGCCGACTCCTTGGGGTTGCCCTGCCGTGTTGTCACGCCGCCGTTCGCCATGGAGATCGTGACCGCCGCGGCGAAGGAGATGGGCATGTCGCCCACCGATCTCGATCACGGGGTGTGGCAGTTCCAGCGGGCCCGGTGGTAGACGAAGTCAGGCTCCGCCGTCGGCCAATGCGCGGACGATCGACGTGAAAACCTCCGGTGGGAGGCCGATCCAGCCGCCTTGGAGGCTCGACACCTGACCCGCCGACAAGCCGACCGCCGCCGGGTCGATCACGGTGAGGTTGGCCGGGACCAGGCGTGGAGCCGTGTCGTTCACCCACGGGTGCTTTACCGGCTCGTCTGATGCCCAGCCGCGTTGTCTGCGGACGAAGTCGGGGTCCTCACGTGAATCGGATGTCACCTCGACGATCGCGATGATCCCGTGGTGCGGCGTGGAGTAGATCGCTACGAGATCGCCGGTTTCGATCCGGGGACGCCCGCGCCCGCCGTGATTGGAGAACCAATGGGGAGCGCGCCACGGAGTGAGTTGATCGTGCAGGGTCTGGGCCTTCATCCACAGCTTCCGCCCGGGGTCACGCGTGTCGCTCAACAGCTGTTCGATGGTGCCCGCCTCAAGGTTCGCCGGCGCGGTCGGGTTGGGTCGGGAGCGGGGCAGGCGCGGAAGTCCGTCAACCTCCACGGCGAAAGCGTCCAAGCGCTCTGCGTCGACCGGCTCGGCTTCCTGCCACCACGCTTCGACCACGGCGCGTGCCTTCGCGACACCCTGCTTGTCGAGATGCGCCGAGAGTTCGGCGTTGGGGCGCGCTCCGCCGCCGAGGCCGGTGTCTGTGAGATTCGCTGAGCCGATCAGGCCGAAGCCCTCGTCGACGAGGTAGGTCTTCGCGTGGAGTCTGCGGAGGTCGCGCACCTCAACCCCCGCGTCGAGAAGTGCTCGGAGGCCGG
Source organism: Gordonia liuliyuniae (assembly GCF_021738805.1). Lineage (NCBI taxonomy): Bacteria > Bacillati > Actinomycetota > Actinomycetes > Mycobacteriales > Gordoniaceae > Gordonia > Gordonia liuliyuniae. The sequence continues at coordinate 96,088 of NZ_JAKKOR010000012.1, read as the reverse complement.
GCTGAGCGAGGTACCCACCCGCGGCTGCCCAGGGATCAAGAGCCGTGAGCAACTGCCAGGACGCGGGCGAGTGCGCGGCCAAGTCGGACAGCCGAAAGGCGACCCGCGCCCCCAGATAGGGACTTGCGAGCAGCACGTTGGACCGCGCCGTTTCCAGTGCGGCGAACACATGCTGGTCCGCGAGTTCGGTGATTTGCTGCATGCTCTCGAACGTAGTCGGAGGCAGGCGGTAAGGCTCTGTCCGAGAGCTGCCTCGGCGCGCCGCAGCGTCGTGTAGTTCGTCTAGGTGAACACGCCGAGCAGTTGCTGAACCTCGCGGAGGCTGTCGTTCGGTAACCCGAACGGATGTACCGTCTGGGTTCCGGCCCGCGGCGTTCACACCGCTGTGATGATCTGAGGCGTGACGATCACCCTTCCGGAGGGACAGCCGAACCACCGCTTCATGCGGTACGTCAGACCTCCCATCAAGGACGACGAAGACCACCGCCCGCTGTACCCGTTGAGGCCGGCCACACGACCGCTGCGGCTTGGGATCGACGTCGCGACCATCCCTGCTCCACCGGGCGGGACGTTCTCGACCTTCCTCGGTCGCGAGGAGCTCGACATCCAGTTGCTGGTGCCCCGCGGCGCAGACGTCCCCGACGCCTGGGCACGGGTTCTCCAGGACCCGCTTGTACGGCAAATCGGGTTCACGACGGTCGAGGAGGCCTCACGTCACCTTGACACCGTCGAGTTCGGGGTGGCGACCGACGGCGAGAGGGAGCGCTCGCGGTACTCGGCGCACTTCTTCCCGGTCTACCAACAGCTCGACGAGCAGCTTCCGACTCCTGGTGCGGAACCCGTCACCTTGGCGGAGCGGAACCGGGCAGCGGCCTACGCGGCGGCCTCAGCTGCGGTCGGTATCGACGCGATCGTCACTACGGCGCCGACGGTAGGCCGCTGCGATGTTGCGGACAACGACATCGTGGTGAGCGTGTCGCCCGATGATGCGATCGCGCTGATCGGGCACTACTTGCGGATGACCAGTAACCCCGTCGTGCAAGTGCGCCGTGGCGGACTCGTCGGTGGCGGCTCGTGGGAGCAGACGGAGTCCACGGCGACGATCGAGAACTTCTACGACTGGGGTGTCGGCGCGCGGATGCCGTACTTCGACGGCCTGCACCTCATCATCGCTGCCCGGAGCGGTGATTCCGACCTTGCTGCTGCGGTCAACTCGATCCGTGTCCGACTCTGTCGTGCCACCCGAGCGCTCGATCAACTACTCGCTGTCCTGTCCAACCCGATCAACGGCAAGCGGAGCGCCGATGTCGTGGAGGCTGCAGCGGAAGCGTTCGACCGACAGCTGCTGTACCTGGCTGCGGCGTTCGATATCTACGGACGCCGCTTCCTCCTGCTGATCGACTCCACCCGTGACCCGAAGAAGTTTCGGCTCTCCCTCGACGCCGGCGGTTACATCACCGACCACTTGACCCGGGAGTACCCGGCCGACGCGCTCGTGGAGGTGGAACGACTCCATGCATACGCCGGGGTGTGCAAGGTGCTCCGCAACCACATCCACGACGGGATCCTGCCCGTTGATCAGCATCCGGGGCGCGGCTACGGCAGCACCAAGAACATCGCGCTGAACCTCGATGCGATGCCCGAACTGCTCCCCGGCGCCAGCCCGAAACTGACGCAGAGTCACTACGACAGCCTCGGCGTCTGGCGCGCGGATCCAGCCGAGGTGTTCGGCGCCCGGACCACCGTTGCCGATCTAGCGACGGCGGCCGTCACGCTGATGGGGGCAGGCAGCGGGTTGATCGAGGAGTTCACCAAGCTGATCCTGCGGAACAAGCCGATGGCGGCGTCCACGCCACACTCGATCCTCGGCTGCGTACAGGGACAGCCTGGTGAGGCCGAACCTCAACCTCACCCGCGTGAGCTGTTCTACCGGTCGTTGTTCGCGTGGCCTGACATCTGACTAGCCGCGACCTGTCCGACATCGAACCTCGCTGCGACTGTCGTAGTCACCGCCTACCCTGACACCACCGCGCGAGCACTCCGCTCGCCACCACCCGTACGGAGGCCCCATGACACTTGACGAGCTGCGCACCCTAGTAGCCGACTCCACCGCGAGCGACTGGCACCGCATCCTGAAGATCGGCCCCACCTACCGCGACCGCTTCGGCTCCTGGAGTAGCCCCGCTGACGGCACCTCCGGTGTCGACCACGACAGCCATGCCGAATTGGCGGTGTACCGACACGACATCGACCTGACGATCGCCTACGGGATGGCTGAGAACCAAGACGACCGCGACCTGTCCATCGAGTGGTCGGAGAGCTTCCCCGACTCGAAGATCCGCGAGATCAGCTTGGTCGACTTCTTCTGGCGCGGGTCGCTCGTCGACCGGCTCAACTACGTCCACGTCGACGGTGCCCGCGGCATCCTCCCGCTCGGCGGCGGACACCAGGGGTTGCGCATCACCCAGTACGAGCTCGCGGTAGCGCGCCTGCTCAGTGACATCGGGGACTACCGGGAGTTCGAGCGGTACTACTCGTCGGTGCCCTTCGAGCTCCAGGATTGACCGTGCCGCTCGAACTCGTCGACCTGCGCCGCGGTGGCGCGAGTCGGTACTCCTGGGTGCCGCCGTTCGACTTCGAGACCGCCTACGAGAACGAGCGGTGGTGGGACGACGTCCCGTACCTGTTCGACGACCCCTGGTACGTGCAGGTGCTCGAGGACGGTGCCGAAGTCGCTCGCGTCGAACTCGACGACCCCGGCGGCATCAACCCCGAATACGCGAACGTGCCGGAGCTGGGGCCGGAGCGGTTGGAGATCCAGTTCATCGAGGTGGCCACCGCCGCGCGTGGCAGCGGTGTCGGCACGCAGGTGGTGCGGGCACTGCAGGAGCGGCATCCGGATCGGCGGCTGTTCGCGTATTCGGAGGAGGCGCACGGGTTCTGGGCATCACTCGGCTGGGAGGGGTTCGACCATCCGGAAGGTCAGCTGCTCCACCGGCCGCTGTTCATCCCGCGGCGGCTGTGACCCGTGCCGCGTCTTCACCCGGTTGCTACCAGTTCCCCGGGCGGCGTGGTGCACCATAGTCACGTGGCATCAGCAGACTCCAAGTACGACAACGACGGAACCCTTGTCAGCGTCGGCTATGAAGGGAAAACCGTCGGAGACCTCGTCGCGCAGTTGTTGGAGCAGGACGTGCGCGCGCTCGTCGATGTGCGCCTCACTCCGCTGAGTCGCAAGCCCGGACTGTCGAAGACGAAGCTCGCCGCGGCCCTACGCGCCGCCGGGATCGAGTACGTCCATCACCGTGCCCTCGGCAACCCGAAGGACAACCGCGCCGGTTTCCGCGCCGGTGAGCCGGAGTCGATGGCGCGCTACCGTGAGGTGCTTGAGACCGCAGCGGCTGGCGATGCGCTGGCGCATGTGTGCGAGTTGCTGGACGGTGGAGCGGTCGCGTTGTTGTGCTTCGAGCACGACCACGCCGAGTGTCACAGGAACATCGTCGTGGATCGGGTGCTAGAGACCCGCCCGAACGCCGCGGTGATTCACGTCTAGAACAACGCGTTCTCGAACTTCGGGTACCAAGTGCCCAGCACGGAGAAGCTCCGCCGGTAGCGGTTCTGGTTGCCGACATAGAAGTGGATGTCTTTCTCCGACGAAACCATGTCGTCGCGCCATCGCTTCAACATCGCCTCGCGCGCACCGGCGTCGCCGTACTCGCCTTTCCATCGTCGGCCAGCCTGCCCGACTTCCCAGTCCAAGTTCTTCTGATCGTGCCCCGGGCACTTCGCGGCGGCGCAGCGGTACTTGTACCGAACCGCGAATGGTGCGGGCTCGAGCGGCTCCATCGATGTTCCGAACAGGTCCGCCTCAGATGCCAGGTTCACCTTCGCTTGTTCGGCCGGCGTCCACGGGTCACCGCTGACGACTGACGTTTCGATGTCGGTGGGCTTGATCAACCCGAGGGACGGCGATGGTGTCGCCATGCCGCCCTTCGGGTTCTGCGCGAGGAGATCACACATCGTCGTTTCGCCGATGAGCGACCCGAGCCTGGTCCGCCGCAGCAGCCAGTTCTTCTTCGAGTCCAGGCGCTCAACATGCATCATCTCGTCCTGGCGTGGCCGGAACGACTCGGGACGGTTGTCGTTGGTCTGGTGGTAAGTGCCGTTGATCCGGATGATCTCGTACTTCTTGAACTGGCTGTCGAAGTCGGCGTTGCGGAACTTCACCGGGTAGAGCCGGATCCATTCGGGTTGGCCGCGGTCGAGGCGCACACCGGCCACGCACACGGTTTCGCCGTAGGTCTCGCTGGGGTTGGGGTAGGACTTGACCGTGATCATGACCTCAACGGTCTCCTCACCAAGCCGCGGCGGCTTCACGGCCGCAGCGCAGGCATCTGCCGCGTCATCGTCTCCCACTTCTGCAGCGTATCCAGGCGGCGTAGCTGGTTGGGGGATGTTTGCTAGCGGGTCGACTGTCGCGCCCGACGAACGCGTCATCGCTGATTCCTGCCCACCCCGGCACGCCACCGACCACGAGGCCACCGAGCCCTGCAGCATGACCGTGTGGGTGACGACGAACAGCAATGGACACCGAAACGAGTCACGACGGCCGATGTCGGGGTTGAGCTTCGACACGGGGAACTCCAGGCATCACAGAAAGCGTGATGCTGGTGCACCCCTGACAGACCCCTCCGAGGCGGGTGTCAGGCGGCATGTCCAGCGGGATGCCGCACCTGCCTGCGCGGCCAATGGCCGCCGTCGCGCTCGGACTCGCGACTAGCTACATTGTGCAGGATTGGTGCGACAACGCCGCGCGATGCGCGGGTCAGGTACAGAGTATGACGCGTCCGAGAGCATGGCACGGGGATGGCACGGTGTCGAGACACTCGACCTGTGTGAGCCTCTGAACTGCTGCAACAGTGCTGCTAGAAGCTGCGTGTCCTGCATGTTGTGATGCACGCGGCAGTAGAGCCGCAGACAGGCGCTTGGCTTGCCTCCGATATATCGGAGGCAAGCCAAGCGTCGAGTTGTATGTCGTAGATTTTCTGCGATGACTAGCCAGCCCAACCGGAGCGAGGCTCCGGGGTGTCCGTGTCCGGCCGCACGTCAGTCGAGAACCCGGTTGTGGCAACGCACATCGCCAACTGCTTCGGAATCACTTGTGCCGCTGGGCTTGCGAATACCGCGGGCCTGGCGGAGTTATCTGGGCACTCGCATGTAGTTCAATTGCGGCTAGTGCCACATTCGGATTGGCCCAGCCAAAGTGCCGATGGTCGATTGCACCGAGTTTCCACGTTGCCGGGCACCAGGCTTTCGGGCCGATACGGCGGCATCGGTCGGCCCCTCCTCTCCGCCGACGAGGTTGTCCGCGTCGAGGCATCGGCCCGCGAGGCCGACTTCGATTTTCAGGCTGCTTAGCACGGACCGTGCAGGACGACCATCCATTAGGCACGCCCGTACCCGTCGGTGGGTCGATGTCCGACCGTCCGAAACTCAACGATGTTTCGCTGAAGGAAACAGATGGAATCTTGGCTGCCGTTCTGGAAATCCAGAGGTATGGCGCGGTATACGGCGTCTATGCGCTTCTGGGTGATTCGGTTCACACGGCTCTGTGTTACAGTTTCGACATCGCAAACGGAATAGCGTTTCGCTGATCGGAACGGAGTGGAAAGTGGTTTCAACAGCACCGCTCGACGGCGTCCGTGTGCTGGACGTCTCGACGATCCTTGCCGGCCCGCTGGCATGCCAGATCCTCGGAGATTTCGGCGCTGACGTCATCAAGGTCGAGCATCCGCGCGGCGGCGACAACATGCGCGGACATGGCCGCAGCAAGGACGGCGTGCCGATCTGGTGGAAGGAGATCAGCCGTAACAAGAGAACCGTCGCGCTCGACTTGAAGGACCCGCGCGGCGGTGAAGTGTTTCGTAAGCTGGCCCAGACGGCCGACGTCGTCGTCGAGAACTTCCGGCCAGGGACCTTCGAGCGTTGGGGATTGGGGCCCGAGGTTCTCCGAGCAGAGAACCCAGGCCTGATCCTGGTCCGTCTCACGGGGTTCGGCCAGGTGGGGCCGTACTCGTCGCGGGCAGGGTTCGGGACTCTCGTCGAGGCGATGAGCGGTTTCGCTGCTGCAACCGGCCAGCCCGACGGGCCGCCGACGCTGCCTGCATTCGGTCTGGCCGACAGCATCTGCGGCATCGCCGCGTCGAGCGCGGTCACCATGGCTCTGCGTCACCGAGACCGCACAGGTGAGGGGCAGGTCGTCGACATGAGCTTGCTTGAGCCAATCATGGCAGCCGTCGGACCTGGACCGACCGTGTACCAGCAACTCGGCGAAGTCGGTGAGCGGACGGGTAACCGTTCGACGAATAACGCTCCGCGCAACGTCTATCGCACCCGCGATGACGGCTGGGTTGCCGTCTCGACCAGTGCGCAGCGCATCGCCGAGCGGGTGATGGAGCTCGTCGGTCACCCGGAGGTGATCTCCGAACCGTGGTTCGCCACGGGCGGGGGTCGCGCACAGCACGTCGACATGCTCGACGACTATGTCGGCGGCTGGATCGCCCAGCGCACCCGCGACGAGGTGATCGAGGCGTTCACAGACGCTGGAGCCGCGATCGGACCGGTTTACGACGCCAAGGACATTGTCGCCGACCCGCACATCCGTGAGACGCAGATGCTCGTCGAGGTGGAAGACGACGACCTCGGACCTGTTCTGCAGCACAACGTGATGTGGCGAATGAGCGCATCACCCGGATCGATCCGATTCACCGGACGTGCATTGGGCCAGGACACCTTAGAAGTACTGCGCGAGGTCGGCGTGGACGCCGACGAGATCACCGAACTGAAGGAGAGTGGAGTCATCCGATGACCGACGCATTGCTCGACGCCGTCCAGCGGGGCACGGACGTCATAGACCTGGGACGCGAGCTGCGCGTGGGGATGCCGCAGTCGCCGAACCACCCGCAGTTCTGGCACACGCTTCCACGTCGTCACGGCGACATGACACGCGCCGACGGCGGCAGCGCCGCCAATGACATGATCACCATGGGCACCCACGTCGGCACGCACATCGATGCGCTCGCGCACGTCTCGCACGACGGGAAGATGTACGGCGACGTCGACGCGGCGGCGGCGGGCGTCGGTGGCAAGTATGTCGAGCTCGGCGTGCACACCATCGAGCCGATGATCCGGCGCGGCGTCCTCCTCGACGTCGCCGCTCTGAAGGGCGTCGAATGTCTGGAGGGCGGCACCGAGATTGCAGTCGCCGACCTGGAGGCCGCAGAAGCGGCCGCATCCGCCACCGTCAGCGAGGGCGATGTGGTGCTGATCCGGAGCGGCTGGGGCAGTAAGTTCCCGGATGGCGCACCGTATGTCGGCGGGCCGACCGGAGTCCCCGGTGTCGGCGAGGCCGGCGCGCGCTGGCTCGCCGAGCGCCGCGTCCACGCGGCGGGCGCTGACACCATCGCGTTTGAACGACTCGCGCCCGGCACCGGCCACGCTCTGCTGCCTGCGCACCGTGTCCTGCTCGTCGAGAGCGGCATCTATATCATCGAGGCCGTCGACCTCGAGGGCATCTCGGCGCGTGGATGGGGCGAGTTCACGTTCGTCCTCGTGCCGATGCCGATATTCGGAGCGACCGGCTCGCCCGTTCGCCCGCTGGCGGTGCGAAGCCGATGACCGAGCACACCCTTGCCCAGCAGCTAGCGGGGTTCGCGGCAGGCACCTCCTACGACGATCTGCCCGTCGACGTGGTCCAGAGCGTCAAGATGCGGGTGCTCGACACACTGGGCATCGCGACCGCGGCCGCCTCCCTTGAAACCAGTCGAGCGGCGCGTGAGTGGGCCCGCCGTCAGGGCGTCGCCGAGCAGGGGACCGGCACGTCGGGTATCGGCGTCGCACAACCGCTCCCCGCAGCGCAGGCGGCCTTTGTCAACGGCGTGCTCGCACATTCGCTCGACTACGACGACACTCACCTCCCCTCGGTCCTTCATCCGAGCGCCTCGGTGGTCCCGACCGCGCTCGCGGCCGCGGAACGAATCGGCGCGGATGGGCGTGCCGTGATCCGCGCGATCGCCGTCGGGCTTGAGGTCTGCGTGCGGATCGGCATGGCGGGTTACGACCGCAAGGCAGGCAACTCGACCTTCTTCGAGCACGGTCAGCATGCCACCTCGATCTGTGGCGCTATGGGCGCGTCGGTGGCCGCCGCACTGCTCGACGGCGCCGACGAGAAGCGGATCGTCGACACGCTCGGTGTCGCCGCGTCGATGGCCTCGGGAATCATTGAAGCCAATCGCACCGGTGGCACCGTCAAGCGGATCCATTGCGGCTGGGCGGCCCACGCGGCGATCAGCGCCGCTGAACTGGTCGGTCTCGGGCTCACTGGTCCGCCGACCGTGCTCGAAGGGCGGTTCGGGTTCTTTCAGGCGTGGTTGCACGGCACGTTCGACGCGTCGGAGATCACCGACGGTCTAGGTACGCGGTGGTCTGTGCCGGACATCTTCTTCAAGCCGTACCCGGCCAACCACTTCACCCACGCGGCCGTCGACGCCGCCGCCGCGCTGCGTGAGCAGGGCGTCGGCATCGACGAGATCGAGACGCTGGTTCTCGGCGTCCCTGAGCAGAACAAGCGGACAGTCGGCGAGCCGATCGAGGTGAAGCGAACCCCCGATACCGGGTACATGGCCCAGTTCAGCGGTCCGTACGCGGTAGCGCTCGGTCTACTGGGCGGCACCGGACTGGGCGCAGGCCTCGACGACTACACCGACGAATTGGCCCACGATCGACGCCGCCGCGAGATTATGGCCAAGGTCGACGTGGTTGCCGACGAGCGGTGTACAGAGATTTTCCCGCTGCAGTTCCCGGCGGTGTTGACCGCGCGGTTGACCGGCGGTCGCGACGTGGTCACCGAAGTGCTCACGACTCGAGGCGGGCCGGCCCGGCCGCTGTCCTTCGACGAGTTGACCGCCAAGTTCCGAGACAACGCACTGCGGGCGCTGACCGAGGACGAGGCGGACCAGCTGGCGGCGACCTGCCGCCGACTGGATGAATGTGCCGACCTCCGGGGACTGATGGCCCCGCTCACCGGGGTCGACGCCCCGACTCCGGCTCGCCGCGACGAGCCGAACACATACTGATAGCCGAGATAAGGAGTGAGAACAATGGCTGAATTCGATGTGGTCATCAAGGGCGCCCAGGTGGTGCGTCCCGGCAGCGAGACACCCGAGTTGCTCGACGTCGCAGTGTCCGACGGCAAGTTCGCCGCCGTCGAGGCGGATATCGCCGCCGAGAGGGGCACCGAGGTCGTCGATGGCAGCGGCAAGTACCTGTTCCCGGGTGTGGTGGACGTCCACCAGCACTGGGGCATCTACAACACGCTGTCGGAGGACGCCGCCCATGAGTCGAAGGCGTCGGCCCAGGGCGGTGTCACCAGCGGCATCACCTACATGCGCACCGGTGCGTATTACATGAACAAGACCGGTCCCTACAACGAGATCTTCCCGGAGGTCCTCGCGGCCACGGAGGGACGCGCGTACACCGACTACGCATTCCACATAGCTCCGATCATGAAGGAGCACATCGACGAGATCCCCGACCTGATCGGCAAATTCGGTGTCCCGTCGTTCAAGATCTTCATGTTCTACGGTGCGCACGGCCTGCATGGTCGGTCGAGCAACCAGTCGTCGTTCCTCATGCTCCCCGAGGACCAGACCTACGATGTCGCGCACTTCGAGTTCGTGATGCGTGGCATCGAGAAGGCTCGTCGGGATCCGCGGTTCGCCAAAGACAAGGACAACATCTCCCTCTCGCTGCACTGCGAGACCGCCGAGATCATGCGCGCCTACACTAAGTTGGTCGAGGACGAGGGCAAGCTCACCGGCCTGGAGGCCTACAGCGCCTCCCGCCCCCCGCACTCGGAGGGGCTGGCCATCACGATCGCTTCGTACCTCGCACACGAGACCGAGCTGCCCAACATCAACCTCCTCCACCTCACCTCTCGTAAGGCCATTGAGGCCGCGATGACCATGCAGCAGGCGTTCCCGCACATCAACTTCCGCCGCGAAGTCACCGTCGGCCACCTGCTAGCCGACTTCACCACCGCGGCTCCGGGCGGCAAGGTGAATCCGCCGCTGCGCTCGCGCGACGATGTCGAGTCGCTGTGGGAGCACGTGCTGGCCGGCAACTTCTCGTGGGTCACCTCCGACCACGCGTGCTGTCGCGATGAAGCCAAGTTCGGTGAGCCCCGCGAGGACGTCTTCCTGCAGAAGTCAGGCTTCGGCGGTGCCGAGTATCTGCTTGCGGGCATGGTCAGCGAGGGGCGCAAGCGCGGTCTTAGCTACCCGCGGATCGCCGAACTCGTCGCGAAGAACCCCGCGGACCGGTACGGCATGGCGAACAAGGGTGACGTCGCCGTCGGTTACGACGCCGACTTCTGCCTGCTCGACGACACCGTCGACTACACGGTGCGCGCGGAAGACTCGCTGTCGACGCAGGAGTACACCCCGTTCGAGGGCTTCAACCTGACTGCGAAGGTCACCGACACCTTCGTGCGTGGCAACGGCGTCTTCCGAGATGAGCAGATCGTCGGCGAGCCCGTCGGACAGTACGTCCGTCGTTCGGGCGGCGAGGCCTGACCCACCCGTAGTCAACTCCCTCCCCGGAGAAGGGGCGCGGCCGATTCGGCCGCGCCCCTTGTCGCTGTCGCGCGAAAAGCGTGGAGACGTCAGCCGGTGGGCGTCGCCGAATCCAGTCGACGGTACGGCTCTGACGGTTAGACCAGAAATACGCGTTTCGGCCACGGCCACCGGAGTCGGTCGAGGAAGATTCGGCGCATGTCGATGTCAGGCGCGCTGCAACGTCTCTCGCGCTGCGCGGATCACGGCGGCGTCGATCAACCGTCCGTTCGCGTCCACAGTGACTCCGCCGTTCGCGGCGTTGAAGCGGTCGAGGACATCCTGGGCGGTCGCGATCTGCCCGTCGTCGGGGGCGAGGACGTGGTGGATCACCGGGACCTGACCGGGGTGGATCGCGGTCCGTGAACGGAAGCCGAGGTCGACGAGTTCGCGGGTGCTGCGCTCGAACGTGTCCAGATCCCGGAAGTCGGTGGACGTCGGCGCGACAGGCGCGGGTAGCCTGGCGGCGGCGGCGTGCAGCACGACCTGCAGACGGAGGTCGACCACCGCGGTCGCCGTGTCCGGCGTGCGGGCCAGCCTGAGATCACCCAGCAGGTCGACCTCACCGACGGCGAACGTCGTCAATCTGTGATGACGGGCGAGGTCGGCCAGTGAGAGGATCGCCGCGGCATCTTCCACGAGGCCGACTACCGGCAGCCGAGTCACGCCGCGCTCGGCCTCAAGACGGTCCAGCAGAGCCGCCAACTGGTCGAGCGCGTCGATGCTGCACTTGGCCAACAGGATCCCGGACAGCCCGAGACGCACGACGGCCTCGACGTCGGCGTCGAGAGATGTCGGGTCGACGCGGACCCAGATCTGTGCACCGTTGGGAACGTCGGGGAGGCTGTCGAGGAATTCACGCACTGATAGGCGAGCCGTCGACTTGTCGGCGATCGGAACGGCGTCCTCAAGATCGAGGACAACCGCGTCCGCCGGACCGGCCGCAGCCTTGGCGAAGAGCAAGGGTCTGTTGGCAGGCACGTAAAGCAAGGATCGGGGGAGCACGGAGCGTCCTTTCCAGGAGGGAGTCAGGCGCGGAGGAGATCAGTGATCGCGCGGGCCGCTTCGGCGACGAGCTCGCCGTGTTCGCTGTGGGTGTCGACGGAGTAGCGGAAGGCTGGCCCGGAGGAGCTGATCGACCCCATGACGTTGCCCGCTGCGTCGAAGAACGGTGCGGCGATGGCCGCTGCACCCGTGTTGCGCTCGTTCAATGAGATCGCGTATCCGCGTTCCCGGATCTGATCCAGTTCGTGGCGGTACCCGTCCTCGTCCAGATCAGGGTGCATCGCTCGCAAGTCGCGTACGGCGTCATCGATGAAGGACCCCGGCAGAAAGGCCAGAATGGCTCGGCTTGACGCACCGGAGTGCAGTGGCAGCCGCGCTCCGATGTCAACGACCATCTTGACCTCTTGCGGCGACTCGAACTGATCGAGGTAGATGCGCTCCTTACCGGTGAGAACAGACACTGTGGCTGTTTCCCGAGTCTGTGCGCGCAGCCTGCGCAGCACAGGCGCGGCTACCGATCGGACGTCCACTTGACTGAACGCCCGGGCTGACAAGGCCATGGCTGCGGGGCCGAGCGTGTACTCCGAACCCTCCGGCACTGTCTGCAGAAGCGATCGGGAGACCAGTGATCGCAGGATGCGATGGACGACGGCCTTGCTCAACGACAGGCTCCGGGCGATCATCGACACGCCCAGTGGCGTGTCGGAACGGCCGAAGAGTAGGAGAACGTCTGCGACTCGGTCTGCGGACTCGGTGCCCCCGGTCTCAGAGGATGCTTCGGACAACGTTGTCCTGCCTTTCGGTCGGAGAATGAGGTCTTGGTCCACCGGACGGGAGCTGTGGTCTGCATACTCGGGCACGACGGCTCGCTGGTGTCACTATAAACAAGCGGCCGGCCGTTTCGGGCAGGCGCGAACGGACGGAGCTCGGGTACCGAGTGTTCGCGGGCTGCCGCCGTCGGCCTACGCGTCTGTCGCAGTGAGCAGATCTCCCGCATGCTGCCGGACCTCGACGGTCGTCGGGCGTCGCGGCGGCCGGCGTCCGTGGACGATGAATCGGCGTAGTGGCCGCATCCAGCAGGTTCGTTGCATCATCAACCGGAAGATGATCCATGTTTCCTCCAGCGGAACGATGGTCGCGAATGGGACGTGTTGTGTCAACTATTACCAGTTCAGCTGGTTTGACTGGGCAATTAGCGGTGTACTGCGCCGATTCGGGATCGAGAGGTGCTGCGCTATTAGGACTTGAGGTGAGTGGAGTCACATGTTAGATTTAGGTTCCACGAGTTGGTGTTCCTTTCAGCGGAACAATCTGGAGACGCCTCGATCATCGATTCGAGGACGGGACCGAACGAGGTCAGGAGCAGTCGGAATGAGAAGTCGGAAGTTCGTGACGGCAGCCGCCGTTGCGCTCGGAGTTGCGTTGACGGCCACCGGCTGCGGTGCGTCTGGCGGTGGCGAGGACGTCATCAAGATCGGCACAGTACACCCGCTAACCGGCGTCAATGCCGGTGACGGCGCCCAGTTGGAGAACGGTGCCGAACTCGCGGTCCGTCACATCAACGACGCTGGCGGCATCAAGGCGCTGGGCGGGAAGAAGCTGGCGATCGACCCGGGCGACACGAAGGGGTCGGCGAAGACCGGCCAGAGCGAGGCTCAGCGTCTCGTCAGCGGCGGTGCAGTCGCCATGATCGGCAGCTACCAGAGTGCCGTCTGCGCGAACGTCGCGGTGGTCGCCGAACGTAACGAGGTCCCGTATCTGATGGACATCTGTGGCGACAACTCGATCCTGGAGAACGGCTACCGGTACACCTTCCGGATGCAGCCGCCGAACTCCCGTTTCGGGTCGAGTACCGCGGACTACGTCAAGGAGATCTCGGAGAAGGCCGGTCGGCCGGTCACCAAGGTTGCCTACCTCCATGAGAACACGGCGTTCGGTAACGGAGTGTCTGAGGCGTTCACGATGCGCGCCGCCAAGCTCGGTCTCACGATGGGGCCGTCGATCAGTTACGACGCGGCGAGCGTGTCCGACCTGACTACGCAGATCGCGCAGGTGAAGTCGAGCGGCGCCAACGTCCTGGTGATCTCGGGCTACTACCGCGACGGCGTCCTGGCCGCCAAGGCGATCCAGACCGTCAAGCCGAAGCTCGACGCTGTGGTCGGAGCCGCCGACGGTGCTTTCGACCAGCCGCAGTTCCCTCGTGACGCGGGACGTGCGGGCGACGGCTACTTCGATGTGAACTACCACATCAACGACAAGAGCAAGGAAGGGCAGGACTTCGTGAAAGCCTATACAGCCGAATACGGCGACGCGCCGCGTACCGGTGCGGCACTCGCCTACGACTCGGTCATGGTGATCGCCGCGGCGATCGAAAAGGCAGGGTCGGACGACCCCAAAACCATTCGCAACGCCTTGGGCAAGACCGACGTGACGCCGGTCGTGCTCTCGGACGGCCCGGTCCGCTTCAGCGAGACCGGTGAGAACCTGTCCACTCTGCCGGTCCTGACCCAGGTACTCGACGATGCTCCCTACGTTGTCTACCCGGAGCAATACGCAGTGAAGCAGATCATGTACCCGGCGGGACCGGGCCGATGAGTCCGACGCAGACTGATACGAACACATATGCCTCGATCGACGCGGTGACGGCGGGCAACGGCGTCCGGATGATGAAAAGCCTGCGCTCGTCGACCCCGGCGCTGGTCATGCTGCTGGTTCTGGTCGCATTGTTCGTCGCGGCCCTGCTGCGATCGGGCAGCATGGCGATCACTGGGCAGGCACTCCTCACCGGCATCGTCACCGGCGGCGTGTACAGCCTCCTCGCAATGGGCCTGACCCTGATCTTCGGTGTCCTCGATATCGTCAACTTCGCGCACGGGGCGTTCCTCACGGTTGGGCTGTTCGTGACGTATCAAGTCGTCGAATCGACCGGGTGGAACCCGTACCTCGCCCTGCCGATCGCCATTGCGGCGCTGTTCATCATCGGCATGGCGGTCCAGTTCTTCCTGTTGCACCGCACGATGGGCGGCGGGCTGGAGCGCCAACTCCTGATCACCCTCGGTCTGTCACTGCTCATTGCGAACGTGTTGCTGATGATCTTCCGCGGTGACCCACTCTCGGTGAACCTGGCTTCCGACCCCGGCGTGAACATCCTTGGCGCCGTGGTCAGTCGATCGCACATCATCGCGTTCGTCGGCGCACTGGTCCTGGCTGGCGTTTTGTACCTGATCCTCGATCGCACCTCGTTCGGTCGTGCCATCCGCGCCGTCGCCGCGAGCAGTCGGGGCGCTGGCCTCGTCGGCATCAACGTGCGCACCGTGTACGCGGTCACGTTCGGTCTCGGGGCGGCGTGCGCCGGCGCCGCGGGCATGCTGATCGCGCCATTCACCACGATCACCCCGACGGCGGGCGACCAGTTCAACATCCTCGCCTTCGTAGTGGTCGTCATGGGCGGCCTCGGCAACGTGATGGGCGCGCTCATCAGTGGTCTGATTGTCGGTCTCGTCGAGCAGCTCGGCGGCGTAGCCCTCGTTGGGCAGAGCCCGCTGCTGGGAGTGTTCCTCCTGTTCCTGCTCATCCTGTTGATTCGTCCGCAGGGACTGTTCGGAGGTAAGAGTTCATGACGACCAACCTGCTCACGAGAATGGCCCCCCGCTCGCCGGTGGGCGCTGACGGATCCCGAAACCTCAAGCGTCCGCTGATCATTCTCACCGTGGTCGTGATCGTCGCGGCCTTCACCCCGTTAGTCCTGCCCGACTCCCGGCAGGCTGTCGCCGTCAACGTCCTGATCATCGCGATGATGGGCATCGGCTGGAACCTGATGAGCGGCTACGGCGGCATGTTCAGCTTCGGCCACGCGGCGTTCTTCGGCATCGGCGCCTACACCGACGCCTATCTGATCGTCCACTACGACATATCGCCGTGGATCTCGCTGTTCATCGGTGCCGCGATCGCAGCGCTGGTAGCGATTGTCATCGGGTATGTGGCGTTCCGTTACAAACTTCGCGCCGCGTACTTCGCGCTGGCCACGTTCGCGTTCGCTGAGATGCTCCGGCTGCTGGCCACGAACACCGACTGGCTTAACGGGACCGCCGGCCTGCACGTCCCACTACTCAAGGACGACTCGTGGTGGATGCTGCAGTTCGACGCGAACGCGATGCAATACTTTTACATCGGCCTCGCGCTCCTGGTGGTCTGCGTACTGATCACCATGTTCTACCTGCGGTCCAGATCGGGCATCTACACGGTCGCCATCCGTGACAACGAGGAAGCCGCCGACTCGCTCGGCGTCAATGTCATGCGCGTCAAGCTGACGACGATGGCGGTCTCGGCGGCGATCACCGCCGTCGCAGGCATGTTTTACACGCAGTATTACATCTTCGTCGACCCGGAGATCGCGTTCGGAAACGCCCAGTCGGTCCAGGCCATCACACCGGCCGTCATCGGCGGCATCGCGACGATCTGGGGCCCGGTGGTCGGCGCCCTGATCATCGGTCCGCTAAACGAGTTGACCGCGGAGTGGGGACGTACCCCGCCGGCGATCCTCGACTTCCTGGCCGGTCGCAGCGGCCTCGACGTGGTCGTCTACTCGATCCTGCTCATCATCATCGTGCTGGTGCTGCCCAAGGGCATAGTCGGTTCGATACGACTCTGGTGGAGACAACGATGAACAACGTCCTCGAAGTCCGTGACTTGAGTAAGTCGTTCAAGGGCGTGCACGCGCTCGCCGATGTGGAGTTCGACGTCCCCGAAGGTTCGATCGTCGGTGTCATTGGGCCGAACGGCGCAGGCAAGACGACGTTCTTCAACTGCATCACCGGGACCCTCAAGCCCGACAGCGGTTCGGTCCGGCTCTTCGGTGAGCATGCGACCGGTCAGCCCCCGCACCGCATCGCACACGCCGGGGTCGGTCGCACCTTCCAGCTGATGCGGCCGTTCGGAACGATGACCGCTCGGGAGAACGTCATCACGGCCGCGCTCACCAAGGGCGGCAGCCACCGCCAGGCGCGCAAGCGAGCCGATGAAGTACTAGAGGCGACCGGCATGACCGAGTGGGCCGACGCGGTGTCAGACTCGCTGCACACTGCAGCCCTCAAGCGACTGGAGTTGGCTCGCGTGCTCGCTCGCTCGCCGAAGCTGTTGCTGCTCGACGAGGTGCTTGCCGGTCTGGTGCCATCCGAACGCACGCCGGTCGTCGAACTCCTCGCCGACCTGCGCGAGAGGGAAGGCCTGAGCATGGTCTTCATCGAACACATCATGGCCGCCGTTATGCGACTGTCCGACTCGGTGGTCGTCTTCGACCGTGGTCGGGTCATCGCATCGGGTGACCCCGAGGCAGTCGTCGCAGACCCGACGGTCCAAGAGGCCTACCTGGGAACGGAGATCGCTGATGCTTGAGGTCGACAACATCACGGCGGGCTACGGGAAACTGCAGATTCTGCATGACGTCTCGATTCACGTAGGCGCGGGCGAGTTGGTCTCGGTGGTCGGTGCCAACGGCGCGGGCAAGAGCACCATGCTCAGGGCGATCAGTGGTCTCATCGAGACGCGCACCGGCGAGATCCGGTACGAGGGGGAACAGTTGTCGGGGCTGCGTCCGCACCAGGTGGTGCGGCGCCGCGTCGTGCAGGTCTCGGAGGACCGCGACCTCTTCGGCCCGATGACGGTTGAGGAGAACCTGGTCCTCGGTGCGTGGACGCGCAAGAAGAGCGAAGTCGGCGACGATCTTGGACGCGTGTTCGATCTATTCCCGATTCTGAAGGAACGACGTAAGCAGGTGGCGCAGACCATGTCGGGCGGCCAACAGCAGATGGTGGCGATCGGCCGCGCACTGATGGCGCAGCCGCGGCTGTTGATGCTCGACGAGCCGTCGACCGGTCTCTCGCCAAAGCTGACGTGGGATGTGTTGAACGCGGCCGCAGAGATCCGCGCGACCGGAATAGGTGTGCTCCTCGTTGAGCAGAACGCGGCACAGGCGCTCGCCATCTCCGACCGCGCTTACGTGCTTGAGAGCGGCAGCGTTGTCCTCGAGGGTCCGGGCCAGGAACTCGCGGGCGACGAGCGTGTGAGAAGGGCGTATCTCGGACTATGAGCGATCGACGGGAGGAGACACAGGCCATCGACCCCGACCAGCGAGCGGCACTTGCCGCGGCGCGCACACTGTCGGAGTGGGCCGCCGATCTGACCTGGGAAACGGTTCCAGATGAGGTCCGCGACCGTCTCCGGCTGGTCTTGCTCGACACACTCGGGGTCACGATGCTAGGTGCGCGTCTGCCCGAACGGGCGGGCCTCGTCGACGCGTGGACGCCCGGTGTGGGGTCGGTGCCCCTGATCGGTACCGGCGTGCGGACCTCGCCCGAGGTCGCGGCCTGGTTGAACGCGACGGCGCTGGTCAGCCTGGAGATGGATGAGGGCAACAAGTTCGCGGGCGGGCACCCGGCCGCGCACGGATTCCCCGCCGTTCTGGCCCTCGCCGCGGCGATCGACGCCGATGGGCCGTCGACGGCGGCCGCGCTGCTGGTTGCCTACGAGGTCGGTGCCCGCTACGGTCGCGCGTCGGCTGCGGCGGCGGACCTGCACCCGCACGGCAACTGGGGATTCACCGGCGCCGCGGCGGGCTGCGCCAAACTGCTGAGCCTTGACGCCGATCAGATCACAGGCGCGGTCGACGCTGCGAGCGGCATGCCGATCGCCGGACCGTTCTCCGCCGCGCTCGACGGCAACCCGGTCCGCAACGAATGGATGGGGGCCTGCAACGTCTCGGGCCTGGCCGCCGCGCGCCTCGCGAAGGCCGGAATGGCCATTCCGACCGGCATCGCCGCCCACAGTCTGGGCCGGCTCCTCGGCACGTTCTCACCGGACGTGCTCGTCGAGCGACTCGACAAACGCTGGGACATCGGCCTCGGCTACTTCAAACGGCACGCGTCATGCGCGTTCACCCACCCGACGGCCGACGCAACCTTGGAGTTGCGCTCGCAGTTGGGCGAGGGCGGTGTCGGCGCGATCACCGGTATCCGGGTGTCGACGTACTCAGCGGCGGCGAACCTGCACCGGACGCGTTGGAACAACCGACTCGCCGCGATGTTCTCGATTCCGTATGTGGTCGCGACCGCGCTGCGCGACGGGCGGGTGGCACCGGACGGATTCGACGCTTCGAACAGCGCGGAGTTCCAGGCCCTGGCCGACCGGGTGGAGGTGGTCGCCGACGCAGTCTTCGACGACCGGCTGCCCGACGCCCGCGGTGCCGCGGTCGAGGTCACTCTCGCCGACGGCCGCGTCCTGCGGGAGGAGGCGGCCAACCCGATCGGCGACTCCGCGCGCCAGCCGTTCGACCACGAGCGGACCGTCGCACTCCTCGGTGACCTGCTCGGCGACGGGGACACTGTCGATCGGATCGTCGACGTGGCCTCCTCGTTGCCCGAGGCGCCTGGAGTCCGCGCGCTTTTGCAGACATTGACCCATCCCTGACTGGAGAGGCACAGACATGAAGATCTTCGCGACCACCCCGCTGTATGTGGGCGTCGACGAACTGGCCCGCCGCCAGCAGCGCTACGACGCGATCGCCCCCGCGGGCGTCGGGGTGACGCTGCACGATCTGCCCGACAGCGCGCCGACCAGCCTCGACTCGGCCGAGGACATCGCGCGCTCGGACCACTACGTCCACGCCGCGCTGGCCGCGGCGCCGACCGAGTTCGACGCCTTGATGCCCGACTGCGTCCTCGACCCGGCAGTGGCGCGACTGCAGAGCGAAACCGACCGCCCGGTCATCGGAATCCTGCGGATGAACCTGGCGTATGCGGCCGCCCTGGCCGCCCCGACCGCCGGAGTGGTCCGCAACCACGCGATCGCAGCCGAGATGCGCCGCGTCACCGAGGTCTACGAGTGGTCTCAGTGGCTCACCGAAGTCCAGGTCCTCGACCTGCCGTTCGACGCGGTCAGTGCGGGCCCGCAGTGGCAGGCCCAGCTCGACAACGCTGCCGCGACGCTGGCGCCGCGTGGTGCGCGAGCGCTACTCAACGGGTGCTCGGCGGTCGACGTCGACGCCGACCACCCCTCAGCGGTGCCTGTCGTCGACCCGGTGATCCGGGCGCTAGAACTCTTCGCGGCGGGATCCCGGGCATGAGCGCTGACGGACCCGACCTGGTCGTCGCCGGCGCGGGAGGCGGACTGATCGGCGCCCTACGCGCCGCGCAGCTCGGCCTGGACGTCCTGGTGGTCGAGACGAGTGAACACTTCACCCGCGGCAACAACACTTCGATGTGCACCGCGATGATCCCGGGCGTGGGCAGCCGCTTCCAACGCGAACTCGGCATCGAGGACTCTGCGGACCTGTTCGCCGCCGACGTCGAGCGCAAGACCGAGGGCACCGGCGACCAGCGGCTGGCCCGCACCCTGGCCCGGGTCAGCGGCGAGATGGTCGAATGGATGGCGGACGAGGTCGGCCTGGAGATCTCGCTGATGACCGACATGCACTACCCGGGCCACTCGGTGGACCGTTGCCACACCATTCCGGAGCGGCACGGCAACGCACTGATCGACCATCTCGCGCGCACCGCTCGTGCGCACCCGAACATCGACTTCCTGGTGCCGGCGCGTCTGACCGAGGTGGAGCTGGACGCCGACGGGGCCGTGTGCGCGGTGGTCGTGACCGATCCGTCCGGAGCGCCCGAACACATCGAGACACCCGCGGTGCTGCTGGCCACCAACGGATTCGGTGCCGACCATGAGATGGTGGCCGAGCACATGCCGGAGATCGCATCGGCTACCTACCACGGCAGCGAGACCTCCCGCGGTGACGGACTGCGCATCGGCACGAAGCTTGGTGCTGCGTCGGCGTATCTGGACGCTTACCAGGGCCACGGCGCGCTCGCCGCCAGATCGGCGACGCTGCTCGGCTGGGCGACGATCATGCACGGCGCGATCATGCTCGACACCACGGGCCGCCGGTTCGCCAAGGAGACCAGCGG
This sequence comes from Gordonia liuliyuniae, assembly GCF_021738805.1. NCBI lineage: Bacteria > Bacillati > Actinomycetota > Actinomycetes > Mycobacteriales > Gordoniaceae > Gordonia > Gordonia liuliyuniae. The sequence continues at coordinate 75,450 of NZ_JAKKOR010000012.1, read as the reverse complement.
ATACTCCGAGTTCGGTCCGTACCTGGCGGCCCGCCCCGGGGCGACCGGCTGGGTCGTCTTCGACCGCCGCGTCCACGACCTGTGCCAGCCGTTCACCGACTTCCGGCAGACCGTCGAATCAGGTGCGCAGGTCTGGGCCGACGATGCCGCGGGACTCGCGGAGGTCACCGGGCTGCCCGTCGAGGGCGTCGTCGCCGAGTTGCAGGAGTCGGCGCGTGCCGCGCGCGGGGAGATCGAAGATCGCTTCGGCCGCGACTACGAAGCGCCGTTGGAGGCGCCGTACGCCGCCGTCCGGGTGGTCCCGGCGCTGTTCCACACCCAGGGCGGGCTCGTCGTCGATGAGAAGGCGCGTGTGGTGGACGAGGCCGACGTCCCGATCGTGGGCCTGTACGCCTCGGGCGGCGCCGCCGCCGGCGTGTCCGGTCACGGTGCCGGGGGGTACCTGGCAGGTAACGGCCTGATGCCCGCGTTCGGCCTGGCATACCTCGCCGCGACGGTCGTCGCGAATGGCTAAGCCGTCCGACCCCGAACAGGCCGCACGCGCATTCGTGCAGCGTGAGGCTGGTTTCGCGCAGGTGGTGACGTTCGATCGGCTCGGCGAGCCCGTCGGACGCTCCACGAGCGCGTTCCTCGCCGACGACTGGACGGTCGAGATGGTGCAGCGGCGCGTCCATCGTCGAAACGCGCAGCTCGAGCGCGATCCGCGCGTCCTCGTCACCTGGGTCGGCGCTCCGTCGCCGGATTCGGTGAACGACTCGCCCTGGACGTTCGACCTCGGCCTCACCATCCCGCGGGCGGTGTTCGTGCGCGGCACGGCACACCTGCTCGATGCGGACGAGACTTGGGACGTGTACCGCCGCCACGCCGACCGGCTCCGTGCTGCGGGCCACGTGAAGGCTCCCCGGCGCGGCCGCGCCGAGATCGACGACGGCATGCGCGGGGTGCGGATCACGCCGAGCCGGATCCGCGTCGAAGGATTCGGCGAAGGCGCGCAGGCCTTCGACCTACGCGTTTCAGGGCAGCACTCGCAGTGAAGGGATTGCACCGATGATTAAGGCACTACTCGGATACGGCATCGTCGAAGGCGTCAGCGAAGAAGAGTACGAGCGGTGGCTGTTCGACGTCCACGCGCCCGACCTGCTCGCCAACCCGCACGTGGACCGCATCGTCTTCAACAAGATCCTGTATCCGGTAACGTCCGCGTCCGGCGGCACTGCACAGATTCCGCCGAGCCAGACTTTCTACCGGATCGCCGAGATGCACTTCGCTGACCATGACGCATATCAGTCGTACCGCGCATGGTTCGATGAGAACCCGCTGGCCGTCGAACGCGGACCGGCCGGGCGCACCGACTTCAAGTTCTATCTGATCGGTGAGAGCACCGTGGTGGAGCGTGATCGGTGACGTTCGACGCTGCGTCTGTGGTTCTGAGCGACCCGTCGCCGGTGAGCACTGAGCAGTTGGCGGAGGCGGCGCTAGCGGCGTACACGGTCGCGGGGGACGTATCGGCCGCAGTTCTGCCCGTGCTCGACGCCGTGAGTCTCCTTGGCGAGCCGTCCTTCAACTCGTGGGCCGACGTCATCGCCACCGAGGACGGATTCCCGCTGCTTGGCACCGGCCGTCGCGCGTCGACGTACGCCGCCCTCATGTGGAACGGCGCGCGTCTCGACGCGGCCCAGCCGAGCCCGCGGTGGGCGCCCCTGCTCGCAGCGTTGGCCGCGGCGGGGGCGGACACCGGACTCGACCGAGTGGGGCACTCGGTACTCGCCGGACTAGGCGTCGCAGACGAGGCCGCGGTCCTACTGGCGGCTGATCCGCTCGCGTATCCGACCCTCGGCACTCTCGCGGCGGCCGTGGCGGCATCGCTGGTCGGGCCTTCGGAGGGAGCCGACCTGGCCGACGTGCTCGATCTAGCGGCAAGTCTGGCCGCGTTCGCCCCCGATGGTCGATCAGCGGGCAGTGGGTGGCTCGCCGGACACGCAGCAGCGTCCGGATGGCTCGCCGCCAGAGTGCCCGCCGACGTGATCACGCCGATGCCGGGCAGCGTCGTACACACCCTGTCCGCTGTGGCCGGTCGGCCGGTGGCGGCGCGCGACTCGGTGCCGAGCAAGGTCGACGAGCTACTGAGAATGCTGCGATGAGGGACCCGAAGATCCTGTTGAACCTGGCACGGCCACGCGAGAGCCATGACCCGGTCGACACGGCCAAGCGTGCGCTGCGCGACGGCGTCGACGGCGTCGGGTTTGCGGACAGCCCCCGCCTGTTTCCGGATCCGGTCCTGACCGCAGCCAGGGTCCTCGGGGCAACTGATGCCGCTCTGTCCGGTCCGTGCGTGATCGGTCTGGGACTGCACCACCCGAGCGTCGTCGCGCAGTCATGCGCCACGTTGGCCGAGCAGTTCCCCGGCCGAACGCTGACCGCGGTCGCGCGCGGGGAGAGTTCGCTGCGCAATGAGGGCGTGCCGGTGCCGTCGCTGCGCGAGTATCGAGGTCAACTCGAGTCGCTGCGTGCACGACTCGGCGAGCTGGCACCTGCATCGGGGCCGGTGCTTGGCGCCGGATCCGGTCCGCGGACCATCGCGGCCACCGCACATGCTCTCGGAGGAGTACTGCTTGACGTCGGCGTATCGACCAGCGTCGTCGAACGCGCCGTCGAGACCGCTCGTGCCGCCGCTTCGGACGTGCGGTGCTGGCTGTTCCTGCGGGCGGTCGTCACCTCCGACGACGACCAGGCGCAGAGGGCCGCAGCACCGATCCTCGGTTCTTGCGCCATGCGGTTGGTCCAGTCACCCGACTGGTATCAGCTCAATCCTCAGACGGTTCCCCGGGTTGCTGTCGTCGCCACAGCCCACGACTACCGCAAGCACGGGACCGCCGGAGCTGCGGGTGAACGCGAACCCGATCCCGCGGCCGACGCACTGATCCGAGATCGCTTTCTGCTGACCGGGGCCGCAAGCGATATCGAGGCGAGGCTGCGACCGTTGGCCGACCTCGGGATCGAGGGTGTCGTGCTCGCGGGAGCGACAGGCGGCATCGAGGCGAACCTCGCTGTCACCGTCGCGGCGGTACGCGCGGGTCTCGCCCCGACGCGCGGCGACCCAGCTGCCAACACCGGCCGACGGAGAGCCTGATGAACGAAGTGAAGATCGACCTAACCGCGCTCGGCTGTTTCGTTGCCGCGACCGGTGCCGACGACATCCCCGACGAGACGTGGACGTTCGGACGTCTGCTGCTGTTGGACTCGCTCGGCGCGCTGATCGGCGGCCTACGCTATCCCGCCGTGCGGCGGCTCGGCGAGACCCTCGATGTCGTGGGCGACCCGTCCGGCACAGTTCCGTTCGGGTGGACGACGACGCTCGGGGCGGCCGCGACCTGGCTCGACGCAGACTCGGGCGGTTCCTTCCATCAAGCGGGCGCGCGCATTCCGCCGGTACCGACCGCTCATCCAGCTCCGCACGTGCTGCCTGGGTTGCTGCATGCTCTGGCCCGCGGTGACGTCGACGACGACGCTGCGATCGCCGCATTCGTGATCGGCTGCGAGGTGGGGCTGCGGTTCGGCGCCGGCACGTCGCTGCGCCCCGGGCTGCATCCGCACGGCATTCATGGACCGATCGCAACTGCTGTCGCGTTGAGCGCGCTCAACGGGGTAGATGCTGAGACGGCGACGAGAGCGATCGAGTTGGGCGGCTCACTGCCGCTCGCCGCGACGCTCGCCGTGCCGATGCGGGGCGGTACGGTGCGCAACCTGTGGACCGGCGTCGGGTCATACTACGGTGCGCTGGCGGCCGCGACGGCCGCTGACAGAGTCGTCACGGACCGACTGATCGACGAGCTGTACGACGGAGTCGTCACCACCGACGTCGATATCGACGAGCTCACTGGAGGTCTCGGAGCGCGGTGGCGCATGCACGAGAGCTACATCAAACCGTACGCGTGTGCGCGGTGGGTCCACCCGGCGTTGGACGCCCTGCACACGGCATTGGCGGAGGCCGGCGGCCCTTTGCCGTCGGAGATCACCGCCATCGAGGTGGAGACATTCGCGTTCGCCGCGTCCCTGGACAGCCGCGGCGCCGAATCAGACCTGCACGCGCGATTCTCAATACCGCGGTGCGTCGCCTCGGTCGTTGTCGACGGTCGACTTGACGCGGACGGGTTTCTTCCTGGGCGGTTCGAGCGACCCGAGGTGGCGATGCTGGTCGATCGCGTGCACGTGCGTGAGTTGCCGGAGTTCTCGGCGGAGCTGCCCGAGCGCCGCCCCGCTCGAGTGACGGTCCGCACGATCGCGGGCCGATGGACCGCAGAGGTGCCCAATGCGAGAGGCAATCCGGACTCCGCGTTGACCGTCGAGGAGGTGGTCGAGAAGTTCCTCGGCAACGTCGGGCCGTTCCTACCTTGCGAGGTGCTCGATCAGATCGTGGACACGCTCGTCGGCCCGACCGCTCGCGGGGCGCGAGGCACCGCGTTGCGCGAACTTGCAGTGGCGGTGCGCAGCGCGGTGGTGTGATCGGTGGCGTCGGTCTGGACGAGCGAAATAGTAGAAGTGTCGGCAGATCACAGGATCAGGGGAGCAACGACGGTTCGGGCGATACGGACACGATGAGTTCTGTCGGCGCATGGCGTGCGGGCCGTTCGGATACCGGCGTGTGTCGTCGCCGTGGAAGTGCTGATCGGAACGCCGCAGGGATCGACACTTTGAAAGCGAAACCTCTGCGGCGAGCTCAAGAGCGCTCGCGGGGGGTCGCTCGGAACTACAGTGGTCGACGTGAAAGCCGTTGTGTGCAGCCAAGGCAACCTGACCGTCGACGACCTCCCGGACCCCGCTCCGGGGCGTGGCCAGGTGGTGTTGGACGTGGCACGGACCGGTATCTGCGGTTCGGACCTGCACGCCCGTCACCACGCGGACATCGTCGCCGAGGTCGCCGAACAGGCGGGCTATTCACATATGATGCGGTCCGACCAGCGGGTCGTGATGGGACACGAATTCGTCGGGACCGTCGCCGAATACGGCCCGGGCTGCCATGAGCGGTGGAAGGCGGGGACGCGGGTCGTCGCGCTTCCGATGATCACCGAGGGCGGCGGACCTCAACTGGTGGGACTGTCCGAACTGGCGCCGGGCGCGTACGCCGAACGCGTCCTCGTCCAGGAGTCGATGGTGTTGGCCGTCCCCGACGGGCTGTCCGACGACGAGGCCGCGCTCACCGAACCGATGGCCGTCGCTTGGCACGCTGTTCGTCGCGGTGACGTCGGGCGGGGACGAACCGCAGTCGTGATCGGCTGCGGGCCTATCGGTCTCGCTGTCATCGCGATGCTCAAGGCGTCGGGGGTGAAGCAGATCGTGGCGAGTGACCTGTCGCCGCGCCGCCGCGAACTGGCGCGCGAGGTGGGCGCGCACGTCGTCGTCGATCCCTGGGAGACCGACCCGTTCGACGCGTACAAGCCTTCCCGCAACGAGTTGCGGTCTGTGTCGGACATGGTCGGGCTCGCACTCGGGACCATGGGCAAGCTCCGTGCGGTGCCCGGCGTGCCGTGGTGGCACGTGTTCCGTCTCGCCGAACGGCTCGGCGAAGTCCCCGCCGGCCCCGTCGTGTTCGAGTGCGTCGGAGTACCCGGCATGATCGGGCAGCTCGTCGACACCGCACCGCCGCGATCACGCATCGTGGTCGTCGGCGTCTGCATGGAGCAGGACGCCTTCATGCCCGCGATGGCGGGCAGCAAGGAGATCGAGTTCCGCTTCGTGTTCGGCTACGACCCCGGAGAGTTCCACGACACGCTGCAGATGATGGCGAGCGGAAAAGTTGACGTGAAGCCGCTGATCACCGGAGTCGTCGGCCTCGACGGTCTGGAAGCCGCGTTCGACGCGCTCGGCGATCCCGAGAAACACGCCAAGATCCTCGTCGACCCGAAGAGCCCGGCCACACAGGTGTGAGGGTCAGCGTCGCCGCGCTGCCATGTCCCGAACGAATCGGGTGGCGCCGACCGTCATGTAGCTGCCAGTCAACGCGACCATCGCGACGGCCGCGGGCTTCGGCAGGTCGCCGCGGACCAGATGCGCGGTGCCGTGCGCGGTATCGGTGATGTCGACCATCAGCGAGAGCCGCTGCCAGCGGGGCCGCTCGGCGGCCGGGGTGGTCAGGTAGCCGAGGCCGAGAGCGATGGCGCGGGCACCGAAGATCCGTGTCAGGTAGTCCAGTTCAGGCGTCTGCTGCACGCCCAGACCCCGGGCGAGCGTGCCGGGCGCGACGAGAGACGCGACACCGAGCGCGATGCGGCCGACGGCGAGCCCGCGCAGGGCAGGCAACAAATGATCTGCAGGCAACGGGTCATTTCGGGACCGCACGTCGTCAGTGCTCATTGTCACATCGTGGCACGTGCGCGCTGCGCTGTCACCCGAGCTTCCATGCGAACGCCGCAGCGACTGCGCCCGCTGCGTTCGCCGCCCAATGCAACGCGAGACAGGGGAGGAGGCTCCCGGTCGTCACTCGCAGCCAGCCGAACACGGCACCCGAGGCGCCCGTGAACAGGACTGCGCCGACCACCCCGAGCACTTGGCCGACTGTGCCGGAGCCGACGACGTCGCCGATCCCGTCATTGCCTGCGGACAGCCCGGTCGAGGACACCACGTGCCACAGCCCGAAGAGGACGGCCTGCGCGGCGATCGTGACCGCGACGGACTGACGCCGCAGCAATGCGCCGGTGATGACGCCGCGGAACAGGAGTTCCTCGGGGATCACCGTCTGCAGCGGAATCAGCACGAATGCCGAGTACAGCGCCCACCCAAGCTCGCGGTACGCGTCGTTGAGGAATAGGTCGCGCAACGGCGGGATCGCCAGCGCCAGCGCGATGGCGACCACGACGACTAGGACGATCACCGCCGCCCAGCGCGCGCCTCGGGCCCAGGTGCGCGGCGACAGGCCGAGATCGTCGGCGCGGAGACCAGAGCCGACGGCGAGACTCACCGCGATGAGTGCGGTGATCGTCACGATCCACCGAGACCACGTGTAGTGGGTGTAGTGCATCGTCGTCTCCGCGGCGAACATGACGATGACGAGCGCGATCAACAGGTAGTAGTAGCGGACACGACGGCGGACGAGTCGTGATCCTGGGCGCGGGTCGGGCACGTGTGTCACGTCGTCTCCCTCGCCCGTGAGGCGAAGATCAGGGTCAGACGGCGATCAGCGGGCGCACAACGGCGTCGTCGTCCACCGGTTTGTACGGTCCCGGCTTCTTGGTCACGCGACCGCCCGGGAAGGCGAGTTTCACGATGGTGCGCTGGACCATCCAGAGCTGTTCGCCGAAACGGCCAGAGTTGTACGGCAGCTTGTGTCGTTCGCAGATCTCTTTGACCTTGGGAGCGATCTGCGCGTACCGGCTCGAAGGCATATCCGGGAAGATGTGGTGTTCCACCTGGTAGCCGAGGTTTCCCGACAGCACGTGGAAGATGGGCGAGCCCTCGATGTTGGCCGCGCCCAGCAATTGGCGGACATAGAAACCGGCCCTGGTCTCGTTCTCGGTCTCTTCTTCACTGAAGGTGTAGCACTGGTCTGGGAAGTGGCCGCAGAAGATGATCGCGTACGCCCACACGTTCCGGATGATGTTGGCGGTGAAGTTCGCGGTTAGCGTCGGCAGGAAACCCTTCGGCCCCGACAGCGCCGGGAATGCGATGTAGTCCTTCGCGATCTGCCGCCACGCCTTGTGCCGCATGCCTTTCAGATCGTGCAACACCTCCTTCTTCGTCCGCTCACCGGCGAAGACGGCGTCGACGTCGAGATCGTGTAGCGCCACCCCCCACTCGAAGAAGGCTGCCAGGATCACGTTGTAGAACGGTTGCAGCAGGTAGACGGGCTTCCATTTCTGGCGCGGGTCGATCCGCATGATCTCGTAGCCGAGATCCTTGTCCTTGCCCCTGATGTTGGTGAAGGTGTGGTGCACATAGTTGTGCGAGTGCTTCCAAGCTTCCTTGGTCGACGCGCTGTCCCAGTCCCACGACGTGGAATTGATCTGCGGATCCTGCATCCAGTCCCATTGACCGTGCATCACGTTGTGCCCGATCTCCATGTTCTCCAGGATTTTCGCGATGCCGAGCACACCGGTCCCGAGTAGCCATGCCGGCTTGTACCGGGAACCGAGCAGGATGGCGCGCGCCAGCAGAGCCAACTGGCGCTGCAGGGCGATCACATTGCGGATGTACTCCGAATCCTTGTCGCCGAGGCTGGTGAAGACCTCGTCGTGGATGGCATCGAACTCGCGGCCGATCTGTTCGAGTTCCTCAGCAGAGAGTCTCGCGAGGGGGTTCTCGACGTCGGGGCTGTTCGGCGGGGAGAAGGCCATGTCATGTCCTATCCTTGTCGGTTTCTAGAGGTCGATGGTGACGTCGCCCTCCGGGGAGTTCACGCAGGTACGGACCTCCGTTCCGGCCTTCGTGACACTCCCGGTCCGCAAATCACGGACCGCACCGGACGAGAGCATTCCGGTGCAGGTGTGGCAGATGCCGATCCGGCACCCGAATGGCATGTCCACACCGGCGTCTTCGCCTGCCTGCAGAATCACCTGGTCGCCTGCGCAGTTGGCGCGCGCATCGGACCGAGTGAAGGTGATGGCGCCGCCCTCGCCGGTGGTCGAGGTGAGGACGCGCTCGAAGGACTCCATCTGCAGTCGGTCGTCGAGCCCCGCGCCGCCGAAGTGCTCGGTCAGGTCGTCGAGCATAGCTCCCGGACCGCAGGCGAAGGTGTGCCGTTCGCGCCAGTCGGGGCAGAGCTCATCCAGATCGGCGGGTGTCATCCGCCCGTCGGTGGCGGTCGAGCGAGTCACGAAACGATAGGCCGGATCTGCGTTGGACGCGTCCGAGAGGGCACTCGCGAAGATGGCCTCGTCGGCGGTGTGCGCTGAGTGAAGGTGCACTGTGTCGGGCATGGTGTGCGAACGTTCGAGCGAACGGATCATCGCCATCACCGGGGTCACTCCGCTGCCCGCCGTCAGGAACAGCAACCGCTCCGGGACCTGGTCGGGCAGAGTGAACTGCCCGTCCACCTGTCCCAGCGTGACCAGCGATCCGAGGGCCTGCGGTCCGTGCAGCCAATTGGAGACGACGCCGTCCTGCGTGCGTTTGACCGTGATGGTCACCTGCCCGTCAGGCCGGGACCCGTCACTGCTCAGCGAGTAGGCGCGCCAGTGCCGTTTGCCTTCGATGTCGAAACCGATCCGGATGTACTGCCCGGCCTTGTGGCCGCGCCACCGAAAGCCGGGTGTGATGTAGACGGTCACCGCATCGTCTGTCTCGTGATGGATACGTTCGATGCGTCCGCGCAACTCCGCTGTCGACCACAGTGGGTTGATGAGCGCCAGATAGTCGTCGATCTTCAGCGGCCAGGTGAAATAGCCCAGCCCCTTCATGGCGAGCTTGGCCGCCGGGGGCATGTCGACTCGTGTTCCGCGCTCCGGCATGCCACCACACTCCGATTGGACTGGTCCTGATTGGGCTGGTGGCGTTCACGGTAGTCAAGACCGAAGGACGTGAGATGCGAATCTCACAGATCCGTGCTACCGGCTGTCGTCGCGGACGTGCCGTCGTCGCAGAATGCGCCGATCGTGTCGGCGTGTCGTCGGGCGCCACGCCGATCTCCGTCAAGACACACGATGTTGTGTTGCGATCTGGTGCGCGCCCCAAGCGGTAGGGTTGAGCCGTTCTAACGATCACCATTTCTTCAACGCGAGGTGTCATGTCTGAGATCGCCCACAGTCCCGCCGAAGGTGCACCGGTGAAGCTGGTGAGCCGGGTGTCGGCCATCAACTGGAATCGTGTGACCGACGACAAGGACGCCGAGGTCTGGGACCGTCTGACGGGCAATTTCTGGCTGCCCGAGAAGGTGCCGGTGTCCAACGACATCCCGTCCTGGGGCACGCTCACCGACTACGAGAAGACGCTGACGATGCGCGTCTTCACCGGTCTCACGCTCCTCGACACGATCCAGGGCACCGTCGGCGCCATCTCACTGATCCCGGATGCGATCACACCGCACGAGGAAGCGGTGATGACGAACATCGCTTTCATGGAGTCGGTGCACGCCAAGAGCTACAGCTCGATCTTCTCCACCCTGTGCTCTACCAAGGAGATCGACGAGGCGTTCCGCTGGTCCGAGGAGAACGAGCATCTGCAGCGCAAGGCGCAGATCATCATGGACTATTACCGCGGCGACGATCCGCTCAAGCGCAAGGTCGCGTCGACGCTCCTCGAATCGTTCCTGTTCTACAGCGGCTTCTACCTGCCGATGTATTGGTCCTCGCGCGCCAAGCTCACGAACACCGCCGACATGATCCGCCTGATCATCCGCGATGAGGCCGTCCACGGCTACTACATCGGCTACAAGTACCAGCGCGGCCTCGAGACGCAGACGGCTGAGCGCCGCGCCGAACTGAAGGACTACACGTTCGAGCTGCTCTTTGAGCTCTACGACAACGAGACCGACTACACCGAAGCCCTCTACGACGAGGTCGGTTTGAGTGAGGACGTCAAGAAGTTCCTGCGGTACAACGCGAACAAGGCGCTGATGAACCTCGGCTACGAGGCGATGTTCCCGAAGGATGAGACGTCGGTGAACCCGGCGATCCTGTCGGCGCTCTCGCCGAACGCCGACGAGAACCACGACTTCTTCTCGGGCTCCGGCAGTTCGTACGTCATCGGCAAGGCCGTCAACACCGAAGACGACGACTGGGACTTCTGATTCCGCCACTCGCCTGCTAGTTGGTGTCGCCGGGTGACATCAACGAGCAGGTGAAGGCGATCCCGACAGCGTTTCTCACGTCCGACGTTTCAGTTCGGCGTAGAAGGTGGCCAGGTCGTCGAACGCTTCGGCCAGCTGGGTCGCGGGAACGCCGGACGCGCGCAGCGCGGTCCTCAACGCCGCGGGCTCCAACTCGGTGAGCGCGTCGACTGCCGGGAACGGGGGAGGGGGCGGCAGGACGACGGTGTCGCCGTAGAAGTCCTCGGGCAGGACGTCGCCGGTCGACGGATCGTCGGACGGCTCCGCGTCGCCGCCACCTGCGGATCCCAGCAACGCAGGCAGATCCGTGCCCATCACCTGCAGTAACACGGTGGGGCGACGGTCGATCTCGGCGGCCACCTCGAACGCGGTCGCCAGCACGTGGATGCACCGCGGGGCCTGATCCGGGCACGTGCAACTCGATTCGACGTCTGCCGACTCCGTCGGCGCGATCAGGTTCCCGAGACCGGCAGGCTGCTCGCCGCGCGCCAGTGCGAGCAGATCGTCGACGTCGCCCGTAGTCCGGAGCAGACCGACCACCGTGTCCGCGTCGACGGTCCGCGTCCGCAAGATCACGTCGAATGGATCGAGCTGCGTGCCGCGGACCGCAGAGGTGATCGTCCCGTCGCCGATCACCAGCGCGTCGACGTGCCGGTCGCGGAAGTAGCGTCGCGCGCCGGTGATGTGCCGGTGGTCGGCACCCGCCTCGACGACGGACACGAACGCCCGCGACCAGCCGGTGATCCCGTACCCGCGGATTGGGGCTGCCCGTCTCCGCCCGCTCATTCGCCGACCGCCTCCTCACGCAACGCGAGCAGGTCGAACAGCGCGTCGTCGTCCAGGTCCGACAGCCAGCTCTCGCCGGTCTTCACCGTCAACTGCGACAGTTCCCGTTTGGCCGTCACCATCTCGTCGATCCGTTCCTCGAGAGTGCCGACACAGACGAACTTACGCACCTGCACGTTGCGGGTCTGACCGATCCGGTACGCGCGGTCGGTCGCCTGGTCTTCCACTGCCGGATTCCACCAGCGGTCGGCGTGGATGACGTGGTTGGCCGCGACCAGATTCAGTCCGGTGCCGCCAGCCTTCAACGTGGCGATCAACACGGGCGGACCGTCGCCGTCCTGGAACCGTTCGACCATGGCGTCACGGTCGGCTCGCGAGCGCCCACCGTGCAGCACCGGCACGTCGACGCCGAGGACCGGCGACAGCCACTCGCTGAGCAGATCGGCGAACACCGCGAACTGGGTGAACACGAGCGCCTTGTCGCCTTCGGCGATCAGCGTGGTCAGGACGTCGATCAACAACTCGACCTTGCCCGAGCGGTGACGGCGTTTACGCATCAACGGTGACCCGTCGCCGAGGTAGTGGGCCGGATGGTTGCAGATCTGCTTGAGGCGGGTGAGGGCGGCGAGGACGCTGCGGCGTCGTTCGCCCACGGGATTGCGTTCGGCGAGCGCTTCGTGCAGTTCGTTGAGAACCGCCTGGTAGAGGCCCGCCTGCTCGGTCGACAGGTTAGTCCGCACGATGAGTTCGGACTTCTCCGGAAGGTCGGGAGCGACGTCCGGGTCGGTCTTGGTGCGACGCAGGATAAACGGACCGGTGAGCGTGTTGAGGCGACGCAGTGCATCCTGATCACGGTCGCGTTCGATGGGCTCGGCGAAGCGTGAACGGAACTTCGACGCGGTCCCGAGCATGCCCGGATTCACGAGGTCGACCACTGCGCGGAGATCCTCCAGGCGATTCTCCACCGGCGTGCCGGTCAACGCGATCCGGAGTCGGGCAGGTATGGCACGCAACGCTTTCGCCGCCGCCGTGTTCACATTCTTCACGTGCTGCGCCTCGTCGACCACCAGTTCGGTCCACGGGAGAGTCGCGAGGTCGGCGCGATCCCGGGCGAGCGTGGCGAATGTCGTCAGCACGACGTCGACGTCGCCGGTCCGGATCGCGTCGACGCGGCGGCCCGTCCCATGGTGCACGACGACGCGCAACCCCGGCGCGAACGTCGTCAGCTCCCGATGCCAGTTGCCGATGACTGACATCGGGCACACCACGAGGGCAGGCGGCAGGGTGTCGTCGGCCGCCCGCATCGTCGTCAACAGCGCGATGACCTGCACGGTCTTTCCGAGCCCCATGTCGTCGGCGAGCACGGCGCCCGCGCCCATCGATCCGAGCGTGTGCAGCCAGTCGAGTCCGCGCTGCTGATACGGGCGCAACGTCGCGTGCAGCGACGCAGGAGCGTCCACCGGTTCGGGAACGATCGCACCAGCCCGCGCGACGTCGTCGAGCCAGCCCAGACCGTGCACCGACGAGACCGGTACCGGCAGCTTGTCGACCGGATCCGCGACCAACTCCAACAACTGAGCCATCGTCTGCTTGGCATCGGGATCGGCGACGGCGCGCTGCGCAGCGAGGAACGACGCCGCCCGATGCAGCGCAGCGCCTTCCGCGCGCAACCAGCGACCGCGGACCTTCACCAGGTCGCCGTGCTGTTGGGCGAGCTCGTCCAAGTCGGCCTGCGACAGCTCGGGCGAGTCCGGGGCGTCGCCGAGAGCCAGCCGCCACTCGAAGTCGGAGATCTCGTCGAGTCCGACGAAACCGGGTCGTGCCCCGCCATCGGGGACTGCTGTCGCCGCTCGTAGCGACAGGCTCGGGGACACCGAGGCGATCGTGCGGGGGAGCAGGACGGTGATCCCGGCCTGCGAGATCGACTCGGCTCCGGAGGTGAACAGATCGTCGACGGCCCGGGTGTCGAGGAGGAAGTCGAGCGAATGCGGGTCGGTGTCGGCGACGGCGAGCACGCCGAATGCGCGGACCGCGATCGCGAGGTCGCCGGTGATCGCCTCGAGTTCGTGCGGGTCGATCCGGTGGGGTGCGACGGGCACGACGTCGCCGGTCGCGGTGTGGCGGCACACTTCGAGGCGCCACCGCGTCTGAGCGAACGGCACGGGCTCGTCTGGCGGCTCGTGCAAACGCAGCACCAGTGACGCCGCTTCCGGACCGACGGTCGCGAGCCAGTCGGTCCACGCGCTGCGTGCGCCGGGCAGGTCGGGGACCGGAGACGGGGCTGGCTCGGCGAGTCCTGCGATCAACGGAACCTGGGAGCCGACGCGGTCGCCGATCCGGCGCCGGACCTCGTGGTCGAGGAGTTCGTTCGCGAAGTCGGTGATCGCCGCCGATCCGCCGTTGTCGGCGATCGCGGGGGGCGCGCTGCCGTGCGCGACCTGCATCCAGGCGCGCCACGCGCTCGTCGGCATCGGCAGCCACCGCACCTCGGTGATGCCGGCGACCTCGACCGTGCCGGGGGCGACCGCGCCAGCGTCGATCGCCGCGCGCACACCGGCGAGGAGATAGCGGTAAAACGCGACGTCGCCACCCGGACGCGCATGGTCGAAGCGGTCGAACAGTTGCACGGCGGTCGGTACGCCGACCGCCGTGGCGTGCACGAAATCGCGCGACCCGCCCGGCGTCCGGAGTTCGACGGGGTGACGGAGCCTGCGCCCACCGATCAGATCCGCCAGCGTCGACGGCACGTCGGCCACCTCGTCGAGGAGCGTGCCGGCGTCAGCGGAGGCAGCTGCTGGCCACACTGCGAGACCGAGGCCGGGACGCCAGAGGACACGGACGGGTGGAGCCTTGACAGACACCGTTGCCTTCACAGAATCGTTCTACGCCGACCTACCGACAATCTCGGCTAGCCGCTCGCCGAGCTGCTGTTCAACGACTGCTTGAGATCGTTGAGGACGAGCCATCCCGCGGCGACGCCGGGCCGCCCATACCAGACCTCGTCGTTCACCGACAGCACCCGTTTCCACGTGGGGGCGCCGAGATTGAGCCACTCGTCCGACATCAGGACGTCGTGGCCGCGGTCACGGCCGCCGTCGCCCGCATAGCTGACGTAGATGAGGTCGGCGTCGGCGTCGGTCATGTTGTCGTCGGTCATCGGCACCGCGGCGGGGGTGCGCTGCGGCGCGGGCCGGTCGACACCGACCAGCGCCATGATCTGCGCGCCGAACGGGGACGTGCCCTCGATGAGAGACTCGTCCGGAGTGAAGCGCACGAGAGACACCTGACTATGACTAGCGTCCATCACCCGGCCCACACGGGCGGCCTCGGCGATGAACTCGTCGACGCGCTGCGTACCGGCCGCCGAGCGGTTGGTCGCCTCCGCGACGGCCATCAGCGACGCCTTCGCGTCACCTGCCGGGTCGACGACGGCGGTCCGCGCCGTGCCGAGCGCACCTGTCGCAGTCAACGCATCGAGTTGCTTCGCGGTGCCGGGCGTCGACAGCACCAGGTCGGGTGCCGCTTCGCGGATCGCCGCCGCATCGGGTGTGTCGCCGACGGCGGGGACCGCGGCCAGCTGCGGACCCAGGTACTCCGGCACCGAACCCGGCGCCGCCGTGATCGCCCGGACCTGCGGGCCGAGGCCGAGCGCGCACAACCCGTCCAACAGTGCGGGGTCGGTGACGACGATCCGCTTCGCGTCGGTGCGCCCCGGGTCGACCGTCGTCGGCGCCAGGCACGTCCGCGAGTAGTCACGACCAGCACCGACGATGTTGACCTCGGCGAAACGAGTGGTCGTCGTGGAGATCACCGATCCGTCGGGGGTCCGCAGCACACCGTCGTCGCTGCCGCACGCGGACAGTCCGACGGCGAGCGTCGCGGTGCACGCCAGCGCGGCGGCGGTGGAGCCCATACGGCCGCGGGCGAGGCGTCGGGGGAATTGATGCACGCGCCCACGCTAGCACCGGTGCGCGGCACGGTGATCTGGCCGCGAACACGTAATACGACAGTTCGTAGGACCCACTCGGAATTGCACCCGGCTCTGGTCTACGATCAGTGATGCAGCGCGCTGTCTTCGGTCGGCGCCACAGCAGTAGACGGACGAAGGTCCAGTGCCGACGACCGGGAGACCGACGCGACGGTGCTCACGAGGAGGATTCAGTGACCGCGGTAGATCAGCCGACGACCCGGGTGGAGGCCGAGCGCCCCTATCCGGAGCGTTACCAGCCCAAGGGCTCTTTCTTCTACAAACTCATCACGACTACCGATCACAAGCTGATCGGACAGATGTATATCGTCACCTGTTTCGCCTTCTTCCTCGTCGGCGGTCTGATGGCGCTTCTGATGCGTGGCGAGCTCGCCCATCCGGGACTTCAGTTCCTGTCGAATGAGCAGTTCAACCAGCTGTTCACGATGCACGGCACCGTGATGCTGCTGATGTACGCGACGCCGATCGTCATCGGCTTCGCCAACTTCGTTCTCCCGCTTCAGATCGGTTCCCCCGACGTCGCGTTCCCGCGCCTGAACTCGCTCGGCTACTGGCTGTTCCTGTTCGGCAACCTGACTGCACTCGGCGGGTTCCTCACCCCGGGCGGTGCGGCTGACTTCGGTTGGACGGCGTACACGCCGCTCACCGACATGGTGCACTCGCCAGGTCTCGGCGCCGACCTGTGGATCATGGGTCTGGGTGTGGCCGGTCTGGGCACCATCCTGGGTGCGGTCAACATGATCACCACCGTCGTGTGCTTGCGTGCACCGGGCATGACTATGTTCCGCATGCCGATCTTCACCTGGAACATCCTCGTCACGAGCGTCCTGATCCTGCTGATCTTCCCGCTGCTGACCGCCGCCCTGATGGGCCTGGAAGTGGACCGCCAGTTCGGCGCTCACCTGTACGACCCCGCTAACGGCGGTGTCATCCTGTGGCAGCACCTGTTCTGGTTCTTCGGTCACCCCGAGGTCTACGTGATCGCAATCCCGTTCTTCGGCATCGTGTCCGAAGTGTTCCCGGTCTTCTCGCGTAAGCCGATCTTCGGCTATTCGGGTCTGGTGTACGCGACCCTCGCGATCGCCGCGCTGTCGGTGGCCGTCTGGGCGCACCACATGTACGTGACCGGCTCGGTTCTGCTCCCGTTCTTCTCGTTCATGACGTTCCTCATCGCGATCCCGACCGGTGTGAAGTTCTTCAACTGGATCGGAACGATGTGGAAGGGTCGAATAACGTTCGAGACCCCGATGCTGTTCTCGATCGGCTTCATCGTGACGTTCCTCTTCGGTGGCCTCACGGGCGTTCTGCTCGCCGCCCCGCCGATCGACTTCCACGTCTCGGACACGTACTTCGTCGTCGCGCACTTCCACTACGTGCTGTTCGGCACCATCGTGTTCGCCACCTACGCGGGCATCTACTTCTGGTTCCCGAAGATGACCGGACGCCTGCTCGACGAGACGCTCGGCAAGTGGCACTTCTGGCTGACGTTCATCGGCTTCCACCTCACCTTCCTGGTGCAGCACTGGCTGGGCAACGAGGGTATGCCGCGTCGTTACGCCGACTATCTGCCGTCGGACGGTTTCACCACGCTGAACCTGGTGTCGACGATCGGCGCCCTGGTTCTGGGTATCTCGACGCTGCCGTTCCTGTGGAATGTCTTCAAGAGTTACCGCTACGGCGAGGTCGTCACGGTTGACGATCCGTGGGGCTTCGGCAACTCGCTCGAGTGGGCCACCAGCTGCCCGCCGCCGCGCCACAACTTCACCGAGCTGCCGCGGATCCGTTCCGAGCGCCCCGCCTTCGAGCTTCACTACCCGCACATGGTGGAGCGCATGCGCGACGAGGCCCATGTCGGCTGGGGCAGCGAGAAGCACAAGACGCACTGACCGGCTAGAACCCGGGCACGACTGCGTAGACGACGAGACCCGTCCGAGTTCACTCGGGCGGGTCTCGTTGTATGTCTGCGGCCCGGTTCGCTCCGACCGCGGCCCAGGCCCCATAATTCAAGGGTGGAAAAAGTGGACTCCAAGCGCACCATTCTCATCACCGTCAGCGGCCCGGACAAGCCGGGTGTGACCTCGTCGTTGATGGGGGCGCTCGCAGGCGTCGGAGTCGACCTCCTCGACGTCGAACAGGTGGTGATTCACAACCACCTGACACTCGGTGTCCTCGTGACGACGACCGGGTCGGCGGCAGCGGTCCTCGACGCCGTCGACCTGCCGATGCATTCGCGCGGCATGTCGGTGGAGCTGGCGGTGGACGCGACGAGCCACGGGCACCGCCCGTCGTCGCACGCGATCGTCATTCTGGGGCAGCCGGTGTCGGCCGAGTCGTTTCAGGCGGTGGCCGCTGAGGTCGCGGGGTGCGGCGGGAACATCGATTCGATCCGCGGCGTCGCCGACTATCCGCTGACTGGGTTAGAACTGCTGGTGACCGTCGGTGACGACGAGTCGACTGACATGGCCCTCCGCGCGGGGCTGGTGACAGTGGCGTCGAGATTCCCGATCGACATCGCCGTCGACCGTGGCGGCCTGGCACGGCGCGCGAAACGGGTCATCGTGTTCGACGTCGACTCGACACTCATCCAGGGCGAGGTCATCGAGATGCTGGCCGCTTCGGCAGGCCGGGAGGCGGAGGTCGCTGCGGTGACCGAGGCGGCGATGCGGGGTGAACTCGACTTCGCCGAATCCCTGCACGAACGCGTCAAAGCGTTGGAGGGGCTCGACGCGTCGGTGATCGACGAGGTTGCGTCAGAGCTGCAGTTGACGCCGGGCGCCCGCACCACGATCCGCACGCTCCACCGTCTCGGCTATCACTGCGGTGTGGTGTCGGGCGGATTCCGTCAGGTGATCGACCCGCTCGCCCGGGAACTCGAACTCGACTTCGTCCGTGCGAACACGCTCGAAGTAGTCGACGGCACGCTCACCGGCCGGGTGATCGGCGAGATCATCGACCGGCCGGGTAAGGCGCGGGCGCTGCGCGCGTTCGCCGACCAGGTCGGTGTGCCGATGGGTCAGACGGTCGCGGTTGGCGACGGTGCCAACGACATCGACATGTTGGCGGCGGCAGGCCTGGGCATAGCATTCAACGCTAAGCCCGCGCTCCGTGAGGTCGCCGACACCACTCTCGACCATCCGTTCCTGGACGCGGTGCTGTTCATGCTCGGTGTGACCCGCGACGAGATCGAAGCCGCCGACATCGAGGACGGCACTCTCCGCCGCGTGCCGCTGGAGTCGTAGGACGGTGTTCTCCGACTCGTACACCCGACTCGTCGGATATGTCGGCGGCGGCGAGGATCCCGCCGACCCGGCGCACGTCCTCGCGATGCAGATGGTGCTGCAGATCGAGAAGGTGGACCCGCCGAACAAGCACGGACTGCTGGTCGCGGCCGCCCGCGCCGCGGTGCTCGTGTGTCTGGATGAATGCGGCGAGCACGGCGGGCCGTGGGCTGCGGGACTCGACGAGTGGTGCGATGCGCGGATCCGCAAGATCGCGCGACGGGCGCGCGGAAAGCAGTGGCGCGACGTGCAGAACCTGTGGGGCGTGACGGCCGAGCACGACGGCTGCCGTGCCCGCGCGTTCGTGCCGGGACGGGTCGGCGACGTCGACCAGCGGATCCGGAAGCTTCAGATCGGCGGCACCGACGTCGACGGTGAGCTGCCCGGTGGCGAGGAGCAGGCCGGTGACGTGGACGGTCTGTGTCTGTGGCTCAACCCCGGAGTCGAGATGTCCGTCGGCAAGTCGGCCGCTCAGGTCGGGCATGCGTCAATGCTCGGCGCCGAACTGTTCACTCTCGGTCAGGCGCAGGTCTGGTACGACGCAGGATGCCCGCTGGACGTTCGACAGGCCGACGCCGCGCGCTGGGCGAGGTTGCGCGACGCCGTGGCCGCCGGCACCGCGTCCGCGGTACGTGACGCCGGTTTCACCGAGGTCGCTCCCGGTTCGATGACGGTGATCGCCGAGCGCGCGTCTACGGCGTCGGTGCGAGGTGTTTGACGGTGCCGAGCGAGACGTCGCGGTCGCCCGCGAGCGGGGCGAGGATCAGTTCGTCGGCGCGGGCGTGGCGCGCGAACGACGCTAACTGGTCGCGGACCTGCGCGGGTGTGCCGACGGCGGCGTAGCGCAGCATCTCGTTGACGTGCCCGCCCTGCGGGCTGTCGAGCAGCATCTCGGCTTCGGCGTCCGTCAGATTCCGGCCCCGGTTGAACAGATGTTTGATCCGGCCCACCTTGGCTTTATGGAACTCGTCGGCCGCGCGGCTGGCGTCGTCGTCGGCGATCACTGCGGCGGCGGCCATCACGTACGGCTCGGTCTCGCCTCCGTCGGGCAGCGCGGCTGGCCGGAAGTCGTGCAGGTAGGTGTCGACGGCCTGTTCCAGAGCCTGCGGTGCGAAGTGGGAGGCGAACGCGTACGGGAGTCCCACGGCGGCCGCCAACTGGGCGCCGAACAGCGACGAGCCGAGGATGTACAGCGGGACGTCCGTGCCGCTTCCGGGGACCGCCTGGACTCCGTCGACGCCGACACCCGAGAAGTAGCGGAGCAGTTCGACGACGTCGCGGGGGAACTGCTCGGACGCGGCGTGCGTGCGGCGCAACGCGTGAAGCACGGCCTGATCGCCGCCGGGGGCGCGGCCGAGGCCGAGGTCGATGCGGCCGGGGTGCAGTTCGGCGAGGGTTCCGTACTGTTCGGCGATCGCGAGCGGGGAGTGGTTGGGCAGCATTACGCCGCCTGCGCCGAGGCGGATGCGAGAGGTGTGCGCGGCGATGTGCGCGATCAACACGGCGGGAGCGGACGACGCGATGGTCGCCATGTTGTGGTGTTCGGCGTACCAGATGCGCTCGTATCCGTGGCTGTCGGCGTACTTCGCGAGCTCGGTCGAATGTCGCAGCGCGTGCGCCACCGGCTCGCCGGGCTCGACCTGGGCTAGGTCGAGGAGTGAGAGGGGGATGGCTGCCAGAGAGGACGCGGAGAGCGGGGAGGAAGAGTCGGTCACGTCTTCGTGCAGCGACGTATCTCGTCCGTTTATTCCCCGATCGGCTATGTCCGTCACAGGTGCGACGGTCCATCCGGCACCATGGAGGGCGTGACCGAACGCATCGCTGATCCTGATCTCCTCATCGAATTCCACGACGTCTCGCTGGTGCGTGGCGGCACGACGCTGGTCGGCCCCGTGGACTGGCGGGTGGAGCTCGACGAGCGGTGGGTGATCATCGGCCCGAACGGCGCGGGGAAGACGTCGCTCCTGCGAATGGCTGCGGCGCTCGACCACCCGACGCGCGGTGAGGCGTTCGTGGTCGGTGAACGACTCGGGCGCACCGACGTCCGCGAGCTGTCTACCCGCATCGGGCTGGTCAGTTCGGCGTTGGCAGGACGCGTCCCCGCCGACGAGAAGGTCGCCGACCTCGTGATCTCGGCAGGCTACGCGGTCCTCGGTCGGTGGCGTGAGGAGTACGACCCGTCCGATCGCGCGCAGGCGACGAACACTCTCGAGTCGATGGGCGCCGAACACCTCGCCGACCGCACGTTCGGCACGCTCAGCGAGGGGGAGCGCAAGCGGGTGTTGATCGCTCGCGGTCTGATGACCGATCCGGAGCTGCTGCTGCTCGACGAGCCGGCGGCCGGACTCGACCTCGGCGGTCGCGAAGAGCTCGTCGATCGGCTTGGTGCGCTCGCCGCCGACCCGGATTCGCCCGCGATGGTGTTGATCACCCACCATGTCGAAGAGATTCCGCCCGGCTTCACCAACGTGCTCATGCTGTCCGAGGGCGGCGTCGTCGCACAGGGGGCGATCGACGATACGTTGACTGCCGAGAACCTGTCCGAGACGTTCCGCCAGAACATCGTTCTCAGTTACGACGACGGGCGCTACTTCGCGCGCCGTGCTCGGCGAGCCGGAGGGCACCGGCGCGCCTGACCTCACGCGTCGGTTAGTGTCGATTAACTTCCAATGGCGAGTTGAGGAGAGTCACGTGTCTGAACCTGGCGAGGTCCCTGTGCGGGACGCGTCCACTGTCGTCCTCGTCCGTGACGGGCAGGACGGCATCGAGGTCTTCCTGCAGCGCCGGGTCAAGCAGATGGCGTTCGCCGGCGGCATGACGGTCTTCCCCGGCGGCGGTGTGGACCCCAGGGACTGCGACGCTGTGGTCCAGTGGGCTGGTCCGGACGTCGCGTTCTGGGCCGACGTGTTCTCGACCGACGAGGCGTCCGCGCGCGCCCTCGTGTGCGCTGCGGTCCGTGAGACGTTCGAGGAGTGCGGCGTGCTGTTGGCCGGCACCGCGGATGCGGTGCACGACGATCCGGCGTCGTTGTTCGGCGAACGAGCGCGGCTGGAGGCCAAGGAGATCTCGCTCAGCGAGTTCCTCGACGCGCAGGGCCTCGTCCTGCGCGCCGACCTCCTGCGGCCGCTGGCGCATTGGATCACCCCCAAGAACGAGACCCGCCGCTACGACACCCGCTTCTTCCTCGCTGCGATGCCCGACGCGCAGGAGGCCGACGGCGCGACCAGCGAGGCCGCTGAGGCGAAGTGGATGACCGCGGCCGCGGCGATCACCGATTGGGACGCGGGCACGCACTTCCTGCTGCCGCCCACCTGGACGCAGCTGCGGTCGATCGCCGCATTCGACACCGTCGACGATCTGCTCGTCGCCCCGCGCGACATCGCGCCGATCGAACCGACGATCAGCGACGGTTCGGGCATCGCTGGCCTGCGGTTCGCCGACTCGGACAGTTACCTCGCCGCACTCGCCGATGGACGCGTGGAGAAGAACTTCTCGAATTAGGCGTCCCGAATGCTGCCAACCGCCCTGGACATCACAGCTCGCCGTCCGCGGTGTCCCGGTCGTCCCACTCGAGGAGCGTGTCGAGGCGGTAGGCGATGTCGTCGATCGGTTCGTGTAGATCGCCGAGGCGGCCTAGTCGTTCGGGGACGGAGGCGACGGTGAAGTCATCCGGTTCGACGTCGTCGATCTCGTCCCAGGTGATCGGCGTCGACACGGTCGCGCGGGGCGTGGCGCGCACCGAGTACGCGGCGGCCATCGTGTGATCGCGGGCGTTCTGGTTGAAGTCGACGAACACCGACGACGGGTCGCGGTCCTTGCGCCACCAGGTGACGGTGGCCTCGCCTGCGGATCGTCGGGCCACTTCGGCGCCGAACGCGTGGGCGGCGCGACGGACGTCGGCGAACTCGTAGTCCGGTTCGATGCGGACGTAGACGTGCATACCGCGCCCGCCGGAGGTCTTCGGGTATCCGGTGATGCCGAGCTCGTCGAGGACCTCGTGGACGAGATGAGCCACGCGGCGTACGCGCGCAAAGTCGCAGTCGGGCATGGGGTCGAGGTCGATGCGCCATTCGTCAGGTCGTTCGATACCGGGCGAGCGGAGCGAGGGGAGATGTGAGGGCGAGCGGAGCGAGGGGAGATGTGAGGGCGAGGGGAGGTGTGACGGCTCTGCGCGTCGTGAGTTCCAGGGGTGGAACTCGACGGTCGCCATCTGGACGGCCCACAGGACGGCGGCTGGCTCGGTGACGCAGAGCTCTTGCACGATCCGCGAGTAGCGGGGGAAGTACACGTCGACAGTCTCGACCCAGTCGGGGGCGCCCGCGGGCAGCTTCTTCTGGTGCACTTTCTTCCCCGCCGTGCCCTTCGGGAACCGATGCAGCATGCAGGGTCGGGCACGCAGCGCGCGGGTGATCGGCTCGCCCACCGACTGGTAGTAGCGGGCCAGGTCGAGTTTGGTGAGTCCGACGTCGGGGAAGTAGATCCGGTCCGGGCTGCTGACCCGGACCGTTCTGGTCTGCCCGCCCGGCGCGGGGACGGAGAGCTCGACGGCATCTGCACTCATGAGGTAACAGTAGTGCGCTCGAGTCCCGCTCACGAGGACTGATTGCGGCCCGCAGCTTACTAACCGGTAGCCTGCGTGCATGGCTGAGTTCGTGACTCTGGAGACATCGCCGGATCATCCCGGCGTCGGGACGATCCGTTTGAACCGTCCGCCGATGAATGCGTTGAACCGTCAAGTGCAGGCCGAGTTGTCGGCAGCCGCCGACGAAGCGTCGACGCGTGACGACATCAAGGCGGTCGTCGTCTACGGCGGACCGAAGGTGCTCGCCGCGGGCGCCGACATCAAGGAGATGAACGAGATGTCGTTCGCCGACATGTCGAAGGTCGCAGGCAAGCTACAGGACGGGATCGGTGCCATCGCGACCATCCCGAAGCCGACGGTCGCGGCGATCACCGGCTACGCGCTCGGCGGCGGACTCGAACTCGCGCTCGGCGCGGACCGTCGGATCGCGGGCGACAACGCGAAGCTCGGCGTCCCCGAGGTGCTGCTCGGTGTGATTCCGGGCGGCGGTGGGACACAGCGCCTCGCTCGTCTGATCGGTCCGTCGCGCGCCAAGGACATGATTTTCAGCGGACGTTTCGTCGGGGCGGACGAGGCGTTGCAGATCGGCCTCGTCGACCAGGTCGTGGCCCCCGACGACGTCTACGACGCGGCGCTCGCGTGGGCCGACCAGTTCGCGAATGCGGCGTCGGCTGCGCTCGCCGCAGGCAAGGCCGCCGTCGACGCGGGGTTGGACACCGACCTGGCGACCGGCCTCAAGATCGAAGCTCAGCTCTTCTCGTCGTTGTTCGCGACCGACGATCGCACGATCGGCATGGAGTCGTTCGTGGCGAACGGTCCCGGCAAGGCGAAGTTCACCGGAAAGTAGGACGACGATGACCACGATCGACAACAACGACCCGGCGCCGAACCCGCACGCGACTGCCGAACAGGTGCAGGCCGCGCTCACGGACACCAAACTCGCGCAAGTCCTCTACCACGACTGGGAGGCCGAGACCTACGACGAGAAGTGGTCGATCTCGTTCGACGAGCGCTGCATCGACTATGCGCGCGGTCGCCTCGACCTGATTCTGCCCGACGCTGAGCTGCCGTACGGGCGCGCGATGGAGCTGGGTTGCGGCACCGGCTTCTTTCTACTGAATCTCATGCAGTCGGGAGTCGCGGAGAAGGGGTCGGTCACCGACCTGTCGCCGGGCATGGTGAAGGTCGCGCTCCGCAACGCCGAGAACCTCGGTCTCGACGTTGATGGCCGCGTCGCCGATGCCGAGAGTATTCCGTACGAGGACGACACATTCGACCTCGTCGTGGGACACGCTGTGCTGCACCACATCCCGGACGTCGAGAAGTCGCTGCGCGAGGTGCTGCGCGTGCTCAAGCCGGGCGGTCGCTTCGTGTTCGCGGGTGAGCCGTCGACGTACGGCGACTTCTATGCACGCTGGATGAGCAGGGCCACGTGGTGGGCGACCACGAACATCACCAAGTTCGGTCCGCTCAAGGCGTGGCGTCGTCCGCAGGAGGAGCTCGACGAGAGCTCGCGGGCGGCCGCCCTCGAAGCGGTCGTCGACATCCACACGTTCTCGCCCGAGGACCTGGAACGGCTCGCGACGAGTGCGGGCGCGGTCGAGGTCCGTTCGGCGAGCGAAGAGCTGGCGGCCGCGATGCTCGGCTGGCCGGTCCGTACCTTCGAAGCCGCGGTGCCGCCCGAGAAGCTCGGCTGGGGTTGGGCACGGTTCGCGTTCGGCGGCTGGCGTCGCATGACCTGGCTCGATGACAACGTCCTACGCAAGGTCGTGCCGCCGGAGTTCTTCTACAACGTGCTGATCACCGGAACCAAGCCGGAGAAATAGCCGCAGGACGGCGCGCCGTGTGCTCGAATGACTTGTATGAGCCGGATTGTTCGCGGCGGCGCGTTCGCCGTTCTGAGCGCAGCAACGATCGTCGCCCTGGCCGCGTGCGGATCTGACGGCGAACCGACGACGGCGTCGCGCGACTCGTCGTCATCATCGACGGAGGGGTCGTCGGCCGAGGGGGCCGACGACGCGGCATGTGAGCAGAAGCCTCGGACGGGCTCCGTCGCGCTCCCGACCGCCGACGCGGACCTGGACGCGGGAAGTGCAGCGTTCCGGGTGACACTCGACGACGGGACCGCGAAGTGCGTCTCGGTGGTCGGTGCGCCCGATGATGACGCAGGGGAGTGGGACAAAGAGGCCGACAAGATCGAGTTCGAGTTCCGTGCGGGCGATTCGTCGGCCGGTCTCGTGGTGACGTTGACCGATCGGGCGAGCGGTGCGAGCGACGATCTGCCGACCACGGTTCCGGGCCCCTACTCCGACGGGTTCATCGGCTTGCAGGTGGACGGCGGGTATTTCCCGGACGGCTGGCACGACAAGTGCGAGCTGACGGTGACGGCGCTCAGTGCCGACCTCGTGTCGGGCGAGTTCACGTGTGCGAACATCGACGCGATGGACGGCGGCCCGTTCACCGACGACGATGACAGCACCTCCGGGGCGCCGTCGAACGCGAAGAAGCTGGTGTCCGCCGACGGCTGGTTCGTCGCGTCCAGGAACTGACCGTGATCGGCCCCGAACGCTCGAACCGACTGGGTCGATCTAGTGCCGAACTCCCGGCTCGCACACGAATGCGACCCCGTTGCGGCCGATCCGCGTCAGGACGAGCGCCAGCGGTGTCGACCCTTTCAGCTTCAGCTTGCGGCGCAGCCGGTCCGGATCGATGTCGAGGCCGCGGACCAGGATCTCTAGACTGCCGCAGTCGTGGGCGGCGAGCACCGAGCGCAGGGCACGCTCGGTGACGCCGAGCCGGTCGACGATCCGGAAGCCGCGCGCTCCCGCAGGCACCGTGTCTCCGGTCAGATAGGCGATCTGCGGGTCGAGCTGTCGCAAGCGGTGCCGGTGCGCGTAGTGGCGGACGAGTCCGGCCCGCACCACCGCGCCGTCCGGGTCGACGATCCAGTCGTCGACGCCGGGGTCGTCGACCTCGTCGGAGTCGTCGGAGGTCAACTCGTCGACGTGCACTGCACCGTCGCCGACGGTCCGCAGGACGGTGGCGCGGCGCTCCGGTAGATCGTCGGCCTCGGTCCACAGACACGCCTCACGGACGCCGCCGTCCAGCGACGTCACCTGAATCGCCGCGTCGACACCGAATCGGTCGCGCAGCATCCGGTAGTCGAGGCCGGGGGAGCATTTGACGACGAGGGGTCGCCCCGCGTAGACCGACAGCAGTTCCAGGAGCGGCGGATCGAGTTCGTCGAGGCGAAACGTCCGACCGCGCGCGGTGCGCCGTCCGGGATCGGCGATCACGACGTCGGCCTGTGAGCAGGGGGCGAGGGCGTCCGCGCGTACCAGTTGCACCCCTGACCGTCCACGCAGATTGTGGGCCGCCATCGCGAGGCGGACCGGGTCGAGGTCGCTGCCGACCACGCCGCCGAGACCGTCCGCCGCGGACAGCGCCAACATCTCCGAACCGATCGAGCACGTCACGTCGTGGACGACGGCGCCGGGGTGTCGTCCCGCTATGTCGGCGGCGCGGTGCGCGGCGACGGCCGACGGTGTGGACTGCTGCAGCGAGGTGTCGCTCAGCAGCAGTTCGTCGGCGTCCTCGAGTTTTCCGACGGCGCGACGTCGCGCCCGCACGGTCTCGACGAGCGCCGCCTCGTGGGGTGCGTGCCGACCGCGCAGGGTCGGCACGTCCTTCAGCAGAGACGCATCGGTGAGCGGAAGTCTTGCCGCGTCGGCGAGGGCGTCGGCACCCCGCTGCGAGGTGAGGAACGTGACATCGTCGACGTCGAACTCGTACGCCATGACGTCAGGAACGTCGGTCGAAGAAGTACACGGTCCCGCCCGTGACGGAGACAGCGAGCTGTCCGGCCGCCGACACGGCGACCCCGGTGGAGAATCCGGACGCGTCTGGCAGCGGCAGCGACCTCTTGGTCTTGCCGGTCTTCGTGTCGAACTCGGTGAGCACCAGTTGTTGGTCGGCGCCCTCACGGACGACCGCCCAGACGGCTCCCGTCGTCGTCTGGGTACCGACGCCCGCCGACGCGACGTCGTCACGGTGAGCGACCTCGGTGACGTGGTCGCCGTCGTCGTGCAGGATCGTCAACGGCGACCCGAGACCGCCCGCGGGGACGATCGTGCCGTCCGGCGCCACCGACAAAGTCGAGAAGCCCGCATCGTCGAGTCGGTGCGACCAGCGGACGCGACCGTTCGAGGCGTCGACCGCGTACAGCTTGCCGTCGCGCCCGAACGCATAGACGGTCGTGCCGTCGGCCGACAGGCTCGCCGGCCCGGCCATTCCGCCGCCGAGGTCTGCGGTCCACAAGGTGTTGATCTTCTCCTCGCCTGTAGCGTCGACGTAGGTCAGCGCGGTGAGCTGGGAGTTCTTGGCGCCCTGCGGGAAGACGTTGAGGAACACGCGATTGGTCGCCGCGTCGACGGCGGGCGGTGCGGCGATCGCGCACTCCGGTCCGCCGTCGGCGCACTGGTCGGCGCCTGCGGTCGGGTCGGTTCCGGCCGACCTCGGCCGGAACCGCTTCTGCGGTGCTGTGAGCTTGCCCGTCTGTGCGTTCACGAGCATGACCTGACCTCCGGTCGTGGCGACGAGCACCCGCCCCGGACCGGCCGACTTCGCCGACAGGCCTAACCCTTCTGTGCGTAGTCGCCACCGGATCGCTCCGCCGCTGCTGTAAGCGATGAACAGGCCGGCCTTACCGATGTACGGTTGGCCGAGTTGGTCGTAGAAGGCCGTGTTGATGGCCGCCTCGGGCCCGAGGCGTTTGCAGAAGTTCTTCCGCCCCGAGCGCTGGTCGAGTACCTGGAAGTCGCATCCGGCAGGCGCCTGCGATGTGCTGGCGACGTTGCCTCCGCCGTCGATCGCCACCTGTGCCAGCATGCGTCCACCCGCAGACCGCGTCCACGACAGCTGCAGATCCTCGGGGACCGACGAGTAGGTGAAGTTCGCATTTGCCCCGTTGCCGCCGTACGACGACCAGCCAGCCGCCGGTTGCGCCCGGAGATCGCGGTGACCGTCCGAGCATGCGGTCGCGATCAGCGCCAGCACGGCCGCCAATGCCGCGAACACCAGGCGTGAACTGCGTCGTCGGCGGACTGCCTGGGTCATCGTGCTCCTGATGTCGGTGGACGGGGTTCGCGGACGACTCTATCGTGTCGCCTCAACCTGATTCCGCAGGCCGCGCGCGGTCCATTAGGGTTTGTCGTCATGACCACGATGTGGAACGCGTCCTACCGTTCGCGACGGCGCGCCGGTCGACGCCGGGATCCGGAGCAGGCACGATTCCTGACGCTCGACTCGTTGCGTTGGATCACCCGCAACCGCGCCTGGAGCCCCTGGTACCTCGTCCGCTACTACCGGCTCGCGAAGTTCCGGCTCACCAACCCGCACGTCGTGCTGCGCGGCATGGTGTTCCTCGGCAAGAACGTCGAGATCCATGCGACGCCCGAACTGTCCCGCATGGAGATCGGTCGCTGGGTACACATCGGCGACGGGAACGCGATCCGCTGCCACGAGGGCAGCCTGCGGATCGGTGACAAGACGGTCTTCGGCTGCAACAACGTGGTCAACGCCTACCTGGACATCGAGATCGGCGGCTCGACTCTCGTCGCTGACTGGTGCTACATCGTCGACTTCGATCACGTCACCGACCACATCGAACTGCCGATCAAGGATCAGGGAATCGTCAAGGGGCCGGTCCGGATCGGCGCCGACACCTGGATCGCCGCGAAGGTGACGGTGCTGCGCGACACCGTCGTCGGACGCGGCTGCGTCCTCGGCGCCCACGCTGTGGTCCGCGGCGAGATCGACGACTACTCGATCGCCGTCGGTGCGCCGGCCCGTGTGGTCAAGAACCGTCGGGAGACGTGGGAGGCGGGAGCCGAGAAGCGTGCCGAGATCGAGCGTGCGCTCGCCGACATCGAACGTAAGAAGAAGCAGACCGAGTCGTGATGCTCAGGCATCGGCCGCCGAACCAGTGCGATGCTCGTGAACCTACACCGGAGGGTACGAGCATTCGCCTATGCATAGCCGGTCGTATCGCCTGAGCGGTGCAGGTTCCCCACCGCACGTCGACGTGTGGATAGCCGTCAGAAGTTTCCCGGGCACGTCGATTGAGCGACCGCGATCCGGCGCATCCAGCGATTCGAACATACGTTTCTGTCGTAGGTGAGTTCTAACATTGTTTTAGTTCTTGGGTGGTGCTTCCGGGAGCCGTGGTTGTTTGACATTTCGATAGCGCGCCGCAGTCTCGGCGAACCCGTTTCAAGACTGCTCGTTCCTCGGGGGAGAGTGCGAGCCGCGGGCAGACTGCGGCGGCCTGTGTGGCCCGGGTGGTGTCTCGGCGCTGGGTCGCTGTTCCTGCGCTGCCGGGTGTCCGGCAGTGCTCGAGGAAGGGGGGTTGTCATGTTCGCTTCTACTGTTCGCGAGTTCGCTGACCGAGTCGTCGATGAACTCGCTCCACCCACCGCCGCCGAGAACGAGGCTGGTGACTCGGCTCGGTTGGCGTGTTGACTGGACCGCGCGAGCCGGGTCGGTGCCGATGACGTCGAGATCTTATCGGCGATCGTCGAGGTAGCCCGAGCCCGCAACGTCCTCGACGCCGCCCAGCCGCGGCTGGTGCGCGCAGCGGAGGTCGCGGGAACTCCGTTCCGGAAACGAGTCCGGACTGCGGCCGGATTATTGACCGCGATCGGGGTCCCGCCGTCGGTTGCGCATCGCACCGTTCGCAACGGACACCACGCCGAACGTCTCGACGTGATCGGCCGCGGCGTTCGGGACGGATCGTTGTCGGCGGAGATGGCCGACGCCGTCGGTAAGGCCATCACCATGGTCGACAACCGTGTCGGCCTCGACGAGCACCGCCGACCGGAACCACTGCGATCGCACGCCAGGCGAACCATGACCGTCCACCCGACCGCAGCGTGATCAGCTACTACGCCGACGCCGCGTCGTCCGTCGGCGTAGCGTCCGGAGTACTGGATTCGGTCGGTTGCACGGTCTCGGACTTCGAGGTGTCGGGTGTCGGGCGCTCGGATGTGGGTGGCGGGGTCACGCTGGTCGTCCACTCGCCGCTCTGGGCGCTCACGACGGTGACGGTCCCATCGGGTGCCGTCACCTCGAGGTCGTCGGTTCCAGGCAGCCAGCGGACATCGCTGCCCGACGGGAAGTCGCCCCGATAGACGATCTCCGTCGACGAAGCCTCCCGGATCGTCAGCTGCGAACCATCCTGATAGAACGCATACGAACCCGACGCGGCGAGTGTCCCGCCCGCAGGCAGTTCAGGCGTCGCGCTCGTCGACGTGGATCCCGGGGGCGGAGCGCTCTCAGAGGAGTGGCCGTCCGAGTCGGTCGGCGTCGCCGATTCGGGCGGCGCCGCGGCCGATGGATCTGCCGACGGTGCGTTCGTCCGTTGCACCGTCCGGCCCGCTGCGGCAGGGGTTGTGCCGGGCGTCACGCAGGCCGGACCGCTCGGGAGGAGTGCGCGGTACAGGAGCGTTTGCGCCATGCTCGGCGCCGAGGTCCAATTGCCGACCTTGGCCACCACGTGCACAGAGAACGTTTGCCCGAGCACAGCGTTCAGGAGTGATGTGATCAATCCGGCGTAAATCGTAAAACTCGCCCTGTCCTGCGTCGGCTTCACAACAGTGCCGAGTTCCGTCGTGCCGGACATCACCGAGTAGGTGAAGACGCCCCGCTGTTGCGCAAGAACGGGCCACGACACGATCGCGCTCTGAAACAGCAGACCGCTGTCGTTCGCGCATGTCAGGCTCGCAGGCGCGTTGACGCTGATCGCGGTGAGCGAGCCCGTCGCGGTCGCCTGGTCGGCGCGCTCGGCATGGGCGTCACCCGACGCGTGCAGGCTGGACGCGACGACCACGACGACGGACGCGGCCGCGGTGCCGGTGAGCAGCCGCTGCGCCGTCGTCGACCTGCGCCATCCGTTCCTGGGGGCGAACGCGACCGCGAGGAGGAACATCGCCGCCAACGCTTGCAGGGCGACGGTGTACGGATTCCGCAGCCAGGCGGCGACATAGCCGACGAACGGCACGCTTCCGTACACCAGGGCTCCATCGGTAACGATGTACGAGTCGTGGTCCGGCGCGTCGTTGCCGTCGCCGCGCATGGTCAACGTCACCGAGTTCCCGGCGACGCCGTCGACGGCGACCACACGGTGAGTCACCCGGACACCGTCCTCCCGGACAACGCCGACCACGTCGCCTGGACGGAGCTCAGTGGCGGGCACTGTCTTGCTGATCCCGAGCGACCCCGTCGGAATCGTGGGAGCCATCGACCCGGTCTCGAAGATCACTGGTCGGACGCCGGTGAGCAGCGCGATCAGCGTCGAGACGATGCACAGGACGCCGAGGACGGCGGCGACGCTCAGAGCGGTGTGACCGATGCGGCCGCGTCGGCGGACTGCGGGGCCGTTCATGCGCTCGTCGCATCGAAGGTGAGAAGCACGGTTCCGGAGGTCCCGGCGACGGACTGGGACACGCCAGAGGCCGGCATGGTGAGCTGGACGCACAGTGCCTCGGCTCCGGTTCCGGCGCTGAGCGGGCCGCGACCGGCGGAGACCACGACTGGGTTCTCCGTGATCGGGTGCGCCGACACGATCGCCGTTCCACTGCACGCAGTGTCCGCGGTCATCTTGAGTTGCATGCCTCGGCCGACCGGTTGGCCGCTCGAGACGCTGACGCGGTACGTGAACGCCGTAGCGCCCTTGTTCTGCACGTTGATCACCCTCGGAGCGGTGGTGTAGCCGGGATACACAGGTCCCGAGAAATCGAACGCGTAGCTCTTCTCATCGTTCGCCCGGATGTCGAGTGCTGCGGTGGTGAATGTCCCGGAGACGGTCGCGGCGCTCGTCGACCACAGTGCGGTCGTGCCGATCGCGCCGGTGCCGAGCAGAATGCCGCAGGCGAGCACGGCGCGGACTCTGCGCGAAGTGCCCTCGGCGATTCTGGGACGCTTCACCGTGTCGACTCCTCGGTGCTGATGGACGGCGCGGCGGCGACCGGCAGTCGCTCGGTCGGGCTGTCGTCGCCGCCCGGCCCGTCCCCGTCGGGTTCG
The DNA here is from genome assembly GCF_021738805.1 of Gordonia liuliyuniae. NCBI lineage: Bacteria > Bacillati > Actinomycetota > Actinomycetes > Mycobacteriales > Gordoniaceae > Gordonia > Gordonia liuliyuniae. The sequence continues at coordinate 42,982 of NZ_JAKKOR010000012.1, read as the reverse complement.
TCCCCGTCACGGAATGAGATGTAGAACTGCCAGGCGCCGTAGGCGAACAGCGCGCCGGCGATGACGAACACGACGATCGTGCGGCGGTTGCCGGTGAACCAGGTGTTCACGTAGCCGAGGTACGGGATCGAGTACCAGAGTTCTCCGCGTACCTGGACGGGGCGGACGGCGGGATCGTCGTTGACGTTGTTCGCGTCGCCCCGGGTGATGAATCGGGGCTCGCCGTCGTCGGCGCGGGTCACCTCGACGACGCGATGGGTGACGACTTCCGGATCGCCCGACCGGATCTGATAGGTGATGACGTCGCCGACGCCGATCGTGTCGGCCTGCGTCGGTTTGACGACGATCAGCGTTCCGGGCGGGTAGGACGGGCGCATGGAGCCGGTCAACACGGAGTAGGGCTGTCCGCCGCCGAACTTCGGCACGACGATCGCGGCGAAGAGGATCGCGAACGCGGCGACCAGCAATAGCCACGACACGGCCTGCCACAGATGATGGAGGATCGAACGCGGAATCGAGCGGTCGGTCGCGGTCGCATCTGAGCCGGGGGCGGGATCGCCAGCGGTCTGCGGTCGTTCGGTCATGGACGCACCTGGTCTGCGGCGAAGTGGAATGTGATGGTGAAAGTCGCGGACGCGACACCGGATACCGAGACGAGCTTGGCACGAATGCACCACGTCGTCGTCTCGTCGGGAGCAAGCCGCCGAGACGAGGAATTGAAACCGACAGACGCAGCCGCGGTGTCTTTCGCGATGAAGGCGCCAGACAGGTCAGTCGTCGCCGCGCCGGGGCATGCGCCCTGCGCGCCGGACAGTCGCACTGTCACCACGCCGCTCCCTTGGACGGTCGGTCCGGCCGTGTCGAGGGCGAACTCAAGGGGCGTCGTGCCGGTATTCGTAACGTCGAGTTCTGCCTGTCTGGCATCTCCTGGCGCCAGATTCTCGCCGTTGAGTGCGAGGAAGGTGAACGACGACCCCGACGAAGTCCCGGGAGACAATTCCAGGGCCCCGGTGTGGAACTGGGTTTCGGAGCCCCCGTCCTGCTGGTCACGCCACAGGGCTCCGGTGGTCCGTACGGATCCGAAGATCAGCACAGCCACCAGGATCCCGGCGGCGGCCAGGAGGACTTTTCGTGTTCTCATCGGGTGTCGTCGTTCCCTTGACTCTTGTCAGATCAGGACGGGCGGACCTGGTTGAGGGTGATCTTCATCCCGGAGACCGTCACCTGCGCGTGGACGTCCTCGAGATTCGGGGTGCTCTCCAGGAAATTCACGCGGACGGCGACTGGCAGACTCTGGCCGTTCGTGACGCTGATCGGTGTCGTGGTGGTGTCGGTGCCGTTGACCGTCGTCGTCACTGCGAAGTTGTCCGACGGAACGTTCGCGGTACCGAGATCGACGCCGAGGGTCGCCGCGATGTTCTTGCCGGTCGCCTTGACGGTGCAGTTGCCTGCGTACTCCCAGATGTCGCCCGGGACCATCAGATCCGCAGCGGGGTCGACGGCGGTTCCACCGTTCATCGTCGGGCTCTTGTCAGTCCATGCGCCGTCGGTTCCACAGTCGAGCCCGAAGTCGCCTGCGGTGATGTTTCCGCCCGCGATGTCCTCCGTGTCACTCCACAGTGCGAACGAACCTGCGCCCCCGAGCAGAATGATGGCACCGGCTCCCACTGCGAGCGCGCCTTTGGTCTTACGATTCATCTCGTACCTCCTCTGGTGGATCACTCCCACCGGGTGTGGCACTGATCTCGAAGGGGAGTTCGGCGCGCCCCTCGAATCCGTTTCGCGTTGGCACGAATTCGACTGTCAGCTGAACAGATGATTCTGCGGAAGGCGCGAAAATATGTCCGGATCAGGCTGGTTGTGGTCTCGATCAGGCATCGAATTGCCCGGTCGGCTGCACGGCGGAGCATCACCAACCATCGCGGAACTGACGACGCGCCGAGCAATTCCCGGCTAAACGAATTCGAACATACGTTTCTGTCGTAGGTGAGTTCTAACATTGCTTTAGTTCTTGGGTGGTGCTTCCGGGAGCCGTGGTTGTTTGACATTTCGATAGCGCGCCGCAGTCTCGGCGAACCCGTTTCAAGACTGCTCGTTCCTCGGGGGAGAGTGCGAGCCGCGGGCAGACTGCGGCGGCCTGTGTGGCCCGGGTGGTGTCTCGGCGCCGTGTCGCTGTACCTGCGCTGCCGACTGGACCGCGCGAGCCGGGTCGGTGCCGAGGATCCCGATCAGATCCCGGCCGCAGAGAATCCAGTGCTGAACGAGATGTCGCTGATCACCGGTGAGGACGGGCGGATCGTGTCCACGATCGGCGTGGATGTGGTGACCGGGGAGGAGTTGTATGCCGCACTCGATCCGCTGTGTCGGCCGGTCCCCTTACCGGACGGGTCACCGGACCCTCGGTCGGGCGGCCAACGTCGCGCGGATGCTTTCGGGCAGATCATCCGGACGTATCTGTCAGGGGCGGAGCGTCAGCCGCCTGACCACGAACCGGGAGAGGGGCTCGGCCGACGACTAACCGTCGACATTCGGGTCTCGGTCCGGCATCGGCCGGAGCGGAATCTCCGGGCGCGGACGTGCCACGCGCTCGCGCCGATGCGCCGCCTCGTACACCGCTGCCGTCCGCTGGGCGACGACGTGCCAGGTGAACTCCTCAGTGAGGCGGTCGGCGGCGCGCTGGGCGCGTGCCGCCGCGACCTGGGGGCGGTCGAGCGCGTCGCAGACGGCGTCCGCGAGACCCACCGGATCGAACGGTTCGAACGTCCAACCGCTGTCGCCGTCGGTGACCGCCTCCCCGAGACCTCCCGCGGTCGACGTGACGAGCGGGATGCCGGTCGCGGCGGCTTCGAGCGCGACTATTCCGAACGGCTCGTAGCGGCTGGGCAGGACGATCGCGTCGCACCGGTGCATCAACGCGACGAGTTGGTCGTGATTCATCCTGCCGAGAAATGTGACGGCGGCTACCACATCGTGGCTGCGGGCGAGTTCGTGCAGCCAGCCGAGCTGAGTGCCCTCGCCCGCGATCCGCACCGTGGTGCCCGGGTGTGCGCGACGGATCACCGGCAGCGCCGCGATCAGGTCCTGCACGCCCTTCTCGTATTCGAGCCGTCCGGCGAACAACAGCTCGGGCGGGCCCGCATGCGCGGTGCGCGGTGCGAAGCTCCACGCGTCGACATCGATGCCGTTGTGGATCACCGTGATCGGCGCAAGGTCGGGACCGAACAGGCGGGTCGCCTCCTCGCGCATCGACGCCGAGCACGTGATGAGCGAGTCGGCGTCGCCCGCGAGCCACGCCTCGACCGAATGCACCTGGCGGTTCACGTGGCCTGCGACCCAGCCGCTGTGTCTGCCCGCTTCCGTCGCGTGCAGGGTCGCGACGAGCGGGACGTCGAAGAACTCGGCGAGGGCAACCGCCGGATGCGCCACCAGCCAGTCGTGGGCGTGGACGACATCCGGCGTCCAGCCGTGGCCGAGGAGCCGCAGCCCGGCGCGGATGAAGCCGTGCCCCATCGCCAGCGTCCACGCCATCATGTCGACACCGAAATCGAACTCAGGCGGGTCCTCGGCGACGGCAATGACGCGCACCCCGTTCACGACGACGTCCGTCGTGGGATGTGTCGACGCGTCGGTGCCCGACGGGCGACGCGTGAGGACGGTGACGTCGATGCCGAGGTCGGCGAGCGCTTCGGCGAGATGGTGGACGTGCCTGCCGAGGCCGCCGACGACGACAGGCGGGTACTCCCACGAGACCATGAGGACCTTCACCGGCGCGTTCACCGCTCCTCCACGCGTCGCGCGTCGAGCGCGCCGAACAGGTTGTCGGCGTTCCTCCACCCACGAGCCAGGCGAAGAGCCTGTTCCTCACGGCCGGCGTCGGACGCCGCGCAGATCTCTCGAGTGGCGTGTGCATGCTTGTAGGCGCGGTCGTGGGCGTAGCCTGCCGCGGTGTCCTTGGACACCATGAACGGCCAGTCCGACTGGACGGTCATCAGGGTCTCGCGCAGAAGCTGGTCGGCGGCTTCGTCGCGGGGCCGCGGGTCGGGGGCGGACGACGCCCGTTTGTCGAGGCTGTCCAGCGCGGTCGCAGTGACCTCCCCGTTCAACTGCACCAGATGCTGCACCTGCGGTCCTTCCCAGACTCGCCAGTCCTTGCCCGAACCCCACGACGAGTCGGAGAGCTCCACCGGCTCGCCGACGTAGCCGTCGCGCCGAGCGGTGTCCAGCGTGCCGACGGTGACCCCGGCCTCGGGTAGCCGCCGCAGCAGACGCTCCAACCAGATCGGCCCCTCGTGCCACCAGTGCCCATACAGTTCGGTGTCGAAGGCCGCGACCACCAGCGCCGGCCGACCGATGCGGTCAGATTCGGAGATCAGACGGTCGCGCACTGCGCCGACGAAGTCATCGACGTGTTTGTCGAGCGCCGCGTCGACGCGCGCCGGGTCGTACGGCTTCTTAGCGTCGGCGGGCACCGTCTTCCCGGTGACCCGCACCGCCTTGAAACCCGTCTCATGGTCGTACGTGTGGAAGTCGCGGTAGTCGGCGTGCCCGGGATAGCCGGACTTGGGCGACCACACCCGGTAACTGACGGTCAGGTCCCGGCCGAAGGCGACGATGTCGCTGTCACCGACGGGACGTCCGAGCGCTGTGTCGCCGTGCAGCGTCGGACCGTCGACCATGAAGTGCCTGACCCCCGCAGTGGCGTACTCGACCTCCATGCCCGGCGTGTACGCGCACTCGGGCGCCCAGATGCCCGACGGTGTCGACCCCCACCGCAGTCGCGCATCCGCGAGCCCCTCACGCAAGGACAGACGACGCAGACGTGGGTCGAGAAGCGGTTGGAACGGGTGGGCGAGCGGCCCGCCGAGCAATTCCATTACGCCCGAGGAGACGAGAGAGCGGATCTGCGGGCTGCCGCCGTGCCGCCAATGCGTCTCGAAGTCGGTGAGCGCTGCCGCGGCCGCACGGAATTCCCGTGTACCGGACTCTGCGCGGTCCCGGTCGCGAGACGTCGCAGCCTCGATCGCGCGCAACTGCCAGTCGGCGAGCCACTCGTACATGGAGGCGCCCGCGTACGGGTCGTCGAGCTGGGCGGCGAGTACCGGGGTGATGCCGAGTGAGAGCTGATCGGTGAATCCGTCGGCGGCAAGACGCCTCAGCACCCCGAACACCGGGAGGTAGCTGTCGGCCCACGACTGGTAGAGCCACTCCTCACCGACCGGCCACCGCCCGTGATTCGGCAGCCACGGCAGATGCGAGTGCAGGACGAGGGTGAACTGGCCGGGTACGCGGTCGGTCATCGTCGCCTCGGGGTTCAGTAGCGCGCGGCGACGGCCAGCAGGTCGAGGCTGGCGTCGATGTCGGCGTCCGTGGACCGGTGGATGTCGAAGTCGGCGACCGTGATGCCCGCGACGTCGTCGACCAACTCGTCCGGCCACGGTTCACCCGCGAGAGCACGGTCGATCTGCGCGTCGATGATCGAACCGCCCCACTTGGCGTCCAACTCCTGCAGTCGTGCGCCGTGGTAGACGCCGAGCATCGCGACGATGTCGAAACCGTCGTCCGACAGCAGTTCGGTGAGGTCGCTCGCAGACAGTTCACGAGTGTGGAACGGGTTGAGCGGAGTGTCGCGGCCGGGCGAGAAGGTGATCCGATTCGGGGTGCTCATGAACAGTTCACCGCTTCCGCGCAGCACCCGGTGGCATTCGCGGACGAACTCACTCTGATCCCAGAGATGCTCGACGACCTGGAAGTTCACGATGGTGTCGACGGAATTGTCGTCGATCGGGAGGTCGATCAGGTTGCCTTGGTGCACGGTGAGCTCCGGGTACGCGCGTCGCGTGTGGGCGACCGCCTGCTCGTCGTAGTCGACACAGGTGACCGACCGCGCGGCCTGCGCGATCATCGACGCGCCGTACCCTTCACCCGATCCGGCCTCGAGGACGTCGCGGCCCGCGCAGCGCCGCAGAATGTATTCGTAGGCCACCTCGTGGCGCCGGAACCAGTAGTTCTCGGCGGGAATTCCCGGGACGGTTCGCTCGCCGGTGAGGGCGAGTTGATCGGCGGCCTGCGGTTCGCTCATTTGCACGAGGGTAGTGGAACGAATTCTCTCCACTTGCACCGCGCCGTCCGCTCGTATGAGGGACGCCACGTTCTGTGGCGCGGTGTACAGCGGCTAAGGTGATAATGACCCAGGGCCTTACCCGCCGGTAAGTTGCCGAACCCGACGCAGGAGGTCGACGCAGACCCATGACGAATATTGTCGTTCTGATCAAGCAGGTTCCCGACACCTGGTCCGAGCGAAAGCTCGCCGACGGCGACTTCACGCTGGACCGCGAGGCTGCGGACGCTGTTCTCGATGAGATCAATGAGCGCGCGGTCGAGGAAGCACTGCAGATTAAGGAGCGCGACGGCGGCGAGGTGACCCTCCTGTCGGTCGGTCCCGACCGCGCGACCGACGCGATCCGCAAGGCGCTCTCGATGGGTGCCGACAAGGCGATCCACATCAAGGACGATCTGGTGCACGGCTCGGACGCCGTCCAGACCGCCTATGTCATCGCCAGCGCCCTCGGCACCGTCGAAGGCGTCGAGATGGTCATCGCAGGCAACGAGGCGACCGACGGTCGCGTCGGCGCCGTCCCGGCGATGGTCGCCGAATACCTGGAGCTCCCGCACCTGACGCACCTGCGCAAGCTGGAGGTCGAAGGCGAGACGCTGCGCGGCGAGCGCGAGACCGACGAGGGCATCTTCCACGTCGAGGCCACGCTGCCCGCGATCGTCTCGGTCAACGAGAAGATCAACGAGCCGCGCTTCCCGTCCTTCAAGGGCATCATGGCCGCGAAGAAGAAGGAAGTTGCCGTCCTGACCCTCGCCGAGATCGGCGTCGACGCCGACACCGTCGGCCTCGCGAACGCGGGCAGCACCGTCACCGGTGTCACGCCGAAGGCCGCGAAGTCCGCAGGCGAGCGCGTCACCGATGAGGGCGACGGCGGCGTGAAGGTCGCTGAATACCTGGTCGGCCAGAAGATCATCTGATCCCCGCCCCAGTTCCAGCGACTACCAAAGACATTCAGGAGAACAATCATGGCTGAAGTACTCGTGCTCGTCGAGCAGGATACCGAGGGTGGACTGAAGAAGGTCACCAGCGAACTCATCACCGCCGCCCGCGCACTGGGCAGCCCGTCGGCTGTCGTCGTGGCCAAGCCGGGCGCAGGCGCGGCCGTCACCGGCGAACTCGCCGAGGCAGGCGCCGAGAAGATCTACGTCGCGGAGTCGGACGACGTCGCGAACTACCTCGTCTCGCCGAAGGTCGACGTACTGTCGTCGCTCGCCGAGTCGACCGGTGCGGCAGGCGTGCTCGTCGCCGCGACCGCGGACGGCAAGGAAGTCTCGGGCCGTCTCGCCGTTCGTCTCGGATCGGGTCTGCTGACCGACGTCATCGAGGTCCGTGAGGGCGGCGCAGGCGTCCACTCGATCTTCGGTGGCGCATTCACCGTCGACGCCCAGGCCGGCGGCGACACCCCCGTCATCTCGGTCCGCCCGGGCGGCGTCGAGGCCGCACCGGCCGCGGGCGCGGGCGAGGTCGTCAACGTCGACGTTCCGGCACAGGCCGAGAACGCCGTCAAGATCTCCGGATTCGAGCCGAACGTCGGCGGAGACCGCCCGGAGCTGACCGAGGCGTCGATCGTCGTCTCGGGCGGCCGCGGTGTCGGTTCGGCCGACCAGTTCAGCGTCGTCGAGGCCCTCGCGGACTCGCTGGGCGCGGCTGTCGGCGCATCGCGTGCAGCGGTCGACTCCGGCTACTACCCGGGTCAGTTCCAGGTCGGTCAGACCGGTAAGACGGTCTCGCCGCAGCTGTACATCGCGCTGGGCATCTCCGGCGCCATCCAGCACCGCGCGGGCATGCAGACCTCGAAGACGATCATCGCCGTCAACAAGGACGAAGAGGCTCCGATCTTCGAGATCAGCGACTTCGGCATCGTCGGCGACCTGTTCAACGTCGCCCCGCAGCTGACCGAAGAGGTCAACAAGCGCAAGTGATCACGCGCATGTAGAACCACACGACGACGCCCGGCCGGACATTCCCGGCCGGGCGTCGCTGTCTGGAGTATCGCTGTCTGGAGTGTCGCAATCTGGTGTGTCCCCGTCTGTTCACCCGGCGTGCGCGGACACGTCACGCCGCCGTGCCCGGCGGGTTCCGTGCGTCTCGTTGACTGCAGTCATGACAGTGACGAGTTCGGCAAGGCGCACGGTGCTTCTGTCCGGTGGGGACTACGAAGTGGCGATCACCCACGACTCCTACGACATCGACGCGGCGCAACGCATGCGTTTCGACGTGTTCAACAACGAGCCGGGATACTCCGACTCCATCGGTGACGCGGCATCGGGCCGCGACGCAGACGTGTTCGACGAGTATTGCGACCATCTGCTGGTGCGGCACCTGAAGACCGACGCGCTCGTCGGTTGCGCTCGCGTCCTCCCGCCGCCCCGCGCGATCGCCGCGGGCGGCTGGTACTCGGCAGGCGAGTTCGACCTCGCGCAACTCGATCCGATTCGCGGCGAGACCGTCGAGATGGGGCGCGCCGTCGTCGACCCCGCACACCGCAGCGGTTCGGTCACCGCGATGCTGTGGGCCGCACTCCTCGGCTACCTGGAGGACGGCGGCTACCGGTACATGATGGGCTGCGTGTCAGTGCCACTCGACGCTCCGATCGGCCGCGGCCGAGAACTGCGCGGCATCCGTGACCTCGCCCGAGAGAAATACCGCGCGCAGTGGGAGGCGTTCCCGCGCATCCGTGTCGACGTCGACGGCCGGACGCTGGACGACCTGGAGCCTCCGCCCACGCTGCGGCTGCCCGCGCTGCTGCGCGGCTACACGCGACTCGGCGCGCGGGTGTGCGGTGAGCCGGCTTTCGACGAGGTCTTCGACGTCGGTGATTTCCTCACCGTCTTGGATCGGACGCAGGGGGAGGCGCGGTACGTCGATCGTCTGCGCGGCGCGATGGCACGGCTCAAGAGCACGGATTGACCGACGTGAACCAGTGGGTGCCCGTCAGCCCGTGCGGTGTCGACTGCGTGCCGTCGACACCGCGCGCATCGCGTCTACGGATCGGCATGCGGTGCGCCGCATTCGGCCTCGTGGCGGTCCTCGTCCTCGTCGTCGGCCTCGCCACCATCCTGCTGCCGCGTCGCGCCCGGCACGGCTACTGGCGGGCAAGCGCGCGGCTGACTCTGGCGTCGATGGGCGTGCGTCTGGACGTCGACGACCGTCGCCCCCGCCAGGCGAGGCGCGTGCGCGGAGCGTTGATCGTCGCCAACCACATCTCCTTCCTCGACATCGTGGCGATCGCCGCCGTCGCCCCCGCGCGGTTCGTCGCCAAACGAGAGGTGCTGCAGATGTCGGGGTTCGGCTACGTGGCGAGACTGTTCGGCGTGCTGCCGCACGTGCGCGGCGACCTGCGCAGGCTCGCCCCGATGATCGCGCGGGTGGGCGAGATCCTCGACCGCGGCCGAGCGGTCGCGGTGTTCCCCGAAGGCACCACCTGGTGCGGCGGTGCGGCGGGACGGTTCCGTCCGGCGTTCTTCCAGGCAGCCGTCGATGCGGGCGTGCCGGTCCTGCCGCTCCGGTTGGCGTACGCCGAAGCCGGTCGGCCGGCGACGCTCGCCGGATTCATCGGTGACGACACAGTGGGGTCCACCTTCACCCGCATCGTGGCGGCACGCGATCTCACGGTGACGGTCACGGTGTTCGCGCTGCAACTTCCGGTGCCCGACCGGAGAGTGCTCGCGGACGTCTGTGAGGAGCGAATCACCGGACTCGAGCGAGGGCCGGCCACCTGGTCCGGCACCGGCGCGGCGAGGCCGAGGATTTTCTCCCGGTGACTCCCCGCGGCTATCGTGGGACGAGTCATGCCCACACCCCGCCCTTCCGTCTACCTCGACAACGCCGCGTCGACCGCTCTGGTCCCTGCGGCCGCCGAGGCGATGGCTGCGGCCTGGGCTCTTCCCGGGAACGCGTCGTCGCTGCACGGCTCCGGACGGCGAGCGCGCCGCATCCTCGAGGAGTCGCGCGAGTCGATCGCCCGTGACCTGGGAGCACGCCCGTCCGAAGTGATCGTGACCGGCGGCGGCACCGAGGCGGACAACCTCGCGCTCAAGGGGATCTACGCCGCGCGACGGCGTGAGGACGGCCGCCGACGCAAGGTCGTGGTGTCCGCGGTGGAGCATCACGCGGTCCTCGATCCCGCGCAGTGGCTGGCCGACGAGGCAGGCGCCGAACTAGTCGTGTTGCCGGTCGACGAGGCCGGCACGGTGCGTCTCGACGTGCTGCGCGCTCTCTTGGCCGACGACGCCGAGTCGGTCGCGGTGATCTCGGTCATGTGGGCGAACAACGAGGTCGGCACGATCGAGCCGGTGACCGAGGTCGCCGCGCTCGGCGCAGAATACGGTGTGCCCGTTCATTCGGACGCGATCGCCGCAGTCGGACACGTCCCCGTCGATTTCGCGGCGAGCGGCCTGTCAGCGATGAGTGTGGCCGCACACAAGTTCGGCGGTCCGCAGGGCGTCGGGGCACTTCTGCTGCGGCGTGATGTCGCGTGCACGCCATTGCTGCACGGCGGTGGGCACGAACGGGACGTCCGATCGGGCACGCAGGACGTCCCGGGAGTGGCGGGGATGGCTGCGGCGCTGCGCGAGGCCGTCTCGCGTCGGGACGAGCACACCGCGCAGGTCATCAACCTGCGGGACCGGTTGATCGCCGTGCTCACCGCAGGCGGTCACGCGCGCGTCAACGGTGCGCTGGGTACGGGCGCCGGCGGGTCACTCCCCGGCATCGTGCACGTCTCTTTCGACGGCTGCGAAGGCGACTCGCTGCTCATGCTTCTCGATGCCAAGGGCGTCGAGTGCTCCACCGGGTCGGCCTGTACAGCGGGCGTCGCGGCGGCGAGCCACGTGCTGCTGGCCATGGGCATGGACAAGGCGACGGCGCGCGGTTCGCTGCGCTTCTCACTCGCCCACGACAACAACGACGATGATGTGACCGCGGTGGCGCAGGTGATCGACGAGGTCACCGAGCGGGCGCGGGCGGCCGGGACGCTGTCGGTGTCCGGGGCGCCGACAGGAGGGGCACGGTAATGCGAGTACTTGCGGCGATGAGCGGCGGCGTCGATTCGGCGGTGGCTGCCGCGCGCGCGGTCGAGGCCGGCCACGACGTGGTCGGAGTTCACCTGGCGCTGTCGACGGCACCGGGCGCACTGCGCACGGGTTCACGGGGCTGCTGCTCGCGCGAGGACGCCGACGACGCGCGCCGTGCCGCGGACGTTCTCGGCATCCCGTTCTACGTGTGGGACTTCGCGGATCGATTCAAAGAGGACGTGATCGACGAGTTCGTCGCGTCGTACGCTGCAGGGGAGACCCCGAATCCGTGCCTGTCGTGCAACGAGAAGATCAAGTTCTCGGCGCTCGCCGAACGCGCGCAGGCTCTCGGCTTCGACGCGTTGGCCACCGGGCATTACGCGCGGTTGGCGAACGGTGAGTTGCGCCGGGCGGTGGACGCCGACAAAGACCAGTCGTACGTCCTGGCGGTCCTCGACCACGAGCAGCTCGACCGGGCGATGTTCCCGATCGGCGACACCCCGAAACCACAGATCCGCGAAGAGGCCGAACGCCGGGGTCTCGCCGTAGCGAACAAGCCGGACTCGCACGACATCTGCTTCATCCCGTCCGGCGACACCCGGGCATTCCTGGGCGCCCGGATCGGCGTCCGACCCGGCGCGGTCGTCGATTCGTCGACCGGCGAGAAACTCGCCGACCACGACGGCGTCCACGGATTCACGATCGGCCAACGCAAGGGGCTCGGCATCGAGGCTCCCGCGGCCGACGGCGCTCCGCGATATGTGACGGGGATCGACCCGGATTCGGGAACCGTCACCGTCGGCACCGCCGTCGATCTCGACGTGTCGGCGATGACCGCGGTCAAAGCCGTGTGGACGTCGGGGACGACTCCGGACGGACCAGTCGAGTGCACGGTGCAGGTACGCGCGCACGGTGGTCTGGCGCCTGCGGTCGCCACACCGATCGAGGTGGACGGGCGACCGGCGATGCGGATCGAGCTGCGCACCCCGCTGCGCGGTGTGGCACGCGGCCAGGCAGCGGTCCTGTACGCAGCCGACGGCGCCAACGGCGACCTGGTGGTCGGCTGTGCCCGGATCGCGGACACGGTCGAGGCCACCAGGTGACCGGTCGCGTCGAGGGCATGCCCTCGGGGCTGGGCACCGGGATCGGGCCCATGCCGGGAGCGGACCCGGCCGAAGCGGTCCGCATGGTCTCCGGCGAGACCGACTTCGCGTTCCTACCGGAGTTGCCCGCCCGCGGCGTGGGCGCCGACTCGGTCGGGCGCACAGGCGCCGTGTTGATCGACATGCCGTTCGAGGTGGTGCACGACGCCTACCGGATGACGTCGCGTTCCGGTTCGGTGATGCGGCGCGCTCGGGACTTCCTGGCGCGCGACCTCGACGCGGTGGAGGCGCACTGGGACGAGGCGGGACTGATCGGCACCGGTCGTCTCCTGAAAGTGCAGCTGTGCGGTCCGTTCACCTACGGCGCGCGGGTCGAACTGCGCAACGGGCACAAGGTGGTCCGCGACAAGGGTGCTCGACGCGATGTCGTCGCGTCGATGGCGGACGGGCTGGCGGACCACGTCCGGGAGGTGGAGCGTCGCCTCGGCGCTCAGGTCATCGTCCAATTGGACGAGCCGGACTTGGAGCGAGTGCTGGATGGAAGTGTCACGCCGTTGACGAGGCTCGACCCGATACCGCCGGTTCCTGCGCCGCTGATCGCCCAGCGACTCGAGGAGATGGCTGCGGTGATCGGTCGTCCGATGATCCTGCACGGCGGCGATCGACCGCATTCGGAACTGTGCTCGATGCTCGACTCGTACGCGGTGACCGTCGACTTCTCACACCCGCTTCCCGACGGCGAGAAAGACCAGTTGGGCGTGTACCTCGACCAGGGCGGCATCATGCTCGTCGGCGTGGTCCCGCCGTCGCGTCCGCTCGTCGCGCCGCGTGCCGAGGAGATCGCCCAGCGGATGGCCGTCCTGATCGACGAGATCGGTCTTCCTCGAACTGTGCTGCGCGACAACGTCATCGTCACGCCGCACACCGGCCTCGCTGAGGCGTCGCCCGAGTGGGCGGCCGCCGCGCTGCGGATCGCGTCGCGGACGTCCGAGTTGATGGCGCAGGACCCGGACGCCCTGTAGCACGAGGCCCGGTATTGCGAGGCCCTATGTTGCGAGGCCCTATCCGGCGTCGAGTGCCGCGACTGCGCGTTTCGGGGCGATCTGCCGGAACGATGCGTCGAGAAGTTCGGTGACCTCGTTCCAGTCGTCGGCGGTGTCGTGGCGGGCGAGGTCGATGCCCAGCCAGCCGTAGGCTCCGACGTACGCGGGCACGAAGAAACGGTCGTCCTGTACGAGAGCTTCGCGTTCCCCGGGATCCGGGACGAACAGGAGCGCGTTACTCAGCGGCGATTTCGTCTCGCCCTTGCGGGAGCCGCCATATATGGCGAACATCTTGCCGCACCGGAATGTCGGCCGACCGTGTGCGATCTTCTCGGTGGTTTCGGGGAATGCGAGGGCGCGTCGCCGGACCTGCGTGAGGATCTCGTCGGCGTCGTCGAACATGACCGGATGCGGCATTCCGCCAGAATACCGGTGTCGTAGGCCTGCGATAATCTAAATGCGTGACTGATCCCCAGGCTCCTGAACCGCAGGCCCGAGACGCCGATTCTGATGACGCAGCCCGGCAGTGGTCCGAGCTCGCAGACGAAGTCCGTGGGCACCAGTTCCGCTACTACGTGCAGGATGCGCCGGTCGTCAGCGACGGCGAGTTCGACGAGTTGTTCCAGCGACTGATCAGCCTCGAATCGGCGCACCCCGAACTGGCCGTAGCCGACTCGCCGACCAAGCTCGTCGGGGGTGGCTTCTCGACCGACTTCACGTCGGTCGATCACCTCGAGCGGATGATGTCGCTCGACAATGTCTTCGACGCCGACGAGATGCGGGCCTGGGTGTCGCGCACCGAAGCCGACGCCGGCCAGGGCATCGACTTCCTGTGCGAACTCAAGATCGACGGCGTCGCACTGGCGCTGGTCTACGAGAACGGTGCGCTGGTGCGCGGTGTGACGCGTGGCGACGGACGGACCGGCGAAGACGTCACCCTGAACGCGCGCACCATCGTCGGTGTGCCGCATCAGCTGACCGGAACCGCTGAGCGTCCGGTCCCGGCACTGCTCGAAGTCCGCGGCGAGGTCTACTTCCGGCTCGAGGACTTCGCGACGCTCAATGCGTCGCTGGTCGCCGACGGCAAGCCGCCGTTCGCGAACCCGCGCAACTCGGCGGCTGGCTCGCTCCGGCAGAAGAATCCGCAGGTCACCGCGAAGCGTAATCTCCGGATGATCTGCCACGGCATCGGCCGGATCGACGGTTGGCGACCGGAGTCGCTGCACGACGCCTACCTGGCGCTCGCCGAGTGGGGGCTCCCGGTGTCCGCGCACACGCGGAAGGTGACTGGAGCCGACGACGTGCTCGCGGCGGTCGACTACTGGGGCGAGAACCGACACTCGCCGGAGCTCGACCACGAGATCGACGGACTCGTCGTGAAAGTCGACGACGTGACCCTGCAGCGCCGCCTGGGCGCGACCTCACGCGCGCCGCGCTGGGCCATCGCTTACAAGTACCCGCCCGAAGAGGTCACGACGAAGCTGCTCGACATCCTGGTCGGCGTCGGGCGGACCGGACGTGTCACACCGTGGGCGCAGATGGAGCCGGTCACCGTCGCCGGTTCGACGGTGTCGCGTGCGACGCTTCACAACGGTTTCGAGGTGGAGCGCAAGGGCGTTCTCATCGGCGACACGATCACGATCCGTAAGGCGGGTGACGTGATCCCCGAAGTGCTCGGTCCCGTCGTCGACCTGCGAGACGGCACCGAACGGGCCTTCGTGATGCCGACCGACTGCCCGGAGTGCGGCACCGCGCTGGCACCTGCGCGAGAGGGCGACAAGGACATCCGCTGCCCGAATCAGCGCACGTGTCCCGGGCAGCTCCGTGAGCGACTGTTCTACCTCGCGGGCCGCGGTGCGTTCGACATCGAAGCGCTGGGATACGAGGGCGCACAGTCGCTGTTGTCGAGCGGTGTCCTCACTGATGAGGGCGACCTCTTCTCGTTGACCGAGGACGATCTCCTCAAGACCGGGCTGTACACGACGAAGGGCGGCGCGCTGTCGGCCAACGGGCGACGCTTCCTGGAGAATCTCGACAAAGCCAAGCAGGTCCCGCTGTGGCGGGTACTGGTCGCCCTGTCGATCCGTCACTGCGGACCGACGCCGTCGCGGGCCGTCGCCACCGAGTTCGGGTCGCTCGAGCGGATAGCGAACGCCTCCGTCGACGAGCTCGCGAACGTCGACGGACTGGGCCCGACGCGCGCACAGAGCATCCACGACTGGTTCACCATCGACTGGCATCGCGACATCGTCGCGAAGTGGCGTGCCGCGGGAGTCTCGATGGTCGACGAACGCGACGAATCGATCGAGCGCACGCTGGACGGGAAGAGCATCGTCGTCACCGGGTCACTCGTCGACTTCACCCGTGACGGCGCGAAGGAGGCGATCATCGCGCGCGGCGGCAAGGCCTCCGGATCGGTGTCGAAGAAGACCGACTATGTGGTCGTCGGTGACTCGCCCGGCAGCAAAGCGGACAAGGCTGAGCAGCTCGGTGTGCCGGTCCTTGACGAAGACGCGTTCAAGACGCTGTTGGCGACCGGCCGCGCCGAGTGACCGGGCGCTAGGTCGAGGGTGCGTCGACGACAGTGGAGATGATCCCGGTCAGGTAGCCGAGGCGGGCGACCTCCGACGGGCGGAACTCGGGGCCGCCGGTACGGCCCAACAGCAGTGCTTTGGCGCCGTCGCCCATCGGCGCGGCCGCCAACGTCGTGTCCATGTCGCGCCAGACGTCCGGCATCCAGCCGTTGTCGGACCCGAACCCGGCGGCAGCGTCGAGCGGAAGCCAATCGGCCTGCTCCAACGGGGTCTCGGGTGCGCCCGAACTCGCGAACAGGGTGAGCACGTCGATACCGGGTTTCGCGACGACCATCGCCCACGACGCGCGGAGCACGCGCGGCGAATGATCGACGAGCACTTGCAGCCGGTCGGGGCCGCCGGTGGCGACGACGTCGATCAACTCCAGTTCCTGATGGGTATCGAGCACATCGGAGAACGGGCGCAACGATTCGACGCGTACGTCGTGCACGTTCTGCGCGGCGGTGATGAGTGTGTCGGGCAGCGACGTCGGAGGCAGTTCGACGACGATGTCGTCGATCGCGTAGCCCTCACCGCGTTCGATCACTTCGAGCGACCTGATGTCTGCGCCGACCGCACCCAGCTCGACGGCGAGCATGCCGAGACTGCCGGGTCGGTCGGACAGGCGCAGACGGAGTAGGAACGACACCGCCGACTACTGCTGCGGCGGGAGCGGCGCGACCGGCTGGCTCGGCACCGGCGGACCGCCCGCCAACGCACTCACCCCGACCGCGGTCCCGTACGCGCAGACTTCGACGCCACCGCCGCCCGCGTACTCGGTGGTCTCGAACCGGAACGCGAGAACGGCGTTCGCGCCGCGGCCCTGCGCCTCGGCGGCCAACCTGCTCAACGCCTCCTGGCGGCACTCGTGAAGAAGCGTAGTGATGCCGCGTAACTCGCCGCCCGCCAAAGATTTCAGACCAGCACCGATGTTCGACCCGATGTGGCGGGACCGGACCGTGAGGCCGAAGCACTCGCCGAAGACGTGCTCGATCCGGTATCCGGGAAGTTCGTTGGTGGTGACGATGATCATGCCCATCACGCTACGTCGCCCGCGCCGCCGAGGCCACCGCAAATCCGTCCGGGGCTCTCCCATATCCTGGACGGTGCCCATCCCAGGGTCCACCCCGCAGGCGAGAAAGGTACTTCGCGATGCCAACCGAATCGGAGTCCGCACCCTCACCGGCGATCAGCCGAGACGAGGTCGCGCACCTTGCCCGGCTGTCGCGTCTCGCGTTGACCGACGCTGAACTCGATCAGTATGCAGACCAGCTCGACTCGATCCTGACCCACGTCGCGCAGGTCGCCGAGGTGGCCGCCGACGACGTGCCGCCGACAGCTCACCCGGCCGACCTGCAGAATGTGCTGCGGCCCGATGTCGTCGTCCCCGGTCTCACACCGGAGCAGGCGCTGTCGGGTGCGCCCGCCGTCGAACAGGACCGTTTCGCCGTACCGCAGATCCTCGGGGAGGAATAAGTGACCGAGACCAGCACCCGCGCCGCCGGGGAGATCACCGGGCTGTCGGCAGCCGATCTGGGCGCGAAGATCGCGTCCCGCGAGCTGTCGTCAGTCGAGGTGACCCAGGCACACCTGGACCGGATCGCCGAGATCGACGACCAGCTCGGAGCGTTTCTGCATGTCGGGGCGGCTGAAGCGCTCGACGCGGCCCGCGCCGCTGACGAGGCGATCGCCGCCGGGCAGGCGCCGAGCGGGTTGACCGGTGTGCCGATCGCACTCAAGGACGTCTTCACGACGACAGACGCGCCGACCACGTGTGGTTCCAAGATCCTCGAAGGGTGGGTCTCGCCGTACGATGCGACCCTGACCCGTCGGCTCCGTGAGGCCGGCCTCCCGATCCTCGGCAAGACCAACATGGACGAGTTCGCGATGGGCAGTTCCACCGAGAACTCCGCCTACCAGGTGACCCGCAACCCGTGGGACGTCGACCGGATCCCGGGCGGTTCCGGCGGTGGCAGCGCGGCCGCGCTCGCGTCGCACCAGGCTCCGCTCGCGATCGGCACCGACACCGGTGGCTCGATCCGCCAGCCCGCCGCGGTCACCGCGACCGTCGGAGTGAAGCCGACGTACGGGACCGTCTCGCGCTACGGACTCGTCGCGTGCGCGTCGTCGCTCGATCAGGGCGGCCCGTGCGGTCGCACCGTGCTCGACACCGCGCTCCTGCACGAAGTGATCGCCGGACACGATCCGCGCGATTCGACGTCGATCGACGCGCCGATACCCGACGTCGTCGCGGCGGCCCGCGAAGGCGCGAACCGCGACCTGACGGGAGTCCGTATCGGCGTCGTCAAACAGCTGCAGGGCGACGGCTATCAGGCGGGCGTCCTCGAATCGTTCCAGCAGGCGTGTGCGACGCTCACCTCGCTGGGCGCGACAATCGTCGAGGTCGACTGTCCGAGCTTCTCGTACGCGCTCGGCGCGTACTACCTGATCCTGCCGTCCGAGGTGTCGAGCAACCTCGCGCGCTTCGACGCGATGCGGTACGGCATGCGTGTCGGCGACGACGGCACGCACAGCGCCGACGAGGTCATGGCGCTCACCCGCGCCGCCGGATTCGGTCCGGAAGTCAAGCGCCGCATCATGATCGGCACTTACGCCTTGAGTTCGGGCTACTACGACGCCTACTACGGTCAGGCGCAGAAGGTGCGCACGCTGATCGCGCGGGACTTCCAGAAGGCGTACCAGGACGTGGACGTCCTGATCTCGCCGACCACGCCGACGACCGCGTTCAAACTGGGCGAGAAGGTCGACGACCCGCTGGCCATGTACCTGTTCGACCTGTGCACCCTGCCGGTGAATCTGGCTGGAACAGCCGCCATGTCGGTGCCGTCGGGCACCGCGAGCGACGGCGGTGCGGTGCTGCCCGTCGGTCTGCAGATCATGGCGCCCGCCCTCGCCGACGACCGGTTGTACCGGGTCGGCGCCGCCTACGAGGCGGCGCGCGGGCCGGTTGCCTGACAGCCGCCGGGCATCTGAGTAACGGCGAGCCCCTGTTCGACACCGTAGTGGTGCCCGCTGCCGACCGGTCCGTCCAACGAGACAGCCAGGTCGAGCGCAGTCCCGACGAACGACACGACGGGTGTCCATGGCGCCCGAGCGGACGGCGTCGTACCGATGGTGCGGGTGCCGCCCGCGTGGTGGGGCGCCCGCCACAGCAGGGACGCCTGGAAGTCGGCAACCGGGTCGGTGGCGTTCGCGATGCTGACTCGTCGGGCGCACTCCGGTAGCGATTCGACGCTGCCCGCGGGAGCCCCGGACAAGACGGTCCCGGCGACGTCGACGCCGGTGCGGTCGGCCCACGCGCGGGCGGCGTCCGCGCCGATGGCGCCCAGACTCTGTCCGTACAGGTACACGTGCGGAGGATTCGGCAAGGTCGCCGACTGTTCGTCGAGTGCGCGCAGTACTGCGATCGCACTCGCGCCCGCGGTGTCCGGCGAGCGGAGGTACGCCTGCCAGGACGGAACGTTCGAGTACTGCATTGCCAGGAAGCGGACCGACCCGCCGAACCGGCTCACGAAACCGTCGACGGCGCTCGCGTCGATCCACCCGGAGCCGGTCGGCACGGCGACCACCACTGCCGTCTGATCGGGCCCGTCCGATGCCGCCCACGTGTCGACGAGTGCGCGAGCACGGTCGTCGAGCGTGTCGTCGGACAGCATCGAGTACGTCAGCCGCGGATCGTCGGGGATGTTCGGCGCGGCGGCGTTCGCCGTCGCGGCCGGTCCCGCGACGAGGGCGGTGAGGAGAGCTCCGATCGCCAACGCCCGCGCCGGAATAAGGACGACGGCACCCGCGGCTAGCAGCGGAGCCCCCGCGACCGCCGCCGCCCACCCGGGCCCGGGACTCGGTGCGCCGAGGTCCTCGCACACCCGCGTCTGCCACCAGAGCGCCGTCACCAGGAGCCCACCCGCGACGACGGCCGTCCCGACCAGAAGCTCGCGGCTCGCCGTGCGCCCGCGGGTGAACATCGAGACGAGCGCGCCCACACCCATGCCGAGGAGCGCGAACACCGCGCCTGCGACGGCGAGAAGCAGCGCGGGGCGCGGCAACTGGCCAGGCGCCAACGCCAGGGCCCACCCGGCGACGCCGCCGACGACCACCGCGGGATGCACGCGGGCGATCATCGCCGCGTCCCGATCGCCTCGACGACGCGAAGTGTCGTCGTCGACATCATGTCGCCGGTCGACTCGGACGTCGGCGTTCGCCAGTCCTGCCGCCACGAGTTGGCGGTGAGACCGCTGTCGGCGACGGCGGCTGCGACATCGCACAGCGGATTGGTGCACGAGTCGTGCATCGCGTCGACGAGCATCCCGTCGAGTGCGCGCCGTGCCCACTGTGCGACGGTCCTGCCGGTCTTTTCCCCGAAACGGAGCAGGTCGTAGCCGAAGTCGTGTGCGCGACATGCCGGTTCGAATCGTCCCGGCAGCGGAACCGGGGACGAGCACGAGCCGGTCGGGTTCACCGGCCGAGAGTCCTCCAGGACCGGGCGGTACCCCATCGTGGACTCGAATCCCGCGGGTAGGTGAGCCAGGGCGTCGGCCGGCGTCGATCCGACGAGGTCGGCGACAGCGCGGTCGACGTCGCTCACCACTGGGCCCACCCGAGGAGGGGATGCGGCGACCACTGCTGCGACGCCCGCCGCGCCGATGAAGAACAGCGCCAGAATGCTGGTCGCCAAGCCGAGGCATACACGCCGGACAGCACGCCGGACGGGACTTGCAGGAGTGGAGTTCACGGTCATGACATCACCGTCGCAACCCGCGGCACCGACCCGAATCGCCCGCGAAAGCGATTGCGGCCCCGTACGTCTCGGTGACAGACGGGGCCGTTGTCACCCCGTGGTACGGGGCGGTCTCGCTCCTGTGGGGGAGGCGCAGCCGCGTGCTTCGGCCTTACTGTCAAGACGTGAAGAGACTGTTCGGTAAGAAGCGGGCCGGCAAGAGCCGGGCCGGTAGGAGTGTGGCCGGTAGGAGCTTGGACACCGTGCGACGCGTCTCCTTCGACATGGTGCCCGACCCGACGCTGCGTCGATACCTGGGCAGCGTGTGGAACTGGGTCGCAATGGTGGCGGCCGTGACCATGACGGCGGTCACCTGGCCGAACCTCGCGATGTCGAACCCGATGCCCGCGTACCTGCTGCCGCTGTTCGCAGTGGCCGCGTCCGTGCCGATGGCGTTGATCTTCGCCGGGCCGGTCGCAGTCCGGACCGGGTGGGCGATGGTGGTGATCACCGCTTCGGTCGCCAGCCTCGTCCCGCACCCGGACACCGACTTCCCGATGCCGATCCCGATGTTCCTCGTCCTGATCGCGATGACGGTGGCGGCGTTGATCACCCAGCCGTTGGTGAGGTTGCCGCTGGTCGCCGCGATCACCGCGGGCTCATTCGCGATCGGCGTCGGGCCGGGCGCGAAGCTCGGGTGGATCTTCGCGCTGGTAGTCGCGACGATCGGGGTCGCGTTCATCCGCTACCGGTTGTCCTCGCAGAAACAGATCGAAGAACAGGCGATCGAGACCGAGACCGCGCAGGCCAGGGAAGCAGTCCTCGCCGAGCGGACCCGGATCGCGCGGGAACTCCACGACGTCGTCGCCCATCGCATGTCCATGGTGGTCGTCATGTCCCAGACCGCGAAGTACCGACTCGCCGCAGCCGAGGAACCCGAGACCGTGGGGCCTGCGACGGAAGCCGAGTTCACGGCGATCGCCGACGCCGCCCGGCAGTCACTCGACGAAGTCCGGCAGCTTCTCGGTGTCCTGCGGCCCGCGGACTCGCCGTCGACTCGGCCGGTGCAGGGCGTCGGTGACCTGCCCGACCTCATCACTCAGGTCCGGGCGGCGGGCGTCACCGTCGAGTACGCCGACCGAGTGGCCGAGTGGGGCGAACCTGGTGCGGCGGGCGCCGCCGTCTACCGGATCGTGCAGGAGTCGCTCACCAACGCCGCCCGGCACGCACCCGGTTCGAGCATCGTCGTCCGCATGGTCGACGGCGACGGTGCCGCCGTCGTGTCGATCGTCAACGGTCCGCCTGCCGATCCGAATCACGTGTCGCAGCCGGGGGGCGGGCACGGTCTCATCGGAATGGCCGAACGTGCATCGGCCGTCGGCGGCGGACTGACGTCGCAGTCGACGACCGACGGTGGGTTCGCGGTCACCGCGACGATTCCGTTGCGACGTCGATAAGGTGACTCGGGTGAGTGTGACCGTGGTGATCGCGGACGATCAAGCGATGGTGCGCGCCGGGTTCGCGGCGCTGCTCGGGGCAGCGGACGGCGTCTCCGTGCTCGGCGACGCCCAGGACGGGGTCGAGGCTGTCGACGTCTGCAAACGTCTACAGCCCGACGTCGTCCTGATGGACGTGCGGATGCCGCGCCGCGACGGGCTGTGGGCCGCGCAGCAGATCATCTCGAGTGGGTCGTCGACGCGTGTCCTCATGTTGACGACGTTCGACATCGACGACTACGTGTATTCGGCGTTGCGGATCGGTGCGTCGGGTTTCATGTTGAAGGACGCGCCCGCCGACGAACTTGTGCGCGCAGTCCGGGTGGTCGCCGCCGGTGACGCGCTCCTCGCGCCGTCGGTGACCAAACGGTTGATCGCCGATGTCACCTCACGCACGGTGAAGACCGCGTCACCCGCGGTGAACGTATTGACACCGCGCGAACGGGAAGTCCTGGAAACGGTCGCGGACGGTAAGTCGAATGCTGAGATCGCCGTCGCGCTCTTCGTGTCCGAGCAAACCGTCAAGTCACACGTCAGCAATGTGCTGACCAAGTTGGGGCTGCGCGACCGGGCGCAGGCCGTCGTCTTCGCCTACGAGAACGGACTGAAGTAGCGTCACCGCGCTGCCGGGACGGTGTACTCGTGTTGTCATAGAGTCCGACGGACAGCGAGGGAGACGACTATGGCGAGATTCGGGATTCTGACGTCCGGCGGGGACTGCCCCGGCCTCAACGCGGTGATCCGCGGAACAGTCCTGCAGGGCGAGATGGTGCACGGTCAGGAGTTCGTCGGCTACCGGGGCGGTTTCCGTGGGCTGGTCTACGGCGACGTGATGCCTCTCGAACGCAGTGTCGTCCGCGGCATCTCACAGCAGGGCGGGACGATCCTGGGGACCAGCCGATTCGGTCCGTACACCGAACCGGACGGGACGCCGGACAACATCCTCGCGCACATGCGTCGCCTGGATGTCGACGCGGTGATCGCGATCGGCGGCGACGGCACGATGGCCGCGGCCAACCGGCTGCGCGAGGACGGGGTGCCGATCGTCGGCGTGCCCAAGACGATCGACAACGATCTCGTTGCCACCGATTACACATTCGGTTTCAACACAGCCGTCGAGATCGCGACCGAGGCGGTCGACCGACTCCGCACCACCGGCAACTCTCATCAACGTTGCATGGTGTTGGAGGTGATGGGACGCCACGCAGGCTGGATCGCGATGTACGCCGGGACGGCGGGCGGCGCCCACGCGATCTTGATCCCCGAACAGTCGGAGAGCCTCGACCAGGTCTGCGAGTGGGTGGAGAGCGTCCGCGACCGCGGCCGCTCGCCGATGGTCGTCGTCGCCGAGGGGTTCACGCTGCCCGAGATGGGCGAAGCCTACTCGGACCGGGGACTCGACGGTTTCAATCGGCCCCGGCTGGGTGGGATTGGCGAGATCCTGGCACCGCTCATCGAGGAGCGGACGGGGATCGAGACGCGCGCGACCGTCCTCGGTCACATTCAGCGCGGCGGCGTCCCGTCCGCATGGGACCGTGTGCTCGGCACCAGGTTCGGCCAGGCCGTCAGCGATCTCGTCGCCGACGAGGCGTGGGGCCAGATGGTCGCGCTGCGCGGCATGGACATTGTCCGGGTCCCGTTCGCCGACGCTGTCGGCCACACCAAGACAGTCCCGCTCGACCACTACCGAGGTGCTCGCGCGATCTTCGGGTGATGTGGTCGTCCCACGGGTCGAGAACGTCAGTCCTGCGGGATTACCAGCCACAGGATCAGGTAGAGGAGCACTTGCGGACCCGGCAGGAGGATCGACGCGACGAATGCGATCCGCACCCAGGTCGAGTCGACGCCGAAGTAGTCGGCGAGACCGCCTGCGACGCCCGCGATCTTCCGGTCGGTGCGCGATCGGTGCAGTCGGCGCGGCTGTGCGGGGACGGTGGGGTCGGAGGTGTACGGGGGCAAGCTCATGGCGGGTCTTCTCCTCGTTATTCGGGGCGGTCGTTCGGGGCGCTTCGTGCGCTCCGTATGCCGTCCACGTTACGAGCGGGACCGTGATCGGGGCATCGGTGCGATCCCCGATATCGACCCCCAGATACGATGGAGCGCATGAGTGCGGCTACCGACGATCTGATGGACTTCGACGACGTCATCGAGAATTTCGACCCGGTGATGGGCATGGAGGTCCACGTCGAACTCGGCACCGAGACCAAGATGTTCTGCGGGTGCCCGACGACGTTCGGCGGTGACCCGAACGCGCAGGTGTGTCCGTCGTGCCTGGCGCTGCCCGGCGCGCTGCCGGTCGCGAACGCCACGGCCATCGAGTCCGCGGTCAAGATCGGGCTGGCGTTGAACTGTTCGATCCGCGAGTCGAGCGTGTTCGCGCGGAAGAACTACTTCTACCCGGATCAGCCGAAGAACTACCAGATCAGCCAGTACGACGAGCCGATCGCGTACGACGGGCACCTCGACGTCGTCCTGAACGACGGCACCACCTGGCGGGTGGAGATCGAGCGCGCGCATATGGAGGAAGACACCGGTAAGTCGCTGCACATCGGCGGAAGCACGGGCCGCATCCATGGCGCCAGCCACTCGCTGCTCGACTACAACCGTGCGGGGGTTCCGCTCGTGGAGATCGTGACCCGCCCGATCGAGGGCGCAGGGGAGCGTGCTCCGGAAGTGGCGCGCGCCTACGTGACCGCGCTCCGCGACCTGCTCAAGTCACTCAACGTCTCGGACGTTCGGATGGACCAGGGGTCGATGCGGTGCGATGCGAACCTGTCGCTCATGCGCAAGGACGCGGCCGAGTTCGGCACGCGTACCGAGACGAAGAACGTGAACTCGCTGCGCAGCGTCGAGACGGCGGTCCGCTTCGAGATGCAGCGTCAGGGCGCCGTCCTGACGGCGGGCGGTGAAGTGATCCAGGAGACCCGCCACTTCCAGGAGGCGGACGGGACCACCTCCGCGGGCCGCCGCAAGGAGACGGCCGAAGACTACCGCTACTTCCCGGAGCCGGATCTGCCGCCGGTGGTCGCCGACCCGGCCTGGGTCGAGTCGATCCGTGCGACGCTTCCCGAACTCCCGTGGATCCGGCGCGCTCGCATCCAGGAGGACTGGGGCGTCTCCGACGAGGTGATGCGCGACCTGGTGAACGTCGGAGCCGTCGACCTGATCATCGAGACCGCGGAAGCTGGCGTGTCCGCGTCCGCCGCCCGCAGCTGGTGGGTGTCGTTCCTCGCGCAGCAGGCCAACAGTCGCGGCGTCGAGTTGGCGGAACTGTCGATCACGCCGACGCAGGTCGCCGAGGTCATCGGCCTCGTCGAAGAGGGCAAACTCACCAACAAGCTGGCTCAGCAGGTCGTCACCGCGGTGCTCGACGGGGAAGGCGAGCCCGCGCAGATCGTCGCCGACCGCGGTCTGGAAGTGGTGCGCGACGACTCCGCACTGCAGAAGGCAGTCGACGACGCGCTCGCCGCTAACCCGGACATCGCGGACAAGATCCGTGGCGGCAAAGTGCAGGCCGCAGGCAAGATCGTCGGCGACGTCATGAAGGCGACCCGCGGCCAGGCCGACCCGGCCCGTGTCAAGGAACTCGTCCTCGCCGCCTGCGGCGCCCAGTAACTTCGCGTCAGACCACACCCCTGCGACGCAAGCTCCGAGCCACCGGCGGGGACGACCGGGCACGACGGAAGAGCGGTCCGCCTATGTGCGGTCCTCGGCTCCGCCGCCCTTCGGGGTATAGATGGCAACCCGGTCGTCGTACGACTTCGTCGACATGCCGGGCACCGTCTTGTTGATCGTAGCCAGCTGAATCGAGCCGCCGAGGGTCGTCAAACGACCGATCGCACCGTAGGCCTTCGCCAGATCCTCTTCGGAGGGTTCGCCGAGGACGGGGTTCGCACCATCCGGTTTGGTGAACACGTCGATGCGCTTCTTGGCGCCGACGGCCACCGAGATCGTGTCAGTACCGGTGGCGCAGCCGGTCAGGCCGGGCCGGTCGGCCCACGTCCACAAGGTCTTCAACGAGTTCTGGGCGACGATCGACAGCCGGTCGCCGGACTGCCCGCTGTCGGCCACGTACAGTTGGCCGCCCTCCGGATCGGGGCACAGCGCGACATTGGAGCCCAGGCCGCTCGCGACGATCTTCGGCCGCGGGGCCGGCTGGTTCGGGTTGATCTCGAATACCTTGCCCGCCAACGACGAACGGTCCTGCGTCGCACCGGGGTCCCCGGCGTCGCCGGTGGCGACCGTCAACGTGTTCGGCCCGGTGAACGTGATCGACCCCATGTTGCCGGTCGCGCCCTTGGGGATGCCCGTCAACACGGGCTTGACCGAGCCGGTCGGTGCGATGCGGACGACACGGTTATCGGACGGCGTGGTGATGAGCGCGAAGATCATCTGGTCTTCCGTCCACGTCGGCGACAACTCGAAGTCGACGAGCCCGCCGTCGCCGGAACCGTCGACGTCGACCGTCGCCACCGCCCGCTGCGGACCGTACCGCTTGGAGACGATGATCTTGCCGGTGGTGCGTTCGGCGACGTACGTGGTCTTTCCCTCGGCGTCTGCGGGTCGTACACCGGACGTCTGGTTCAGACATGTCGCGACGACCGACGGATTCGGGTCGACGCACGGGCCGGTCGGCGGGTCGACGGGCTCCTCCGGCTGAGGGCTCGGCGGCGCCACCTGTTGCGCGTCGTCCGGCACCTCGCTGAACGTGCCTTGGGTGGCAGTCTTCTGCTGGTCATCGAAGCTCGCGCACCCGCCGGATGCGACAACGGTGGCGAGGAGGACGGCCGCCGTGACGGCTCGCCGCGAGAGACTGGATGGCAGCGGCATCACTCCAGACTATGCGATCGTTACCAAATCGTCGGGTGGCGCTGCGCCTAGTGCCGGTGCCGGGAGCATAACCTCGGTGATGTGAGTAGTTCCAATGACAACGATCGCGACCCGGACGGCGGCGTGCCGCGGCAACGGCCGCGTCGCCCCCGGCCCGACCGTGACGACTTCATCGAACAACACGGGGTCGAGCGTCGGCGACGCCCAGCGCCCGACCCACAGCCCGCGGAGGACGCGGCTGAGGTCACCGACGCCATCGACGCGGGGGAGCCGACGTCGCTCATCGAGCACGCGTCGTCGCCCGCCGACGACAACGACACCGCCGTCATCGAGCGCGTGGACGACGACGAGGTCGAGCGGTTCGAGGAAGTGAGGGAGGTTGAGGACGTGAGGGAGGTCGAGGAGTCGGAGACGACACGCCTGCCGCGCAGCGCCATCCCGGTCCGGTCGTCCGACGAGCCGGTGACCACCGAACCGTTCGAGGACTTCGACGACGAAGTCGACCGCCCGCGCGGCGAGCGGCGCACCGCCGAACATCTCACGCAGGATCCGCTCCCGTACATCGAGCCGCAGCCGACCCTGCCGATCGAGGATCCCGCACCCGAGACCGAATCCTTCAGCGGCGCGTCCTTAAGCGGCGAACGCTTCAGCGACGACCCCGTCGACGGACCGGTCGCCGAGCCCGTCGCGCCCGCCCGCCGCGGCACGGTCGATCTCGGTCTGCTGATCTTGCGTCTCGCGCTCGGCGGGGTGTTCCTCGTCCACGGTCTGCAGAAGTTGACCGGCTGGATGAACGGTCCAGGCCCCGACGGGTTCGCTGACTATCTCGCCCACTCGTCCGACCCGAGCCTCGGCTTCGACGAGAAGGTCACCAAAGCGTTATCGCTGGTGGCGGGCGTCAGCGAGACCGCGGGCGGCGTACTGCTGATCCTCGGTCTCCTCACGCCGATCGCGGGCGCCGCCGTCCTGTCGAGCATCCTCGTCGCGATGACGTACAAGGCGACTCTCGCCGGCGGGGTGTGGTTCTTCGCGTCCGACGGCGACCACAACGGCATCGAGTTCGAGGTGATGCTGGCGGCCGCGGCCGCCGCGGTCATCCTGACCGGGCCGGGCCTCTACTCGATGGACCGCAGGTGGGGGTGGGCGCGGCGCCCCGCGTGGGGGTCGGCCGTCTGGCTGATCATTGGCATCGGCGTGGCCGTCGCTGTCTGGATCGTGTTCAACGGCGCGAACCCGCTCGTCACGAGCTAGTCGACGACGCGGACGGCGCCCTTGTCAGCGGACGACGCGAGTTTCGCGTAGGCGCGCAGCGCCTTGCTGACGGTGCGCTCGCGGTCGCGCGGGGCCCACGGATGTTCGGAGGCCTCCATCTTGGCGCGACGGTCGGCGAGCGTCTCGTCGTCGACGAGCATCGTGAGAGTGCGCGTCTTGACGTCGATGAGGATCTCGTCGCCGTTTTCGACCAGCCCGATGTCACCGCCTGCGGCGGCTTCGGGAGAGGCGTGACCGATGACGAGGCCCGACGATCCGCCGGAGAATCGTCCGTCAGTGACGAGCCCGCACTTCTTACCCATGCCGGTGCCCTTCATGAAGGCCGTCGGGTGCAGCATCTCCTGCATGCCCGGCCCGCCCGCGGGCCCCTCATAGCGGATGACGAGGACTTCACCGGCCTGGAGTTCCTTCGACAGGATGGCGTGGACGGCGTCCTCCTGGCTCTCGACGACACGCGCCGGGCCCTGGAAGTGCCACAGCGACTCGTCGACGCCCGCCGTCTTCAGGACGGCGCCGTTCTCCGCCAGGTTCCCGCGCAGCACGCACAGGCCGCCCTCGGCGGTGTAGGCGTGCGCCACATCGCGGATGCAGCCGTCCGCGGCGTCGGTGTCGAGCGAGTCCCACCGGTTCGACGTGGAGAACGGCTCGGTGGTGCGGACACCGCCGGGCGCGGCGTGGAACAGTTCGATCGCCTGGGCCGTCGTCGTGCCGCTCCGGATGTCCCAGTCGGCGAGGAACGCGTCCAGCGACGCGGAATGCACCGGACGGACGTTCGTGTTGAGCAGGCCGCCGCGGTTCAGTTCGCCGAGGATCGCGGGGATGCCGCCGGCGCGGTGCACGTGCTCCATGTAGTAGTTCGGTGAATTCGGTGCGACCTTCGCCAGACACGGCACATTGCGCGAGACACGGTCGATGTCGGCGAGATCGAAGTCGATCTCGCCTTCCTGCGCGGCAGCCAGGATGTGCAGGACGGTGTTCGTGGATCCGCCCATGGCGACATCGAGGGCCATGGCGTTCTCGAACGCCTCGCGGGTGGCGACATTGCGCGGCAGCACCGACTCGTCGTCGTCGTGGTAGTACCGCTTGGCGATGTCGACGATCAACTCGCCAGCCCTGGTGAACAGGTCGCGGCGAGCCACCTGGGTGGCCAGGGTGGAGCCGTTGCCGGGCAAGGACAGACCGAGCGCCTCAGTGAGGCAGTTCATCGAGTTGGCGGTGAACATGCCCGAACATGAACCACAGGTGGGGCAGGCGGCCTGCTCGACTTTGAGGAGTTCCTCGTCGTTGACGTTGCTGTCAGCGGACGCGGAGATCGCGTCGATCAGGTCGGTCCCCGGGTGGACGACGCCGTTGATGACGACCGACGTGCCAGCTTCCATCGGCCCGCCGGAGACGAAGACGGTCGGGATGTTCAGACGCATGGCCGCGTTGAGCATGCCCGGCGTGATCTTGTCGCAGTTCGAGATGCAGACCAGCGCGTCGGCGGTGTGCGCGTTCACCATGTATTCGACCGAGTCGGCGATGATCTCGCGACTCGGCAACGAGTACAGCATGCCGCCGTGGCCCATCGCGATGCCGTCGTCGACGGCGATCGTGTTGAACTCCTTCGCCACACCGCCAGCAGCCTGCACGGCCTCGGCGACGATGTCACCGACGTCTTTGAGGTGCACGTGCCCCGGGACGAACTGGGTGTACGAGTTGGCGATGGCGACGATCGGCTTACCGAAGTCGTCGTCGGTCATTCCGGTGGCACGCCACAGGGCGCGTGCGCCGGATGCTTCGCGGCCGACCGTGGTGGTGCGAGACCGAAGGGCTGGCATGTTAGATCCTCGCTAAAGACGTCGATTGCTGACCCGGTCAGGGGCTGTGATCAGGTGTGCGGCAAGTTTACGCGCCCGTGGGCGACCGGAACTTCAAGGGTGTGGCAGCCGCGGCCCACGGTGGCCCCGGTCAGATGCCGAGGACGGTCTTCGCGATGGTGAAGTAGATGAGCAGGCCGGTCGCGTCACAGAACGTGGAGATGAACGGCGTGGAGAAAACGGCGGGATCGACCCGGACCATCTTCGCGACCAGCGGCATCATGCCGCCGACGGTCGCGGCGACGACGCAGATCGACACGATGGTCGCGCCGATGACCGTGCCGATGGCGGTGTCGTAGACGACAGATGCGACGGCGAACCCCACCACGCCGAGAGCTGCGCCCATCATCACGCCGACACGTGCCTCCTTGCCTGCGACCCGCAACACATCACGCGCGCGGACCTCGTCCATCGCGAGCGCACGGGTCACCGTCGTCGCAGCCTGCGATCCGGTGTTGCCGCCGATACCCGTCAGGAGCGGGATGAACAGGGCCAGCGCCACCTTCTGCTCCAACGTCCCCTCGAACACCTCGAGGACGTTGACGGTCAGAATCGCGGAGATGGCGAGGACGAACAGCCACACCACGCGGGCCCGCGTGATCGTGAACACCGACGATTGCAGGTACGGCGTCTTCAACATCTCGTGCGCGCCTGCGCGGGCGGCGTCCTCGTCACGGGCGGCGGCGACCACGTCGGCCGCGTCGTCGAGGGTCAGCATGCCGATCAGACGATCTTCGTTGTCGACGACGGGCATCGCGGGCAGGCTGAGGTCGACGCATCGGTGCGCCGCGAGCTCCGCGGACGTCGTCGCATGGGTGTAGACGGGGGTGCGGCGGTACTCCTCGACGGATGCCTCGGGGTCGCCGAGCAGCAGATCGCGCAGGCTCACCACGCCGTGCAGGCGGCGTTCGTGGTCGACGACGGGGATCGTGTAGATCGTCTCCGCGTCGTGGCCTCGTTCGATGACACGGGCCATGCCCTGCGCGACCGTGTCGTCGCGGTACACGTGAACGAACTCGGGACTCATCCGCCTGCCCACCGAGTTCTTGCCGAAGCCGAGGACGACCGACGTGGCCTCGCGCTCGACGTCCGACAGTGTGCGGATCAGGCGCTTGGCGACAGTGGCGGGGAGTTCGTCGAGGAGTTCGGCGCGGTCGTCGGGATCGAGGTTGTCGAATGCGTCGACCACCTCGGAGGTACCGAGCGACTCGATGAGCCGCGCCTGCGTGTTCGACGACATGTCGTCGAACACGTGGACCGCATCGTCTTTCGGCAGCAGTCGGAACGCGATGGTGCCGCGTCGAGTGTCGAGACCGTCGAGGACGGACGCGGCTTCCTGCGGCGCCATAGCGGCCAGCTGGCGGGCGGCGTCGGTGAGTCGTGCCGCGTCGATGAGTTCCGCGATGTCGCGCGTGGTCACTGGCATGTGCAGATTCCGTCAGGGCTTAATCGGGGACGTCAGGGCTTATCGGGGGCGGAGCGGCGGGCTTCGCGCTCGGCGGCGAACGGGTCGGGGACACGTCCACCGCTCGCGAGCGAGAGCTGCGGAACGTCGTCGAAGCCGACTGCGGGCAAACGGATGTCGTCGCCGTCGACAGTCACCGCGCGCACCGAACTCCACTTCGGGAAGCGCAGACCCGCGACGTCGTCCCACGACACCGACTGTTCGCTGAACGTGCCGACGGCGACGATGCCGTCGGCGTCCACATGCGTGTGCAGACGGTTGATCCACCACACGAGCGCGACCGGTACGACGGCCAGGAAACCGAACCAGAGCGAGCCGCCCATCATGATCACCACTAGGAGGACGGAGACGAGTACGCCAGCGTAGGCGAGTCGAGAGATCTTGAAGTCGAATACCGAGTCGGTCACGGCCACCATTGTTCCATGCGTGGCGTTCGGCGTCGCCCGCGGTTGATTTGACTCTCTCGGATCAGGGGCCTACCTTGTTCCTCGTGATGGATCAGAAGCTTCTCGTAGTAATCGGTCGGCGCGTCAACGCCTGATCGGTCACTTCGTAGACCCTTCCGAAACACCCACGACGCGCCCCTCGACCAGCACACGCTGTCGAGGGTTTTTTCTTGTCAGGACCCCGGCTGCCTCGGTGGCCGGACCGGCGGGGGACCGTCAGAAATTTTTTGCTGGCACTAGAGGATGAGGAACGTGCAGTGAGTACTCCAGCAGCACATGGACCCGGGGGTCGACCGCAGTCGCCGTCGACCGAGTCGATGCGGTCGGGCGACGCGGTAGTCGCACCCGAGCGGGTCACCGGCGCACAGTCGGTGGTCCGAACTCTCGAGGAGCTCGGCGTCGAAACAGTGTTCGGCATTCCCGGCGGCGCCGTCCTCCCGGTCTACGACCCCCTCCTGGACTCCGAGAAGGTCCGGCACGTCCTGGTCCGCCACGAGCAGGGAGCGGGCCACGCCGCCACCGGCTACGCGCAGGTCGCCGGTCGGGCAGGCGTCATGATGGCCACGTCCGGTCCGGGCGCGACGAACCTCGTCACTCCGCTCGCCGACGCCCAGATGGACTCGGTCCCCGTCGTCGCGATCACGGGCCAGGTCGGCCGCGCGCTCATCGGCACCGACGGCTTCCAGGAAGCCGACATCTCCGGGATCACCATGCCGGTCACCAAGCACAACTTTCTGGTGAGCTCGGCCGCAGACATCCCGCGCGTCATCGCCGAGGCCTTCTACATCGCCGAGAGCGGCCGCCCCGGCGCCGTCCTCGTCGACATCCCGAAGGACATCCTGCAGGCGCAGACGACGTTCTCGTGGCCGCCGCAGTTCGACCTGCCCGGCTACCGTCCTGTCACCCGCCCGCACGGTAAGCAGATCCGCGAAGCGGCCCGCCTCATCCAGCAGGCCAAGCAGCCCGTGCTGTACGTCGGCGGTGGCGTCATCAAGGCCGAGGCCTCGCCGGAACTGCTCGAACTCGCTGAGTTGACCGGGATCCCCGTCGTCACCACTCTGATGGCGCGCGGCGCATTCCCCGACAGCCACGAACTGCACATGGGCATGCCTGGCATGCACGGCGCGGTCGGCGCCGTCGCGGCGCTGCAACGTGCCGACCTGCTGATCACGCTCGGCGCCCGCTTCGACGACCGGGTGACCGGCCGTCTCGACTCGTTCGCCCCCGACGCCAAGGTGATCCACGCCGACATCGATCCGGCGGAGATCGGCAAGAACCGCGACGTCGACGTTCCGATCGTCGGCGACGTCCAGGCCGTGCTCGTCGACCTGCTGGAGGCGCTGCGCGCCGAGCTCGCGACGGGTGGCACCAAGCCGAACCTGACCGCGTGGATGGCCTACCTGGACGATCTCCGTGCGACGTACCCGCTCAGCTACGACGGCCAGTCCGACGGTTCGCTCTCACCGGAGTTCGTCATCGAGGAGCTCGGCAAGGCCGCAGGTCCGGACGCCGTCTACGTCGCGGGCGTCGGCCAACACCAGATGTGGGCCGCCCAGTTTGTCAAATACGAGAAGCCCCGCTCCTGGCTCAACTCGGGTGGTCTGGGCACCATGGGCTACTCCGTCCCGGCCGCGATGGGCGCAAAGGCCGCCGCTCCGGACAAGGAGGTCTGGGCGATCGACGGCGACGGCTGCTTCCAGATGACCAACCAGGAGTTGGCGACGTGTGCGATCGAGGGCATCCCGATCAAGGTCGCACTCATCAACAACGGCAACCTCGGGATGGTCCGCCAGTGGCAGACCCTGTTCTACGAGGAGCGCTATTCGAGCACCGATCTGTCGACGCACAGCCGAATGATCCCGGACTTCGTCAAGCTCGGCGAGGCGCTCGGTTGCGTCGCGATCCGTGTCGACAAGGAAGAGGACGTTGCGCCGGCGATCGCCAAGGCGCGCGAGATCAACGACCGCCCGGTCCTCATCGACTTCATCGTCGGCAAGGACGCCCAGGTGTGGCCGATGGTCGCAGCGGGCACCGGCAACGACGAGATCATGGCCGCCCGGGACATCCGTCCGCTGTTCGACGACGACGAAGCGGCATCCGATCCGGTCGACATCCACGAGGCGATGGATAGAGAACAAGCGGGGGATAGAGAACAAGCGGGGGATAGAGAACAAGCAGCGGATAGAGAACAAGCAAGCACTGAAGGGAAGGATTCGCTGTGAGCACCACCCACACGCTGAGCGTTCTGGTCGAGGACCGGCCGGGTGTGCTCGCCCGCGTCTCCGGACTCTTCTCGCGCCGCGGATTCAACATCGCGTCGCTGGCCGTCGGCCCGACCGAACTCAAAGGGATCTCGCGCATGACCATCATGGTCACTGTCGACGACTTCCCCCTGGAACAGGTGACGAAGCAACTCAACAAGTTGATCAACGTCATCAAGATCGTCGAGCAGGAACCGACGAACTCGGTCTCCCGTGAGCTCATGATGGTCAAGGTTCGCAGCGATGCGACCAACCGCAGCGAGGTCATCGACGTGGTCAACCTCTTCCGCTCGAAGGTGATCGACGTGTCGCCCGAGTCGGTGACGATTGAGGCGACCGGCACGTCGGAGAAGCTCGAGGCCCTCCTTCGGATGCTGGACCCGTATGGCATCCGGGAGATCGCCCAATCCGGCGGAGTGACCCTCGGTCGTGGACCCAAGAGCATGTCGGCCAACCGCTAGCGGGACAATAGATAACCGACGCCCGACGGCGTGACGCGAGCGGCCGTCTGACCGGGCTGCGACAAGCACAACACTTAAACACCATTCGAAGGGAATTGCTGTGGCAATCGAACTTTTCTACGACGCTGACGCCGATCTGTCGATCATCCAGGGTCGCAAGGTCGCCGTCATCGGGTACGGCAGCCAGGGGCACGCCCACTCACTGTCGCTGCGCGACTCGGGCGTCGACGTCGCGATCGGCCTGCGCGAAGGCTCGGCCTCGCGCGCCAAGGCCGAAGAGCAGGGACTCAAGGTCATGACCGCAGCCGAGGCGTCCGCCTGGGCCGACGTCATCATGGTCCTGGCTCCGGACACCAGCCAGGCCAAGATCTTCACCGAGGACATCGAGCCGAACCTCAAGGACGGCGACGCGCTGTTCTTCGGTCACGGTCTCAACATCCACTTCGACCTGATCAAGCCGCCGGCGAGCGTAACCGTCGCGATGGTCGCGCCGAAGGGGCCGGGCCACCTGGTTCGTCGCCAGTTCGTCGACGGCAAGGGCGTGCCCTGCCTGATCGCCGTCGAGCAGGACCCGAAGGGTGAGGGACAGGCTCTGGCCCTCAGCTACGCGAGCGCCATCGGCGGCGGTCGCGCGGGAATCATCAAGACCACGTTCAAGGAAGAGACCGAGACCGACCTTTTCGGTG
Organism: Gordonia liuliyuniae; assembly: GCF_021738805.1. Lineage (NCBI taxonomy): Bacteria > Bacillati > Actinomycetota > Actinomycetes > Mycobacteriales > Gordoniaceae > Gordonia > Gordonia liuliyuniae. Next base: position 7,619 of record NZ_JAKKOR010000012.1, on the reverse strand, counting down.
AGCAGGCCGTGCTCTGCGGTGGCACCGAGGAACTGGTCAAGACCGGTTTCGAGGTCATGGTCGAGGCCGGTTACGCGCCGGAGATGGCCTACTTCGAGGTCCTGCACGAGCTGAAGCTCATCGTCGACCTCATGTACGAGGGCGGCATCGCCCGCATGAACTACTCGGTGTCCGACACCGCGGAGTTCGGCGGCTACCTCTCGGGTCCGCGCGTCATCGACGCCGACACCAAGGAGCGTATGAAGGCCATCCTGACCGACATCCAGTCCGGCGAGTTCACCCGCCGCCTGGTCGCGAACGTCGAGAACGGCAACACCGAGCTCGAGGGCCTGCGCAAGCAGAACGCCGAGCACCCGATCGAGGTCACCGGCAAGAAGTTGCGTGACCTGATGAGCTGGGTCGATCGTCCGATCACCGAGACCGCATAAGGCCTCAACCCGGTACCGCCTCAGGCCCCGCCCCCGAACTACTCGGGGCGGGGCCTGACGCATGTGCGGGCCCGGCGCGCGCACCACGGGGCCATCGACAACCGTGACAGTGGCGCATGGCATGGTAGGCGTGGAACAGCTCACATCTGACAGGAGACCATGATGCCCGGAGTCCATCACACGGTTCGCACGCAGGTGCCACGCAGTGCGGTGTTCGCGTATGTCGACGACCCGAACACCGTCCCGCAGTGGATGTTCGGCGTCACCGCATTCGATCCGGTCGGGGACCGGAGTCGGGGGCTCGGCGCCGAGTACGACGCGGTGATGAAGGTAGGGCCGAAGTCGCTGTCCGCACGACTCGAAGTCGCGGTGTGGACCGAGAACGAGGAGCTGGTCCTGTCCTCGGTCGCGGGATTCGACGTGACGACGCGCTGGCGGTTCACCGACGGCGACGACGGATACACGGTCGTCGACGTCGACTTCGACTACAACCTGCCGGGCGGACTCGCCGGTCGAGCGTTGGGTGCGCTCATCGAACCCGTCGTCGGTCAGGCTGTTCGACAGACTGAGCAGGCGTTACGCGACGCGTTGGAGCAACCGATCCGCACGTAACCGACCCCGTCCGGCATTCCGACCACGAAAGAAGCATCGATGACCGAGATTCGACACCAGACCACGATGGAGGGATCGCGCGAAGCCGCGTTCGCCTTCGTCAACGACTACCGCAACGTGCCGAAGTACATGTTCGGGGTGAGTGAGTTCCGCCCGATCACCGAGCAGACCAGCGGCAAGGGCTCGCAGTTCGTGACCGTCCTCAAAGTCGGACCGAAGACACTCGAATCAACGGTCGAGTGCACCGAATGGATCGAGAACGAACTCATCACGATGACGTCGATCAAAGGGTTCGGGGCTGGCACGCAGTGGCGCTTCGCCGACGGCGACGAGCCGGGCACGGTACGCGCCGACATCGCGTTCGACTACACGCTGCCCGGCGGTGTGGCCGGGCGCGTCCTCGGCGGTCTCCTCGGCCAGTTCGTGACGCCCGCCGTCAAGCACACCGACTCTGTCATCCGTAAGCATCTCGCCGAACAGGGCTGACTCTCGACTCCTGTCAGGCGGCGGGAGAGCAGAAAGCGGCGGCCTCCCCACTGGGGAGGCCGCCGCTTTTGTCGAGCTATCGAATCGCTCTCCGCTACACGGGCTTGAAGGCTCCGTAGCCGAGGCGGTTGAGGCGCTTCATGATCGCCTTGCTGCTGGTTCCGGTCTCGGGTCCGACGCACGACAGGAAGTAGTACGCATTCACCATGCCGACGAGCCGGTCGCCGACGACCACGGGGCTGCCCGAATCACCTTCGATGACGCACATCTGGCTGATGTGGCGGTCGCCGATCGAGGTCCAGTTGACGCCGCAGGTCTTGCCCGTCGTACGGCCGGTCTTGCACAGCACTGTCGGGAACTGCGGTGCGCGCGTGTCGATTCGACGGATCGTCACTCCGTTGACGGTTCGCACGGGGTTGACCTTCGACGCATCCAACTTGATGACCGCGATGTCGATGTCCGAGCTGCTGTACGCGAACGTGCCGATCTGGCCGCGCTGCTGGTAGCGCTCGGACAGCACCCGCTGTCCCGGCTTACCGCAGTGGCCCGCCGTCACGGCAATCAACTCGCCGCGATGCGAACCCGACGTCGGGCGTCCCACGGTGGTCACCGTGCACGCCGAAGCAGTGTTCCCTCCCTTGAGGACCAGAATCCCCGAGCCTCCGCCCAGCGGGACCTTGCCCGCGGCGTCGGCGGTACCGACCCCGATGCCGATGAGCGACGCCATCGCAGCCGTTACGACTGCGATGAGAATCGTCAGCTTCTTCATATTCACTCCACTCGCGTGTTGTCCTGGGGCCCGGCGCCGTAGCGCAGACCTCCCCACCTTAGATGCGCGATCCTGGGTGAACCCAGCCCCGAGCGCGATCCTGCACAGGTCGTGATGCAATCGATACGACGCTCGCAATGTACCGCCCCTGCGTGTCGGACGCCACATTCGCTGGTGGGTCGATGGGTGGACCCTGTCTGAGGGCTCTAGAATCTCTAGGCGTGTGAATCGTCGTCCGGCGCAGCCTGACGGCGTCCGTCCCCGAGAGTTCTGGAGAAACCTGTGACCGATGCCGGCCGCCCAGTCGTCCTGATCGCCGACAAACTTGCGCCTTCGACCGTGGAAGCACTCGGCGGCGACGTCGAGGTCCGCTGGGTCGACGGCCCGGACCGCCCGAAGCTCCTCGAAGCCGTCGTCGACGCTGACGCCATCCTCGTCCGTTCGGCGACCACCGTCGACGCCGAGGTCCTCGATGCGGGTAAGAGGCTGAAGATCATCGCGCGCGCGGGTGTCGGCCTTGACAACGTCGACGTTCCGGCGGCGACCGAGCGCGGCGTCATGGTCGTCAACGCTCCGACGTCGAACATCCACTCGGCGGCCGAGCACGCGATCGCGCTGCTGATGTCGACCGCCCGCCAGATCCCCGCGGCAGACGCGACACTGCGTGAACACACCTGGAAGCGTTCGTCGTTCTCGGGCGTCGAGATCTTCGACAAGACTGTCGGCGTCATCGGCCTCGGCCGCATCGGTCAGCTCGTCGCAGCCCGCCTCGCCGCGTTCGAAGCCAAGATCGTCGCCTACGACCCCTACGTGTCGGCGGCCCGAGCAGCACAGCTCGGCATCGAACTGCTGCCTCTCGACGAACTCCTCGAGCGTGCCGACCTCATCACCATCCACCTGCCCAAGACGAAGGAGACCGCAGGTCTCATCGGCGAGGAGCAGCTCAAGAAGGTCCGCAAGGACCTCATCATCGTCAATGCCGCGCGTGGCGGCCTGATCGACGAGGCCGCGCTGGCCACCGCCATCACCGAGGGCCGCGTTCGTGGCGCGGGCCTGGACGTCTACGGCTCCGAACCCTGCACCGACTCGCCGCTGTTCGAGCTCCCGCAGGTCGTCGTCACGCCGCACCTCGGCGCGTCGACCGCGGAGGCGCAGGACCGCGCGGGCACCGACGTCGCGAAAAGCGTCAAGCTCGCGCTCGCCGGCCACTTCGTTCCCGACGCCGTCAACATCACCGGCGGTCCGGTCGACGACGAGGTCGCACCGTGGCTGGAGCTGTCCCGCAAGCTCGGCCTCCTCGCGGGTGTCGTCGCGGGCGGGATGCCGACCGGCCTGACCGTCGAGGTCCGCGGCGAACTGGCGTCCAGCCCCGTCGACGTCCTTGGGCTGTCCGCCGTCCGCGGTCTGTTCTCGGCCGTCGTCGACGAGCCGGTCACCTTCGTCAACGCGCCGGCCGTCGCATCCGAGCGCGGCGTCACCCACGAGGTCGTCACCGAATCGGAGAGCCCGAACCACCGCAGTCAGGTGGATGTGAAGGCCGTGTTCGCCGACGGCAGCGTCGTCAACGTCGCGGGCACCCTGACCGGTCCGCGGTACGTCGAGAAGATCGTCAACGTCAACGGACGCAACTTCGACCTGCGCGCGCAGGGTCGCAACCTGCTCGTCAGCTACGGCGATCAGCCGGGCACTCTCGGCAAGATCGGCTCGCTGCTCGGCGACGCCGGTGTGGACATCGAGGCCGCGGCGCTCGCTCAGGACGCCGACGGCGACGGTGCGACCATGCTGCTGCGTGTCGATCGTGAACTCAGCGAAGACCTGCTCGCGTCGATCGGCGACGCAGTCTCGGCCACCCTGATCAAGCAGGTCGATCTCGGATGAGCAGTATGAAGCTCGCCGTCATCGGCGGCGACGGGATCGGTCCCGAGGTCACCGCGGAAGCATTGAAAGTCCTGCGCAAACTGCACCCCGAGGTCGAGACCACCGAGTTCGACTTCGGTGCCCGCCGCTACCATGCCACCGGCGACCTGCTCACCGACGAGGACCTCGCGTCGCTGCGCGAGCACGACGCGATCCTCCTCGGGGCGATCGGCGATCCGTCGGTGCCGTCGGGTGTCCTCGAGCGCGGCTTCCTGCTGAAGCTGAGGTTCGTACTCGATCACCATGTGAACCTGCGGCCCTCGATCCTGTTCGACGGCGTCACGACCCCGCTGGCGGGCGATCCGGCGATCGACTTCGTAGTGGTCCGCGAGGGCACCGAGGGGCCGTACACCGGCAACGGCGGCGCCATCCGCGTCGGCACCCCGAACGAGGTCGCGACCGAGGTCAGTGTCAACACTCGCTTCGGTATCGAACGCGTCGTCCGTGACGCGTTCGTCCGTGCGCAGTCGCGCGGCAAGAAGCTGACGCTGGTCCACAAGACCAACGTGCTCACGTTCGCGGGCTCGATGTGGGCCCGGACCGTCGACGAGGTCGGCGCCGAGTTCCCTGAGGTCGCCACCGACTACCTCCACGTGGATGCCGCCACCATCTTCATGGTCACCGATCCCGGCCGCTTCGACGTGATCGTCACCGACAACCTGTTCGGCGACATCATCACCGACCTCGCAGCCGCGGTCTCCGGGGGCATCGGTCTGGCCGCGTCCGGTAACATCGACGCGACCCGCACCAACCCGTCGATGTTCGAGCCGGTCCACGGCAGCGCACCGGACATCGCAGGCCAGGGGCTCGCCGATCCGACCGCCGCGATCCTGTCCGTGGCTCTGCTGCTGCGTCATCTCGGCGATGACGAGGGCGCGGTCCGCGTCGAGAAGGCGGTTGCCGCCGACGTGGCGTCGCGCGGCGAGTCGCGCGGTTCGACGTCGCAGGTCGGCGACCGGATCCTGGCCGCCGTCTAAGGTCGCGTCGTCATACCAACGCGTATGGCGTGAGGACTCGCCTCAAACGGCCTGTTCCCGCGCGATACGCGTTGGTACGACGGTCGGCAACCGTCGCTGGTGGTCGCCGCGACGAATCATCTCCGCGAGCAGCGGACCGACGACGCTCCACTGGTGGACCACCTGCGTATAGGTGAGCCGGATCGGGTCGTAGCCGAGTGCCCGTGCGTGCAGGTCGCGGAGCCGGTCGTTCTCGAAGGCGTGCGGGGCGGCGTGATACTCAAAGCCGTCGACTTCGATGAGCATCGATCGCCCGACCACGAAGTCGACTTTGCCCACCCCCGGGATGTACACCTGCGGCCGGACTTTGAGGTTCGGTGCTCGCAGGCGAAGTCGTACCATGGACTCGGTTCCCGAGTCGGCGCGCCCGTCACACAGTTCGAGGCTGTGGACGACGCACTTCGGATGCGTCGCGAAGAGAACGGCGAGATCTGTCGCCGACATCAGCTGCCTGTTCAACACCGAGTCGCAGATGACGACGAAGTCCTCGGACGGCAGACAACGCGCCGCGTGTAGGAGCGCGGTGGGCAGATCGTCGACCGCTTCGCATTCCGCTGGTTGTCGACCGTGCTGCCTGCACCAGTCCGGACGCAGGCGTGAGGTCGCGTCGTTGCCCCGGATGTGGAGTCGGTCGGTCGGTGGAACCCAGACCCCGTGCCTTCTGAGCGCGGACGTGCACGTGAGCACCCCGCCCGCGCGAACAGCGCGTACGACGTCGGGGTCGGCGTCGAGCCTCGCCCACCATCGTCTGCGCAGACTGACCAGGCGTCCATCGGTTATCGCCCGGTCGATCTCCCTTCGCGGCCAGCGCGCCAACATCTGCCCCCGTGAATAGACCCCCGTGTCCATGGTGCGATTCTCGGACCTGTTCGTCCGGTATGTGCGGAAACTGATCTTCTCGTCATACCAACGCGTATGCGGCGAGAACTACGCTGAAATTGCCGAATCGGCTGTTCTACTCGTTGGTACGACGAGCCGGGTCGCGCGGGACCAGCCCGACGGCGATCAGTGGCGCTATCGCAGCGATCCCAAACGCCGCCGGATAGCCTGCCGCGTCGATGAGCCGCCCGAAGCCGGCGGTGCCCGCAGCCGTCGCGACGTACTGCGCGGTGTTCTGCACGCCGAGGCTGCGGCCACTCCACGACGGCCCGGCGAACTCGGCGATCGCGGTGAACGCGAGCCCATTGTCGGCGACGGCGCTCACGGTCGCGACCACCATGACTGCGGCCGCGACCGGACTGCCGATCGCGTCGGTGAGGGCGAGGACGGCACTCGAGGCGCCGGCGACGATCGCGATCACGCGGATCGGCTTCATCCGCGAGCCGATGACGTCGGATGCGCGGCCCGCGACGATTCGGCCGATCGCGCCGAGCACCTGCGTGCTAGTCACCAGTGCGCCCGCCGCGAGGGGTGTCCACTCGTGAGCGACGATCAGCCATGCGGGGACGAACGTCCACAGCATTGACTGCGGGATCACCAACAGGACACTCACCGTGTGCACCCGTTGCAGGAAGGTGTTGCGGCGATACGGGTTGGCATCGCGGGCCGACCCGGTCGCTGCGGGCAGCGGTGGGTCGACGATGGCGGCGGCGACCGCGACGAGGCCGAGCACGGTCACGGCGACCGGTACCGCGAACGCGGCAGACAGCCCCCACATCTGGGCGAACACCGGCATCGTCAGCGCGCACACGCCGATGCCCAGCGGCTGTGCCATCTGACGGATTCCCATCGCGGTGCCCCGCTGGTTCGCCGGGAACCATCCGACGACGATGCGTCCGCTCGCACCGTTGGCGGCGCCGGACCCCAGCCCGCCGAGCAGCAGAGGAGCGGCGAGTGCCGCGAAACCGCCGCCGGTCGCCGCGACGACGAGAGCGCCGATGGTGCCGACCAGCGTGACCAGCAGGGAGACCAGCAGTACGCGACGTTCGCCGAAACGGTCGAGAGCAGCGCCCCACACGATGATCGTCAGGGTGAGACCGACGGTCGGGATCGCGGCCAACGTCGCCGCATCCGAGAGTGACATCCCGTGTTCGCTGTGCAGTTCCGGAATGACGTATGCGACACCCGAAGTCGCGCACGTCGTCGTCATCGCTGCGACGAGGGAACTCACCAGCATCGTCCATCGCTGGGCCGATGAGACCGAGTGCGGTTCGGGCATGGGGAGCCTCCCTGTGTTCACGGCTTCGCGGGACCGTCGAAGTAGAGATTCGGGTACCAAATAGTGAGATTGTAGTTTCAAAGTATAGAACACGATATTCGGTGCGATAGTCTTCGGGACATGAAACTCGGTCGAGTCGCAAGTCCGGACGGCGTCGCATTCGTCGCCGTCGAAGGCCCCGAAGGTCAGGAGACCGCCCGCGAGATCGCGGAGCACCCGTTCGGTGACCCGAC